>NZ_AONC01000049.1 GCF_000585215.1 Imhoffiella purpurea | reverse complement strand
AGGGCGTCCTCGACGCGCGCCTTCTTCTCCTTCATCTCGATCTCGGTGGCGGCGCCGACCTTGATCACGGCCACGCCGCCGGCCAGCTTGGCCAGACGCTCCTGGAGCTTCTCGCGGTCGTAGTCGGAGCTGGTGTCCTCGATCTGGCCGCGGATCAGCTCGCAGCGCGACTTGATCTGCTCGTGCGAGCCGGCGCCGTCGATGAGGGTGGTGTCGTCCTTGCCGACCTGGACCGTCTTGGCCTGACCCAGGTCGTTCAGGGTCGCCTTCTCGAGCGACAGGCCCACCTCCTCGGAGATGACGGTACCGCCGGTAAGGACGGCGATGTCCTCCAGCATGGCCTTGCGGCGGTCGCCGAAGCCCGGCGCCTTGACCGCGCACACCTTGAGGATGCCGCGTAGATTGTTGACCACCAGGGTCGCCAGGGCCTCGCCCTCGATGTCCTCGGCGACGATCAGCAGCGGCCTGCCGGCCTTGGCGACCCCTTCGAGCACGGGCAGCAGATCGCGGATGTTGGAGATCTTCTTGTCGTGCAGCAGGATGTAGGGATCGTCCAGCTCGGCCTTCTGGCTCTGCTGATTGTTGATGAAATAGGGCGACAGATAGCCGCGGTCGAACTGCATGCCCTCGACCAGATCGAGCTCGTTGGCGAGCGACTTGCCTTCCTCGACGGTGATGACGCCTTCCTTGCCGACCTTCTCCATGGCCTCGGCGATGATGCTGCCGATCGAGTCGTCGGCGTTGGCCGAGATGGTGCCGACCTGGGCGATCTCCTTGTTGGTGGAGCAGGGGCGCGAGAGCGACTTGAGTTCGGCGATGGCGGCCTCGACGGCCAGGTCCATGCCGCGCTTGATGTCCATGGGGTTCATGCCGGCGGTGACCGACTTGAGTCCCTCGCGGACCATGGCCTGGGCCAGCACGGTCGCGGTGGTGGTGCCGTCGCCGGCGATGTCGGAGGTCTTGGAGGCGACCTCCTTGACCATCTGGGCACCCATGTTCTCGAATTTGTCCTTGAGCTCGATCGCCTTGGCGACCGAGACGCCGTCCTTGGTGACCGTGGGTGCGCCCCAGGACTTCTCGATCACCACGTTGCGGCCCTTGGGACCCAGGGTGACCTTGACGGCGTTGGCCAGGACGTCGACGCCGCGCAGCATCTGGGCGCGTGATTTCTCGTTGAAATGGATGAGTTTAGCGGCCATGTGGGCTGAGCCTCGAATAAGGGCTGGATTGAATGTTTTTGGCGATGGATCGGCGGAGAGTCGGCGGCGGCCGTTACTCGATCACGCCCATGATGTCGTCTTCGCGCATCACCAGCAGCTTCTCGTCCGCGACCTTGACCTCGGTCCCGGAATACTTGCCGAAGAGCACCTTGTCGCCGACCTTGACCTCGAGCGGACGCACGTCGCCGCTGGTCAGGATCTTGCCGTTGCCGACGGCGACCACCTCGCCCTGGATCGGCTTCTCGGTGGCCGAATCCGGGATGACGATGCCGCCGGCACTGGTGCGCTCTTCCTCGCTGCGGCGAACGACGACGCGGTCATGCAAAGGACGTAGGTTCATGGATGACGATCTCCCTCGGGGAATCTCAGTGAAGTTGGGTGGATCTTGTGTTGTTAGCACTCTCTCAGAGAGAGTGCTAACGATGTCTCGGAAGTCCAGGCTTGTCAAGATGTCGGTGAGGATGGGCATTCGGGTGTGGGTCGGGTTTGGCCTCCACCTGTCCCAGGCAATACACTGAGCCGAATGGCTCGTCGGGTCTCGATCCGGCCGGCCGAGCCTCATCGATCAACCGGCGATCCCGATCAATACGAGACAGCATTTCGACGTGATTCCCATCCGAATTCGACGCCTCTCCGACGAGGACGGTTTCGCACAGATTCGTACCCCGGAGGCACTGCTGACCGCCCTTTACGCCAATCGCGGCCTGACCGATCTCGATGGCGAGGGTCGACTCGGTCTGGGCGATCTCGAGCCCGTCGACCACCTGCTCGGACTGGAGCGGGCGGTCGAGGTACTCGCCGAGCGGATCCGCGGCGGCGGCCATCTCATGATCGTCGGCGACTACGACGCCGATGGCGCCACCGGCAGCGCCCTGGCGGTGCGCGGACTCAGGGCGCTGGGCGCGGCCCGCGTCTCCTATCTGGTGCCGAGCCGCTTCGCGAACGGCTACGGTCTCAGCCCGGCGGTGGCCGAGGCGGCGGCCGGGCTCCGTCCGGACCTGATGGTCACGGTCGACAACGGGATCTCCAGCGTCTCCGGTGTCCGACGCGCCCGCGAGCTCGGCATCCCGGTCCTGGTCACCGATCATCATCTGCCGGGCGAGGTGCTCCCCGAGGCCGAGGCCATCGTCAATCCCAATCAGGTCGGCTGCCGATTCCCGAGCAAGCACCTGGCCGGGGTCGGGGTGGTCTTCTATCTGCTCGCCGCGACCCGCCGCCATCTGCGCGACGGCGGCTGGTTCGGGGCGGGACGGCCCGAGCCGAATCTGGCCGATCTGCTCGATCTGGTGGCGCTCGGGACCGTGGCCGATGTGGTGACCCTGGACCGCAACAACCGCATCCTGGTCGAGCAGGGGCTGCGCCGCATTCGCGCCGGGCGCTGCACGGCCGGGGTGTCCGCACTGCTGCGGGTGGCCGGGCGCGATCCGAGCCGGGTCACGACGGCCGATCTCGGGTTCTTCGTCGCGCCCCGTCTCAATGCCGCCGGGCGTCTGGAGGAGATGTCGCTCGGTGTCGAGTGTCTGCTGAGCGACGATCCCGACCATGCCTTCTCCATCGCCCAGACCCTGGACGCTCTCAACCGGCGCCGCCGCGAGATCGAGGGCGAGATGAAGGATCAGGCCGAGTCTCTGCTCGACCGGCTGAGTCTCGACGGCGAAGCCCTGCCGCCGGCACTCTGTCTGTTCGGCGAGGATTGGCACCAGGGGGTGTCCGGGATCGTCGCCGCGCGTATCCGCGAGCGCTATCACCGGCCGGTCATCGCCTTCGCCGATGCCGGGGGCGGGGTGCTGCGCGGCTCGGGCCGCTCGATCGACGGACTGCATCTGCGCGATGCCATCGATGCCGTCGACCGCCGACATCCGGGGGTGATCGAGCGTTTCGGCGGTCATGCCATGGCCGCTGGACTGACGATCCGAGTCGATGTCCTCGATGTCTTCCGGGATGCCTTCGTCGAGGCCGTGCGCGAGCAGCTCGGCGACGTGCCTCCTCAGCCAGAGATCCAGTCGGACGGCATTCTGCCGCCAGGCTTGCTGACCCTGGAAACGGCCGAGATGCTGCGGCTCGCCGGCCCCTGGGGCAAGGGATTCCCCGAGCCCAAGTTCGACGGTCCCTTCGAGGTGCTGGATGCGCGTATCGTCGGCGAGCGTCATCTGAAGCTGCGTCTGGTCCCACCCGGCGGGGTGCCGGTCGAGGCCATCGGATTCCATTTCGGCGATCGGCTCGAGCAGGCCCGAGGGCGGATCCAGCTCGCCTATCGGCTCGACGTCAATCAATATCGGGGCGTGCGCTCGGCTCAGCTGGTCATGGAATACCTGCAGCCGGCCTGATGGGCATGAACCTGTTTTCGAACCGCAAAGCGCCGAGTGCGCAAAGAGTGACCATGGTGAGTGAATACGACGAGGATCTCGAGGATCGGTACCTGGATCCGAACGAGGATAAGGATGAGGACGTGATTCCGCTCGGTCCGAGCAAGAGCCAGATCAAGCGCGAGAAGCTGGCGATGCAGGTCCTGGCCGAGCGGCTGGCGGGCATGCCGCGCGCGGAACTGGAGCGGCTGAATCTCAGCGAGGCCACCTGGGCCGCGCTCGACGAGACCCCGCGCATCAAGGACCTTCGCGCGCGCAGCCGGCATTGGAAACGCATCGCCAATCTGCTGGCGCGCGAGGACATGGACGCGGTGCACGCGCTCATGGACGGCGCCGAGCAGCGCGAGCGCGAGGCCAACGCGCGCCACCATGCGCTGGAGCGCTGGCGCGAGCGCATGATCGCCGAGGGCGACGGCGCGGTGAACGCCTTCGTCGAGGAGTGTCCGACGGTCGATCGGCAGCAGCTGCGCTCTCTGGTGCGCGCTGCCCAGCGCGATACCGAGCGTGGAAAGCCGGATGCCCCGCGCAAGCTGTTCCGTTTCCTGCGCGAGACGATGGAAGCGATGGATCCCTGAGACCTTTCATCGGCCCGCGACGATCGCCAGATACATCCAGGGGTCGAGCCCCGGCGTTTGGGTCCGGGGCCGATGGATTTCTCCGTCGGGCGGGAGGGCGGTCGAATTCATGTTTATACTGCACCAGGCGTTCCTTGCGTGTACGTTCTGAGGGACACCGTCTGACTCATCCGCGCCGCGAGTCTCGAATCACATCAACGGGAGGCTGTTCTCATGATGGGTGGGCCGGCGATGCGCCTCTTACCGATCCTGTTCCTGGCCCTCGGAACGCCGGCCGCGGTCGCCTCTGTCGACGTGATGCTGGCGCTGGACCGCTCGCTCAGCATGGCCAGCAACGATCCGGACCGGGACAGCCTCAAGGGGGTCGAGGTTTTCAGCGCCCTGCTCAAGCCCGATGACGAGTTGGGTATCATCACCTTTGCCGAGACGGCCGAATTGGGTGTCGCCGGCAGGGACATGGCGGAAGCCGATGCCCGCACGGATATCGACGCCTTTCTGCGCGAGGTGGTGATGGATGGCAAGCGTACCAATTTCGGTGCCGCCTTGCGTCTCGGCTACGAGACCTTCGCGCACCAGGACGTGAAGTTCGGAGCGGAGCGGTTCCTCGTTCTCTTCACCGATGGGCAGCTCAATCTGGGCGCCGAGGCGGCGACCCAGGCCGCGCGCCGAGCCATCTTCGACGAGCTTCTTCCACTCTATCGGTCCGCGGGGATCCGCATCTTCGGTCTAGCCTTCTCCTCGGAGGCGGATCTCGACTTCCTCGGCCGGCTTGCCGATTCGACCAACGGTCGGGCCTTTCGCGCCGAGAAGGCCGAGGATCTCTATGCTGCCTTCGTGCAGCTTTTCGAGCAGCTGGACATTCCGCTGACGACGCCGATCGCGGGGGACCAGATCCAGGTCGACGAGAATGTGAAGGGGCTGGAGCTTCTCGTCAAGCGCGGCCCGGACGGTGGCCAGATGCGTTTGATCGATCCCGTCAACCAGACGCTCACGGTCGCGGATGGACGCTCGGGTGTCGAATGGCAGAGTTTCGACGATTTCGATCACATCCGGATCCAGGATCCTCAGCCGGGAACCTGGAGGCTCGCGACCTCGAGCACGGACAGCAAGGCCTATATCGAGAGCGATCTGGATCTGGAGGCCGAGATTCCTCCGCGGGTCCGGGCCGGCGAAGGCGTGACGGTGGAGGCGCGTCTGGTGAATCACGATCCGGACGGCGATTCGGCCCTGATCGAGGGGGCGCGCCTGGAGGCTCGGATCCAATCCGCGTCGGGCTGGGAGCAGCCTCCGATTTCGTTCGAATCCGTCTCCATGGATGACGATGCCCATGACTTCAGAGGGACCTTGCTCTTCACCTCCATGGGGGATGCGCGCGTCGAGCTGACTGCCCGGGGCCGGGGTTTTCGGCGTACCAAGCACTATCCGATCGAGGTCGCCGCCGCGGTCTCCGCGCTGGACAGCGTACCGGCGAATGATCAGGATCCCAAGGCCAAAGGGGGCGAACCGATCCCCGCCACGCCGCCGGAGCAGTCCGCCGCTGTGACCCTGTTGTTCGCGAATGCGCTCATCCTGGCCCTGCTGGCCCTCATCCTCGGGGCTTGGTGGTGGCGCCGATGCAGGATGGCCGACCGCGACGAATCCGACCTGGACGTCTGACATCGAGACGATGACGGAAACCGACTATCTATGGACCTACGGATTGGCCGAATTCTCCGCGGTATCGCTGATCGCGGCCTTGGTGTTCGGCATCAATTGGTGGCGTCTGCACAAACGGCAGAAGAAATTGAGGCGAACCTGCAAGGCGGTCTCCAATCGGATCGCCAAGGAGATCGAGGCATTCGGCCGTGACCGAATGGAGGGTCGCCCACGCGGGGACGATCCCGTGGCCTTTCTCGAATTCTTGGCTAAACCTTTCGATGCTGGCGACATCGCCGAGGCAGCGATCTGGAAATCGGTCATGGACGATCTCCACCGCCTGCTTCAAGTCTGCTGCAGCAAGCATGGGGTGTCCCGCGACATCGCCTCGCCCGTGAGCGTGGAGAAGGATCCTTCCCTGGCTGGAGGATTGGCGCTCGGGGAGTATCCGGAGCTCGATGGACTGGAAACCGGTATCGACGACCTCTTGGATCAATATCAGGCGAGTCTGTCGTCGTTCTCCGAGAATCGCAATGACATCGGCAATCTCACGGACAAGTGCCGACAGCTGGAGAGCGCGAACAAGGAGCTTCGACACAAGCTCGAGAAGAACGCGAGATCGGATCTGACCGAGCAACTGATTCAGGATCTCGATGCGATCGAGCAGCAGAATCTCGACCTGAGACAGCTCCTGTCCGAGTCGAGCCAGCATCAGAACGCTCTGGGGGCCGAAATGGATCAGCTGGCGGAGAAGATTCTCTCGCTCAAGTCGATCAATCAGGAATATCGCAGGCTGGTGCAGGAGACACAGCTCGAGCGCGACAGTCTGGCGGAGCAGAAGAGACAACTGTTGGGCCAGCTCGAACGCATGAATCGAACCTACAGCAGTCTGCGTCTCGAATACCTCAAGTTGTATCGCATCACGCACTGAAGCGGCGGCATCGGGCCTTCAGGTCGAGCTCGGGTTTCTGCTCTCCTGATGTTCCTGGTGCTTGCTCAGCGCCTCCGCCAGCTGCTCCCCGGACAGCTTTCCCTGCTTGACGAGGATGTCCCCGATCTGGATACGCTGCTTCGCGGCCGTTTCGAGCATGGCCGCGCAGCCCTCCTCGGACATGATGCCGAGCGTGCGGCTTGCCTGACAGAAGGTCACCATGTGCTCGCGCTGATATTGCCGGGCCCGCATGATCTGGTCCATGGACAGGATCCCTCGCTCGACCAGATGAAAGAGCGGACTGGCGTTGAGCTCCCGCTGCACGGAGGCTGCCTCGGCAATATCCTTTTCCCTCACCAGTCCCATCAGGACGAGATAGCGGCCGAACAGTATGGGCACATCCAGAGAGTCGAACATATCGTTATTCATGTCTTCATCTATCGCGGTTCAGATCGGTGCATCGCCAGGGGCGCGAGCGAATGCCTGCTCGAGATGGAGGCCGTCCCCCGGTATTGGATTCGCGATCTTAAGCCGAATACCTGACTGTTTTGCATCCCTAATCGTCCGATTCTGCTGCTTGCTTCACGAAATCGAACCGGCTGCCGCCCAGATCCAGGCGGTCGAGAGCCCGACGGCGGCACTGGCCGCGAGCGGGAGGCCGACGCGGAGCCGGATCGCCCGTCCGCCGATCGTCGCCGCCATGAGTCCCTTGGTGAGGTTGTTGGCCGAGGCGGCGATGAGGATGCCGGTGGCGGCGGTCTGGATCCCGATGCCGTCGTTGCTCATGCGCGCCAGCGACAGGGTGATGGCGTCCACGTCCGTGATTCCGGAGATGGCCGCGAGCGCCAGCACCCCGGCCGTCCCGAACCACTGGTGCAGGGCGGTACCGAAGAACATCACCAGAGCCAGCAGCAGACCGAAGGTGAGCGCCGTGCCGAATTCGAGCGGATTCTTCAGCGGCGACT
Organism: Imhoffiella purpurea; assembly: GCF_000585215.1. GTDB lineage: Bacteria > Pseudomonadota > Gammaproteobacteria > Chromatiales > Chromatiaceae > Imhoffiella > Imhoffiella purpurea. Next base: position 40,658 of record NZ_AONC01000049.1, on the reverse strand, counting down.
CGAGCGGTGCGTCGCCGGTCGTTCGGTTTCGCCATTGCAGCAGCGCAGGCAGCAGCAGACAGAGCGTCATGAGCCCGACCGGGGTGAGCAGCTGCCGAGCCAAGGCCGGATGCAGCAGGGCCGTGACCATGAGCATCCGCGGGAACATGGTCATGCAAGCCAGCAGGATGCCCATCGCCAGTATCGGCGCCGAGTCGCTCTCCTGGCGTGCCATGCGCGAGAAGTTCAGCGTGACCGCGGTCGAGGAGGCGATGCCGCCCATCAGACCGGTCGCGACGATACCGCGCCGGGCCCCGATCAGCTTGACCGATATGTAGCCCGCGAACGAGATGCCGGCGATGAGCACCACCATCCACCAGATGGTGTATGGGTTCAGCGCCTGCCAGGGGCCGTAGCCCCGGTCGGGCAGGATGGGCAGGACTACGACCGAGATGAGGAGCAGCTCGAGACCCGCCTTGAGTTCGGCCTCGCCGAGCCGCTCGACCCAGCGGTGGAGCATGGGCTTGGCGCTGAGGACGAGCGTGGCGACCACGGCGCAGGCGGCCGCGATCGAGACCTCGCCCGCGACCGCCAGTGCGCCGAAGGCGAAGGTCAGGAATACCGCGACCAGGCTGGTGATCCCGAGATCCTGGTCATGGGCGTGCTCGATCACATAGGTCGCCGTGGCCAGGGCGGCGAGCCCGATGAAGACCAGCGCGAGCAGGACCGGACCGAAGGTCTGGGACAGGAGCGCCGTGACCCCGCCGAGCAATCCGATCAGCCCGTAGGTACGTACCCCGGCGACCCGCCGCCCCTCCGAGGCGCGGCGCGCCTTCCAGCCGCGCTCGGTTCCGATCAGCAGGCCGATCGCCAGCGCCACGCCCAGTCTATAGAAGATTTGCTGCTCGTCGTTCATGCCTGCCACCGCCGTCTTGTCGAATCTGGATTACAGCCAAACGGCCGAAGATGAATCGTTCCCCAGCCTGGGAGGATCGTTACACGACCCAGAACAGCGCGCACAGATCAACCCAGACTGCGATTGGGTGTTGAATTGGTTTCGGTTATTTTGCTTTCCATATCGGTTCGATAACCATGGCCGGTTTGTAAGCCCGTTACACGGCCGCTGGGCAACGCCAGTATCCTCGAGATGAGCGTATGAGCCACGACCAGAACTTCAAAAACCTCATCCTGGACTACCCGCGCCAGGCGCTGGACTTCTTCGCCGCCGGGGACCCGATCGAGCATCTGGCGGAGGCCGAGATCCTGCCGGTGCGCCAGGAGCAGCTCAAGGAGCGGCTCGGCGATCGCTTCCGCGAGCTCGACGTCCCGCTGCTGGTGCAATGGCCCGACGGCCGACGCGAGGCGCTGCTGTTCGTCCTCGAGGAAGAGAGCGACCCGAGACGCTTCTCGATCCATCGGCTGGCGCATTACTGTCTCGATCTCGGCGAGCTGCTGGAGACCGACCGGGTGGTGCCGGTCGTCATCTTCCTTCGCGGTCGGTCTCCGCGCTACGAGCTGATCCAGGGCAGCGACCACCAGACCTATCTGAGCTTCCGCTACCTGGCCTGCGAGCTGTCGGCGATCGCCTACGAGCGCTATCGCGAGAGCGACAACATCGTCGCTCGGCTCAATCTGCCGAGCATGCGCTATGCCCCGCAGGACAAGATCGATGCCTACGCCCATGCCGTGCGGGGACTGGCGACGCTCGAGGAAGATCCGGAAAAGCAATTGAAATATATCGATTTCATCGACATCTACGCGGTCCTGGATGACAATGAGCGAGCCAGATACGAGCGGGACTATCCGGAAGAGAGCGAGATCATGAGCACCTTTGCAGAGCGATTCATCCAGCAGGGCTGGGAGCGTGGGAAGCAGGAAGGCGCCTTGGAAGGACGTCAAGCCGGGCGCCAGGAAGGCCGTCGGGAAGGCCGTCGGGAAGGTCGTCAGGAAGGCGAAGCGGCGATGTTGTCGAGGCTTCTCCAGCTGAAATTCGGCGAACTTCCGCCTCAGGTTCTGACTCGGATCGGGGCTGCCGACGTCGAGACGCTGTTGGTTTGGTCCGAGCGCGTGCTGATCACCGAGAGCCTGGAGCGGATCTTCGACGAGAACGATTGATCTTCAAGGCCGGGATTCGTTCCGTCGAGGCCACATCATGGTCAATTGCAGTTCTGTTCCCCCCTCGAGGTTCAGGTTGTCGCGAGTCCAGCGATGGCGATACCGAGTCCGAGGCTGACACCAAGTACGAGCCGATTTCGGATCGAGGCGATCCGCCAACCCGCAGTTGAATTTTCCAGGTCTCCCGTATAGTTTGCCCCTGCCCGGGCCGGCTTGGCCTCATCACGGATCATGCCTCGATGACCAGTTCCCCAGTCTCAGAAGCCGTCGCCGAGAGACGGCCGTCGCTTTCGGTCGTCATTCCCATGTACCAGGAGATCGACAATGTCGAACCCATGGTGGCACGGGTGCAGGAGGGGCTCGCCGCCTATCGGGGGCCTTGGGAACTGATCTGCGTCGACGACGGTAGCCGCGATGGTACCGGCGAGCGTCTAAGCGAGGTTGCCGAACGCACCGGCCCGCATCTGCGCGTGATTCGTCTTCGGCGCAATTTCGGCCAGACGGCGGCCATGCAGGCCGGGTTCGACGCCGCCCGGGGCGAGCTGATCGCGACCCTCGACGGCGATCTGCAGAACGATCCGGCCGACATTCCGCGCATGGTCGACGAACTCCTGGAGCGCGATCTGGATCTGCTGCAGGGCTGGCGGCGCCGGCGCCAGGACGATCTGGTGATGCGCAAGATCCCCTCGCGCATCGCCAACAAGCTGATCGGCAAGGTGACCGGCGTGGCCCTGCACGACTACGGCTGCAGCCTCAAGGTCTACCGCGCCGAGGTCATCAAGGAGGTGACCCTGCTCGGCGAGATGCACCGCTTCATCCCGGTCTGGGTGGCCGGCGTGACCGCGCCCCAGCGCATCGGCGAGACCGAGGTCGCCCACCAGGCGCGCCAGTTCGGCGTCTCCAAGTACGGCATCTCGCGCACCTTCCGGGTGGTGCTGGACCTGATCGCCGCCTTCTTCTTCCTGCGTTTCGGATCGCGCCCCGGACACTTCTTCGGCTCGATCGGGATCCTCTTCGGGCTGCTCGGCGGGCTCATGATGACGCACCTGCTGGTGGTCAAGTTCGTGCTGGGCGAGAACATCGGCGATCGCCCCCTGCTGTTCGTGGCCATCCTCTTCCTAGTCGCCTCGGTCCAGTTCCTGACCACGGGCGTGCTCTCGGAGCTGCTGACCCGCACCTTCTACGCCTCGGGCGAGCGCACGCATCATCGGATCCGCTGGCAGTCCGATCCGGATACGGCTGGCTGGAGCGAGACGCTCTGATGGTCGGCTCCACGGATACGCTCAAGGGCGCCGCGAACTCGGGGATCGCGGCCGGGCGCTTCCAGCGGCTCATGACCTCGCCCTGGCTGCTGATCCTGGTGGTGGCCCTGAGCTTCTTCTGGCAGCTCGGGGCCGTGCCGCTCTACGACCTGGACGAGGGGGCCTTCACCGAGGCGACCCGCGAGATGCTGGCGAGCGGCGATTTCATCACCCCGCACAAGGATGGGGAGCCCCGCTACGACAAACCGGTGCTCATCTACTGGCTGCAGGCGGCGAGCGCCGAGCTGTTCGGGTTCGACGAATTCGCCCTGAGGCTACCCTCGGCCATCGCCGCGACCCTCTGGATCGCCGGCCTCTGGTTCTTCGTGCGGCGCTGTCTCGACGCCCGGACCGCGACCGTCGCCGGTCTGGCGATGGCCCTCTCGCTCCAGGTGTCCCTGATCGCCAAGGCCGCGGTCGCGGACGCGGTGCTGAATCTCTTCATCGCCCTGGCCTTCTTCGAGATCTATCGCTATTTCCTGGATCCGGACCCCAAGACCAACCGAGGCTTCGTGCTGCGTGCCTACCTATGGATGGGGCTCGGATTCCTGACCAAGGGTCCGGTGGCGGTCTTCTTCCCGCTGGTGGTGAGCTTCCTCTTCTTTCTGTCCGAGATGGGCGGGGCGAACGGCGGTCTCCGGCGCTGGTTCCGCGCGGTCTTCTCGCCGCTCGGCTGGCTCGTCTTCCTCGCAGTGGCCGGACCCTGGTATCTGGCCATCTATCTGGACGACGGCGCCGGATTCTTCCGCAGCTTCTTCTTGCAGCACAATCTGGGGCGGTTCGATTCGGCCATGCAGGGCCACAGCGGCTTCCCCGGCTACTATCTGGTGATGCTGCCGATCATCCTGCTGCCCTTCTCGGGCTGGTTCCTGAGTCTCTTGAAGGACCTGCGCCGGTCCTGGTCCGATCCGCTCGATCGCTTCCTCTGGATCTGGTTCCTGACCGTGCTGCTCTTCTTCTCCTTCTCCGGGACCCAGCTGCCGCACTATCTGCTCTACGGCTGCACGCCGCTCTTCATCCTCATGGCCCGATATCGCGAGCGGCTGACCAACGGCTGGCTGGCCTTCGTGCCGCCACTGTTCCTGTTCGCGATCCTGGTGGCGCTGCCCTGGCTGCTGGAGACGGTGGTTCAGGTCGCGCTCCGGTTCGATCTCGGGCTCAAGGCCCACCAGGTCGCCATGATCGGCGCCGGGCGCTTCGCCCTCGATCTCCACTATGGTGCCGCCGTGCTGGCCGGATTGGTCGCCATGCTGGGTCTCATGGTCTGGTCGCGTCCGGCGCTCTGGTCCCGTCTGGTGCTGGCCGGGATCATTCAGACCCTGGTGGTTTTCGGGGTTCTGGTGCCCAAGGTATTCGAGGTCATGCAGGCGCCGGTCAAGGAGGCGGGTCTGGTGGCCAAGGCGCTGGACATGCCGACGGTCGTCTACCGCACCTCCATGCCCAGCTTCAGCGTCTATCGCGAGGCGGTGACGCCGAACCGTCGGCCCCAGGCCGGGGATCTGGTGTTCCTGCGCATCGACAAGCTCGATCGTTTGGAGCGGGATCTGCCGGATCTGGATCGGACGCTCGTCTATCAGCGGGGGCCGGTGGCCCTGGTCATGGTGCGGGCGCCGGAATGATGGGGGCGAGCCTCGGACGTTTCCACGCCGAATGGCGGCGGCGTCTCCAAGCCGGTGTCGAGCGTGCCCCCGAGCTGGATCCGAGGTCGGGCGTCTGGCTGATCCGCTGGGCGCTGGTCGCGCTCTTGGTGGGCTCGACCATCTATCTGATCTGCGGCTATCACGGTGGTTTCGAGCGGCTCAACGGCATTGCCTCGGGCTATCCGGATTGGCTCTGGGAACACCTGACCAGCCTGGGCGATGAGAGATTGGTGTTCGCGCTCTCGCTGCTCTTTTCGCTGCGCTATCCGCGTCTCTTCTGGTCGCTGGTCGTTGCCGGGACGATCGCCGCACTCTATGGTCGAGGATTCAAGGCGCTGTTCGACGCCTCCCGGCCTCCGGCCGTGTTGGCCGCGGACCTCTTCAATCTGATCGGTCCAGCGCACCGGCATGCCAGCTTTCCATCCGGCCACAGCGTGACGGCGGCGGTCTTCTGCGGCGTCCTGCTTTTCCATTCGCATCGCTGGGGCTGGCGGGTTCTGCTGACGCTGATCGCGGTCGCGGTCGGACTCAGCCGTATCGCGGTCGGCGTCCATTGGCCGGTGGATGTCGCCGCCGGGCTCATGGGCGGAGCGCTGGCGGCCTGGGTGGGCTGCCGGATCGCCCAGCGCTGGTCCGGTCCGGCGGCCAATCCGGTCCTGCATCTGTCGATCGTGATCCTCGCCGCGTTTCCGGCGATGAGTCTGCTGTACGATCCTGGCGATTATTCGAGCGCCGTGCCGATGGTGCGGATTCTGGGGCTGGCGGGCCTGGTGGGTATGCTGGTTCAATACGGACTCCTGCCTTGGCGGTCTCTCGCGAGGGTGGACGGACTCCGCTGAAGGTCGGGTCGCATGCGCATCGGTTCGTCGATGACATCCTTCCCGAGGGGGCGGATCCGGAGAGATGCCAAGCGCCGAGGCGTCCGTTTCCGGCGTTCCGCCCTTCGCGGTTCCTTGGAGATCCGATAGCATGTCCATGGCCGAAGACTATTTTCGATTCCACCAGAAGATGGTAGGGGAGGGCGTGATCTTTTCCTTCGTCGGCTATCTTTCCGAAGGTATCCTCTTTTCGCTCGGCGAGGCGCTCAAACAGAAGATGCGCCTGGACGCGACCGACGCCAACGTCACCAAGCGGGTCTTCGCCATCTTCGTGGAGCAGGTCCAGAACATCATCCGTTATTCGGCCGAGCGACTGGAGTCCGACGAGGGACGGCCGAACGAGCTGAGTTCTGGCATGATCACCGTGGGACGGGAGGAGGGGCATTTCTTCGTCGTCTGCGGCAACTGCGTGCTGCGAGATGAGGGCGAGGCATTGACTCGAAGGCTCACCGCGCTGGCCGCCATGGATAAGGATTCGATCAAGACCTACTATCGAGAAAAGCTGCGCGAGCCTGCCGAGGAGGGGAGCCGCGGCGCCAGCATCGGGCTGATCGAGATCGCGAGGCGATCGACCAGGCCGATCGAATTCGGTCTGACGGAGCTGTCCGGGGATCGCGCCTTCTTCTGTCTCAAGGCCTTCATCTGAGATGCCAACAGCCTTTGCATACGAGTCGATGGATACCCTCTTTCTCCAGCGGACAGAACGATCGCCTCTGCTCGAATTCGATTTCGTCGGCCGTCGGCTGCGCATCGAGGGCGAGTCCTATCCGGAGGATGCCGCCGCCTTCTTCGGGCCTGTGCTCAAGAGCCTGGAGTCCTATCTGTCCGAGCTCTCGGTTCAGAGACCGTCGTCGCCGCTCCGTCTCGAGCTGCGCATGGCCTATTTCAACAGCAGCAGCGCCAAGGCGCTGATGAACATCTTCCAGATGCTGGAGTCCGCCGCGCGCCAGGGCGTTCCGGTCGAGGTGCACTGGTACTACGATCCCGAGGACGAAACCATGCAGGAATTCGGCGAGGATTTCAGCGAGGATCTGGAATACGCGCGATTCAATCTCCATGAGCTCGAAGCGCAGCCATCCTGATTCCATGTCATCGGAGCTCGATCCACCCCAGGCGGGGGAGGCGTATTCGCTCTACTTTCAGGAAGAGGCCGTCATCCGCCAGGCCGAGACCATGATCGGCAAACTCGACGAGGTGTCGGACGGGGTCCGCACCCTCGCCGATGCCTATCGTCTCGGCTATCGCGAAACGGCGCGCCTGGTACGCATCAGCGATCGTATGCAGCTGGATCTGCACGAGGCGAATCGGACCCTGACGGCCCAGGCCGAGGATCTCAAGCGGCTCAACGGTACATTGCGCAAGGAGATCGAGCGGCGCGAGCAGCTCGAGCAGGAGCTGCGCCGGATCGCCTCGGTCGACGAACTGACCGGAACCCATACGCGGCGCCATCTGCTGGAGCTTGCCGAGCACGAGCAGCGTCGCAGCGCCCGTCACGGCAAGGGGCTCGTCGTGCTCATGATGGACCTGGATCACTTCAAGAGGATTAACGACCGCTTCGGCCATGCCGCGGGCGATCAGTTGCTGCGCGACTTCGGTGCGCTGCTGCGCTCCAGTCTGCGCAAGGGCGACATCGCGGGCCGTTTCGGTGGCGAGGAATTCCTCGCCGTGCTCCCGGAGACGGATCTCGACACGGCCGAGGCCATCGCCAACCGCCTGTGCGACCGGGTGCGCGAAGGCCGCACCCAATGGACGGGGCAGTTCCTGTCGGTGACGGTCAGCATCGGATTGGCCGGGACGGATGGAGACGAACCGCTCGATCGGGCGATTTCGCGTGCCGATCAGGCCCTCTACGAGGCCAAGAGCGCCGGCCGGGATCGTGTCCTCGTCGCCCGCTCCGGGCCGGGCTAACGCGGTATGAAGTCGGCCGTGCGCGTTTGTGTGCTGGTCCTCTGCGCCGTCTGGTCCCACGTCCACGCCGCTCAGGATCCGCAGCCCTATCGCGTGGGTGTGGAGGACATCGATTATCGTCCCTATCAGAACGGTCTGAACGGCGGTTTCGAGGGCTTCGGCCGCGAGCTGCTGGATGCCTTCGCCCGGGATCGGGGAATCCGGTTCGAGTATCGCCCGATGCCGCCCTCGCGCTTGCTCGAGAGCCTGCTGCACGACCGCATCGATTTCAAGTATCCCGACGATCCCGACTGGCACGGGGCGTTGCGCCAGGGATACGAGATCCATTACAGCCGCCCGATCGTCGGATATCTGGACGGCTCCTTGGTCCCTCCGGAACGGTTCGGCCGCCCGGCGGCGGAGATCCGGAGGCTGGGGATCGTCCTTGGCTTCACTCCGGCGGCCTGGACGCAACCCATCCAGGCGGGACGGGTTGCGTTGATGGAGAACGCCGACTTCTCCGCGCTCTTTCAGCAGGCAATGACGGGACGCGTGGATGCGGCCTATGCCGATGTACGGGTCGCGCGCGCCCAATCGCAGCGTTTGTTCGGGAGCCCCGATCTGCTCGTCTACGATCCCGGTCTGCCCCATGCCAGCGGACACTATCGGCTGTCGAGCATCCGCCATGCTGGATTGATCGAGGACTTCGACCGCTGGCTCGCGGCGAATGCCGCTCTGGTCTCCAGGCTGGAGCGCCAGGCCGGCCTGCTCGATCCCCCTGGGTCGCTCGATTAGCCCAGGCGACTCATGCCTTCCACATCCTCGTCATCCAGTGTGCGGCGGGTCGCCTTTCGGTACGGTCTGACCTTCCAGCAGGCCGCGATGACCCTGCTCGTGGTGCTGGTGCTCGGGATTATGGTCGGGGCCGGGCGGATCTTCGTCGATTGGCGCGCGATGCACGTCGAGACTCGATCGAACATCGGCAAGGTGCTCGCCCTGGTGGAGGGCTCGGCCGCCGAGGCTGCCTATCAGCTCCACCCGGAGCTTGCGCGCCGTCTCGTCGATGGGCTGCTCGTCTTCGATCCGGTCGTGCACGTCGAGCTGCGCACCGATTTCGGGCGTATCTTGGCCCTGCGCGCGCGCGAGCCCGACGCCGGTTCCATCGCCCCGGGTTGGGGCTGGCTGTTCGAGGACGCTAGCCATTATCGCCTGCGGCTGGAGTATGGTGTTCCGGGAGGCGAGCGCGAGGATGTGGGACAGCTGCGACTGGATCTGTCGCCCGAAATGCTCGCTCGGCGTTTTCTCCACCGGGTCGCGCGCGATGCCGTCTTCGAGCTGGTGCGCTCCCTGTTCATCTCCGCTCTGGTGGTGGCGATCTTCTATTTCATGATCACACGTCCGTTGCTGCGGCTGGGGCGGGCGATCGCGGAGGTGGATCCCGATGCGCCCGGCGATTGGCTACCACCCCGGCTGAAAGGCCATGGCCGAGACGAGCTGGGACTGCTGAGCGAACATCTGCGGCGGCTGCTGCAATCCTCCCAGCGCGGGCTCGACCAGCGCGACCTGGCTCAGCGCGAGCTGACCCTGCTCAATCAGGAGTTGGAGCGGCGGGTCGAGGCGCGCACCCTGGAGCTCGAACGGGCGCTCGGCGACCTGGAGCGACAGAAGACCGAGGTCGAGCGCGCCTTCTCCGAGCTGGATCTCACCCATCGGCATCTGGCGCTGGCCAATCAGCAACTGCTGGAGAGCCATCGCTATGCCCGTCGCATCCAGACCAGCATGCTGCCCGATTCTGCGGTCCTGGGCGACGCGGTCCACGAGATCCAGGTGCACTGGGAGCCGCTGCATCAGGTGGGCGGAGACTGGTATTGGTTCGCGCGCCGCGGCGAGCGCTGTCTCCTCCTCCTGGCCGACTGTACCGGTCACGGTGTCCCCGGGGCCTTCATCACCCTGGTCGTCGCCGCGGCGCTGGAGCATCTGCTGCATCATCGGGGGTTGGCCGCGCCTGGCCTCATCCTCCAGGCGCTGGACCTGGAGGTCCGCCGCCGTCTGCGTCAACAGAATCCGGGCGCCGAGTCGGACGACGGTCTGGACGCGGCGGCTCTGTGTTGGGAGGCGGGAGAGAGACAGCTGCGTTTCGCCAGCGTTGGCAGCATCCCCTTGCTGGCGATGGTCCCCGGCGAGCCGATCGAGGTGATTCGCGGTGCGCGCGGCCATCTGGGATACCGCAGCCTCGCCGCCCCGAACGTCATCGCCGAGCGGAGTATTCAGGTCGGTCCCGGGACGACCCTCTATCTCATGACCGATGGCGTTCCCGACCAGATGGGAGGGACGCCGCGCCGCCTGCTGGGACGGCGCAAGGTCGCTGCGTGGCTGGAGGCGCACTGCGAACTCGGCCTGGCCGATCAGGTCGCCGGATTGAGCCGAATGCTCGCCGATTACCGACGGGACGAGGCGAGACGCGATGACATGACGCTGATCGCATTGCGCCCGATCTGACCGGACGCGATTCGGTACCCGTTGCGATCTTCCCTGGCTGAATTGCGGGTTTGCCTTCATCGCTGGCGATCAGCATACTGATCCGCTCTATGGCCCGAGCCATGCCGCCGGATCCCGAAACGGGTTGCATCGGGTGCAAGCCTCCGGCCACCGGGAATACCCGGGCATCCCTGCCTCGACAGGAAGCGCAATCGCCCGGCGCCGTCCCTGCGGCCTCCTGCCAATGTCAGAAACGAGTTTGCCGATCATGTTGCACCATCTGCTGTGGTTGCTCCTGCCGTGGAGTCTCGCGTTCGTCTTTCTGGGACGCATGCGCCTCTGTCCCCCCGTGTCGTCCGATGTCGCCCCGGTTCGCGTCTCGGTCGTCGTTCCCGCCCGCAACGAGTTCCACCGCCTGTCGCCTCTGCTCGACTCCATGAGCCGGCAAGAGTATCCGGACTGCGAGCTGATCGTCGTCGACGACAATTCGACCGATGGGACGGCCGGCTTGGCGCGCTCGGCCGGGGCCACCGTCATCAGCGTCACCGAGCTCGAACATGGCTGGCTGGGGAAGCCCCATGCCTGCTGGGTCGGGGCCCAGCGCGCCAGCGGCGATCTGTTGGTGTTCCTGGACGCCGACACCGAACTGGAGCCCGGTGGGCTGAAGCGGATCGTCGCCACCCATGCCCGGCACGGCGGGCTGGTCTCGGTACAGCCCTATCATCGTATGAAGCGTCCCTATGAGCGGCTTTCCGCACTCTTCTTCATCATCATGATGGGCAGCATCCGATCCTTCACCCTGGCTGGCGATGCCGTACGGCCGAACGGCAGTTTCGGTCCCTGCATGGTCTGCTCGCGGGAGGACTATTTCCGCACTGGCGGACACAGTCTGGTCCGCTCCGAGATCATCGACGATGTCGCCCTGTCGCGAGAGATGGGCCGTCGCGGGATCGAAACGCACAACTTCATCGGTCGCGGGACCATCTCCTTTCGCATGTATCCGCACGGCCTGGGCGACCTGATCGAGGGCTGGACCAAGAACTTCGCCCGCGGTGCCATGCATACGGATCTGCTGATACTGGTCATGATGGTCGCCTGGATCTCGTCCAGCTTCGCGACCTTCGACGCCGCGCGTGCCTTTTTCTTCGAGGACGGCTCCACCTGGGGCATTCCAGGGCTGATCGCCTATACCGCCTATGTCGCTCAGATCTGGTGGCTGCTGCGCCGGCTCGGAAATTTCGGTCTGACGATCGCCTTGACCTATCCTGTGTCCTTGCTGTTCTTCACCTGGGTGTTCGTGCGTTCGCTCTATCTCACCCTCGTCCGCAACAGCGTGCGCTGGAAGGGACGCGTCATACCCGTACGTTGAGTTGACCGGGCCGGACGCGGCCGTTGCCCACGCCGGCCGGCGATGGGCCGACGGCTAATTCGCCACCCGCTCCAAGGCTCGGGCGAAGGATGAGAGGCCCGAGTTGCCGAGCAGTACGTGCGGCTTGTCGAGCCGTTTGCAGAACCGCTTGGTGCGGTAGTAGGCGTTGTGGCTGACGTAGTCGGTGGCGCAGACGATGGCATCGGCCGAGGCGAGCATGGATTCCAGCCGTTGATGGCTGTCCTCGAGTCCGCCGTCGTGGTGTTCGAAGCGGCCGTTGCAGCGTGCGACCAATTGGCGGTATTGCTCGACCAGCTGCTGTCTTCCGCCGACGCAGAGCACCAGCCGACCGGCCAGGTCGGCACAGCAGGCGCAGCTGTCGTTGGGGCATTCGTCGCACTGCTGGCTCAGCCCCAGGGTCAGTAGCCGTTCGAGCGATTCGCATTCCTCCTCGCGCTCGCGCAGGCTGGTCTCCAGCGTGCTCGAGCGCCGCTCGGCGTCGGCGAGGCGTTGACGCAGGGATTCCGTTTCCTGAAGGCTCGTCTCCAGGCGCGAGTGAGTCAGTGCGTGCGCATCGCTGAGCGAGGCGATGCGTTCGAGAAGCGCGGGGGTCTCGCTGCGGCTGAGCCGATGGCGCAGTGTCTCGGCCTCGCTCGCGAGACGGTCGCGTTCCTGTCGACAGGCATCGAGTTCCGAGGTCAATTCGGCGATGGTGCTTTCGCGTTGCTCCAACTGCTGCGCGCTGCGCCTCTGGCAGGTCTCGAGCTCATGCCGGACGCGACCCAGTTCGACCCGGGCTTCGTTGAGTCGTTTCAGGTCGGCCCTCTGTCCTGCGCCGATCTGGTGCGAGAGCATGTGGACGTCCTCGTAGGCGAGGACCATGGTGGCGGCGTCCGTCTTGGGATGACTCATGAGCGCCCAGAGACCGCCGGGAACCTCGCCACAGGCGAGCGATTCGGCCCATAGCGCGAGAATGCCTTCCGGATCCTTGGCCTTGGCGTAGCGGCGCAGGTTGCTCGCGTATTTCTTGTCGAGCAGCTTCTGGGTCGCCTGAGAAAGTGCGTTGCGCTCCTCCGCGGCGGAGACGAAGCCGACATGGATCTCGTAGTCGCTCAGCCGTTCCTTGGTCCGCCAGACGAAACGCCGTCCGATCCTGCGCAGATCGTCGACGCTGAGACAGGTACCGATGATGGGGCAGTGGTATTTGTGCGGCATGTCCCAGAGCTTGCGTCGACCCGAGCGGACTGGGTCCAGTTCCTGTTCCGGTGGGCGGTAGAGTTCGATGGCCTCTGAGGATTCATCCTCCTGGCCGGGGGCGATTCCTGATGTCTCCGAGCCGGTCTCGCCGCGATCCTCAGGGGCTTGAAGCGCAGGTGTGTCCTGCTCGGTTGCGTCGGCATTCCGCTCGACCGACTGGAGTTCGCGCAGCAGGCGCAGCCATTCATCCCCTTCGATCTCGTTCAGCAGGGAGCGGCTTTCGAAGTCGTAGAGCGTCATGCGGTCGGGAATGGCCTGTTCGGCGGATCCGGTGATTTCGAGGAGGTAACGTTGCTGCATGGGGGCTCCTGGAGATGCGGGCCGAGAGAGCTCGAGTGTTCGAGAATGCTGAGTGCTCGGATTCGAATGCAAATGACAATGATTATTGTTTGATGCTATGCCCGGGTCTGGCATCTGTCAATCCGGCGGCTCGGGAAATTCCGCCGCGCTAGGGGCGGGCGCATATTTTCGATTGCAATTCTCGGTTTTTCGCGTATCGTCCAGTTCTCCTCATGCGCCATCCGGTCGGCGCAATCCATGATTTCGGTTGATTTCCCTCCTTCAAGGCTCACCCGTAACCATCTCGAACCACATCGCCTAGACCGGCCCAGTGAACCTCTCTGGGTAGGCCGACCCAGGAGTTTTCATGTCTTTTGCTGAGCTCGGCCTGTCGGCCGAACTGCTGCGTGCCGTCGCTGCGCAGGGTTATACCCATCCCACCCCGATCCAGTGTCAGGCGATCCCCGCCGTGCTTTCCGGACGAGATGTGCTCGCCGGTGCCCAGACCGGTACCGGCAAGACCGCCGCCTTCACCTTGCCCATGCTGCAGCGCCTGAGCGCCGCGCAGCCGGCGCAATCGGGCCGTCGTCCGCGCCGTCCGCGCGCGCTGGTCCTGACCCCGACCCGCGAACTCGCGGCCCAGGTCGGCGAGAGCGTGCGTCTCTACGGCCAGCATCTGCCGCTGCGCTCGCTGCAGATCTTCGGTGGGGTGGGGATGGGGCCTCAGGTCGAGCAGCTGCGTCGCGGGGTCGACATCCTGGTCGCGACGCCCGGGCGTCTGCTCGACCATCAGGGTCAGGGGAATGTGGATTTCGGCGGTATCGAGATCCTGGTGCTGGACGAGGCGGACCGCATGCTGGACATGGGCTTCATCCATGACATCCGGCGCATCATCAAGCTGTTGCCCAGGCAGCGCCAGAACCTGCTCTTCTCGGCGACCTATTCGCGCGAGATCGAGCAGCTGGCCACCGGTCTGCTCCAGGATCCGCAGCGGATCGAGGTCGCTCGGCGCAATACGGCGGCCGAGACGGTGTCTCAGCGCGTCCATCCGGTCGCCAAGGAGCAGAAGCGCGCCCTGCTCTCGCATCTGATCCATCGCGGCGGCTGGGAGCAGGTGCTGGTGTTCACCCGTACCAAGCATGGTGCCAACCGGCTCGCCCAGCAGCTGATCACCGACGGCATCACCGCCGCCGCGATCCATGGCAACAAGAGCCAGGGCGCACGAACCCGGGCGCTGGCGGACTTCAAGAACGGTGCCGTGCGCACCCTGGTGGCGACCGATATCGCGGCGCGCGGCCTGGATATCGATCGTCTGCCGCACGTGGTCAATTACGAGCTGCCCAACGTGCCCGAGGATTACGTCCATCGCATCGGTCGGACCGGGCGCGCCGGTTCGGAAGGCACGGCGGTCTCGCTGGTGGGTCCGGACGAACGCGGGATGCTGGCCGGGATCGAGCGTCTGCTCGGGCGGCGCATCGAGAGCGAGAAGATCGAAGGCTTCGAATCGGTGGTGCCGGACGCTCAATCCGAACGACCGGTTCGGGATGAGATGCCGGGCCGGCGTCAATCGGCTCCATCCGGTGGTCAGCGCGCCCATCAGGGACGTTCGTCTTCCGGGCGCCGAGCGTCCACGGCGTCCGAGAGCGGAGGTCCGAACGGGCGTCATGCCCGCAAGCGTCCGAGCAACAACGGTTCCGGCGGTGGGCGGCGATCGGCGCGGACATCCAATGCCCAGGGTTCGGGGCGGACGCGCGGATAGAATCTGTTGACGAGCCGCTGAAGCGGAGATCGGGACCCGAGCCCGGCTCCGCTTCAGCGGTCGATCAGTGGTACTGCTCGGTGGTGTACTGCCCGGGCGCATGACGCCGGTGACGCGCCAGTCCGCGCGCCTCCAGGATCTCCTTGGCGTCCTTGATCATCGCCGAGTTCCCGCACAGCATGACGTGGCTGAGCGTGGGGTCGATCCGCTCGCCGATGCGTTCCTCCAGCGAACCGTCCTCGAGCCGCTCGGTGATGCGTCCGCCGAGTGCGGAACCGTGAGTCTCGCGGCTCACCACCGGCACCACCGTGAAGCGTCCCTCGTACCGCTCGCCGATCACGTCCAGGGTTTCGCCGTAGGCGAGGTCGCTGGACTGGCGCACGCCATGGACCAGGACGACGCGCTCGAACTTCTCCCAGGGATCCCGGGTGCGCAGGATCGAGAGATAGACGCCCAGTCCGGTTCCGGTCGCCAGCATCCAGAGCGTCTTGGCCGGCTCGACGGTCTCCAGCGTGAAGATGCCGTTGGCGGTTGCCGTCAGCCAGACGCTGTCGCCCGGATTCAGCGCCGAGAGCGGTGGTGTCAGCGGTCCGCTCGGGACCTCGTTGAAATAGATCTCCAGCGGCCGGTCCTGAGGGGCGTTGACCAGCGAGTAGGGGCGACCGACGCGTTCTCCTTCGATGTCCAGGGCCACCTTGATGTACTGCCCGGCGACATAGTCCGCGATCGGCGCCTCGAACTGCAGGCTGAAGAGCCCCTCGGCCCATTGATGCCTGCCGACGACCGTCGCTTTCACCCAATCGTTCATATCCTGTCCTACCTGTGATGATGTATGGGGCCCGCTCACTGTCGGCGGGTCTCACCCGAAATGATCGGTCCATGTCGTGCCATTGCAATCCCGACGCGCTTGCTTCACTTAGCATGGCGGGGTGCGACGTCAGCGAATTGTGGAGGTCTTCATGAAAAATACCCTCTTGATGCTCGGTCTGGCCGCCATGTCCGGCGCGGTCGGGGCCGAAGAGAAACACTGTTCCTCGTTGCTCGATCTGGAGGTGCGACGGCTCGCCGGCGACGAGATGGTGAATCTCTGCGATGCCTATCAGGGCAAGGTCATCCTGATCGTGAATACGGCCAGCAAGTGCGGTTTCACGCCCCAGTATGAAGGACTGGAGAGGCTCTACGGCCGGTACGGCGACCAGGGATTGGTCGTGCTCGGTTTCCCGTCCAACGACTTCGCCGGGCAGGAGCCCGGGAACGAGCAGGAAATCCAGACATTCTGCCGTCTCACCTATTCCGTCGAGTTTCCCATGTTCGAGAAGGTCGGCGTGAAGCGCGGCAAGGCCGCGCCCTTGTTCCAGCGTCTCAATGCCGCTGGCGCGCCCTATCCGAAGTGGAATTTCTACAAGTATCTCATCGACCGTCAGGGCAACTTCGTCGACCATTTCACCAGCATCACCAAACCCGAGAGCGGCAAGGTCGTCAAGGCGATCGAGAGCCTGTTGTGATCGGGAATCCGATGCCGCCGATGGATGGAGACGATGGTTTCGATCCGGATCGGCAATTGGATCGGTGATGCGTTCGTGTCATTCAGCATGAGGGAGTGAAGATCATGGCGTCGCCAAACCTTCGGGAGGGAAGCCTCGAAGCGCCCACCCGTCATCCGCTCGATTGGCAGAATTCCCACTTCTACGACGCGTCCGCGCTCTTCTCCGAACTGGAGCGGGTCTTCGACATCTGTCACGGCTGCCGTCGCTGCGTCAGTCTCTGTCAATCCTTTCCGACCCTGTTCGATCTGGTCGACGCGTCCGAGAGCATGGAGGTGGACGGTGTGGCCAAGGCCGACTACTGGAAGGTGGTCGATCACTGCTATCTCTGCGACCTCTGCTACATGACCAAATGTCCCTATGTTCCTCCGCACGAGTGGAATCTGGACTTCCCACATCTGATGCTCCGGGCCAAGGCGTTCAAGTTCAAGCGGGGCGACGTCCGGTTTCGCGACCGGGTGCTGACCAGCACCGACAGGGTTGGAGCCCTCGCCGGGATCCCCGTGGTGAGCGGGGTGGTCAATGCGGTCAACCGCAATCCGCTCGGTCGCCGAGCGCTGGAAGCGGTTCTAGGGGTCCACAAGGATGCGCGCGTGCCCGAATATCACAGCCAGCCGCTGCGCAGGCGCGAGAAGGGGCGGATCGGGCGCGAGGCGGTCGGCGAGCCGGCCGGCAGCACCAGCGGCAAGGTCGCGCTCTTCGCCACCTGTTACGGCAATTACAACGAGCCCGATCTCGACCAGGACCTGATCGCGGTCTTCGAGCACAACGGCATCCCGGTCACCCTGGCCGAGAAGGAGCGGTGCTGCGGCATGCCCAAGCTGGAGCTGGGCGACCTGGATGCGGTCGAGGCGGCCAAGGAGGCCAATATCCCGGTGCTCAAGCAGCTGGTCGATTCCGGCTGGGACATCGTCGCGGCCATCCCGTCCTGCGTGCTCATGTTCAAGCAGGAGCTGCCGCTCATGTTTCCCGATGATCCGGACGTGCGGCTGGTGAGGGAGCACATCTTCGACCCCTTCGAATATCTGATGATCCGCCATCGTCACGGCAAGCTGAAAACCGATTTCAGTCGGTCGCTCGGCCGCGTGGTCTATCAGGCATCCTGTCACCAGCGGGTCCAGAACATCGGTCCCAAGACGCGGGAGGTGCTGGCCCTGATCCCGGAGACCCAGGTCGAGGTCGTCGACCGCTGTTCGGGGCACGACGGCACCTATGCGGTGAAAACCGAATTCCATGACGCCTCGATGAAGATCGTCCGGCCCGTGGCCGGCCGGGTCGGGAAGGCGGCCCCGGATCATTTCGGCAGCGACTGTCCCATGGCCGGAGCCCATATCGCGCATGCGCTCGGGCAGGACGGGCGCCAGCAGCATCCCATCAGCCTGCTGCGACAGGCCTACGGTTTGTGACGCCAACCGGTCCGGGCCTCGGGGTCCGGTCCCAGGAATTCGGAGACGAGCATGCATCTGACACGAGACGATCTCTACAGCCTCGAGCAGTACGCCCAGCTGCGCGGCGATTTCCGCGCCAAGGTGATGGCCCACAAGAAGAACCGCCAGGTGCCGCTGGGAGCCCATGCGACCCTCTATTTCGAGGATCGGCTGACCATGCAGTATCAGATCCAGGAGATGTTGCGGGTGGAGCGCATCTTCGAGGCCGAGGGCATTCAGGACGAGCTGGATGCCTACAATCCCTTGATTCCGGACGGCAGCAACTGGAAGGCGACCTTCATGCTCGAATACGAGGATCCTGAGAAGCGACGGGCGGCCTTGGCAAGGCTGCTCGGTATCGAGGACAGGATCTGGGTCCAGGTGGACGGATCGGACAAGGTCTATGCGGTCGCCGATGAGGACCTGGAGCGGGAGGACGATTCCAGGACCTCCTCGGTGCACTTCCTGCGCTTCGAGCTGACTGCGCCGATGGTGGCGGCCGTCAAGGGTGGAGCCTCTGTCTCCGCGGGGGTCGAGCATCCAGGCTACGAGCGACACGTCGTTATGTCACCCCAGGTCCGGGATTCTCTGGCCGACGACCTCGTTTGATCCCGGATTGTCCAAGACGGTCTGGAAATCTGCGTTGTCCCGGCTGGATGTCGGATCCTGCATGACGTCCAGCCGGGCTGTCGAGCGCCTGCCGGCTCAGTATCGGTCCTGCTCCAGGACGGCGATCCGCTTTTCGAGCGGGGGATGGCTGCGGAAAAGCCCCATCAATCCCTCGCCGATCTTGCCCGAGATGCCGAATGCGGCGAATTCTCCGGCCGGCAGGTCCTGGGGCTCATGGACGCGCTGCAGCGCCCGCAAGGCGTTCGCCATCTGGCGTCGGCTGGTGAGGCTGGCGCCGCCGGCATCGGCTCGGTATTCGCGGAAGCGCGAGAACCACATGACGATCATGGTCGCCAGCACCGAGAGCATGATCTCGGCGATGATCGAGGTGACGAAGTATCCCACGCCGTAACCTTCCTCGTTCTTGAGGATGACCCGGTCGACGAAATGGCCGATGACGCGCGCCAGGAAGACCACGAAGGTATTCACCACGCCCTGGATCAATGCCAGCGTCACCATGTCGCCGTTGGCGACGTGGCTGATCTCGTGACCGATGACGGCCTCGACCTCGTCCGGGCTCATGTGCTGGAGCAGGCCGGTGCTGACCGCGACCAGTGCATCGTTGCGGTTCCAGCCGGTGGCGAACGCATTGGGCTCGGGCGAGTCGAAGACGCCGACCTCGGGCATGCGGATGCCTGCTTGCTTCGACTGGTTGGCGACCGTGCTCAGCAGCCAGTGCTCGAACTGGTTGCCGGGCTGCTCGATGATCTGCACACCCATGCCATGCTTGGCCATGGTCTTCGAGAGGAAGAGCGAGATCAGCGATCCGCTGAAGCCCACGATGGCGGCCATGATGAGGAGCGAGGTCATGTCGATCCCGCCGCTCTGCAGCAGCATGCCGTCCAGGCCCAGGAGCCGGAAAACGATGCTGATGACCACGAGGATCGCCGCATTCGTCAATATGAACAATAAGATACGCATCATGAATCGAAGTCTCCAGACAGGCCGAAAAATATGTATAATATACGTCCCTTGAGTGGGGCATGAGTCCTTTAGCTGATGCTGAAAACTGCATCCGATATATGGGACTCAAGCCGACGCGGCAAGTGGTGAAAAATAAAGTTTGACAAGCAGACGATTCACCATTAGTATTTCGCGTCTCAGAGCACTGGGGCCATAGCTCAGCTGGGAGAGCGCAACACTGGCAGTGTTGAGGTCGGCGGTTCGATCCCGCCTGGCTCCACCAAATTCTAGAAGCAATCCGATCAGGTAGGTCATGGATCGGGTTGATACGGGAACAAGTTCCTGTCCCCATCGTCTAGTGGCCTAGGACACCGCCCTTTCACGGCGGTAACCGGGGTTCGAACCCCCGTGGGGACGCCAACTAATAGAACGGGTCAGCCGAGAAATCGACTGGCCCGTTTTGTTTTGCGCGCGCAATGCTCGCAAGCATGGGTTCTTCTCCATGCGGGTTCATCTGTCCAGATTCTGAAGCGCCCTGGCCGCGGCGATGCACGCCTGTCCGAGTGAGAGCCCTCCATCGTTCGACGGAACCTGTCGCTGCATCAGGACTCGGATGCCGGCATCCGAGAGATCCTTGGAGACCGACTCCATGAGTATCCGGTTCTGGAAGACGCCGCCGGACAGGGCCATGGTGCCGATCTGGAGGTCGCCCGCGATCTCCAGCGCAAGTTTCACGATGGCAGTGGCGAATCCGCGATGAAAGCGGGACGAGATGCGACCGGTCTCTAGACCTGCGGCGAGGTCCCGGAACAGCGCCGGCCACATGGGGGCGGCGTTCAGCCGGATGCCGCTGGGGCTCTTGGTGGCTCGGAAGGGATAGCCGGGCTCGGAGTCGGTCGGGTATCCGGCGGCCAGCGATTCCAGTTCGATCGCGGCCTGGCCTTCGTAGAGGATGCGGTCGCCGCAGATGCCGAGCGCGGCCGCGACGGCGTCGAACAGACGTCCGGCCGCGCTCGAGCGCGGGGCGTTGATTCCGCGCTCGATCATCGTCCTCAGTACGTCGAGCGGGCGTGCGGCGAGCCTGTCGAGCGCGCTCAGGCCCTGATGGCGTCTTCTCATGGCCTCCAGACCGCCGGCCTTTTCCAGCTGGGCGAAAAGATTGCGCCAGGGTTCGAGGATCGCCTGGGTGCCTCCGGGCATCGCCACCGGTTCCAGGTGTCCGACCCTGCGGCAGTCGCGATAGTCGCCGACCAGAAACTCGCCGCCCCAGATGGTGTCGTCGTCACCGTATCCCAGTCCGTCGAGGATGATGCCGAGGACCGGCGAGCCCTTTAGCGGCCAGCCGTTGTCGGCGAGCGTGGAGGCGAGGTGGGCGTGGTGGTGCTGGATGTCGACCATGGGGATTTCCCAGCGGGAGGCACGGTCACGGCCGATGAGGGTCGAACGATAGTCCGGATGCCGATCGACGGCCAGGATCCTGGGCCGGTGCTGGAAGAGGTCGAGATAGAGATCCAGGGTCCTCTCGTACTCGCGCGCGGTGCGGGCGTCCTCGAGATCGCCCAGGTGCTGAGAGGGAATCGCTTCGCCCCGGCGCAGCAGACAGAAGCTGCTCTTCAGCTCTCCACCCAGGGCCAGAACGGCGGGGGCGGAGTCGAAGCCCGGCGGCAGGACGATGGGCGAGGGCGCATAGCCGCGCGCGCGGCGGATCAGGCGCGGCGCTCCGGCCATGACGCGGACCACCGAGTCGTCGACCCGGTTGAGGATGTCCCGGTCGTGCAGGAGCCCGAAGTCGGCCAATGGGCCGAGTCGCGCGACGGCGTCCCGGTTGTCGATGCATTGGGGCTCCTCGCTCAGATTGCCGCTGGTCATGACCAGGGGGCGGTCCCAGTCGTCGAGCAGCAGATGGTGGAGCGGGCTGTAGGGCAGCATGAAGCCCAGGCTGGTCTGGCCGGGGGCGATGTCAGCGGCGAGTGCAGGCCCGTTCGCGGAATCCGGGTCGTGCCTGTCCAGCAGCAGGATCGGGGCCGCCGGTGCCGTCAGGATCCGCGCCGCCTCCGGATCGATCGCGCAGTAGCGTGCGATCACGTCGAGGTCCCGGGCCATGAGGGCGAACGGCTTGGCGTAGCGGCGCTTGCGCCGGCGCAGCTCGGCGACCGCCTCGGCGTTGGTTGCGTCGCAGGCGAGATGGAAGCCGCCGATCCCCTTGATCGCCAGGATGCGTCCCTCGCGCAGCAGTCGGCTCGCGGCAGAGATGGCGTCGAGGTCTCCCGTCTCCCGGGTATCGAGCTCAAGGCCGTCGGCGTCGACCAGCCAGAGTCGCGGACCGCAGTCCGGACAGGCGTTCGGCTGGGCGTGGAAGCGGCGGTCCGCCGGGTCGCCGTATTCGGCGCGGCAGGCCGGGCACATGGGGAAGACCGACATGCTGGTGCGCGAGCGATCGTAGGGGATGCCGCGCACGATGGTGAGTCGGGGGCCGCAATGGGTGCAGTTGGTGAAAGGGTAGCGGTGGCGCCGGTCGGCCGGGTCGCGGATCTCGCGGGCGCAGTCCGGGCAGGTCGCCGCGTCGGCGACGATGCCGGTGCGCGCCTGGGTGAGCTCGCTGTCGCGGATGCGGAAGCCGCCGCTCGGGGCCGGCTCGGTCAGCGGGCGGCGCTCGATGGCGTCGATCCGCGCCAGCGGCGGACACTCGGCGCTCAGGCGTTCGCAGAAACGGTCGATCGCGTTCGGATCCGAGTCCGATGCGGGACGAGCCCGGATCAGCACCCCCTCGCCGTCGTTGCAGACGTCGCCGACCAGATGGCATTCCTGTGCCAGCCGCCACACGGTCGGTCTGAATCCGACGCCCTGAACCAGTCCACGCACCCGTATCCGCTCGCCTTGCATGCTGTCGTATCCCCGCGGCTTGAAATTCACCGCCGATTCTGTCTATCTGAGGGCTGATTTCGCACCATCACCAGAAGGAATCCCATGAATTACTGCAGCGACTGTGGCGCGCCTGTGACCCTGCTGGTGCCGGAGGGCGACAACCGCGAGCGCCATGTCTGCGACCGGTGCGGCACCATCCACTATCAGAATCCGAAGATGGTGGTGGGCTGCATCCCCGAGTGGGAGGGCAAGGTGCTCCTCTGCCGGCGCGCCATTCAGCCCCGGCTCGGGCTCTGGACCTTGCCGGCCGGATTCATGGAGCGTGGCGAGACGACCCGCGACGGTGCCGTGCGCGAGACGCTCGAAGAGGCCAATGCGCGGGTCCGGGTCGGGCCGCTCTATTGTCTGTTCAATCTGCCACACATCGATCAGGTCTACATGCTCTTTCGCGCGCGGCTGCTCGATCTCGACTTCCATCCGGGGGAGGAGAGCCTCGAGGTGCGGCTCTTCGCCGAGCACGAGATCCCCTGGGACGCGCTGGCCTTCCAGCCCATTCGCGAGACCCTGAGGCTCTTCTTCCGCGATCGCGCCGCCGGGATCCGCGAGATGCGCAGCGGCGATATCGTCCGCGACTGGAGCGGCGAGCCGAGCCTGCACATCACCATCCACGAGGATCCCGGATCCGGCGAGGACCAGGCGTGAGCCGGCCGGGCATCCTGATCGTCGACGACGAGCCGCTGTCGCTCGAGACCCTGGTCCGGATCCTCGACGAGGAGTTCGAGGTCCGAACCGCCACCCATCCGGCCGATGCCGAGCGCATCCTGGAGGAGGAATGGATCCAGGTGGTGATCTCGGATCAGCGCATGCCCGAGATGAGCGGCGTCGAATTCCTGGCCCGGGTACGCGAGCGCTGGCCCGATCTGGCGCGGATCATCATCTCGGGCTACACGGATGCCGAGGACATCATCGATGGCATCAATCGGGGCGGAATCCATCAGTACATCACCAAACCCTGGCATCCGGACAATCTGCTGCTGATCGTGCGCAACGCCTGCCGCCTGGTGCAGCTGCAGCGCGAGAACGCCCTGCTGGCGCTCGAGATGAAGATGACCGCCCAGGCGCTCGAGCAGCGGATCGCCCAGCAGCGCGAGCGGCTCAAGCGCAACTTCCGTCTCGACGGCATCGTTCGCAGCCCGGACAGTCCCATCAATGGGGTCTGCGATCAGATCGCCCGGATCGCGCCCTACGACATCCCGGTCCTGCTGACCGGCGAGTCGGGGACCGGCAAGGAGCTCTTCGCGCGGGCGCTGCACTACAACAGCCCCCGCGCCGACAAGCCGTTCGTGGCCGAGAACACGGGCGCCATGCCGGACCAGCTGCTCGAGAGCGAGCTCTTCGGTCACGAGAAGGGCGCCTTCACCGGCGCCGTCAGCCCCAGGGTCGGCCTGTTCGAGCAGGCCGACGGCGGGACCATCTTTCTCGACGAGATCGGCGAGGTCTCGACCGCCTTCCAGGTCAAGCTGCTGCGGGTGCTGCAGGAGCAGGAGGTGCGTCCGCTCGGCGCCAACCGGCGCCGCAAGGTGAACGTGCGCGTCGTCGCCGCGACCAACCGCGATCTGGAGCGGGAGATTCGTGCCGGTCGTTTTCGCGAGGATCTCTACTATCGGCTGGCCGGGGTTCGGATCCATCTGCCGCCGCTGCGCGAGCGATCCATGGATATCGTCCCCATCGCTCGACATATCCTGGATGCGGCGCAGCGCGATTTCGTCAAGCCGGTCGAAGGCTTCACCCAGGAGGCGCTGGACTGCATGCGCCGCTACGCCTGGCCGGGCAACGTGCGTGAGCTGCAGAACGAGATCCAGCGGGTGCTGGTGCTGGCGCCCGGCCCCATGCTGGGGGCCGATCTGCTGGATCCGCGCATCCTGCGTGCCGGGCCTCATGTTGGGACCGGGCTCACCGCCGTGCCGGGGGTGGGCGAGCGGGCCGTTTCGCTCAAGGAGCGTGTCGAGGCGCTGGAGTCGAGCGTCCTGCGCGAGACCCTCATCCGTCACCGCTGGAACAAGACCCAGGCCGCCGATGAACTCGGACTCTCGCGGGTCGGGCTGCGCGCCAAGCTGGAGCGCTACGGCCTGCTCTCATCCGGCGACGAGGGCTCGGCGGAGGGGGGCGGCTGACCCCGTCTCCCTCCTTGTCGGCGACCCTCCCGGCCCTAATCTCCTGCCCATGGTTGGGCGATCCGTCCGTCCGGCCGAGGTCCCGAATCCTAGAGACTGGAGGAAACGATGCAGATCGAAACAGCGACGCTCGGCGGCGGTTGCTTCTGGTGCCTGGACGCCGTCTTTCGCGAGCTGAAGGGTGTCCAGTCCGTGATCTCGGGCTATGCGGGCGGGGCGCGCGCCGATCCCACCTATCAGCAGGTCTGCACCGGTGCCACGGGTCACGCCGAGGTGGTGCGGATCGAGTTCGATGCCGAGCAGATCGACTACGCGACCCTGCTGCAGGTCTTCTTCGGGATGCACGATCCGACCACGGTCGATCGCCAGGGCGCCGACGTCGGCAGTCAATACCGCTCGGTGATCTTCCATCACTCGGACGCCCAGCGGGTCACCGCCGAGCGGACGATCCAGGAGCTGGACGCGGCCGGTGTCTGGTCGAGCCCGATCGTGACCCGGATCGAGCCTGCGCCCGCCTTCTATCCGGCCGAGGACTACCATCAGGACTATTATCGGCGCAATCCGGGGCAGGGCTATTGCCGGATGGTGATCTCGCCCAAGGCGGCGAAGCTGCGCGAGCGGCATGCCGCCTTGCTGCGAAATTGAGGTCGGATCAGGCGCTCATTGGCCGTCTGCTTCCTTCCGCTGTCCGGGCGCAACCGGCGTTTCCTCGTCGAGGGTCTGAGCTGCGTCGCCCGGGGCCGTGACCTCGCCGGCCGCCAGTACTGGGGCGGCATCGATACGATCGGCGTCCATCAGCGACGCGATGCGCTGCAGTGACGCGACCAGCAGCGTCTGTTCCCAATCCTCCAGCTCCGCGAAGCGCCGCGAGAAATCCTCCTGCAGCAAGGGCGGACCACGCTCGATCGTGAGGCTGGCCTCCTCCGTCGGCGTGACCAGCACGCGGCGTCTGTCGATCGGGCTGCGCTCGCGAACCACCAGTCCGCGGCTCTCGAGTCGGGTGAGGATATCGGTCACGGTCGCCTGACTGAGGTTGATCCGCTGGGCGATGTGTCCGACCGAGACGGGTCCGGAGGCGACCAGTTCCTTGAGGATCAGGGCCTGAGGCGCAGTGAGTCCGTGGCTGCGAACGAGCCGACGCGAATGCAGGTCGACGGCCCGGATGACACGTCGAAGGGCGATCAGAACCTCGTCGCAGCGGTGTTGTTTGTGACGATTTATTTTCGGTTGTAAGTATTCGTTCACGATCGATTTCGTTATGAGTTCGGTGATAGATTAGATTTATGGCCATATTGGCCAATAATGACGCCTTTTTGGCGATCTTCACGGGGAGCGCCTTCATGCTTCTGGCGTTGAAATAGTTCGTGCACGATGTATTATGGATGGGCCTCGGTGCTGAACGCACCAAACCTCGAACAACGGCGACCGCGAAGGTTGCCGTCCTTCGCCGGCTCCGAGCATGCCTGGATTCCTGGGGAAATCATCCCCTGTCCGGCTTGATGGACCGGTATTTTCAGAGCGTGGCCTCGATGCCACCTCGCACCCTTGCCGGGAACCGCTAACACACGGCTCACCTGCGGCCGCGCCAGTGTCCCTGATTCTTCGGAATTTGCGTTGGCCGCGCCTGGCTTGCAACAGGAGAAGAACCGAATGCACGAGCAGTCCATACAAGGGCATGACAGGAACCCCCGCATGGCGGATCCGCTCGCGGCCCGCGACACCGAGAATTATCAGCAGGAATACGTGCAGGAGTTCGTCGACAAATGGGATGAACTCATCGACTGGGACGGACGCGCCATGGCCGAGGGCAGCTTCTTTATCGAGAAGCTGCGCGAGCTCGGTGCCAAAAAGATTCTGGACGTGGCCACGGGCACCGGATTCCATTCCGTCCAGTTACTGGAGGCCGGCTTCGAGGTCACCAGCGCCGACGGCAACCCGGTGATGCTGGCCAAGGCGTTCGAGAACGCACGCCGCCGGGGACATATTCTCCGTACCGTTCACGCCGACTGGCGCTGGCTCAATCGCAGCGTACATGACCTCTACGACGCCGTGATCTGTCTCGGCAACTCCTTCACCCATCTGCACGACGACAACGATCGTCGCAAGGCGCTCGCCGAATTCTACGCCACGCTGCGTCACGACGGCGTTCTGATCCTCGACCAACGCAACTACGACGCACTGCTCGATCACCAGATTCAGCCGACGCACAACTACTACTACTGTGGCGAGAACGTGCGGGCCGAGCCCGAGCACGTGGATGAGGGTCTGGCCCGCTTCTGCTACAGCTTCCCGGATGGCTCGACCTTCCACCTCAACATGTTCCCGCTGCGCAAGCATTACGTGAACCAGCTCATGCGCGAGGTCGGTTTCCAGCGTGTCGAGACCTACGGTGACTTCAAGGAAACCTACCGCGATACCGAACCCGATTTTCTGATCAATGTAGCCGAGAAGGCCTACCAGGGAGACGAGTGATGAGTGCCGACTATGCGGCTGCCGTCAGCACAGCGCGCGATTATTACAACAGCGACGACGCGGATAATTTCTATTTTCATATCTGGGGTGGCCAGGATATCCACATCGGGCTCTACCAGTCCCCCGATGAGCCGATCGCCGATGCCTCGCGGCGCACCGTCGAGTTCATGGCCGAGCGTGTGGGCGCGCGCATCTCGACCCAAGGCGCGAGCATGATCGATCTGGGGTCTGGTTTCGGCGGTGCGGTGCGTTTTTTCGCCGGCCGCTTCGGATGCCGGGTCATGGCCCTCAACCTCAGCGAGACCGAGAATGCGCGCCATCGGCAGATGAACGGCGAGGCCGGTCTCGGCGATCTCATCGAGGTCGTCGACGGCAGCTTCGAGAACATCCCGGCCGAGCACGGGCGCTTCGATCTGGCCTGGTCGCAGGACGCCATCCTCCACTCGGGACGCCGCGATCAGGTCCTGGCCGAGGTCGATCGCGTTCTGAAACCGGGTGGCGAATTCATCTTCACCGACCCCATGCAGGCTGACGATTGTCCCGAGGGCGTACTGGCCCCGGTACTCGACCGCATCCATCTGCAGAGCCTGGGGTCGTTCGCCTTTTATCGCGAGCAGGCGCGACGCCTCGGCTGGGAAGAGGTCGGCGTGATCGAGATGACGGAGCAATTGGTGACCCATTACCAGCGGGTGGCGGATGAACTCCAGGCCAAGCGTGCGAGCCTCGCCGGTCTGGTCTCCGACGGCTATATCGATCGCATGCTGACGGGGCTCGGCAATTGGGTCGAGGGGGGACGCCGCGGCTGGCTCGCCTGGGGCGTCATGCATTTCCGCAAGCCGATCTGATATTCCGCCGGAGCCTGACGGCCGAAGGCTCTGTTCGTTCGATCCGGATGGGGCTCGCCTTCCGGATCGGTTCAACGCGTTCCGCCTCAGTCCCAGTTCAGCGCGCCGCCGGTCTGATATTCGGTGACCCGGGTCTCAAAGAAATTCTTCTCCTTCTTGAGATCCAGTACCTCGGACATCCAGGGGAAGGGGTTGGTCGCGCCCGGATATTGCTCCGGCAATCCGATCTGGGCGCAGCGCCGATTGGCGATGAAGTGCAGATAGTCGGCGAACATGGGTGCATTGAGTCCGAGCACGCCGCGCGGCATGGTGTCGTGCGCGTATTGGGCTTCCAGATCGACGGCCTCGCGGATCATGCCCACCAGTTCCTGCTTGAAATCGGGCGTCCAGAGGTGCGGATTCTCGATCTTGATCTGGTTGATGACGTCGATGCCGAAGTTCATGTGCATCGACTCGTCGCGCAGGATGTACTGGAACTGCTCGGCCGTGCCGGTCATCTTGTTGCGCCGGCCCATGCTGAGGATCTGCACGAAACCGACATAGAAGAAGATGCCCTCGAAGATAACGTAGAAGGCGACCAGTTCGCGCAGTAGCCGCTGATCGTTATCCCGGGCTCCGGTATGGAAGTGCGGGTCCGCGAGGTGGCGGGTGAAGGGCAGGGCCCATTCCGCCTTGCGCGCGACGGACGGGACCTCGCGGTACATGTTGAAGATCTCGCCCTCGTCCAGGCCGAGGCTTTCGACGACGTACTGATAGGCGTGCGTATGCAGCGCCTCCTCGAACGCCTGACGCAGCAGATACTGGCGGCATTCGGGATTGGTGATGTGGCGATAGACGGCCAGCACCAGGTTGTTGGCCACCAGGGAGTCGGCGGTCGAGAAGAAGCCGAGGTTGCGCTTGATGATGGTGCGCTCGTCCTCGGTCAGGCCGTCGGGATTCCTCCAGAGCGCGATGTCCGCGTTCATGTTGATCTCCTGCGGCATCCAGTGATTGGCGCAGGCGTCCAGATATTTCTGCCAGGCCCAGTCGTACTTGAAGGGGACCAGCTGGTTGAGGTCGGCGCGGCAGTTGATGATCCGCTTGTCGTCTACGCGCACGCGCTCGGCGCCCATCTTCAGGGATTCGAGCCCAGTCATGCCGCCCGAGGCATGGCTTGCGCCGACGTCGGATGCCACCGGTTCCGCCGTGGAACGCTCTCTCGGCACCAGCGTGTCTTCGAAGGCCAGCTCCGGTTCGCAGGATCCGGTGGCGAGGAAAGGATCGGGTGCGACGACCGGGGCCGCTCCGGCCGTGGCCATCAGGGTCTGGTTGGCGACCAGTCCTCGGCCTGGGCGGATCTGGCTTCCGGCCTCCTGCGGGCGCGGTGCCGTTGCCGCGGCGAGGCCGGTCGAGCGGGACGATGCATTTTCGAACGGCTCGCCCGAAACCGGCTTGGATGCAGTGTGTTTGGCGGCGGCGAGTGGGTCGTCCCAGTTCAACATGGCGATCTGTCCTCGGCTAGGTCGGTGAGTCGAGTCGCGCGCTGTGGGGGCCGATGGCCGGCGGCTCGGGAAGATGATCCCACGTTAAAGGGAATGAGCCGAGATGTCTAGTGCGGATACTATATATTGTGCTTGAGGTTTTGCGGATTGCTTTATATGGTGTCAGGCGCGTCCTGCGGTCTCGCCTTCATCCATCCAGAATCGGCTCCGCTCGTAGGCATTCTGCGCAGGTTGTGCGATTGGGCTGTCGGCATGGATGGCGACGGGTCGGGCGATGTAGGGTCGTGGCAGATAGCCGGCGATCAGTCGGTAGAGTTCCGTGGCGGCCGATTTGGCATGGTCGAACGTCAGCCGGTCGAAACAGATCAGGGTCGGTTTGACCCGAAGATAGGATTCGGGTTGGGCGAAGCGTTCGAAAATGGCTCGAACATCGCGCTCGAGCGCCTGGAAGTCGCCTCTCAATCGCGCGTCGCAACAAGGGGGTAGGGTCACATAGTCCCAAAGGACGTCGGCCGAGGTCTCGCCGCTGCGAACGACGACATAAGGCGTCTGCGTTTCGCGACAGGTGTGGTACCAGTCTGTGTCGGTGAAATCGTCTTTGGCGTCGACCAGGTCGAAAGGGGCATCTGACATGGTACTTCTCTCCTTGATCCGGTTGGATTGAGCGTCGTTGTCGAAAGACCCGATGCTGTTTCTCGGAGAACGGGTCGGCGCAGCCGCAGCCGAGTCGCGGCATGAATCAGCCTCTGATGTCATAGGAACGCATGGGCGGGTGCCTTTCCCTTGCGGGGCATGGCTCGCCGTCTCGGCCGCTTGCCTGGATGGCATCCAGCCGATGGATCGGCCGCGATGAGCTGATTCGCTACATGGTGTTTTGCTAATGGTGAAGGATCGACCCATTCGTGCGGAAAGTCGATTCTGGTTCTCCCCAGGTTGACGACTTTTTTCTCGCTTTACGTCGATTCAATGCGCGCTGGGGAGCTTGAGACCCACCTTGATGACACGATCCTGCTCGACCTCGCGGACCACCAGTTCGAGCCGGCCGATCTGGAGTCGGTCGCCGACCACCGGGTGGGCCGACAGATGGCGCCTGATCAGGGTGTCGAGCGTGCTCTCCGGGCTCTCGTGCTCGACCTTCACGCCATAGGCTGCGCAGAGATCGCACAGACGTGCCTCGCCGTTGAGCACGAATTCGCCGAAGAAGGCCAGATCGGTCAAATGGGTCGATTCGCTGGGCGGCACGAAGAGGCGGTCCAGCTCGGTGAGATCCTGGGGGTCGGCCATGAGATAGAGATAGTCGCCCGGCAGCGGGTCCAGCGGGTCGAGGGATTCGAGCAGATGGTGATCGCGCAGCAGCGCGACGATGCGGGTGCGCTTGGGCAGATGGAGCTCGGGGCGCTTCTCGACCAGGATGGGCGCATTGTCGGTGAGCCGATAGCCGACCAGCTCCAGTTCCTGCAGGCCCGGGATGTCGAGCTCGACCCGCTGCACCACGTGGGTCGTGGGCGGCACCTCGAGCTTCAGTCGCCGCGCCAGACCGGCGACGGTCCAGCCCTGGATCACGAGCGAGACCAGCACCACGAAGAAGACGACGTTGAAATACATCTGGGCATGCGGCAGCCCGGCCAGCAGGGGGAAGAGCGCCAGGATGATGGGCACCGCTCCGCGCAGACCGACCCAGCCGATGAAGACCTGCTCGCGCCAGGGAAAGCGAAAGGGCAGGAGACAGACGAGGACCGCGAGCGGTCGGGCCAGGAAGATGAGCACCCCGGCGAACAGCAGCGACTGGGTGGCGACCGGCAGCAGCTCCGAGGGCGTGACCAACAGACCCAGCATGAGGAACATGGCGATCTGGGCCAGGCGCGCGATGCCGTCGTGGAAGCGCTTGATCTCGAGCCGGTGCTGCAGGGGACGGTTGCCGATCACCAGTCCGGCGAGGTAGATGGCGAGGAAGCCGCTGCCCCCGGCGGCCGTGGTCGCGGCGAAGAGGCTGAGTCCGCCGGCCATGGCGGCGAGCGGATAGAGTCCGGGCGACATCGCCAGGCGGTTGGTCAGCCAGACCAGCGCGAAGCCGCCGGCGAGTCCGATACATGCGCCGAGCCCCATCTGGCGCAGGAACTCGGTCAGCATGACCAGGCCGGGATTCTGGTCGTCGCTGAGCAGGATCTCGATCAGCGCGATCGTCAGGAAGACCGCCATGGGGTCGTTGCTGCCCGACTCGATCTCGAGCGTGGCCCCGATGCGCTGCTTCAGTTCCAGTCCTTGCGAGCGCAGCACCGAGAAGACGGCCGCCGCGTCGGTGGATCCGACGATCGCGCCCAGCAGCAGCCCCTCGAAGGGCGGTAGATCGAGGATCCAGGCGGCGGCCAGGCCGGTGACCACGGAGGTGATGAGCACCCCGATCGTCGCCAGCCCCAGTGCCGGTTTGAGTCCGACGCGGAAGTTCTTGTAGGGCGTCGCCAGGCCGCCGTCGAAGAGGATGACGGCCAGGGCCAGGGTGCCGAACAGATGCGAGAGCTGAACGTCGTCGAAGGCGATTCCGCCCGGTCCGTCTTCTCCCAGCAGCATCCCCATGACCAGGAAGACCAGGAGCAGGGGCGCCCCGAGCCGGCTGGTGAGGACGGAGGTCATCACGCTGACGAAGAGCGCGACCGATGCGATCAGGATGATCTGGTTGGTGAGCTCCATAACTCGACTGGAGAGATAGGCGGCTTGCGGCAGAAGGTATGCCCCGGAGTTCGTGTCGAGCCCGGGGCGTTTCGGTTAGGACCAGGTTCCAGGTTGCGACCGAGTGACGGACGTTCTCGCGGGGCTTGGTCCTTGGGGCGCCTCGACGCTAGTAGCGGTCGTCGTAGTCGTGCGGGTGATGACGATAGTTGGGATCGCGATATCGCTGGTCGTATTCCTTCTGCTTCTGGTTCTGGTCGTACATATAACCGCCGAGCGCACCGGCACCGGCACCGATCAGCGCACCCTTGCCGGCATCGCCGCTCAGCGAACCGACGGCCGCTCCGGTGGCGGCACCCAAGGCGGCGCCGCTGCCGGTCCGTGAGCCCGTGGTGGTCCCGCACGCCACCAGGGCTAGAGAGGAGGCGAGCGTGAGTGACAGCGCGATTGTCTTCATGGTCTTGGTCTCCTGACGTGTTCGGTGGCCCGGCTTGGAGCCGGATCTACCCAATATGGAGCCTTTGATCGGCGTTGGCAATGACCCCCGCTGGGGCGCCAGCTCGAGCCGATCCCCTTGCCAAGCGAATTGCGGTCTGTCCCAGGAGCGCCCTCTCGCATTGGCCTGCCCCGTTTGACCTCGATCAAGGAGCCGGATTCCCTGGCTGACCAGACTTGGCCCCGAGCGCGGCCCCGCGACCGGTCGAAGATCGAACCGCACGAGCGGGTGCCGCCTGGTCTGCCATCCATCATCCTTCGTCCGAGGTCCCCATGTTCTGCAATCAGTGCGAGCAAACCTTCCGCCAGTCGGCCTGCGTCAATTCCCCCGGTGTCTGCGGCAAGGACGCCGACGTCCAGTCGCTCCAGGAAACCCTGCTCTACGGTCTCAAGGGCATGGCCGCCTATGCCCATCACGCGCGCCGTCTCGGCAAGTACGACGAAGGGGTTTCGGCCTTCATCGAGGAGGCCCTGTTCGCGACCATGACCAACGTGAATTTCGACCTCGACAGCCTGCTCGAACTCTGTCTCAAATGCGGCGAGATGAACCTGAGGGTCATGGAACTGCTCGACGAAGGGCATGTCGAGACCTTCGGTAAGCCGTCTCCGACCCAGGTGAAGGAGGGCACCCAGGCCGGTCCGGGCATCCTCGTGACGGGGCACGACCTCCTGGATCTCTGGAATCTGCTCCGGCAGGTGGAGGGGACGGACATCCAGGTCTACACCCACGGCGAGATGCTGCCGGCCCACATGTATCCCAGGCTGCGCGAGCATCCCAACCTGGCTGGTCACTACGGTGGTGCCTGGCAGGAGCAGAAGAAGGAGTTTGCCGCTTTTCCGGGGCCGGTGGTCGCCACTACCAACTGCGTGCTGATCCCGCCCGAGAGCTACAAGGGACGTCTCTTCACCATGCGCGCCACGGCCGTTCCGGGCGGGCCGCGTCTGGACGAGAACTTCTCCGCGGTGATCGAGGAGGCGCGCCGCTGCGAGCCCTGCGCGGAGCGGATCAGCGGCGAGTCGACCATCGGTTTCCACCGCAGCGTGCTGCTGGATCATGCCCAGACCATCGTCGACGCGGTCAAGGCCGGCCAGATCAGCCGCTTCTTCGTCATCGGCGGCTGCGACGGCGCCGAGAAAGGACGCAACTATTTCAGCGACTATGCCCAAAGCACGCCGAAGGATTCATTCATCCTCACCCTGGGCTGCGGCAAGTTTCGTATCCGCGACTACGACTACGGCGAGCATCTCGGCTTCCCGCGTCTGATGGACATGGGACAGTGCAACGACGCCTACGGCGCCATCTCGGTCGCCGTCGCCCTGGCCAAGGCCTTCGACTGCGGCGTCAACGATCTGCCCCTGACCCTGGTGATCAGCTGGTTCGAGCAGAAGGCCGTCGCCGTCTTCCTGACCCTCTTGAGCCTGGGCGTCAAGGGCATCACCCTCGGACCCAATCCGCCCGCCTTCGTCACGCCCAACATTTTCGCCATCCTGCAGGAGCGCTACGACCTCAAGCTGACCGGCGATGATCCGCAGGCGGACCTGCGCTGCGTCGTCGGCGCCTGAGGCTGGAGGCTGGAGGCTGGAGGCTGGAGGCTGGAGGCTGGAGGCTGGAGGCTGGAGGCTGGAGGCTGGAGGCTGGAGGCTGGAGGCTGGAGGCAACCCTTTGGTCAGGCGTTCGCCTCGTCGAACAGATCCGGAATGGGCGTGGCTTCCCGACCCTTTGGGTCGGGCAACCCGAAATGTCGGTAGGCCGACTGGGTCGCCATGCGTCCGCGCGGGGTGCGCATCAGGAAGCCCTGCTGGATGAGGAAGGGCTCCAGCACGTCCTCGATGGTCCCGCGTTCCTCACCGATCGCCGCAGCCAGGCTCTCCACGCCCACCGGGCCGCCGTCGAACTTCTCGATCACCGCCTCCAGCAGACGCCGGTCCATGTGGTCGAACCCCTGATTGTCGACCTTGAGCATGCTCAGCGCCTGATCCGCCACCTGGACGCTGATGCGCCCGTCGGCCCGGACCTGGGCGAAATCCCGCACCCGGCGCAGCAGCCGGTTGGCGATACGGGGCGTGCCGCGCGAGCGCCGGGCGATCTCGGCGGCACCTTCGGGGTCGGTCTCGATTCCGAGGATCTGGGCCGAGCGTCGCACGATGTGGGTGAGATCCTCGGCCGAATAGTATTCCAGCCGCTGGACGATGCCGAAGCGGTCGCGCAGCGGCGAGGTCAGGAGTCCGGCGCGGGTGGTAGCGCCCACCAGGGTGAACTGAGGCAGGTCGAGCTTGATCGAGCGCGCGGCCGGACCCTCGCCGATCATGATGTCGAGCTGATAGTCCTCCATCGCCGGATAGAGAACCTCTTCGACCACCGGGCTGAGACGGTGGATTTCGTCGACGAAGAGCACATCGCCCGGATCCAGATTGGTCAGCAGCGCGGCCAGGTCACCCGGCTTCTCCAGCACGGGTCCCGAGGTCTGGCGCAGATTGACCTGCATCTCGTGGGCGATGATGTGCGAGAGGGTCGTCTTGCCGAGCCCGGGCGGTCCAAAGATGAGGACATGATCGAGCGCCTCGCTGCGCGCCCGGGCGGCGCCGATGAAGATCTCCATCTGCTCGCGCACCGCTGGCTGACCCACATAGTCGGCCAGTTGGCGCGGGCGGATCGCGCGATCCATTGCCTTGTCGTCCGAGGCCGATTCGGGACTGATCAGACGTTCGGGCGTACTCATCGGACGATGGCTCGCCGAAATGAACGGATACTGAGATGCATGGGATAAACCCTAGTCTTTCTTTGCGTCCTTCGCGCCTTTGCGGTCCAACTCGAAGGACAGTAATCAATGGTGTGCGTGATGCGCCCTCGGGGTCGGCAGCTCGCGATATTCGGAGCAGCGGCGCGGAGTCGGAATGCCCTTGCCCGGATTCAGCAGAGCGTCCGGATCGAACGCCTCCTTCACCGCATGGAACTGGCGCAGCTCCTCGGGGCTGAACTGGACGCACATCTGGTTGATCTTTTCGATCCCGACCCCGTGCTCGCCGGTGATGGTACCACCGACCTCGACGCAGAGCTCCAGGATGCGCCCGCCCAGCTCCTCGGTGCGCTCCAGCTCGCCGGGTTTGTTGGCGTCGAAGAGGATCAATGGGTGCATGTTGCCGTCGCCGGCATGGAAGACGTTCGCCACCCTGAGCCCATATTGGCGCGACAGCTCGGCCGTGCGGCGCAGCACCTCGGGCAGTGCACGACGTGGAATGGTGCCGTCCATGCAGTAATAGTCCGGCGAGATGCGGCCCACCGCCGGAAAGGCCGACTTGCGCCCCTGCCAGAAGCGCAGCCGCTCGGCATCGTCCTGCGAGGTGCGGACCTCGGTCGCGCCGCTTTCCAGCAGCAGGTCTCGGACCTGCATCACCTGTTCGGATACCTCCTGATTGATGCCGTCGAGCTCGCAGATCAGCAGTGCCGCAGCCTCTGTCGGATAGCCCGCGTGGACGAAATCCTCCGCGGCCTGGATCGCGGGGCCGTCCATCATCTCCAGTCCGGCCGGGATGATGCCGGCGGCGATGATGTCTCCGACCGCCTGGCCGGCCTTCTCGACGTCGTCGTAGGCGGCGAGCAGGGCCTGGGCGCGCTCGGGGACCGGAAGCAGCTTCACCCGCGCCTCGACGGTCACGCCGAGCATCCCTTCGGAGCCGATATAGAGCGCCAGCAGGTCGTATCCGGGCGAGTCCGGCGCCGCCGAGCCCAGCTCGATCAGCTCACCCTCCATGGTCACGAAGGTGACGGACAGCAGGTTATGGACCGTGAGGCCGTACTTGAGACAATGCACCCCGCCCGAATTCTCGGCGATGTTGCCCCCGATGGTGCAGGCGATCTGACTCGAGGGATCCGGGGCGTAATAGAGCCCGTGCGGCCTGGCCGCCTCCGAGATCGCCAGGTTGCGCACGCCCGGCTGAACCCGCGCAGTCCTGGCGACCGGATCCAGATCCAGGATGCGGTTGAAGCGGGCGAGGCTCAGCAGCAGCCCGTCGCCGCGCGGCAGAGCGCCGCCCGAAAGGCCGGTTCCCGCGCCGCGGGCCACCATGGGCACCTGGCGCTCGCTGCACAGCCGCAGGATGCGCTGCACCTCCTCGACCGTGCGCGGAAGCACCACCAGCAACGGCAGTTGGCGATAGGCGGACAGACCGTCGCATTCGTAAGGGCGGACCTCCTCCTGCCGCTCCAACACCGCATCGGCCGGCAGGAAGGCCCGCAGGGCCGCGACGAGATCGGCGCGCGCCGACACGATCCGAGGATCGTCGAACGCGATTCGCTCAGGCTGGATGAGGCTCATGTGCGTGGCATCTCCAGTGGCATGGATGTGTCCCCAATGCCGGCAGCATGGTTCCGGATCCGGGAACGACGGGACCGATTCCGCCCGCCGCCGGTCTTCGGCGACATTGAGGTGGGAATCGACTTCACTGTATAATTGCCACCCCGCCGCATCCGTTCAAGGCTGCAGCGTCCTCCCGTCTCCCCTGCGCTGGCGTAGCTCAGTTGGTAGAGCAACTGATTTGTAATCAGTAGGTCGTCGGTTCGAATCCGTCCGCCAGCTCCATATTTTCAATGGCTTACAATATTTTTCGACGGCTCTAGTGGGTCTTTTGACTGCCTTCGTTGCCGTCTGGTTGCCGTTCGTCGCCGGTTGCCTTCGATATTGCCACAACATAACCGCTACTCGGGCCGGGATTCCTTCCGCCCCAATCCCGACTATCCTTGCTCCCATCTCCCGCCTACCCGTAGAGGTTGCCATGCGCGCCAGCCGGTCAGGAGAGCGTCGTCAAGATAAGCGGATTGCTGTGGAATGCCTGGTCCAGATCCAGCCGCTTGATGAGCGGAGTTGTCAGCATTGCTAGCTTTTTGAAGATGCATCGCAACCTTAAAGGCTACCTTGTGTTAGCCTGCGCGGCTCAACAAGTCTGCCTGCTAGACTGAAAATGAAGGCTGATCACCAACTCGACAGCCAGCCTTGACTTCTGGGGATAGATTATGGCGACTTTCAAAGATGTTGCGAGATATATCACGGAGCAACATGGCCAGTTAACCGCGATGAAGCTCCAGAAATTGCTGTATTACGCTCAAGCGTGGAACTTGGTTTGGGAAGAGGAGCCTCTCTTCGAAGATGACTTCCAGGCGTGGGCCAACGGCCCGGTTTTGCCTTCGTTGTATGCGATGCATCGTGGAATGTTCAAGGTCGACGCTTCACTTTTTACCGACGGGTGCGTGGATGCACTAACGGATGTGCAGCGTGAAAATATAGACCGGGTCTTAAGCTTCTACGGCAAGCAGACAGCTCAATGGCTAAGCGATCTTACTCATCAGGAAGATCCTTGGTGCAACGCGCGAGGCGATCTGATGCCTGGTGAGGCTTCGGCAGCCGTGATACCTAAAGCAGCGCTTCATGAGTATTATTCTTCGCTCTAACCTTTTGAGATGGGAAGCAAGAGCGAGGCAAGAAAGATCCGCAAAGCTCAGAAGGTTCAGCGGTTCAATGAGAGGAAAGAAAAATCCCTTGAGACTGCCATTGCAGATCGAATGCCGAGGGTCAGGGATGAACCGAAGGAGGATGGTGGCCCAAGGGTAAGCGGCGCTTTAGCGAATAGAATTGAGTCGTTTCAAAAGCAGCCCAGAGCACAGAAGGGCGGAAGCCGCTTCAGCTGTAAAGTTACCTGGTGCGACAGCCGAGCAGACCTCGATGGCGCCTGGACTTGGGGGGAACCTCGGCTCTGGACTACGGCCGAGTGGAGCGACGAAATTGAGCCAGCTTTTCATCATTTCCAGTGCCTTACGTGGGGGGAAGTGGACAAGATGGCTTCTGGCTCAGGGCATAAAATGCACCATGAGCACGAAATAGATGACTTAATCAAGGAAGCCAAGGATCGTTGGCTGAGCCTTGGACTTGAGCAGTACGATACTGTGTTCAGATTTCGTTTGGATGGACGAAAGAGAGTTTGGGGGTTAATTGTGCAAGCACATTTCCATATAGTGTGGTGGGACCGGAAGCATAAAATCTATCCCGTCGACTAGGTATCGGCTGCCGGTCATGAGTCCTCAATTACTCGATCATCATAGATCTACAGACACAAAAAACCCGCCGCAAGGGCGGGTCTCTGTGTTGCTGGTCCGACCGATCAGGTCAGAGTGATCTCGGCTCGTGTGTCCTCAGTTCGGCCGACTTGCTCGACAGCAATATCAGCAAGAATTGACGCAGCAGTTGAGAGCCAGGTCAGATGATTGTGCTGTGCGGCGAGCCCGTCGGATGGGGTATTGGTCAGCCTATCGTCTAACTCCCGGACAACGGCAGCAAGTGCTTGGGTAGCGTGGCAGTGTTGGTCCATCATGCGGCCTGCTCCTGACCAATGGCCTGATCGGAGATCTTGGCGAGCTGGGCTCTGACGGCATTGGAAGCCCACTGCTGAGGGTCTACGTCTCCGGCTGCCTGACGAAGCCTATCCATCTCTGCTTTGGTGAGCTGAACGTCCAGCTCCTCGATACTGGCAGACTCGGCAATCTCGTTCTCAGCATCGAACAAGACCTGATCGGCTATCTCGACGATGTTGGCGCGAATCCTTCGGGCGCGCTCTAGTCTCTCCTCGGGCGTTGGTTCAGGCTCGTTCTGTTTGGCCTGCTCTTCCTGCTTCACCTCTTTCATCATCGCCGAGTGGGCGCGTTCGATCATGCTGGCGACGATGGTCTCAGACGTGCCGCTCTCGCGCTGCATGAGCTGGCTTATCTGTGCCCATGAGTCGTCGCTGAGCTTGATCGAGGTCTCTTCGAGTTCGTCTGTCTCTGCTAGTGCTCTCTCTGCCAGAAGGTAGGCGCCTGTAGCAATCTGCGCCAGATGATCGCGCTCTTCGAAGAACATCCGTTCATCTGTGGGAGAAAGAGCACCGACGTAATCGGAAAGCTCACGAGTCAGAGCAACGAGGGCGTATGCGTTCAGGTTCATGGATCGATCCTCTTGGATGTAGAGTTGGATCGACCGCGAGGGGCGGGCAAAGGCGAAATATGCGGACGCACCCCGAGCAGGGTGCAGTGTTGATAAGCGCATCAACCCTTGCGGGCTGCAACGCTGCTATCATGTTTTCGCCGGTGCGGAGCCGTTGGCGCGGTCTCTGCTTTGCCCTCGGGGTGGTGGTACACCTCGGGGGACGGCCCCATCCTAAGCCCGTTTCGACGGCGATTTCAAGCGTTTCGTGTTCGCGCCAACGTCGCGCGCCACTGCCCGACCAGCTTGGCCATGTTCGAAATGTCGGGGGCCTTACCATGCGCCGCTAGGATTGCCGCACGGACCTCGGATGTCGGCTTGCCCTCGTCCGCCAGTTCAACCGCCAACCGCTTGATGTCTGAGGGGTAGCCACGCGGGGTAATATCGTTACTAACGCGAGTAGTTCCTCTCGCTTCAAATCTGGCGATCTGCTCGCGATAGGCGGATTCATTGCCCTTGAGCCGCTGAATCTCCGATTCCAACCGTGCGCGTTCCTGTGCGCTGGCGCGTGCGCTCTCCTCATGCTTCTGGATTTCGGCTCGAAGCTGCTTGATCTCGTCTTGCAGGGTCTCAACCCCAGCGTTCCGCATTTGGTTCTGGAGCCTCAGCAGCTCCCGGCGCTGCGAGTCGAATGCCTGCTCAAGGTCGCGCAGTTGGCGCGCCAATTCGCTATCGTTAGTAACGGGATTATCCGCCTTCGCCTTTAGGCGCTCGATGTATCGTCGTTGGCGCTCAGCGTTGGTCATAGCGTTGCCGCTGGGCTTGGGGCCGGGTCGCTTGGTGGTCGGTGGTGTCTTGGGCATCGGTGAAACTCCGTTACTGACGATATTCTCACTATAGCGTCACTAACGGAGTTGGCAAGCCTATGGGTTGTCTTGAGAGCACGCACCACAGCAGGGAGCGGCCCCGCTCATTCCGTGACTCGCTACCTCCCCCTTTCGACTCGCGCCCGAGCTGCCGCGATGAACGGATCACGGGCCTCAGATGATGGCAGCAGCGTCCGACCACGAGCCGCGATCAGGCTTTCCGCCAATGAGGACATCTTCGCCTTGGGCCTGGCCTGCCTCTCCAATTGTATCCGTTCGGTTCCCCCCTGCTCTCACGCCGCAGCAGGTGGCGGCAGAACGGGAGCCGGTCGCCCCTGACGACGCTCGCGCATAACCT
>NZ_AONC01000048.1 GCF_000585215.1 Imhoffiella purpurea | reverse complement strand
GGCGAGCCGGTGCGCTGGGGCTATTTCGTCCTCGGACTGGCGGGCGCCTTTCTCTTCTACTCGGGCAATCTGCTGTGGATCGAGAGCCGGCGCCGCTCGCTCGCGCGGGCGCGGGATGGATCGGGCGAACACATCGCCCAGCGGCGCGACACCCGAATCATGGCGGCGCTCACCGTCGGAGTCGGCCTCGGCTGCATCGCCGGACTCTCGCTGGCGATCGCGCTCGGCAAGCTGCTGCACGGCCAAGTGACGCATCCAGGCCCCTGGCTGTGGCTCGGCTACTACGCACTCTTTCTCGGCGCGGTCCTCTGGGCACTGCGCCAGGGCGCGGCCCGAGCCGCCGCGCCTCTACTGCTGGTCTCGGCCATGGCGACCCTCTGCATCCCGCTCGCCAGCCTGCTGATCGCCCAGGTTCCCCTATCCCAGCTGTTCGTCCGCAGTGGCGATGCGGTCGTCGCCGTCGATGCGGTCGCACTCTGCGCCGCGCTCGGACTCCTCTGGATGGCCTGGCTCGCCCGCCGCCGTGCGCGAAAGGGAGCGACGGACAGCGTCTGGTCGCTGAGCGAGCCGAGTCCGCTGCAACCGAACTTCACAGCCATCCACCAACATCGAGAATCCATCCATGGACAATAGCCATCTTCCCGCAGACCGCGTCCGTCTCCAGCCCAGGCGGCTCCTGACCGGACTGACGCTCGCCTCGCTCGGACTGACCCTGGGTCAGGCCGCCGCCCAGGGCGATGAGACCAGATCGAATGCCGTGCTCTCCGAGATCGTCGTCACGGGCGAGAAGAGCGAGCGCTCGATCGAGGATACGGGCTCGAGCGTGGAGGTCTTCGACGCGGCCAGGATCGAGTCGATCCCCAACGCGACCGAGGTCCGGGATCTGCTGAGGGTGACGCCGAACGTCGTCGATACCGGCATCGGCAACAACCTGCCGACGATTCGCGGCATCGACGGCTCGGGACCGACGCGCGGCGCCTCCGCCTTCCTGGCCGGATCGCGCCCCCGGCTCAACATGTCGGCGGACGGCCGATCCTTCACCTACAACGAGGTCGCCTTCGGCCTGCGCTCGCTGTGGGACATCGACCAGGTCGAGGTCTTCCGCGGCCCGCAGAGCCATATCCAGGGCCGCAACGCCATCGGCGGCGCCATCGTGCTGAACTCCAAGGACCCGACCTTCCACTGGGAGGCCGCCGCCAAGGGGGCGGTCGGCGAGCAGAGCAGTTCCCAGACGGCGGCCATGCTCTCCGGCCCCATCCTGGATAACGAGCTGGCGTTCCGGGTCAGCGTCGACCGCCAGAAGCGGACCAGCTTCGTCGACTACATCAGCTACGAGCCGGTCGACAATCCGCGCCGGATCGAGGCCAGCACGGCCCGGGCGAAGCTGCTGTACGAGCCATCAGCGCTTCCGGGCCTGTCCAGCATGGTCACCCTCAACTATCTCGAGACCCGCGCCCCGCAGAACGAGACGCTGATTCCGCCGGCCGGCCAGGAAAGCGCCCGCTTCGACCCGCGCAAGCCCGTGTTCTCGACCCGCTCCACCAGCGGGATCTGGGATCTATCCTGGGACGCCTCCAGCGCCCTCAGCTTCGAGAACCAGCTGATCTACACGGAATTCTCCAACCATCGCCTGGCCGCGCTCGACCTGCCCTACGCCGACATCGAGGGCGACGAGATCCAGGCCGAGCCGCTGGTGCGGTTCCGCTCGGACGACGAGCGCATCCGGGGTCTCGCGGGCCTGAGGTTCTTCCACAGCCACCAGGACGAGTTCGTCAACATCTTCGGCGGCAGCACCTTCGAGGACGAGACCCAGACCACCTCGGCCTTCGCCGAGCTGACCTATGCGCTCCGCCCCGATCTCAACCTCACAGTGGCCGGGCGCTACGAGCAGGAGCACAGAGAACGCACCGGCGGCAGCAGCCGGGCGGCGATCGACTTCGACGAGACCTACAGCGCTTTCCTGCCCAAGCTCGACCTGGCCTGGAAACCGCTGGCGGGAACGACGGTCGGCGCGACCGTCGGCCGCGGCTACAACGCCGGCGGCGCGGGCGTGACCTTCGGCTCGCCCGTCGTCAGCTACACCTTCGATCCCGAGTACGTCTGGAGCTACGAGCTCTACAGCCGCCACCGCCTGCAGGACGGCCGGCTGGAGCTGACCTCCAACCTCTTCTTCAACGACTACCAGGACATGCAGCTACCCTACTATCTGGGAACCAACTCGACCGTGATCCGCAACGCCGACACGGTCCACACCTATGGCGCCGAACTGGGCGCGCGCTGGCTGCCGCTGTCGGGGCTCGAACTGACCGGCGCCTTGGGGCTGCTGAAGACCGACATCGAGAGTTTCTCCGAGAGCGGGATCGCCGGCAACGAGCTGCCCCGTTCGCCCTCGCTCACGGCCAACCTGGGCGCGACCTATGCGTTCGGACAGGGATTCGAGATCGGCGGCGACCTCCAGTTCACCGATACCTACTACTCCGGCTACGACAACGACCTCGACGGCGAAATACCCTCCCACTGGCTCGCCAACCTCCAGCTCGCCTACAACTTCGACGGCGGCCGGGTCAGTCTCTACGCCCGGAATATCTTCGACTCCGACGACTGGGTCATGGTCGTCGACAACGACACCAGCTCGCCCATCGTCCAGCAGCCCAGGCTGGTCGGGGCCTCTGTCGAGCTGTATTTCTGACAGAGAGAATCGGAACCGGCCCCATCGATTTTCCACAGCTGAAGACCGCCCGGTGGCAAAGCAAATAAGGGAGACTATCGGGATGACATGCGACCCGAGGCACCCGTCGCATCGGCCAGCTGCTGGAGCTGCTCCTGGGTCAGGACATCCTGGAAGATCCGCAGTGCATCGATGTGCAGATCCGCCATCTCGCGCTTGATCCGGCTCAGCTCGTCGAGTTCCGCCGCAAGGGCCTCGCTGTCCTTGCCCTGCGTCATGACGCCGCGACGAACGCGGTTCTGCAGCTCCCAGGCACGCTGCATGCGCGGATGCATCTCGGGCGGGAAGACCGCGAACAGCTCCTTGTCCAGACGCTCGCGCTGCTCGGTCGTGATACCGAAGCGCTCGGGATCCTTGCGGATCGCCGACATGGGATGCGGCAGCTCGACCAGCTCGGTGACCTTGAACCGCATCTGAGGTTCGTCCGCGTGCGCCAGAGCGAACGGCACGACGAAGGCAAGAAGTGAAAGGGTTGTGTTCAGTCCTGTGCGCATGAGATGACCTACGGCGAATAATGGAAGCGAAGACGCTCCGACCGGATGTTCGGAAGACTCGAACGGAGCAGCCAATTATACGCTTACGATATTCATTCTCAATTGCGAAACCAGAGATAAACGTTCAGTGACCGAAGGCGGGAGGGTCCCTCGAAGGCAAAAAGAGATCTTCCCCCGACTCTGGAGAGGAGCATATCGAAACCGACCGAGCTTCAGAGTCGCTCGTCTAGGTTTCGACCGAATCCGAACAGAGTCCTATCGCCGCCGCGAGATGAGGCGTGGTCTTGTGCTCGCCGATCAGCGATCGGACCCGGTCCGTGCCCAGGAACCGGCCTGCCTCGCTGTGATCGGGATTGAGGTACGGGATCTCCTCGGCCCGGGTCAGAAAAACGCTCATCAACTCGTTCTCGATCGCATCCTGAACGTGGCTTCGGCCTTTGGGCGCCAGGGGCGTTTCCAGCCCCAGGAAATCCCTCAGCGCCCGCCGTGCCGTGTCATCCAAGGTCTCGTCGTGGAAGACGTGGTCCCCCACGGACGAGGTCCAGACACCTGGGTAGAGTTCCAATGAAGGACTCCGCTCGCGGACATAGACCTCTCCGGCCCGATTGAAAACCAGGATGTGCACCGAGCGATGCAGCAGTCCACGCTCGTGGATCTTCTGGGACGGC
The DNA here is from genome assembly GCF_000585215.1 of Imhoffiella purpurea. Taxonomy (GTDB): domain Bacteria; phylum Pseudomonadota; class Gammaproteobacteria; order Chromatiales; family Chromatiaceae; genus Imhoffiella; species Imhoffiella purpurea. The sequence goes on along the minus strand of NZ_AONC01000048.1, from coordinate 28,847 downwards.
AGGGTCCGCAGGACGTCGCCCTGCTCGTCCACCACGTCCAGATCCATTCCGAAGTCGCTCATGGCGTCGTCCCTCCCGCGTCTGGTCCGATGGGCGTCAGACAGGGTTCCAGGATCTGCTCGAACGCGAAGCGTGGGGTGTCGCCCTCCCAGTCGACCGGGACGATCGGTGTCCCCGTCAGTGGATAGGGGGTGTCCTCGGAGAAGAAGGCCACGGCGGCGTAGCGGTCCTCGCCCGGATATTTGAAGACCGTCGGGGCATAGATCTTGTGGCCGTAGATCCAGTCCGTATCGCCGTACAGGTTCTTCCAGGGACCCGTGAGGGAATCCGCCACGTAACCGCGATACACGGCCTCCTTCTCCTCGTTGTCCGGTTCTTCGGGGTGCAACTGGGTGGAGACGAAGAGGTAATAGCGGCCCTTGTTGTGGATCATGTAGGGCACTTCGAGCTGATGATAGTAGTTGGGCAGATCCAGTGCCGGCTGTAGCTCCCAATGAGACAGGCCGTCGTCGGTCGCGATGGCATGTCCCACTGTCGGGACGGTTCCCTTGGCGGGATCCTTTTTCTTGGCCGAGAAGAACATGTGCCAGCGGCCGGTCTGCGGATCCTGCAGCAGATTGGGATCGCGCCAGGCCATGATGATGCCGTCGTCGTCCGAGATGTCGTAGTTCAGCGTCTCGCTCGGGCTGAGAATCATCTCCGGCGGACAGAAATTGAAGCCGTTCAGCGAGCGCGAAATACCGATGCGCTGCTTCCAGCCCTCTTTCCGGCTGCGTCCGGTGACCAGCATCAGGAATTCCTGCCTCCCCTCGCGACTGCGCGCGAGAATGCTGCTGGTCCAGATGACGTGATCCGGCCAGACCTCTCCCTGATTGGCCATGATGGTCGGCCCCATGTCCTGCCAGGATCGTCCGCCGTCGCTGGAGATAGCGTGACGGATGAAGGCGTGCTGGTGGCGTTCGTTGGGGGTGTACTCGATGGAGGCCGAGAGGGCATAGCGGTGCAGAACGCCATCCAGTTCGAAGATCCAGCTGTCCCAGATGTATTGTCCCGGCACCGAGTAGATACCGTCGGGCAGGAGATGGGGGCTTTGGTGGGCGATCGTCTGGCTGTGATCGTAGTCGGGAATGTGAATGGAGGGTCCGCCGTGCAGTTTCATGATGCTGCCTCCCGGATCGGGTTTCTGGAAGATACGCATGGAGCGTCGAAATCGACGTACACGGAACATTATGGTCGAGATCCCACGGAAAAGATCCGTCCACTATCCCCATGACGCAGGATAGCGCTCTCCCTTGATTCACTACCCTTCGGTCTGCGGCTCGGACGACTCGGTTCCGGACACCAGGAACACCGGTTGGCGTCCACCCGGTCTTCAAAAGTCCATCGACTGGGTTTATAGTTAACGCTAATCGTTATCGTTTAATTTAGTCCCAATCGACGGCACGCTTCCAAACGACCAAATAGGGCCACAACCATGAGCAAGATCGGACTCTTCTTCGCAACGGACACGGGCAATACGCGCAAGATCGCCAAGCGCATCAAGAACGATCATTTCGAGCCAGGCGTGGTCGAGATCTGCAACTTCGAGAAGGCCACGGCCGAGATGATCGAGGGCTACGATTCGCTCATCTTCGGAACACCGACCGTTGGAGACGGAGAGTACCCCGCCGCGCTCGAGGATTTCCTGCCGCAGTTCGAGGACGTCGATCTTCGGGGCAAGAGAATCGCACTCTACGGCCTGGGCGATCAGGTCGGCTATCCGCAGGAATTCGTCGACGCGCTCGGGATGTTCTACGAGGAACTGGCGTCGCGCGGCGCCGAGATCCTCGGCTTCTGGCCGAACGAGGGATACGACTACGAGCTCTCGCGGGCGGACATGGGCGACGGCCGTTTCTGCGGCCTGGTGCTGGACCTGGACAATCAGTCCGAGCTCACCGATGCCCGTCTCGCGGCCTGGATCGCCGATATCAAGCCGGTCCTGTTGGGTGCCGATCCTTCATAGTCAGTCCCTTCCGAAAGGATTCTTGTCGAGACTTCACGGCTTGCCGAAGACCGACTCATCATCGGACGTCAGGCAAGCCGATACGCATCTCGGATGCGAGGTGCGGAAGACGGTCAGGAGTTACGCTGACAGCTGGGGCAGATCCCGTAGATGACGAGCGAATGGTCTTCGGTCACGAAATTGTGCTCGTCGGCTACGGCCGCTTGGCGCCTCTCGATCTTGGGGTCGACGAACTCGACGATACGCCCGCAGCGGGTGCAGACCAGATGGTCGTGATGCTCGCCCCGGTCGAGTTCGAAAACGGCCTGGGCATTGTCGAAATTGCGCCGGCAGACGAGACCTGCGCTCTCGAACTGGGTCAGAACGCGGTAGACCGTGGCGAGACCGATCTCGGCCTCTTCGGCGAGCAACTCGCGGAAGACGTCCTCGGCCGTCATGTGCCGCTTGGCGTTGCGCTCGAGGATGCCCAGGATCTTGGCCCTGGGGACCGTCACCTTGAGACCCGCTTCTCTGATCTGCTCGCTTTCCGACATGATGCTCCAGTACCCAATTGCACAGCCCTCGATCCAGCTGAACGAGGCATTCCGACGACGAGAATCCCGGTCGCGAGGCAGGCAGAATGCCGGTCGCGGACCTTGGATGGATAGCAGCCACGGGGCGCAGGATACCGGCTTTTCGGCCCAGCGGCATTATCGCGATCCGTTCCCGCCCGCCCAGGAGCGACCGATGCGGGGCTCAGACAGACGCTCGAACCACTGGATCGACAGGCCGGATCAGAGGCCCGGAGGATACCGAGCCGCTCCGCGCGGCTTCGCCTGTTCCAGGCGCGTTTTGCACCGACCCCTGATAGAACAGCAGCCCAAGTATCGAGGCGACAAGAATGATGGCCGGAATCAGACTGCCTCCGAGCGTGCCGGCTCGGACGATCCGGGTGCCTGACACGCTAGGCCGCGAGCGCATTTTGACCGACTCCACGTCTGTGCTGCTCGGCGAGCCAGCGCCAATGGGACACGAATCCACTCAAGGCGGATTGCTGGTCGCGATTCGATGCGTTCTCGGGATGCAGAGCCAGTGCCTCGAGGTGCCGTACCACGGACTCCGCCAGATCCAGGGTGCACTCGCGGGAGTAGGAACGGATCAGCTCGCCCAGTCTGAGCTCCAGTATGCTGGGCTCCAAGCAGCCGAGGTCGGCCGCCTTCAAGTGCTCGATCGTGTGCTGCATCGTGAGATCTCCGAGTTCCAGATATAAACAAGAACGATTCTTGTTTAGATTAGAACCTTTACTCCTCTCCGTCAAGACGGCCCACCAGGAAACGCGGCCTCTGCGTCGGAATCGTCCGCTCAGAAATAGCCGTTGAGCCCGACATAGAGATAGCGGCCCGTGAGCAAGAGGTCGTCGTCGCGCTCGTCGAGCAGGTTCTCGACACCCAGCTTGAGGTCGAGCTCGCCGTTGAGGGTCTTGGAAAAGTGCAGGTCCCAGGTACCGTAACTCTCCTCCTCGCCCGAAAGACTGCTGAGTTCGTCCAGGTTGTAGTTCCCGTTGAGGGTCAGCTGCAGGCCCCAGGGCCGGTAGTCGTAATCGAACCGGGCGAGGATGCGATGTCTCGGCCGATCCTCGAGCCGCGCGTCCGTGGTTTCGTCGCGTGCGTCCAGGTACATGTAGTCGAGACCCAGACCCAGATCGGGGATGCCTCGCCAGTCGAGGCTGGCCTCCAGCCCCTGCAGCCGGGCCTCGTCGATATTGGCGTACCGGCGGATCGGTTTGCGGTCGGCGCGGCGGCCGATGGTCTCCTCGGCGATCAGATCCCTGACCTCGGAATGGAAGAAACCGATGCGGCCATCGATGGCCCCTCGGCGACCCTCGAGCGCCAGATCGAAGCTGTTCGAATGCTCGGGATCGAGATCCGGATTGCCGAACCGGGTGAATTTGGACTTGGTGACATTGAGATAGAGGTCGCGCACCGTGGGTGCCCGATAGCCCTGGGCGAACTGGGCCTTGAGACGCAGCTGGGTGGGGCCGGCGTCGAACAGACGATAGACCGCTCCCAGCTTGCCGGTCGGCTGGTCGTCGAAGGTGTCGGAGGCATCGAATCGCCCGCCGAGCACCAGATCCAGTCGTGGCGAGACCTGCCACTGATCCTGGACGAAGGCCGCGTAGTAGTCGATGTCCGCCTCGGAGCCGGTCGCCGTCTTGCCATCGCGCATCACCCAATACGCGGACTTGCCGGTGTCGATCGTGGTCCCGCGGAAATCCTCGCGCCTGTACTCGCCACCGACCGTGAGACGATGACCTTCGAGCGGACTGAAGGTGAAATGTCCATCGAGGGCCGATTTCTCGACCCGAATCTCGTCGAACTCCTGCAGCTTGCGCGAGTCCCTCAGCCGCATCTCGCGGTCCTTGTCGAGCCTGGAATAGTAGAGCTGGAGCTCACCGGCCCTGTCCCCGTCGTCGTATCCGAGGGTCAGGGCCGTATCGGTGCGCTCGTCCTCCTCATCGGTGCGGTTGAACTTGCCGGAACCCGAGAGTGCGTCGAAATAGCTGTCGGTCGCCAAATACTTGAGCATGACGCCCAGCGTCAGGCTCGGCGTGATCCGCCAATCGGCCTGAAAGGCCATGTCCTGGAGCCGTTCGGCGTCGATCTGGGTGACGCCCGAGTCGAGATCGATCGCCGGCTGATCGATCAGGGTGCCCGAGAACGAGAGTCCAAGGGTATCCAACGGCATGAGACTGACGTGGAAGCCGCCATCGCAGCCGTCGCCGCCGTCCATCTCGTGGCGGCCGCAGCGAACCTGCCAGTCGACCTCGTTGGATTCGGGCCGCCGGGTGATGACGTTGATGACACCGCCCAGCGCATCGGCGCCGTAGAGTGCGCTGGCCGGACCACGCACGATCTCGATCCGCTCGACGTTGGCCAAGGTGATGCGGTCGAGCTCGAACTTCTGCGAGGGCTCGCTCGCGAGACGCCTCCCGTCGATCAAGATGAGCGTCTGTTCGTTGGTGAAGCCGCGGATGGAGACCGTGTCGCGCGTTCCGCGCTTCTGCAGGGTCACGCCCTGGGCGATCTTGAGAACGTCGGTCAGACGCTGTGCGTCCAGGCGCTCGATCTGGCTGCGGTCGATGACCTGGGTCGCGCTGGGCTGACGTTCCAGCGCCGTGGGCGTGCGGGTAGCGGTGACGCTGATGGTCTCGAGCGCGACATCTCCCAACTCCGCGTACGCGGGCACGGGCGACAGCATCAGGAGGCCAGAAAGACCCAATCCGGCAGACACAGGAGACAGGACGCCTCTGGGGCTATTACCAGGATCGGCCCAGCGGGCGCATGACTTCGACATGGTGGATACGGCTTCCGATTAGGAGCCGGACCAGGCGCTGCATGGGTGCACGCTGAGCGCCGCCTCGGGTCCGACGATTGAACAGAAAGCCGCACTATAAACGATAATCTATCGCATTATCATTGCTATTCGTCAACAGGGGCCATGCGCCGCTACGGAACGGAGCTCATCGCACATGACGAGCGACGGCATCCAGCTCGGCGAGATAGCCCGTCTCGCTCTCGAACATGCTGTTCCAGTTGCCGACCTGCAACAGCCGGCGCACCGGGTCGATGTTGCGGATGTGCAGGCTGAAGGCGTGGGTCGCCCCGCAGCCGGCGAGATACTCGGGATGGGCCTGCGCCGAGAAGCCGACCAGCAGCCGGAAGCGGGCCTCGCGCGCCAGTGACAGGATAGGGGCCAGGGTATGGTTGAGCAGCGTCGCCCCGGTGAGGACGAGCCCGTCGGCCTTGGCCAGCCAGGCCCATTCCTGTGCGTCCGGCAGCGCCCCGACGCGGTTGCCCGGACTGCGCTCGAAGACGACGTGCGGGACGCCCGCCTCGGCGAGCCCGTTTACCAGCGGTCCCATGTTGCCGACGACCACCACCCGCCGGGCGTTCCGCTCCGCGACCCAGCGCACCACGCTCGAGCGTACCTCCCCGGTCTCGACGCCCGCGAGTCCCTCGCGTGCCAGGCGATGCTGCGAGACGGCGTTGATGACCGCCAGGGCGAGACAGCGCTCCAGCGGATGGTCGGCCATGATGCGCCCCGGCAGCTCGGCTAGCGGCCACTGGGTCCAGTCGAGCGGCAGACCGGGATAGCGCGGCCCGGGCGAGACGGACTCGCCGACCGGCGTCATGGCCGTGCCGAGCGCCCGGAGACCCTCCCGGTCCCGGACCAGGGCCCAGGAGATGGGCTGCCCCAGACTCAGATCCTCCAGAATCAGCGGATGCGCCTCCAGATCCGCGATCGCGCATCGTGCCAGGGTCTCGAGCAGTGGATCGCTCGGCCAGCGGGTTTCCTCGTTCATTGGATTCACCTCGGGATGAAGAGCGCCTGTCCGGACAGATCGCAGCGCGTCACCGGGACCCGATATACCTGCTCGACCTGTTCCGGCGACAGCGACGCCATGTCGCCAGCGACGAAACCGCCCGCGCCGTCCAGCAGCAGGAAGCGGTCGGCGAAGCGCAGGGCCAGATTGAGATCGTGCAGCACCACCAGGGTGACCAGATCCCGGTCGCGCGCAGTGCGGCGGATCAGCGCCAGGACCTCGAGCTGGTTGGCCAGGTCCAGGTGGTTGACCGGTTCGTCGAGCAGCAGCAGCCGCGGCGTCTGGGCCAGCGCCCGGCCGATCAGCACCTTCTGCAGCTCGCCGCCGCTGAGCTGGGTGCAGGGACGCCCGGCGAGCCGCGACAGATCCAGGTGCGCGAGGATGGCGTCGACCGCCTTCAGATCGGTCTCCTCGACCTGCCAGCCGAGATGCGGGATGCGTCCGAGCAGGATCGCCTCGTAGACGCTCACGGCCACCGGCCGAGACTGCTGCGACAGATAGGCGACGCGACGCGCCCGGGCCGCCCGGCCGAGTGCGGCGAGCGGCTCGCCGTCGAGCCGCAGGCTCCCGCTCCTCGGCTGCAGCAGATGCGCCAGCGCCTTGAGCAGCGTGGACTTGCCCGCCCCGTTGGGGCCCAGCACCGCCAGCAGACCGCCCGCCGGCACCTCCAGGTCCAGTCCCCGTACCAGGGTGCGCGGACCATGGCCCAGGGCGAGATCGCGGATCTCGAGCACGGCTAGCGGCCCGGCCGCAGCAGCAGTAAGAGCAGCAGGGGCGCGCCCAGCATGGCCGTGACCGCGCCGACCGGAAGCACCACGGGTGCGAGCAGGAGCCGTCCCAGGGTATCCGCGCCGAGCAGGACGATGGCCCCCGCCAGGGCCGCATAGGGCAGCAGGTAGCGGTGGTCGACGCCGATCAGCAGCCGCACCAGGTGCGGGGCGATGAGCCCGACGAACCAGATCACCCCGAGAAAGGCCGTGCCCACGGCCGCGAGCAGCGCCCCGGCGGCCAGCAGCCCGAAACGCAGGGGGCCGACCTGTACGCCGAGCGCACGCGCGCTGTCCTCGCCCCAGGCCAGGGCGTTGAGCGACCAGCCGGCGCGGGTCAGCAGCAGGATCAGTGGCGCCAGCACCGTCGCCAGCCAGGCGACCTCGCGCCAGCCGGCCTTGCCCAGATCGCCGAAGGTCCAGAAGAGGGTCGCCGCCGCCTGGGTCTCGCTCGCGAAATACTGCACCAGCATGGTCCCGGCGCTCGAAAAGGAGCCCAGTGCGATACCGGCCAGCACCAGCGCCTCCGGACGCAGTTCGCGCAGCAGGGCCAGCAGCAGGATGGCGCCGGCGGTTCCCAGCCCGCCGACCAGCGCCGCACCGACCACCAGATAGGGCTCCTGGATGACCACGGCGCCCGGTCCCAGCCGGTTCAGCTCGCCCGCCCCGAGCAGCACGATGGCGCAGGTGGCGCCGAAGGCCGCGCCCTGAGAGACCCCGAGCGTCATGGGCGAGGCCAGCGGATTGCGCAGCACGCTCTGCATCACCGCCCCCGCCAGCCCGAGACTCATACCCGCCAGGACGGCCGCCAGCAGACGCGGCAGCCGGATCGACCAGACCACGTGGGCCGCGGCATCCACGGCGTCCGGTCCGGCGGACAGCGCGGCCAGCACCTGCCCCGGCGCGAGCGGATAGCTGCCCTGCCCCAGCGCATAGACCGCCAGCGCGGCGAGCAGGAGCGTCAGGGACAGCCCGGTCAGCAGACGTCTTGCAGTCTGGCGCCGGAAGGCCGCGCGCGGGGCGCTCAGGACAGCGGCGTCCACCGCCCCGCCTCCAGGTCCAGACGGCCCAGCCCGTATCCGTTGCGGGCCAGATCCGGCATCACGTCCGCCCCCAGGAAGGTCCGCATGATGCGCCCCGCCTGGCGCTGCGGATCCAGATCCGCCAGGGCGTCCGGATGCAGGACCTTGGCCATCGTCCAGGCGTTGGCCAGGGCGTTCTCGACATTGGTGTTGTAGGCGTTGAAGGGCAGCGTCAGATAGACACGCCCCTCGCGCACGGCGCGCAAACGCCGGTAGAGGCCCGGATCCCTGGCGTACTCGGTGAGGATGCCGGCCAGACCGGCGCCGTCGACGAAGAGCACCTCCGGATCCCAGAGCAGCAACTGCTCGCGGTCGATGAAGAGATGGCCCACGGGTCCGGCCCGATCCGCCAGGTTGCACCCACCCGCCCAGACCAGCGGCTGATGCCCCGACTGGGTGCTGGTGATGCCGTGCGCCCCCTGCATGCTGATCCCGCCCAGATAGGCCTCGGCCGGGGGCTCGCCCGCGATCCGGTCGTCCAGCTCGGCCAGACTCGCCCCGATGAAATCGGCCAGCCGCTCGGCGCGCTCCTCGCGCCCCAGCGCCCGGCCCAGGGCGCGCAGCGAGCCCAACAGCTCGTCCACCTTGAGGATGCCGGTATCCCCGTAGCTCAACTCCAGCACCTCAAGCCCGGCGCGCTCGCGCAGCGCCTGGATCTGCTGGCCGTCCAGGGTCGCAGTCGCGACCAGATCGGGACGCAGACGCATCAGCTGCTCCAGGTCGGGCATGCGGCCCGGCCCGCCGGGTCCGATCGAGGGCAGATCGGATATTCCCGACGGCAGCGCATAGCGATAGCTGCTGGCGGTGAGCGGACGCCGCTCCAGGTCCTCGATCCCGACCAAACGATCGGCGGCCCCCAGATAGGTCAGCAGCCTCAGCGCCCCCGGACCGACCGCCACGAGCCGCCCGGCCGGATCCGCGAGACCGGACCGCCAGGCGGGGGCCGTCAGTCCCGCCGCCAGCAGCCCGAGAAAGCCGCGTCGAGTCAGATGAATCGGCGTTCTCAAATCTCCACCCCCAGCGTCAGCATGGCCGTGAAGGGCGCGCCCGGATAATAGCTGGGGCTGCCGCCGCGGCTGTCGTCGGAGGCATTGATCACCGCGACATAGTCTTCGTCGAAGAGGTTGTTCAATTCGAGCGACGCCTTGAGCCGTTTGCCCGGCCAGAGTCGCTTGGTGCTGTAGCTCAGGGTCAGGTCGGTCAGGAAGACCTCGTCGATCGACTCGGTGTGGACCGAGTCGCCGTAGCGCTCGCCCAGATAGCGCACCCTGGGCGCGATCTCGAGGTCACCCCAGCGATAGATGAGCCCCGCCTGGCCCATCCAGACCGGGGTGTCGACCACCTGGTTGCCCTTGGTCGCAAGACTGGTGCCCTGGTAGGTCAGGTCGTCGTCGTAGGTGAGCCGGGTATAGGTCGGATTGACATAGAGGGTCAGGCGGTCGGAGAGATAGGCGTTGAAGGCCAGCTCCAGGCCATAGCCGGTCGCCTCGCCGATGTTCTGCTGATAGCTGATCGGCCTCCCGTTCACCAGGACCCGGGCGTCCGAGACGCTGGTCAGCAGATTCCGGTAGCGGGCGAGGAAGAAGGTCGGCATCAGCTCGAAGCGCTCACCGCGATAGCGCAGACCGATATCGATGGTATCCGACTCCTCCATGTCGTAGCCCGAGAAGAGCTCGTCCAGCGTGACCCCGGCGGCCTGAAAGGCGGCCCGGTTGCCGTTGTAGGCGTTGATGATGGGGATGTAGGAATAGGGCCGGATGAAGCCCTTGCCGTAGCTCGCGTAGACCTGGGTCTCCGGGGTCAGATCGTAGGAGACCCCGGCCGAGGGCAGCCAGATCTCATGGGTGCGGGCCGCCCGGTCCAGATCCGGCGCGCGCACCAGGCCGTAGTCCGGCGCACCGCTCGTGGTATAGCCCTCGCTCTCGGCATCGCGGAAGTTGAAATACTTGAGCCCGACCTGCCAGTCGAATCCGCTCGCCGAGCCGGCCAGCTTGGCGTAGGGGCTGTTGATGTGGGTCGTGCCCGTGGTGGCCAGGATGCCATAGCCGCGATACGCGAGCCCGCTGCCGGTGATGGCGTAGTTCCGGGTCGTGATATGCATGTCGGTGTGCTCGTAGTGATAGCCGAGCACGGCCGACATCCCGGCGATCTCCCCGCCGGCCTCGGCGATGAGGCCCCAGCGCTCGATGTCGCGGTTGCGCTCCTGCACCCGGCCGCCGCCCGACGTCGTGCCCTGCAGAACCTGGGTGTCCTCCTTGCTGTAGTAAGGCTTGAAGGAGAGCCTGATCCCGTCGCCCGGATCGTAGGTGATCACCGACAGCAGATCGGTATTGTCGTAGGAGCCGCGGTTGTAGTCGTAGTAATGGATGTCCTGCGCGGCCTTGCCGGTGCGCTCGGCGTTGTAGTCGAGATCGCGGTTGGCACCCAGATCGCTGACCTGATCGTAGGTGAGCGGCCGGTAAAGGTGCTGGTCCTGATCGTTGTGATTGAGCCAGACCTCGAACTCCAGATCCTCGCTCATCGGCTGCACCAGCATCAGATTGGCGTTGGCGCGCGGGCCCAGGTCGCCCGGACCCCGCCATTTGTCCGCCTCCGAATAGGAGAAGGCGCCCGACATCCGCGTCCCGCTGTCGTTCAGCCGCCCCGTCTCGAGACGGGCGTAGGTCCGGGTGAAGCGGTTCGACCCGAGCCGCTGAACCAGCTCGGCACCGGGTTCGTCACCCGGCCATCGGGGATGCAGCACGATGGCCCCGCCCCGGGTCCCCACCCCGGCGCCGATGTCGGCCGGGGTCGCGCCCTTGTAGACGGAGACGGACGCCATGTTCTCCATGTCGTAGAGATAATCCCTCGGACCGATGGGGTTGCCGCCGTAGTTGGGGATGCCCTCGACCGTGATGGTGCCCAGCGAGCTGCGCACGCCGCGCAGACGCACGCTCGACTGCTCTACCCCCAGACCGCTGGAGTCGGGCTGCTCCGTGCTGACGCCGGGCAGGATGTCGATGGCCCCGTAGACCTGCATCGACGCCTTGGCCCCCTGGAGCTCGATCCCCTTGGCCGTCACCGCCGTGCCCGTGTAGACGGTCTCCTCCGCCTGCTTGGTCGGCGTGACCAGCCGTTCCGCCGTGATCTCGATGGGACCGAGGAGCGTCTCCTGGGCGAACGCATGGTTCACGGCGAACACCGAGCCCACGATCAGCGATCCGAGCCGAACCCGATGAATGTGATGAAAAGGTTCCATGCGCCACCTGTTCGCGATTCGAGGATGAGGTGAACCGGTCGATAGGATCGATTCGGAAAAAATAATACGTAAATAAAAATCCTCATACAAGGCGTATGCGAATCACGCAGCGTGCATGCGGCCCGGTCTCGATGATGGTCGGAATTCGTCAAACGGGGGCCATCGCGGCGATCCTGACGCTCTTCGACGACCAGCCAGCGCGCGACAGCGGATAGGATTGGGCTATTGGCCGCCGGTATCGGCGACCCTCATGCTCAAATTCCGATCCACGAATGGCCCACCCACCGGGAGGAAGATCTCCAATGCCGATCGAACTCGAACTCCGTCGCCTGATCCCCATCGTAGCGCTCCTGCTCCTTCCGCTCGCCGCACTGGCCGAATCCCCGGCGGTCGATCCCTCGCTCAACAACCACTACCGTCATGCCAATCCACAACGCTGGCAGGACATCTTCGAGCGCGAGGGACGGGAGGTCTTCGACCGGCGGGACGAGATCCTGCGGGCCCTCGAGATCCGGCCCGGCATGCGCGTCGCCGACGTGGGCGCCGGAACGGGACTCTTCACCCTGCCCTTCGCCCGGTCCGTGGGCCCGACCGGGATCGTCTATGCCGTGGACATCTCGGAATCCTTCATCACCTCCATCGGGCGGCGCGCCGCGGCCGAGGGACTGACGCAGGTCGCGCCCGTGCTCAACCGCCAGAAGGAGGTCGCGCTGCCGGACTCCAGCGTCGACCTCGTCTTCATCTGCGATACCTATCACCACTTCGAGTATCCGGAGACGATCCTGGATTCGATCCACGCGGCGCTGGCCCCGGGCGGCTTGCTTGCGATCATCGACTACCGCCGCGAGCCTGGCACCAGTTCGGACTGGATCCTCTCGCACGTGCGAGCCGGGCGGAAGACCGTCATCGCCGAGGTCGAGCGGGCGGGATTCGCGTTCATCGACGAGCCGCTTCGACTGCGCGAGAACTATTTCATCCGCTTCCGCAAAAGATGACCGTCCATTCGGACGAGCCTTACTGGATGGGCTATTCGGGCGTGCACGGAAAGGACAGAAACCCCTTGCCGACCACTCGCGTTCATGTAAAGCTAAAAGAGAATTATTCTTGACAAGCCATTCCCCCCGTGAGACGCGAGACTCGGTCAGCTGTCGCTTCTCGGGCGTGAACAGCCATTCGCCCCTTCATCAGCCAGAGGTGCATGGCCCATGTTCAGCCTTCGACGTCCTAGACCGACCCGGACAGATACCGGCTCATCCAGATCGCTCGCCATAAATCTGGCGCCCCCTCTATTCGCTGCCCTGCTGATCGGCCTGGTATCCTGGTTCGCCGTTCCGTCCCTGGCGACCCTCTCGGAACCGAGCGTCGGGCAACGGCCGAAGGTGGACGCGGGGATGGAGGCCGACCCGCTTCAGCCAACCTCATCGGTCTCGGTCGAAAGCGGGTGGATACAGCTCCGAGTGAACCCCAGGGAGCGCAAGCTCAGAGGTTTGCTCATCATGGTCGGCGCGCGCGCCGATCAGGGCGTCGTGCATGCCATCCTTCCACCTGGCGTTCGGATCGAAAAGACCAGCGTGCAATGCCGCGAGGCGGACAGCGCTGTCGAGGGTCGGCGCCTGGCCATCGAGGTCGGCGAATGTCCGCCGCAAGGATGCGCGATCGAGGTAACCTGGTCGATGGATGCAAGCGCCTGGGGGCTCGAGACCGCGTCCAGGCTCGACGAAACAGGTTATTGGCTACGGGCGACCGACGTGATGCCGCGGCTGGTGGCCGAACGCATCCTGCGGGATCGCTCGGATCCGATCCAGCTCGCCGATCGCTCCAGCTCCAGTCGTCTGATTCCTGAGGCAACTCCCCTATCCGCAAATTGGCGCTGGATCGTGCGCATCGACGGTGTCGAGACCGAGCGGTCCATCCGCCGCGGCAGGATCGCGGCACCGCTCGAATTCGCGGACATCTGGTCATACGAATCGAGACAGGGGCCAACTGGATCCTGAGTCTCCGGGGGCAGCGACGCCGGCCCTGGCGGCCGGCGCCAAGAGAAGATCCGGTCTCGGATCAGCGCAGGATGAAACGTCCCTGCATGAACACCCAGGTCGCCGGAAAGGTACAGAAATAGCTGTAGTCCTCGTCCGGCGAGAGGTCCGACGGGTCGAAGGTGACGCTGGTGGATTCGCCCCCACCGATCAGTTCGGTCGCCGCCAGGACACGCCCGTCGCCGGGCTTCACGAAGTCGTTCGCGGCGCCGGCGCGCATCCCGTCGATCGCCACGCCATCCAGATCTGAGGTCCGCGCCAGAACCCAATTCTGTCCCATCAGGGTATCCGGAAGCGTACCGGTATGGACGAGCGTGACGCGGATCCGCTCGCAGTCCGTGCCGGCCACCATCTCCTCCTGGCTGTAGCGCATGGCGTCACCGACCTCGATGGTGAAGTCGCAGACGGGGTCTGCCAAGACCGTCCCTACCCCAACAAAAATACACGCAGCGACGAGCGCATGGTTTTTCATGTCCATATCCCTGTGACCGATCGGGGGGCGACAGGTTTCGATTCGATTGTGCGATATCAATGCAGGCATCTCAACGAACGCCAATCATTATCGTTTGAGTCCAATCACCAGTCGCAACGGATCGCAGCATGGAGACAGAGGCATGATTCAGACACGCCACCAGATACCCGGCCGCGTCCGGCTGCGCATCCAGCCGCTGACAGGGAATCACACCCTGGCGTCACGGTTCGAGCGCCATTTCAGCGGCGTCGACGGCGTACTGGAGGTGAGCTGCAATCCGGGCTGCGCATCCCTGGCCCTGCGTTATCAGGAATCCCTGATCGATGCGGCCGCGCTCAAATCCATGATCGACGCCATCCTGCGCGATCCCATGTGTCCCGATCCCGCGGACGCGGAGACCGATACCGGCATCCAATGTCGCGGCTGCCGGCAGACAACAGAAAGAGACAAAAAGAGCGGCTCCTGGTTCTGGCGTCTGGTCGGCTTCGGTCTGCTCTGCGGCTATCTGGGATACGTGCTGATCCGCGAGCATGTCCTGAAACGCCCGGTGGCCCAATCCGCCCTGAGCCCGACCGGACTGATCGCCCTGATCGGCGCCCTGCCCCTGCTGCGCGACGCCTGGCACGAGACCTTCACCGAGCGGCGCTTCACCATCCACCAGTTCCTGGCCTTCTCGCTGCTCCTGGCGATCCTGGTCGGCGAGGCACTGACCGCCTTCGAGATCATCTTCGTGCTCCACGGCGGTCGGCTACTGGAGACCTATGTGGCGAACCGCTCGCGGCGCGAGATTCGGCGCATGCTCTCCCTGTCCATCAAGGACACCTGGGTGGTGATCGACGGCGCCGAGATCCTCACCCCGGTGGCGGAGCTGAAGGCGGGCGATCTGGTGGTGATCCGCACCGGCGAGAAGATCCCGGTGGACGGCGAGATCCAACAGGGCGCGGCGGAGCTGAGCGAGGCGGCCATCACCGGCCGCGCCGAGCCGGTCTACAAGACCCAGGGCGAGCGGGTCTTCGCCGGCAGCTATCTCGAACAGGGCGTGCTCTACGTGCGGGCGTGCGAGGTCGGCGAAGACACCTATCTGGCCCGCATCGCGGCACTGGTCGATGCCTCGCTCGACCAGAAGGCCCCGCTGCAGGAACGCGCCGACGTCCTGGCGGCCCGTCTATTGAAGCTCGGCACGGTCTCGACCCTCGGCACCCTGGTGCTGACACAGAGCCTGAGCCGCGCGCTGACGGTCATGCTGGTGATGTCCTGTCCCTGCTCGACCATTCTCGCCGCCTCCACGGCCGTGAGCGCGGCCATCCACAATGCCGCGCGCCGTCAGATCCTGGTCAAGGGCGGCATCTATCTGGAGCAGATCGGCGGCGCCCGATGCTGGTGCTTCGACAAGACGGGCACCCTGACCACCGAGACGCCAGAGGTCGCCGAGGTGGTGGCCGAGGATTCGCAGGAACTGCTGTTCTGGGCCTCCTCGGCGGAGCAGCACAACCCGCACGCGCTCGCCCATGCCATCGTCGAGCACGCACGGAGCCAGGGAGTCGAGCCCGAACAGCATGCCTTGAGCGAGCATCTGCTCGGACAGGGCGTCAAGGCCCAGGTGCGGGAGCGCACCGTACTGCTCGGAAACGCCCGCCTGCTGGAGGCCGAGCGTCTAAGGTTGAGCCGGCGTCTGCGTCACGCGGCCGAGGAGATGAGCGGACGCGGACTGACCAGCGTCTACGTGGCGCTGGACCGCGAGGTGCTGGGCGTGCTGGGGATCCGTCACCAACTGCGTCCCGGCGTCCGCGAGACCCTGGAGGCGCTGCGCGCCGAGGGCGTGACCCATCTCTGTCTGATCTCGGGCGACGAGCCGGCCGTGGCCGAGGGACTGAGCCGCGAGCTGGGTCTGGACTCCTGTCATGCAGGACTGCTGCCGCAGGACAAGGCCGAGGTGGTGCGCCGGCTGCGCCTGGATCACGGGTCTCTGGTGATGGTCGGGGACGGCGTCAACGACGCACTGGCCCTCTCCGAGGCCGAGATCGGCATCGCCATGGGGGCCGGCGGCTCCGAGGTCGCGATCGAGATCGCCGACATCGCCCTCGCCGACAGCGACGTCCGCAAGCTGATCGCCATCCGCCGGCTCAGCGACCGAACCCTGCGCACCGCCGATCAGAACTATGCCTTCGCCGTGGTCACCGACCTGGCCGGGGTCGTCCTGGGCGCGCTCGGCATCCTGTCGCCTGCCATGGGCGGCATCATCCACATCAGCCACACCCTGGGGATCCTGCTCAACTCATCGCGTCTTCTGGCCCACCGGCCCGATTGATCGAGCCCCCGAATCAGCGCTTGCGCGCCAGGGTCAATCCGTCGCCGATCGGTAGCAGGCTCGGGGTCACCCGCCCGTCCTCGATCAGTCGGTCGTTGAGCGCGCGGATGGCCTGGGTATCCGCATCCTGCTGCTCGGGATCGGCCACCTTCCCGCCCCAGAGGGTATTGTCGAGCAGCATGAGCCCGCCGGGGCGCAGCAGGCGCAGACAGCGCTCGAAATAGTGGCCGTAGTTCGACTTGTCGGCGTCGACGAAGGCCATGTCGAACCACTCCTCCCGACCTTCGGCCAGCAGGCCGTCCAGGGTCTCCAGCGCCGGGGCCAGCCGCAGATCGATGCGACCCTCGACGCCGGCCTCGCGCCAGAAGCGGCGGGCGATGCCGGTCCATTCCTCGCTCAGATCGCAGCAGATCAGCTCGCCGTCGGCCGGCATGGCCTCGGCCATGCAGAGCGCGCTGTAGCCGGTGAAGGTCCCGACCTCGATGACGCGGCGGGCGCCGGTCAGCTCCACCAGCAGACCCATCAGCTGGCCCTGCTCCGGGGCGATCTGCATCCCGGCCCTGGCCAAGGGGGCCGTCGCTTCGCGCAGACGCCGCTTCACCTCGGAGTCGCGCAGCGAATGCGCGACCAGATAGGCGTGAAGCCGGTCGTCCATCCCGATGGTTCGCTTGGTCATGCCTCGGCCCTCGGTGGCTGCTGAACGGACCCATCTCGAGATGGGTCCGGTCGATCAGGATGTCACCTCGACCTCGTTACCGAGCATGCGTCTCAGGGTGCCGTCACGATCGATGAGATGGTGCTTCAGCGCGCCCACCAGATGCAGGACGATGGCGCCGATCAGCAGATAGCCGACCCAGCCATGCACCAGATGACCGATCTGGGCCAGCGTCGCGTTGAGCGGCAGCACCTCCTGCGGATTGGCCGGGTCCGGATTGGGCGCGATCAGTTCGAGATTGAAGAAGGACACCCCGTGCCCGCCCATGCCCGACATCATGACCCCGGAGATCGGCATCAGCACCGTTCCGACGATGAGCACCCAGTGCACGATCTTCGCCAGCCGTTTCTCGATGGACGTATAGTCCCCGACCGCCTTGGGCCAGCCGTTGAGCATGCGCCAGGCCACGCGCAGGACCACGAACAGGGCGATGAGGACACCGAGCGATTTGTGCCAGGGGTAGAGTGCATAGACGCCGTTCTCGGTCATGTAGACCCCGACGGCCAGCAGGCCGATCATCATGAGCGCGACGATCCAATGCAGGGCGATGGTGTTCGGACTGAGCCGGGTGGGCGAATCGAGTGTCATGGTCATATCTCCGCGGATTGGCCGGCCGTCGAGCGACGGCGGTTAAATTCGAACGCGACAGACTAGGCTGAGAGAATCCATGCGTCCAATGCATAACGGAGATACTAATTATCCACATGACGAATCTTCGTACCCTGGATCTGAATCTGCTCGTCGTCCTGAGACAGCTGCTCGAGGACCGACACGTCTCGCGCGCCGGTGAGCAGCTCGGCATGAGCCAGCCCGCCGTGAGCCGCGCCCTGCAGCGGCTGCGCGCCATGTTCGACGACCCGCTGCTGGTCCGCACCCCGCGTGGATTCGAGCTCAGCGCGCGCGCCGAGGCGCTCCTGCCGGAACTGAGCCAGTGGCTGGACGAGGCCGAGCGCCTCGTCTCCCGCCCCGTCTTCGATCCGGCGACTTCGACCCAGGTGGTCCGCTTCTATGGTCCGGAGCCGGAGGTCGGCTGGTTCCTCCCGCCCCTGTTCGAGCGGATGCGCCGACTGGCCCCCGGCATGGTGCTGGAGGTGAACAGCGAGCCGCGCGACCATTTCGAACCGCTCGAGCGCGGCGATGTCCACTTCGTCGTCACCCCGTTCGAGCCGAGCGCGAGCACCGCGCAGCTCCACAGCCTCCGTCTCGCCCCCTTGAGCCTCGCCCTGGTGATGAGCAAGGACAATCCGCTTGCACAGGGTCCGCTGACCCTCGATCGCATCGCGGCGGCCAGCCACGGCCTGGTGTCGCTCACCGGACGCGGCGGCGGCATGGTGGAGAGGGATCTCATCGAGCAGGGCCAGCTGTCGCCGGGCGAGCGGCTGAACCAGCCCCTGCGGCTCTCCAGCTTCGCCTCCATCCCCGCCTTCTGCGAGCGCAGCGACATCGTCTTCCGCCTGCCGCACCGGTTCGCCGAGGAA
Source organism: Imhoffiella purpurea (assembly GCF_000585215.1). Classification (GTDB taxonomy): domain Bacteria; phylum Pseudomonadota; class Gammaproteobacteria; order Chromatiales; family Chromatiaceae; genus Imhoffiella; species Imhoffiella purpurea. The sequence continues at coordinate 10,389 of NZ_AONC01000048.1, read as the reverse complement.
CTCGCCCGGGGCCGCAACCTGGTGGTCCGCGAGACCCCGCCGCAAACCACCAAGGAGGTCACTTACGCCCACCTCTACTGGCACGAGCGGTTTCACAAGGACCCCATGTGCCGGTGGATCCGGGAGCAGTTGAAGGCCGGGCAGGTCTAAACCGCGCCTAGCGGAATTCATGCCCGAGCCGGTCGACCTCTTAGGTGGCGTCCATCGTAGGGCGCAATAGCGAAAGCGTATTGCGCCGAATGGCACGCCTGCATGCGGCGCAATACGGCCGCCCCGATGTCCGATGACGGCGCGACATGCAAGGCATGAGCGACGACTGAGCGACACAGCGCCCCATCAAGCGCGGCCTATTGCGCCCTACAGGCCCTCCCCTATTCTCCCGCTGTCGGCGATAGCTCCGAGACGAGCCGTGGCCTGAGGTTGGCGACCAGCCGCCTTGGCTGGAAGCCAACGCAACGGCCCCTGGCCGTCCACCTTGCGCACGCCCGCACCGGCGATACACTGATCGTTCCGCCGCGAACCCTGAACGGAGACACCGGTCATGGCGCCTGCACTGCGCGTCTTCCTGAGCTACAGCCACCGGGACGAGACCTGGAAGGACCGAGTCGCCAAACATCTGGGCGTCCTCGCAGGCGAGGGGCGCGAGGTCTGGGACGACCGCAGCGGCGATGCGGCCTGGCGCATGATCACGCGCACCACCCTAGCGGACGCCCTGCACCAGCAGGGCGAGACCCGGGAGGCCCTGGACGTCTTCGCCGAGGCCGAGCGCCAGCAGGCGGAGTGGCAGCCCCAACACCCGCTCCTCTACTCGCTCCCGGGCTTCCGCTATTGCGACCTGCTCCTGGCCGGGGCCGAGCAGGCCGCCTGGCTCGGCGCGGATGGTGCGGGAACGGGGGCCGATCCAGATCGGGTAGGGGTCTGCTCTGCGGTGGCGCGGCGTGCGAAGCAGACGCTGGAGTGGGAAGAAGGCATGCCCGGCGCGCCGCTGCTCGACTTCGCACTCCACCACCTCACCCTCGCCCGTTGCGCCCTATACGCCGAACGCCTCAAGGGCCGCCCGCCCGGCCCCGAGGCCCAGGAGCACAGCGAGCGCGCACTCGACCGCCTGCGCACCGCCGGAGACCAGGACATGCTTCCCCTCGGCCTCCTCACCCGCGCCTGGCTCCGCCACGCCCTGGGCATGCCTGACGCCGCCCGCGCCGACCTCGACGAGGCCCAGCGCATCGCCGCCCGCGGCGGTATGGCCCTGCACCTCGTCGACTGCGCCCTCACCCGCGCCCGCCTCTTCCATGACCGCGCAGCGCTGGCCGAAGCCCGCCGCCTGATCGAGAAACACGGCTACGGCCGCCGTCTGCCGGAGCTGGAGAATGCCGAGGCCGCCGCCGCAACCTGGCCTCAGCCGAAACCGTAGGTCGGGTTAGCGCCAGCGTAACCCGACAATCAATGCCTCATGCACCGCCAACGTCGGGTTACGCTGCGCTAACCCGACCTACACCGATCGCGGTGACCAACGACAGCGCCAGAACGCCCAGCCCCCTTGCCCGAACCGCCAACCCCGCTGAGGTTCTGCCCGACAGCCGTCGACGCCACCAGCGCCGAGCCCGGCCTGCCCAATGAGGTCGCGGTCCCTCTGGACGAGGACCACATCTCCATCTGCAAGCCCAGCTCCCGCGAGGCACAGCTGTACAAATCACTGCTGCGGTGGCTGGATGAGTGTGTCGCGGCCTAAACGCCGAGCGAAGACCCTGTCCCGCGCACCCGGCTTGGCAATAGACCGAATTGCTTGCGAAAGGCCGCGCTGAAGTGGCTGATGTTGGTGTAACCCAACAAGACCGCCGTTTCGGTGACGTTGTGATGCTGCAGCAGGCGTCGCGCCTCCTGCATGCGTTGCCGTTGGAAGAGTTCGTAAATGCCGCAGCCAAAGCGTCTCTTGAATCCGTCCTTGAGCTTGAACTGACTCATCCCGAGCGCGCGGGCCAGATCGGCGATGGTCGGAGGTGAAGCCAAATCCTGGAGCAACAGGTTGCGCGCATCCTCCAGCCGCAGACAGTCTCGGTGCGAGAGGGACCTGGTCCCCGCCCGGCCTCGAAAGGCAGCCAGATGCCAGTGCAGAAATTCCAGCGTGGCCGACTGAAACAGCAATCGGTGGCCTGGATCGGTCGCCATCAAGTCGGCGACGACCGAGGCCGACTGCCAGGCCTTGCGACAGACGCCGGCATGGCGCAGGAAGAAATCCTGCGCCTCGGTCTTGCCGAGAACGGATGCGGCCTCCTCGCCCGCCAAGGACTCCAGAACCCGAGGCGTCAACATCACGGCGAGATTCCGAAAACGCGCGCAGTGCCTGACCCTGAAGGTTTCCCCCGACGAAAACCCCAAGCTCAGGTCGCCCTTGGCATAAGACAGCGAATAAGGCCCCACGAAGCCCTCGAAACGGCCGTCGAGCTGGCAATTGAGGTGCAGGAATTCGCAGTCGCCGGCGAACTCGCGGACACGATCGACGGCATCCAAATCCCGGGCCGAGGTATGACACACCAGAAAACCGGGCTGCAAGGAGACGACCGAAGGATCCGAAGGCGGGGAAACGAGCGCCTCGGGCTCGGAGTCAGGATACATCGCAAGGTCACAAAAGAAATAAGAATCACTATCAATAGGAGCGTTTTTATCATCCGAACTCTCGGGATGCAAGACGGTGACGCAGCCACGCACCCCGGTCACATCGCTTTCAGGATCCAATCCGCCCTCCACCATCATCGACGCTCGACGACCCGAATCGGTCTCGAGGTCGCGCACCCGTTCCGACCGATCCGGGTAGCGCGCCACCCCGGCGCGCCAAATAATGCGATCAAGATGCGTTTTTATTTAGAGTGCCATCATGATCCATCCGTCCGCCCGTTCCTTGCCGGCCCTACTGGTGGCCGCCCTGACCACCCTAGGCGCTTGCCAGGTCGCTCCGACCTGGGCCGATGCCTTTCCGGTCGAGATCCTCGACGACCGCGGCAAGCAGGTCGTCATCGAGCAGCGCCCTGAAAGTGTTGCCGCCATCTCCACCTTCGGCGCCGATCTGGTCACCGCCCTGGGGGGACAGATGGCCGGACTCTCGACCCTCAACGGCAAGCAGTCCGCCTTCCTCGGCGACGCGGCCACCGGCGCGGTGAATCTGGGCGAGATCCACCAGGCCAATCTCGAGGTGCTCACCCAGCTCGCGCCCGACCTCATCGTCGGGCTGCGCACCTACACCCAGCCATTCGAGAAGAAGATCGAGGAGGCCGGGACCTTCATCGCCCTCGACCTGACCACGCTCGAGGACTCGCTGAGCGCGGTCGAGCGCCTGTCCCGGGCGCTCGGCGAGGAGGACCGGGGCCAGGCACTCAACGCCCGCTTCCTGTCCGACCTGGAGACCTTCGGGACCAAGGCGCCGGGCGGCGTCACGGCCGTCTTCCTCTGGGATTGGGCCGACGTACCCTATGCCTTCTACGATCACTATCTCACCACCCGGATCATGGGACACCTCGGAGCGACCAACGTCCAAGGCCATCGCCCCACGCCGGAGCTGGAGATGCCGGACTCGGCCGCCATCGGACTCGAGACCCTGTTGCGTCTCGACCCCGACGTGATCCTCGTTTTCAAGGGACAGGACGGCCCCGTCGCCGCCAACCCGGTCTGGTCGCGGCTGAAGGCGGTCCGCAACGGCCGAGCCTGGCGGGTGAACGACCAGTACATCATGTCGCACGGTCCCCTGGCGCGGGAGATGGTACTGCGCGAGATGGCGCACCTGCTCTATCCGGAGACCTTCCCCGAACCGGAGGACATTCCGTCGGCGGCGCGCGCCGTTCCGCTGAACGTCGCAAACTAAGTCGTCGGCCATGTCGTGGCGACTCCCACTCGGCTGGGCTCCCCCCGCCGCGCCCAGCGCTCCGTTGCTGCTCGGGCTGCTCTGTCTGGGGGTGCTGACCCTGGCGGCCGCGGCTGCCCTGAGTCTCGGCGACTACCGGGTTCCACTGGAGGCACTGCCCGGCATCCTCTGGCATGGCGGCGACTCGAACGCCGCATTCGTGGTCCATGAGCTGCGTCTGCCGCGCCTGCTCACCGGCCTGCTGGCCGGCGCCGCCCTGGGCATGGCCGGCGCCATCGCCCAGTCGATCACCCGCAACCCGCTCGGCGAGCCGGGCCTGCTGGGCGTCACCGCCGGCGCCGCCTTCGCCATGGTGCTCGGCATGGCCTTCGCCCGTCTCTCGACGCCCGCGATGCTGGCCTGCGGTACCCTCGGCGGTCTGTTCGCCGCCCTGCTGACCTTCGCGATCGGACTGCGCACCCGGCTCGAACCGCTGCAGCTGACGCTGGTCGGCATGAGCGTCAACCTCTTCTTCCTGTCCGCCATCACCCTGGTGCTGGTCTCCTCCCAGACCGAGGCCAACGGCATCTATTACTGGCTGAGCGGCAGCCTCGCCAACCGCACCTGGGAGCATGTGGGCATGCTCTGGGCCTGGGTGCTCGGTGGACTCGCCCTGGGACTGGCCTGCGCGCGCATCCTCGATCTGCTGGCGCTCGACGAGACGATGCTGACCTCGCTCGGGCTGCAGGTGACGCGCTGGCGCCTGCTGCTGGGTCTGACCGCCGTGGTGCTGAGCGCTGCGACCGTCGCCGCCACCGGGCCGATCGCCTTCGTCGGCCTGGTCGCACCGCACCTGGTGCGCTCGGGCCTGACCCTGGCCGGCGAGCGGACGACCCACCGGACGCTGCTGCCGCTGTCCGCCCTGGCCGGGGCCAGCCTGGTCTGCGGCGCGGATCTGATCGCCAAGTGGCAGGAGATCCCGGTCGGCATCCTCTGCGTACTCGTCGGCGGACCGCTGCTGGTCCACCTCATCCGCCGTCAGGGGACCTGAGATGTCCGTGCGCTCCCCGTCCGTCCTCGCCGTCCCGGGCCGCCCGGATCCGGCGCCCGGCACGCCCGCGCGCAACGGTTTCCGCTGGATCCTCGCCGCCCTGTGCCTGGCGCTCGCGGCGACCATGGCGCTGTCGTTGCTCGCCGGCTCCGTCTATCTGGACCCGCACGCCGTCTACCAGGGGCTGATCGGCTCGGACCCGGACGCGCTCGGGCACCGGCTCGTCTGGGGACTGCGCCTACCCCGGACCCTGCTCGCCGTGCTGGTCGGGCTGCACCTGGCCGTGTCCGGGCTGATCCTGCAGGCGGTGATCCGCAATCCGCTCGGGGATCCCGGCATCGTCGGCATCTCCAGCGGCGCCAGCCTGCTGGTGGTCACGGTGCTGCTGCTCGGCGACCTGCTCAACGCCGGGCTGCTGCACAACGCCAGCACCGAGATCTCGCTCGCCTGGCTGCCGTTCGCCGCGCTCATCGGCGGTCTGGGCGCCGCCGGCCTGGTGCTCGGGCTGTCCTGGGGCGAACGTGTCAGCCCGGTGCGACTGGCCCTCAACGGCGTCGCCGTCGGCGCGGTGCTGAACGCCCTGGTCATGTGGGTGGTCGTGGTCTGGGGCGGTGCCCGTACCGAGATCGCCCTGATCTGGCTGGCGGGCAGTCTCTACGGACGCGACTTCGAGCATCTGCTGCTGTTGCTGCCCTGGACGCTGATCGGGTTGAGCGCGGCGGCCCTGCTGCTGCGTCCGCTCTCACTGCTGCGCTTCGAGGACGAGACCGCCCAGTCGCTGGGTCTGCCGGTACGCCGCTGGCGCCTCATCGCGCTCGGCGTGGCCGTCATGCTCGCCGCCAGTGCCACGGCGGTCGCCGGCCCGGTGGGATTCGTCGGTCTGGTCGTGCCCCATCTGGCGCGCCGTCTGGTCGGCGGCGACATGGGCCGTCTGTTGATCGTCACCCTGCTGTGCGGCGCCCTGCTGACGCTCGGCGCCGACATCGCCGCGCGCACCCTGACCGTCTCTCAGGAGCTGCCGGTCGGGGCGCTCACCTCCCTGATCGGCATCCCGATCTTCCTGCTCCTGCTCCAGCGCCGCACAAGGACGCATCCATGAGTCTGCACGCCACCGGACTGCGGCTGGCCTATGGCCAGCGCACCATCGTCGACATCCCCGAGCTGCACCTGGAGCCCGGTCGGATCACCTGTCTGGTCGGCCCCAACGGCTGCGGCAAGTCGACCCTGCTCAAGGCCCTCGGCGGTCTGCTGCGTCCGGCCCGGGGCGAGATCCGGCTCGACGCGCGCCCGCTCGCCGACTGGGCACCCAAGGCCCTGGCGCGCCGGCTCGCAAGCCTGCCCCAGAGCCCATCGGCCCCGGACGACATCCGCGTGAGCCAGCTGGTCGGCCACGGACGCTATCCCCACCAGGGCCTGCTGGGCGGCGCCACCGCTCGGGATCTGGAGGTGGTGGACTGGGCACTCGGCGCCACCAGCATCGGCCATCTGCGCGAGCGGCGCTTCGCCACACTCTCCGGCGGCGAGCGCCAGCGCGTCTGGCTGGCGATGACCCTGGCCCAGCAGGCCGAGATCCTGCTGCTCGACGAGCCCACGACCTACATGGACATGGGACACCAGGTGGAACTGCTCGAGCTGCTCGCCGAGCTGCACCGCCGCCACGGCCGGACCATCGTCATGGTGCTGCACGACCTCAACCAGGCCAGCCAGTACGCCGACCGGCTGCTGGCCATGCGCGACGGACGCATCCTGGCCGACGGGACCCCGGACGAGGTCGTCGATTCGGCCCTCACCGAACGCCTGTTCGGCCTCCCGACCGAGCGCATCGACCGCGAGATCGGAGGCCGGCGCGTCCCCTGTTGCCTGCCCCTGCCGCCGGCGCGACCGGAACCGCCGAATCCGCCAGCTCACCTGCCCGCGATACAGCGACCGAGCGCAAACAGGAGCGCCACCCGACATCTTCAACCTCAGATAAGGAACCCAGCATGATCAGAGGAATCCCTGACCCCGCAGACCCAAGGCTTCTGCCCTGGCACGCAGGCTTTCGCCTGCGCCCGGCCGCACTCGCACTGACCACGACCCTGTGCCTGGGAATACCCGGCCTGGCCGCTGCCGACGCGAACGGCGAGGACGATGCCGACGCCGAAACCGCCGCCGTGACGCTCGACACCCTGATGGTCACCGCCCGCCGCTCGAAGGAGATGGCGAAGGACGTGCCCTTCAGTGTCACCACCGTCACCAGCGAGGAAATCGAGGACCGGCGCCTGCAGTCGCTCGACCAGTTGATCGAGCAGACCCCGGGCGTGGATTTCGTCTCGAACATGGGCTTGGGCGAACGCAATGTCCGGATCCGGGGCATCGGCTCGATCCAGAGAACCAGCATCGACGACACCGCCGTCGTCATCAATCTGGACGGCCTGCCCCTGTCGGCCACCAATGCCACCATGAGTCTGCTGGACGTGGATCAGGTGGAGGTGCTGAAGGGCCCGCAGGGCACCCTGTTCGGCCGCAACTCGGAGGCCGGCGCCATCAACATCAGGACCCGGCTCCCGACCCGCTGGCTCGAGGGCTACATTCGCGGCGAGATCGGCGAGGACAACCATTACATGACCGAAGGCGCCGTCGGCGGCCCCCTGACCGAAACCCTGAGCGGCCGAATCGCCGTGCGGGCCTCGCACATCGACAGCAATGTGTCGAATCTCGAGACCGGCGATCCGGTCACCGAACCGCGCGCGCAGACCGCGCGTGGATCGCTGCTGTGGGAACCGACCGAGGCGACCAGCCTGTTGCTCACCGCCAGCTATTCGGACCAGCGCGATGGCGATCTCAACTATGTGCTCTATCCGTATGGCGACACGGCCAAGGCCGAACAGGATCCGGACATTCGCTCGGATGAAAACGAAGCGGTCCGCTTCACCGCCGAATTCACTCATGAATTCGAGGATATGGTCCTGACGATTCTCAGTGCCTATTCGAATGCCAGTATCGAGGGCACCTCCAATCCGTACGAAGGCCTGAGCATGCGAGAAGCATACGGCATGCCATTCGATGCCAGGATCACGACTGAATCCGACCAGACCCTCTGGAACGAGGAGATTCGTCTCTCCTCCCGAGAAAGCGCGAGAATCTTCTGGGTGGCGGGTGCCAACTACTATCGCAGCGAGCACACCTGGGACACGCACGACAGCTACAACCTGACCGATCCGACCGATGTCTACAACGGCGACATGGATCGCGACTTCACCACGGATGCAACCGCGATCTTCGGCGAAACGACCATTCCTATGCCAAGGTTCGAGCGTCTGAAGTTCACGCTCGGGGCGCGTTACACCTGGGAGGACAAGGACGTCGATGCGCACTGGGTACCCAATGCCTACTATGGCGGATCGTTCGGGGAGGCGTGGGACTCCGACACCTTCAGCGACGACTACATGACCGGACGTGTCGCGGTGGGCTATGAACTCACCCCGGACACGAATCTCTACGCCATGTATTCACGCGGCCACAAAAGCGGCGGCTTCGTCGACTTCGCCAACATGTTCGCCATGGGCGGCACGGACGAGGCGTACAAGTCGGCATCCATCGATACCTACGAAACAGGCTTCAAGTTCGAGAGCGCGGACGGGCGCTTCGGCCTCAATGGCGCCGTCTTCCTCAATGACGTGAAGGACGATCACGTATTGCTCTACGACTATGCGACCAACACCGCCTCGGCGGAAAACCACGATACGGAAAGCAAGGGCGTGGAACTCGAGGGACTCTGGCGCGCTACGGACGAACTGACCCTCCGCGCGTCCGTGACCTACCTGGACACCGAAATCAAGGTTGAGGGCGGCACCAGCGCCAGCGGCATCGAGGATGGCAACGAGATGCCCGAGGTGCCGAAATGGGCGGCCACCCTGTCCCTCAATTACATCAAGCCGCTCCCCGCCTTCCTCGGACTCGGCAGCCCCATCCTGAAGGCCGATCTGACGAACAATTATGTCGGCTCGAGAGCGGCCTCGGCCTGGAATATCTACGAGCTGTCGTCCTACAACAAGCTCGACCTGCGGGTCGGCCTGGAGGAGAAGGGCATGGAGGTCTACCTCTGGGCCAAGAATCTGCTCGACCAGGAATACGACCTGTTCGGCTATTACCTCGACAACTACATGACCGGGGGCTACAGCCGCATTGGCTATCCGGGACGCGGGCGAACCCTCGGCATCGGGGTGAGCTATCTGTTCTGAATCCCTGGCCCGGAAGGACATGACGTCTTCCGGGCCTGGCGTCTGAATCGGAGGATTCGTCACGCCGGCTGGCGTACCGAGTCTGTCGTTGACATCCGCAAACAGTCGATCCATGTGTCGGTCAATGGCAACTGGGCAGCTGTCTGCGGGCAAGAGGCGAACCGGCGTCTGCGTCTCTCCAGCTTTGCCATCTCTTTCGATGCTAGACTTTCCTACAATTTCATAGAGAACGTAGCTAAGCGCATATGACCCAGATCTCGGCGAACATTTCCCCCGAAACGCGCGATCGTCTCGAACGCTATGTCCGAGCGCGTGGGCTGAAGAAGGGGTTCGTGATCGAGCAGGCGCTCCTGCACCACCTCCAGGCGGTCAGTGAAATCCCGGACGATATGCTGATCCCGCCGCGGCTCGTCGTCGAACAGAAAACCGGGGACAGGCTACTGGAGCGACTGGCATCCAACGAGCCCCCGAACCAGGCCATGCAGGCACTATTCGCCGATCCAGGAGATGTTCAGGCCAGCGAGGGTTCATGAATCTTCGGATTCGGCGATTGGAGCCGGGCGACGATCGACGACAATTCACCAGTGGTAATCCGGATCTTGATCGGTTCTTCCACCGGTTCGCGGGTCAGAATCAGTTTCGACATCACCTCGGAGTCACCTACATCGCCCTTGCCGAGGACCAAATCCTCGGTTTCGTGACGGTCGCGCCTTCCGAGATCGAGATTGACGCCCTTCCGCAAGAGCGCCGTAGCCGACTTCCGCACTATCCATTGCCGGTGATCCGTGTCGCTCGGCTGGCCGTTGCCGAGCAGGCTCACGGGTGCGGAATCGGCAAGGCACTGCTGCGTTTCGCCTTGGAGCTCGCCCGCCGAACCTCCGAGGAGATAGGCTGCATCGGTGTCGTGGTCGATGCCAAGCCCGAGGCACAGTCCTTCTATCGGCGTTATGGCTTCGAACCATTCGACCTGCTGGAAGGGGCCCTGCACGATCGGCCGGAGCCCATTCCACTATTTCTTCCGTTGTCCGCGATTCCCCCAAAGCGAATTCGATCTTGAGGGTGGCCGCCGATTCCCTCGGAGATCTTTTGCCAATAGCCGGCGTCCCAGACAAGACTGGCAACCGCCCTGAGACTGGTCAGAGAATATCCGGAGATCGATATCGCCTTCGCCACCGATCCTTTAGAGGTGATGTATACCTGTCTCATACAGGTTTTCGGCAGAGTTCCCTCGTGAACAGTCTGGCCCCATGGTAAGCTCCTCATGATGAACGACTACCGACTGA
>NZ_AONC01000047.1 GCF_000585215.1 Imhoffiella purpurea | reverse complement strand
GCGGAGCAGGGCGACCACCCGGGCGCGCATCACGGGCTCGGCGTGCTGGAGGTCGAGCGTGGCCGGATGGAGGAGGGACTGGGGCACCTGAGACGGGCCTTGGAGTCTGCGCCCGAGACGGGGGACTACTGGCAGTCCTTCGCCGAGGGTCTGTTGCTGGCGGGGCGGGCGCAGGATGCCGCGAGCGTGATCGAGCAGGCCATGGCGGCCGGACTGCGCACTCAGGCCGCCATCGAGCTCCAGATGCGGATACAGGCCCAGATCCTCGCGGGTTCCGGCCAGTCGCACGAGCGAGACAGGATTCTCGAACGACTCGCCATGGGCCGGTTTTCCGAGGCCGAGGATTTGGCTCGGCAGTTTTCAGCGCGGGAGCCGGGGGATGCCTTTGGCTGGAAGGTCCTTGGTACCCTGCTCGTCCGCAGTGAGCGGATCGACGAGGCGATTTCCGTGCTGCAACGGGCGCGGACGCTGGATCCGCAGGATGGGGAGACGCTCAATAGCCTGGCGCGTGCCCATCAGTCTCTGGGTGCCATGGCCGAAGCGGTCGATCTCTACCGCGCCGCCTTGACGCGACAGCCTGAGAGTGCGGAGATCTGGAACAATCTGGGTATGGCATTGAAGGAGTTGGGCCGGCTGGATGGGGCGCTAGTTAGCGTCGATCAGGCCCTCAAGCTTCATCCTGGTTACGTCAAGGCCCATAACAATCGAGGTGCCTTGCTGGCGGAATCGGGCAGATTGGACGAGGCGCTGGAATGTTTCGAGCGCGCCCTGGCCATCGATTCCGAACACACCGGCTCCTATAAGGGGCGGGGTGCGGTGTTACTTCGGCTCGGGCGGATGGACGAGGCGATTCTCAGCTATCTGCAGGCATTGACGCTTCAGCCGAACGATGTGGATGGATTGACGACTCTGGGCGTCGCCCTGAACGACATGGGGCGATTCGAGGAGGCGTCCGACTGTTTCGAGAGGGCACTGGCCGTGGATCCGCAATCGGTCGCCGCCTATTCGAACCGAGGCATGTCGATGTTTCGTCTCGGTCACCTCGATCTGGCCATGGCCTATTACGATCAGGCATTGGCGATCCAGCCATCCGCTATCGAGCCCCTGAACAATCGAGCCATACTCTTGCATCATCTCGGCCGCATGGATGAGGCATTGGCGTCTGTGGACAAGTCCCTGGCCGAGAAGCCGGATTTCGCCATGGCGCTCAACAATCGCGCTAACGTGTTAAAGGATCTGGCCCGTTTCGACGAGGCCATCGCGGACTATAGGCGTGCCATTGCGATCAAGCCCGATTTCTCGATCGCATACTCCAATTTGCTGTTCGTGCTGAACTATCATCCTGCGAAGTCCGCGGAGGATATTTTTTCCGCTTACCAGGACTACGATCGTCGTTATGGCGAGCCTCATCGCGGGTCCTGGCGATCGCATCGGAACGATCCCGACCCCCAGCGGCGCTTGAGAATCGGTTACGTCTCTGCCGATTTTCGAGGACATTCCGCCTATTATTTCCTCAAGCCGCTTTTCGCCCAGCACGACAAATCGCTCGTCGAGTTGACCGCCTATTCTCAGGTCATGCGCGAGGACCATATCACGGCCGAACTCCGCGAGCATGTCGATCATTGGGTTTCGACGCTGGGTATGAGCGATGAGGCTCTGGCCGAACGCATTCGCGCAGACCGTATCGACATCCTGGTGGATCTGGCGGGTCATACCGGCGGGAACCGATTGGGGGTCTTTGCGAGGCGCCCCGCTCCGGTCTCCGTCTCCTGGATGGGGTATGGCTATACGACCGGGTTGAAGTCGATCGACTATTTTCTGACGGATTCGGTCATGGCGCCAGCCGGGAGCGAGCATCTGTTCGCCGAGGCACCATGGCGCTTGGATGCCCCTTCGATCGCTTATCGGCCATCGGACGACATGGGTATGGTCGGCTCTTTGCCGGCGCTTGACCGTGGCTTCATTACCTTCGGCACGCTTTCGCGTTCGGTTCGGATCAACGACCGCGTCATTCGGGTCTGGTCGATAATCTTGAATCAGGTCGGCGGCTCACGTCTTGTGATCGACAGCAAGGATTTCGTGACGCCTTCCGCTCAAGCCGCCATGGCCGCCAGGTTCGCCGCCCATGGTATCGGCCCGGACAGACTGGATATCGGCTATCACTCTCCTCCCTGGGATCTGCTGCGGAGCATGGATATCGCGCTCGACTGTTTTCCTCACAACTCGGGCACGACCCTGATCGAATCTCTGTATATGGGTGTCCCATTCGTGACCCTCGCCGATCGCCCAAGTGTCGGGCGAATCGGCAGCATGATGCTGGTCGGCGCGGGTCACGGCGAGTGGATCGCCGAGAACGAAAACGATTATGTCGGCAAGGCCGTCGCTCTTGCAAACGACCTGGAGCGTCTGGCCGAGATTCGCGCGACGCTTCGGGAAGAGCTGGACTCTGGACCCTTGCGCGACGAGGTTGGCTTCGCGCGCCGGGTCGAGCAGGCCTATCGGCAGATGTGGGGCCGCTGGTGTACATCGGAATCGGATCCGGACGCCGATGCCGTCGACGAGACTGACCGCCATTGAAGAGAGATGGCGCATCAATGGTCGATACGGCAGCTTTGGTCGAAGATGCGCGGCAGCAGCATCGTGCCAACCGTCTGGATATTGCGGAAAACCTGTATCGAGCGGTTCTCGCGATCGATGGCGATCGAGCCGAGGTACACTTGTATCTCGGAACCCTCTTGATGGATTCGGGCAGACCTAGCGAGGCCCTGTCATCCTTTCGTCAGGCCATTTCGATCGGTCCCGATCTCGCGGAAGCCTATCAGGAAATGGGCCTTGCGCTTCGATCGCTCGGGCGTCTTGACGAGGCGTTGGATACCTTCTCTCGCGGTTCCAAGCGTTGTCCTGAACACGCGGGGCTGTCGAATAGTGTCGGGAGTCTCCTGTGCGAGCTCGGACGACACCGGGAAGCCTTGAGCTACTATGAGCGAGCGATCCACCTCAGTCCGGGAAAGGCATTTCTGCATCGCAACCTCGCCAACGTGCTCGGGCATCTCGGCCGTTTGGCGGAGGCACTGGATCATTTCCGCATGGCCCTGTCCTACAGGCCCGAATATGCCGAGGCCTACAACGATGCTGGATTGGTATTGCAGGAGTTGGGGCATCTCGAGGAAGCGCGACACTATTATCGGCGCGCGCTGGAGATCGACCCCCATCTCGCGCATGCACACTCCAATCTCGGCAATATCTATCAGCGGATCGGTCGCCTCGAGGATGCGGCACTCTGTTATCGTCAAGCGATCGAGATCATGCCCGGGCTCCCCGAGGCCCACAACAACCTGGGGCAATTGCTCGTCCTGTTGGGGCGTACGGAAGAGGCTTGCGGGCATTTTCGTCATGCATTGACGCTCAAGCCGGACTATGCCGACGCCTGGAGCAATCTTGGTCATGCGTTTCAGCGGATCGGCCGTCTCGACGAAGCGTCCGCTTGCTTCGATCGGATTCTGTCCCGGCAGCCGAACCACCCGGGCGCGCTCAACAACTTTGCCAATTTGCTCAAGGATCAAGGGCGATTGGAAGAGTCTCTGGAGACCCACGAACGCGCCTTGGCCGCTCAGCCAGAAGTGGATTCGACCTATTCGGACTACTTGTTCACGCTCAATTACCACCCGGACAAGTCTGGAGAAGAGATCTATGCGGCCTACCGGGAATTCGATCGGCGCTTTGGGCGAGGGCATCGGGCGAGCTGGCGGGCCCATGCGAACCTTTCCGATCCCCGGCGGCGATTGCGCGTGGGATATGTCTCGCCGGATTTTCGCTGTCATTCCTCGCGGCATTTTCTCGAGCCCCTGCTGGAGCATCATGACCGCGAGGCGGTCGAGGTCACGGC
>NZ_AONC01000046.1 GCF_000585215.1 Imhoffiella purpurea | reverse complement strand
GTAGCCCTCTCGCTGGTGTTATGCGCGACCTGCTCGATTCTCCGGTTCGCTGTCACCCAATCCCGGAACTGTCTGAAACGCAGAAAGAGCCATCAGGAAAAGGTGCCACTTCTGAGAGCAAAGCGGCCATTTGGCTGCCGTGCGTCCTTCCCTCCTTGACGTGGCTGTACGAGGCACAGGCCGAAACCGGGCGCAGTCTGGGCATCGTGCGTCCCGATCCGGGAACCTTGCGCTTTCGCTGGACCCCGGTCGCGTCCGCCGAGGATGAAGACGAAGACACGCAACTCCTGTTCGAGGCCCGCCGACAGATGAGTCTGCTGGAAGAGGCATCTCTGACCCCTTTACCGAAACCCGAGTATCTGTTTCGCTACGAGTTCGAGTCGGCAGGAAGGCGACACGTCATGACCATCCACGACTGGGAGGCGCAGGCTACCTATGCCCATTACAAGCGCCGATATGGCGGTCCCAGTCAAGCCCTGGAGAAGATGGCCGAGTATTACGAGGATCGGATGGCGACCATGAATCCGCACCTCTTCGTCGGCAACATGAAGAAACGTCCCCGGCAGTTCATTCTGATCGGTGTGCTGCGATCGCCGGCGATTCAGACGGCGGAGATGCAGCACCAGCTATTCTGAACACCCCCGACAGGATCGAGATCCACCGCCAGATCGCGGACGCCAACCAGGGCAAGGGAATGCTGGTAACGGACTGGCCGAGCGGCGTTCGTTCACACGTCCGCCTGCGCCCCCATCTCCTCACGAATCACCCGCCGCAGCGTTTCTTCCATCTGCCCGTTGCGCCCGTCCTCGCGCATCGCTTCGTGCAATGCCTGATTGATCAGCGTTTGATAGCCACGCTCGCCCGCCTTGGCCTTGAAGTAGGCGATGACAGCCGCGTCGAGCATGATCGTCACCCGCTGCTTGCCGAGGTGTTCCTGCACGGCGGCCGCGAATTCCTCGCGGCTCGCGTCTTTCAGCCCGACCCGCAGCCGGGGCTCAGAGGTAGGAGAAGAAGCCTTCGATTTCATGGGGTTCCGCCTTGCGCATGGATATGACGTGGATGCAGTCTTCCGACTCCGTATGGGTGATGACGACCACCTGAACGCCCAGCAGACCCGTGGTGTTGAACCGCTGCTCGTCGTAATCGACGCGGGCATCTTCGCGGGTCAGGGTCGGACCGGCGAACACCTGCTCCGCATCCGCGAAGTCCAAGCCATGCTTGGCGCGGTTGCTGCGACGCTTGCTGTTGGTCCAGGTGAATTCCATGCGCGAATCATGCATATTATTATATGCATAATCAACCATTGGCCGATCGCGGTGACGAAGTGGAGGGTGCAGTAGGGTTTCGAGGAGGAGCGCTGCATGCACTCTTGCCTGTGCTATGGGGCTGTGCTTTACTGATTTCGCAGCCCAGTGCGGCTGCGAACACCTACTCTCCTTGCTTGTCCGTCACGGATAGCAAGGCTTTGCCAGTGCGAGTGACTCGACTGGTTCCCGTCTTTGCCTTTGTGAGGCGAGCGGGCTTCAACATCCAATTGAGGCCCCATATGCCCCGTAATCTTTCAAAACCCCGCGCTCGTTCGTTCAAGCTCCAGTCCGGCCGCTGTTTCTATTGCGGTGCGCCGATATGGTTGGAGAATCCCGAAGCCTTTGCGAAACGTCACGGCCTATCCAAAGGGCTCGTGCTGCTTCTCAAGTGCACCGGGGAGCATTTGCTGCCTCGATCCGATGGCGGCGATGCATCTCAGTCCAATATCGTCGCGGCCTGCCGCTACTGCAATGCGACCCGGCACAAGGCGAAGCATCCGCTGGATCCGACCGCCTACAAGCGGCATGTCGGAAAGCGTTTGCGTCAAGGGAAATGGCATCCTCCGGCGGTCCGGCGGCTCTTGAGCGCCGGCTGAGGCGGGTTGTACGAGAAACATCCCGACCGGTTCTGGCAGTCGAAGCTCAGGCGGCCAGGTCCGCCAGCAACTCGGGATGCTTCAGGGTGATCTTCAGCAGGTACAGCACGGCGCCGGGTGGCGTGAATCGCCCTTGTTCCCAATCGCGCAGGGTGGCCACGGGCGTCTGGATCAGGTTCGCAAAGGGTTGCTGCGACAGCCCCAGCGCATGCCGCCGCTGGCCAGCGCCCAGGCGTGGGCGGTCTTGTCGACATAGGTGTAGCCCTCCTCGATGATCTCGCGGAAGGTCTGGATGCCGATGGGGAGCTTCTTCAATGGGGTGCTCATGGTTTGCCGAACCTCGACGACCGATCATCCGCCCCGACCATCATCCAGCCACTCGTCAGCCCGATCAGCAGCAGGGGCAAGGCAAAGAACAGAAGGTGGCTGTTGCCGCTGGCGATGAAGGTCATGGGCTGCCCCATCACCGGCAGGAGCCCGAGCACGTTGCCCCAGGCAATGAGCGCATGGGCGACGAAGAGCCAGGCCAGAGCGAAGAGCGCGAACGACAGGAAGACGCCAAGACCCTGTTGGGCGACATCCCTACTCCGGCCCCAAGCGGAT
This sequence comes from Imhoffiella purpurea, assembly GCF_000585215.1. Lineage (GTDB taxonomy): Bacteria > Pseudomonadota > Gammaproteobacteria > Chromatiales > Chromatiaceae > Imhoffiella > Imhoffiella purpurea. The sequence continues at coordinate 29,910 of NZ_AONC01000046.1, read as the reverse complement.
AGGCGCTCGCTCAGTGCAAACAGGGATCCAGCGAACAGCAGCTGCAGCAGCAGGACGAGGATTCCAGCAATGGAACCGGCGCGATTGAGCACGAAGGCACCGATGAAGTCGTTCTGGACCACGGGCAACCCCATCACCGCACCGTTCCAGCCGAAGGGACCGGTCACTGGCCCCATGAAGCCCCCCGCTGCAGCCAGATCCAAGGCCATCCGGACCTGATAGCCGCTCTCGGGAAAACGCTCGGGCTGCGCCCAGGCCATGAGTCGGGCATATTGCGGAAACCAGCGCGGCAGCATGTCCGGATCGGCGTGGATCCAGATCAGGAAACCGAGCCCCAGCAGGCTCGCCCCGGCGATCCCGATCCGGATCCATCGCGCACCCTGGCTCGGCACGCCAAGCGGGTGCGGCGCGACCAGCCACATCCCGGGAAGCACCAGCATCAGGAGCAGCAAGGCCGGGGACATATCATGCACGGCCCAGAGGAGCGCCAGGGCGAACGCCAGGAAGAAGAAGGCGATCCCGGTCAGCTCCAGGCTGGAGCGCAGCGGCGCGGCGCGATGGTAGCTGCCGAGGCCGGCACGGCGCGCCCACAGCCGCCGCGCCACATAGGCGAGCAGCAGTGCCGTGAGGATCTTGACGCCCTCGACGGGCTGAACGCCGGCCAGGCCCTCCTCGCGTCCGAACAGACCTTGAGCCAGCAGGACGAGCACCGCGCCCGACAAGAGGAATAGACGCAAACGCCTCCAGACGGCCGATGCCTCCGGATCGGTCAGCTGGGTCGCCAGCCGTTCCAGACTATCGCGCCGGACCAGGGTCAGAGGGAGTATCAGCCAGCCCATCAGGGCCAATGCACGCCAGTGGTCCCGGGCGATCAGTAGCCAGCGGCTATTGTCGCCACCAAGCCCCAACTGTCCCTGGACCAGGGCGCCGATCAAGACCAATCCCAGCGCCGCCGACCACAACCAGCCGACGGGACCGGCGAGCCGGCCGCCGAGACCGAGCAACAGCGTCGCAAGCCCCCAACCCAGCGCGATCGACATCAAGAGCCAGACCGGGGAAACAGGACCCGTCCAGACAGTCGCCAAGGTCAGGATGCCGAGGAGAAAGGCTGGCACCCGAGCGGCCAGCCGCACGCCGAGCGGTATCTGCCGATCATGCCTGGTCCGACGCAGCTCGAGCGCTCCGGCGACCAAGGCCAAGCTCAGGGCGAGGCAACACCAGGGCCAGTGATCCACCATCCATTCGCCGATCCCCGGCCAACCCTCCGCTGGCGCGCTTCGCTTCTCCCAGGTCGACGACACACGCTCGTCGCGCGAAACGGGCCGCGTCTCCTCGCGCGACGCTGGCCAGACATCGGTTCCTCCGCTCGGGACCAGCCTCAGGACGGAACCCTCGGACCCGGCCGCCGTCCAGTCCAAGCTATAACTGGTACGCCCCAATACCAAACGCCGCGTCGGCTCGGCCGGGTCGTCGAGACGCCATTCCAGGTCGCCGAATCCACGCCACTGCTGCTCGCCGGCACGCGCGAAGCGGACCTCGGCCGATCCAGGGGCGAGCCAAAAACGTCCCTCGGACCAAAGCACCCTGGCCCCTTTCGATGGAACAGCGGACAGGGACCAGCGCACCGGACAGGGCACCTGACCGCCGATCGAAAACAAGACCAGCTCGGCATTCGGGCGCAGGTGGCGCATCCACCAATGGTCTCCTTCATCCGGACATTCGGAGAAGGGCTGCAGATCCTGATAGAGTGTTCCCGCCTCCCAGCGGACACGACCGGAGTGGGCGGACAGAACCAAACGATCGGCCCGAGCCTCCGTCACCTCGATCGAGACGCCGTCCAGACGCAGACGATCCCCCCTGGCCAAGGACCAGCGTCGGAGATAACGCGTGGGGTGCAGGGACGTTGGCGCATCCACCCGACGTCGGTCGGACACATTGGCGACCCACCAGCCCGTCCGATCGCGACGCACGCGCAGATGGTCTAGGGCCGCAGAGGCGCTTCCGAAGCGCTGCCCAAGCTCTTCACGCCCGAGAATCAAAGGGTCGCTATCGGGCTCGAGGGCAATCGTCACCGCCTCCACCACGGAACCCTTGGGGGCCTGTTCCAACAGGAGCCATGCCGCGTAGAGGTAGCCGAGCAGCAGGAAGAGCGAAAGCGACAAGGGACCGAGCGAGCGATCTCGATGCATGTGCGGAATCCGCGATTCAGGTTAGACTCGGGACTTCAAACGTCTGAAGCCAAAAGACAATCGGACACCAAACTCATCCAGCGGATCATACAGATCAGGGTCTCCGAGCACAGCCTCGACCGGCGACAGGTGCCGCAACCGCAATCAGCTGACACCTCGGCCATGAATGCTGCGTGATGTCGAACTCGAACGGAATGGATACTCTATGGCAGATTTCATCGACCGTTTTCGCCACTCCCTGGGAGGCTCGGGAGCCCCCAATCATTATCGGCGAGATGAATGGCTGCCACCCTACAATGACCATCTGCTCTGGCAATTGAGACTGACCGGGGTCGAGGATCCGCTCGACCCGGATGCGCTTTGGGACAATAGCGGCGGCAGCGGACGCCATATCCAGGAGTCGTCCAGCGGAGAGGCCGGCAAACGTCTCTGTCGCGCACTTCAGGATCATCGACGCTGGGTGCGTCTGAACGACCCCGGCCATGGCCGATGGATCCTCGGGCACCGCTGCTTCACCGATGTCATCCTCCATATTCCTCGGCAGACCTGGGATCAGGACATCCGAACCACCGGAGGGGAGCGCATCGAGGTCGCGGCCCAAAACCTCATCTTTCGCCATCAGCAGGACTTCAAGTCGAGTCTGCCAACCGGCCGCCAGCCACGCTATCTGCTGCGCCCCGATTCGCGCCTGCCTGCAAACGAGGTTCTATTCCTGTTCGGTCCCGCGGTCTTTCTGCCAGACCCTCAGGACCAGCCGGTCTTCGACCTTCAGCCAAGCCTCGACAAGGCACCTTTGGTCTTGGATTCCCTGCAGTGGCTGCCAAGCAAGCATGCCCAGGCACAACCGCCTGGATTCTATGCCGACCAGGAATGTCTGTTGCTGACGCCGGAGGGAAGCGGCCCCATCCCCCTACCCGGCTGGCGCACGGAGGACGACACCTACCTCTTTTTGCGCCGCACCGGCGAGAACGATTGGGCGGTCTACAGCGACAGCAGCCGCGAATGGCAGGCCAGCGAACGGCGTCAGGGAGACCGCTGGATCTTCGAGCTTCGCAGCCCCGATGGTCACGAATCTCAACACCTGGCGCTGGAACTCGTACCGGCCAGTGTCTCTCGATTTCAGTCCTATGGCGACGCCGGGGGCACACTGATTCCCGGCCTGCCCTCTCCGGTCTCTCCCTACACATTGGAACTCGAGGCCATCCTGCTCCCATCCCTTCATCAGGGACTGAGACAGTGGACGATCTGGCTGGAACCAGAGGGTACACCGGCGACACCGGAGCGGATCGGGCGGCATCCGGACGATCTCATTCGCCTTCAGCTGGACGGACGCGGCATCTCCCTCGCCATTCCCGGCCGACCGCTCCTGACGCTTGGCGACCGGATCGCGGAGCCGGTCGAAATCGGCCAAACCGATGCCAAACTGCTTCCCTTCGAGTTGCCGGGAAGCCATGGCCTGCTGTCGCTCCCTCGGCCCGATCTCTACTCGCCCGCTGATGAGAGGCGCCTGCTGGGACGCACGGATCCTGCGAACCCCGGCAATAGGCCCGATTTCGCGCTCGATCAGCTTGCACAGCCCAGGGGACTGTTCTGGTCCAGCGGAACGGATCCGGGATTCACGCTCAACAACCTGAGCCTGTCGCGCAGCCACGCCTGGATTTGGGTCGAGGACGACCAGTTACTGGCCGAGGCTTGCAAACCGAGCTGCCCGCTCATGCATCTCGACCGGAACTATCGGCCCCTGCCCATTCCGGAGGATCGGAACGACCGGCCATTGGTCATCCCGCCAGGGGATTGCCTGCTGGCGGGTCATTATCTGCTGCGCTATCGCTCCAAGAGCGGCTGATGGGTGCCATAGGACGCTTCCTGTCCTCGCTGCTCCCCGATTTCAAGACGGAAGCGATCAGCCTCAGGAGCCGAAGAAGCGAGAATCAGGACAACTATCTGCTCATCGCTCATACATCGGACGGACAGGCCAGGGCGCATTGGCTGCGCGATGGAAGCGCCACGGAAGAAGCCCGCCGGGCCTGGTCGGCTCGTTGGGTCCGGATGGCGGTTCTGGACGGCATGGGAGGCCATGCCCATGGACGCGAGATCGCCGAGGCGGCCGTGGATGCGCTTCGCCTGTTGCCGCCCTGCTCATCGGCGATCGCGCAGCGCCACGCCATCCTCGATCTGCATCACGATCTCTTGCGCCGCTTCGGCACGGGTCAGGCCAACAGCCCTGGAACGACCCTGATCTGGGCCGAGGTCGACCGCCTCCGCCGCCGCTGCCATCTGCTCCATCTCGGCGACAGCCGTGCCTGGCTCGGCTTGGATGATGATTGGCAGCTTCTGACCCGTGACCATACCTTGGCCGAGTTCGGCTATCGCGACGGCCGCATCGATGCCTCGGCCTATGCCGCCGAGCGGAAGCGCCCTGATCGACGCCTTGCCCAAGCGCTCGGCCATGGTGCCTGGGGCCTGAAGATGGACGCGGAGGGTCATGAAAGCTTCGGCTTCTCGCCCGACATCCGGCTCGATTCCGTTCGGGATCTCCCCTCTCTGGAAGGGCATGCCGATCTCCGGACGCTTCATTTACCCCGGGGTGTACCCCTGATGCTTGCGACCGACGGCCTATGGAGTGGCGGCACATGCAGGCTGCCACCACCGACCGATCTCATGGCGCCAGGCGCGCTCGGCGGCTTGGCTCAGGCCGCGATCGATGCGGGCAGCACCGACAACACGAGCCTGCTCATTGGTTTCTTCGATCCGGAATCCACCTCATGAGCCGCTTCTCCACCTTCACGCTGAGCGCGCTCGGAATCCTGATCGCCTGGCACATGCTGACCCTCGTCCCGCCCGACCGGGAGGCCACCGGTGCCCGCACCGCCGCTCAGGATCTCTTCGAGGGACTCTCCCGATCCGGCCTGCTGACGATCGGTCCCGATGCCCGGCTGCAGCTGCCGCCGCCGGACGCGGCCCTGGCCGCGGCCTGGCGCGGCGAGCGCCAGGAGACATCCGACATGCGGCTGATGCGCGATCTCTACGGCACCGCCGCCGGAACCGGCCTGCAGGACCAGATCGGACTCTGGAATCGCAGCCGCCGATTGAGCGCCGTGCGCGACAACGGCGCCTCCATCGGTGTGACCCATGGCGTGTGGCGGGCCCACGGCTGCCGGGATGAGCATCTCGTCGACACCCGGGCACTGGTCGACGAATCCTTCGGCTACGTTCACCAGGGGCAATTGCGTCTCGGCTTCGCGCCCTGGACCGCCGTGGCCTCCCAATCCGATTGCATCGAATGGCGCGGCGAGTTCAAGGCCGCCGAGCCCCTACCGCTCGACATCCTCTATATCGGCCAGTTCCGGGAAGGGATCCCCAACGGCCAGCAGCGGGGCTACGCACCCCCTCCGATCTGGAGCGAACGGCCGACTCCCCCTTGCCTCGCCCCGAATCGAGAGCCCGGCCAGGCGGGCGAATGGCGCATTCCCAAGTCCGCTTGGCGGCGCACGCCCGAGGGGACCTGGGCACTGTCCGCCAGGCTGCGACTGCACCCGGCCCTCAACCCCAGTCTGAACTCGCAGGGACTGCGGGTCGGAGTGACGGTGCTCGAACAGAAGAACGACAAAGGGACGTGCGAACCCGTCTGGCACCCGCCACGGCCCGGTAGCGGGGGCACGCCCGCCATCTGGTCCGTCACCACGGCCGACGGCCTGCCCCTGCTCGATCGGGATCTCCACCCCACGCCAGAGGCCGAGCAACTCGGATTGATACCATTGGTCGGCTATGGACCCCAAGACTATTTCGGGCTCGGAGCCATGCTCGGCGCCGCCCGTCCCGCTGGCCAACTGCGACTCACCTTGGACAGCCGGATGCAGACGGCCGCCAACGCGGCCCTGACCGGCACGCTCGAGGAACTGGACGAACAGGGTCCCTGGTCGGCCGAGCGCCGGGCCGCCCTGGTCCTGCTCCGCCCGGATGGCGCCATCCTGGCCGCCGCCGGTCGCCCGCAGCCGCCGCCGATGAACCAGGTCACCCACTGGGATCTGGCGGCCTTCTCCCGCGTCTATCCGCTGGCCGATCCGCTCCGGATGCGCGCCTGGGAGGGCGTGGACCGCCATCAGGCGGCGGGCTCGACCTTCAAGCCGCTGATCGCACTCGCCGGACTCCAGGCCAGCGCCGATCGGGCGGATGTAGCCCGCATGCTGTCCGGACTCTCCGCCCGCGATTTCGAGCGGCTCACGGGGCTCGGATTGGCCTCGACAGACATCGATCCCTATGCGGGCATCGAGGGCGGCCATCCGGCCGGGGGAATTCACACCATCGGCAATTTCGGTCGGGAGACGCTCCAGAACCTGCTGCGGCCATCCCCCGGCCGCCCCACGGCCAGGTGTCCGGGACAAACGGCGCCCGCCTATGATCTGAGCGTCGCCAGCGCGCTGCGCGAATCGCTCAATACCTGGTTCGCGGCCTTGGCGCTGCAGCTCGACGGAACGGCCGCGGATCGCTATCAGAGGGATCCGCGTCCACTGACCGAACGCCCGCCACCCGACCTCCATCTGATCCGCACCATGCGCCAGTTGGGATTCGGCTCCAGCCAGCCGCTGCTCGCCACCCCGGCAGAGACGCTCGGCGGCCGCGCGCCGCGGATGGGCGAGGATCGGATCGACCTGCTCGGAGAGAGACCCACGCCGCTGCGCTGGATCATCGCCCAGAGCGCCATCGGTCAGGGTGTCCTGGTCACCCCATTGCGCATGGCCGCCCTCGCCGCCACTCTGTCCCAGGGGGCGATCGTCCGCCCCCATCTGGACGCCGCCTGGAACGGAAATCCACCGAGATTCGAGTCGCCGACGCCCCTGGGAACCGACCTGTCGCCCATTCGACGCGGCATGCGCGACGTCGTTCGGGCCGGAACCGCGGCCAGGGCCTTCAGCGAGACCGGCCCCGATATCTGGTGCGACACCTACGCCAAGACCGGCACGGCCGATGTCGCTCGGACGGACGGATCGGGCACCAAGGAGCCCTACGGCACCGCCTGGCTGATCGGCTGGCACCAACCCCCGGCAGGTGGGGACGCACTCGTCTTCGCCTGCATGGTGACCCATACCCAGGGTTTCGGCGGCGAGGTATGCGGATCCATGGTCGCCGATCTCCTCCGCCGTCTCCCGGAGACGCCTTCGGACACCGGCGAATGAACGCCGCCCAACATGAGATCGTCACAAACCGTTAGAATTGAACGCATTGCCCGACTCGGCCAACCACCCGAGCCGGGCGCCTTTGTCAATGCGGAGTAGAAGAATGACCCACCCGACCTCAGAGGATCTCAAGCCGCGCCCGATCAGCGTGCCGCCCCATCCTCAGTGGCCCAGCCTGTCCCCGGACGAGAAGACCCGAGTCAAGGCACGCATCCGAGATCTGCTCGCGGCCGAGAAGGCCACCCTGGTCGCCCATTACTACACCGACGACGACCTTCAGGAAATGGCCGAGGAAACGGGCGGAATGGTCGCGGACTCGCTGGAAATGGCCCGTTTCGGCACCACGACCCAGGCCCAGACCCTGGTCGTCTGCGGCGTCCGCTTCATGGGCGAGACGGCCAAGATCCTCAATCCGGAGAAGCGCGTGCTCATGCCCGACCTGGGCGCCACCTGCTCCCTCGACGAAGGCTGCCCGGCCGATGCGTTCACCGCCTTCTGCGACGCGCACCCGGATCACACGGTCGTCGTCTATGCCAACACCAGCGCCGAGGTGAAGGCCCGCGCCGACTGGGTCGTCACCTCCAGCATCGCGCTGCCGGTGGTCGAGCATCTGGCCGCTCAGGGCCAGAAGATCCTCTGGGCGCCGGACCGACACCTGGGACACTATGTCCAGCGCATGACGGGCGCCGACATGCTGCTGTGGAACGGCGCCTGCGTGGTGCACGAGGAGTTCAAGTCGTTCGCCCTCGAACGGGTGCGCAAGCTGCACCCGGACGCCGCCGTGCTGGTGCATCCGGAGTCGCCGGACGAGGTGGTGGATCAGGCGGATCTGGTCGGTTCGACCACCCAGCTCATCAAGGCCGTCTCCGAGATGCCGAACCGCGAGTTCATCGTCGCCACGGATGCCGGCATCTTCTGGAAGATGCATCAGATCGCCCCCGATAAGACGCTGATCCCGGCGCCGACGGCGGGAGAAGGTGCGACCTGCGAGAGTTGCGCCCACTGCCCCTGGATGGCGATGAACGCATTGCAGAACCTGGAGCAGGTGCTGCGGACCGGCGATCAGGAGATCCATATCGATCCGGCGATCCGCGAACGCGCCCTGGTCCCGATTCGCCGCATGCTGGACTTCGCCCGTCGCTAGGTTTCCTTGGGGCGATCCGCCAGGACCGCCCATCTTCCGGTCAGGTGTTTCGGTTTTCTCTGAACCGTGACTAGGTTATAGGCCGCGACATGTGTTTCTCAACCCGAGCACCCTGCCGTCCGAACGTATCCCGGCCCTGTATCCACAGCCGCGAGGCGTTGATCAAAAGACGACCAGTCACGAATTCTTCATCGAGGACGGCCGATTAGAGGCTGTCTGCACAGCTTATCCACAGAGACGTTCACGCCCCCTGGGGAAAAGATGGCGATACCCAGCATGACCCCGACCATCCCCCGGTACATCGGACTGAACCGAGACCATCCGCAGGCGTCCAACGCGCTGAACTGGCGGGGACGGAATCTGCGCGGATTCGCGCCCATGGAGGAACGGGCGCAACTGACCCAGGATCAAGCTCGCTGCGCGCCGGCCAAACGGCTCGTTTAGAATGGCGGCCATTGTCCGAACCGCGCCATCCAAGCCACCCGCGCGATATCGAACCGATTGAGCACCAACCACCGGATCCACAGACCATGACCGAACATCACCCCAACGTCGATCGCGCCGAAATCAGCAAGTTCGAGGAACTCGCCTCGCGCTGGTGGGATCCGCACAGCGAATTCAAGACCCTGCACGACATCAACCCGCTGCGTCTCGACTATATCGAGCGCGGCGCCGGCGGCCTGGCCGGCAAGCGCGTGCTGGACGTGGGCTGCGGCGGGGGCATCCTCTCCGAGAGCATGGCCCTGCGCGGCGCCGAGGTGACCGGCATCGACATGGGCGACATGCCGCTGCGCGTCGCCGAGCTGCACACCTTGGAGACCGGCGTCCAGGTCGAGTACCGCCGTATCCCGGTCGAAGTTCTCGCCGACGAGATGCCGGGCGCATTCGACGTGGTCACCTGCATGGAGATGCTCGAGCACGTCCCCAGTCCCGCCTCCGTGATCGCGGCCTGCGCCCGTCTGGTCCGCCCGGGCGGCCAGGTCTTCTTCTCCACCCTGAACCGCAACCCCAAGTCCTATCTCATGGCCGTCGTCGGCGCCGAATACATCATGCGCATGCTCCCGCGCGGCACCCACGACTTCTCGCGCTTCATCCGCCCCTCCGAGCTCGACGCCTGGATCCGCCCCACCGAGCTGCGCACCGTCGATATGAGCGGTATGCGCTACAACCCGCTGACCCAGACCTACCGGCTCCATCCCCAGGATCTGGACGTCAACTATCTGGTGACCTGCGAGCGCGACACGGATGGCTGAGCGGGCGCCAGTCCGCGACGGCGCGGTACTCTTCGATCTGGACGGCACCTTCGCGGACACGGCCCCGGATCTGGCCGCCGCGCTCGAACGCCTATGCCTGCGCCACGGCAAACCGGTGCTGCCCTTCGAGCGGATCCGGCCGCACGTCTCGCACGGTGCGCGCGGCATGCTCCAGGTCGGCTTCGGGCTCGAACCCGAGGATCCGGGATTCGAGCCGTTGAAGACCGAATTCCTCAAGATCTACGCCCCCGCGCTGGTCGAGCGCACCAGGCCCTTCCCCGGCATCCCCGAGCTGGTGGACGCGCTCGAATCGCGCGGCATCCCCTGGGGCATCGTCACCAACAAGCTGACCTTCCTCACCGAGCCCCTGATGGAGGGACTCGGCTACCGCGCCCGTGCCGCCTGCATCGTCTGCGGCGACACCACGCCCCGGCCCAAGCCCGCCCCCGAGCCCTTGCTGTTCGCCGCCGACCGGATCGGGATCGACCCGGCCCGCTGCTGGTACCTCGGCGACGACGCGCGCGACATCCAGGCCGGACTCGCCGCCGGCATGGGGACGCTCGCCGCGCTCTTCGGCTATCTCGGCACGGGATCCGCTCCGGCCGACTGGGGCGCGCACGGACTCATCGCCCACCCGCTGGACACGCTCGACTGGCTCCAGACCCCCATCGGCCCATGACAGACCCGACACCCGAAACCACCTGGCGCTTCCCCAACGCGGCCACCCCGCCCGGATCCTCGGTCTATTACAGCCTGCTGTTCTCACCGGCCGATCTCCGCAACGACCTGGTCGTCCTCCACGCCTGGCGACACGAGATCGCCGGCACGCCCGACCAGGTCAGCGAGCCCCAGGTCGCCGCCGCCAAGCTCGACTGGTGGGCCGTAGAACTGGAACGCACCCTCGGCGGCGACGCGCAGCATCCACTGACCCGTGCGCTGGCCCGGGTCCGCGATCGTCATGCGCTGCCGGCCGAACCGCTGCGGTCGCTGCTGACATCCGCCGTCGCGCGACTCTCACCGACTCGGCCCGCGGATTTCGCCGAGCTCGCGGCCGAGGCCGAGCAGGACATGGGAGCGCTCTTCGAACTGACCGCCCGCTGTCACGGCCACATCGATCCGAGCACCCTCGCCGCCGCCCGACACCTGGGCGCCTACTGCGGCCTGGTCGCAGGCATCCGGGACAGCGGCTGGTCGTTGCGTCGAGGCCGTCACGGTCACCTGCCAGCCGACCGCCTCGAAGAGGCGCGAATCGACCGCCGACAGATCCGACTCGACGAGCACGAGGCCCAGCTGCGCGCCATCCTTGCCCGTGTCGCCGAGGACCTGAAGGCCATGCGCGCCGAGAGCGTCGGAAGGCACGCGAAGCTGCCAAGGACGCTCCGCATCCGCGCCCGACTGAGCGACCGGCTCCTGGCCGAACTCGAATCCAGCGACTTCGACGTCATGAACCAACGCATGTCACTGACGCCGATCCGCAAGCTTTGGCATGCTTGGCGGATACGCTGACTCTGGAACCGATCGCCCTCGGATCGATCCGAGAAGAGCACCCAGGGATCGGTTCATCCTTGAGGATCAGGCTTGTGATTCGGTCCGGCAAGACTGACGCGAGAGCACTCGAGATAGCACTGGTTGAGCTTGACCTCAAGAACGCGAATCGACTCGCCAGTTTCAATGGCGGTCGAGCTAGCCAAGCTACGCACACGACGACGACGAGCCTTCTCGGTGTCCTTCAGGTGAGGATTGGTCCGAGTCAAGGTATTGTCTTTCATGCGAGACATCTCATCAGGTTCATAACGGCCATGCTACTCGAAACCCTACAGGCACAACGCGAAGCCATCATCGCCTTGAGCGAGCAGTACGGCGCGCGGCACATCCGCGTCTTCGGTTCCGTCGCCAGAGGCGAGGAAGGACCGGACAGCGATGTGGATCTAGTGGTCGAGTTTCCGCGCGGCTACGACCTGTTCGCACAGCGCATCCCCTTGAACGAGCGTTTGAGCGAGCTGCTGGGCCGCACGGTCGAGCTGATCCCTGAGCACGAACTCAACCGCCATATCCGTGATCAGGTGCTGACCGAGGCGATCGAATTATGAGCAAGACCTGGCAAGCCTATGCGCGTCATATCCTGGACGCCATCGCGCGCATTCGTCTGATCCAGGGCCGAGGCGATCTGACCCAAGACGTCGTCCTCTACGATGCGGCGCTTCGCAACCTGCAAACGCTGTCGGAGGCGACACAGCAGTTGCCCTCTTCGTTGAAGGACTTGCACCCTGAGATTCCCTGGCGGCAGATCAGCGGCTTTCGCAACATCCTCGTGCACAACTATCTGGGCGAGATCGACCCGCTCACCATCGCCGCCGTCATCGAGCGCAACTTACAGCCACTGGAAGACTGCGTTCGCGGCATGCTCGATAGAGACCCCGACAACAAATAACGCGATGCACTTCTGTACCCGTTGAGCCAAGGAAACCGCGCATCACTAAAGCCAGCCGGACCGGACCGAATCGACCGGCTGGCATCACACCAACCCACTCGGCCGGAATCGGAGCGCAAGCCGACTCCGTCCAAGAGATATTCCGCAAGACGAGGATCATCCAGCAATGGATCAACCGAACAACCAACCCAACACCCAAGCGAACGACCGCGGACAGCGGCTCAGCGAGCGCATCATCCTGGTCACGGGCGCGCTCGAAGGCATCGGGCGCGCGGTCGCCATGGCCTGCGCGTCCGAGGGCGCGACCCTCATCCTGTCGTCGTTCGAGGAGGCCGATCTGGAGCCGGTCTACGACGCGATCGTCGCCAACGGATGGCCGCAGCCGGCCATCCTGCCGCTGAATCTGGAGACGGCCGGCGAGCGCGACTTCATCGGCGCCGCCGACATCGTCGCCGACACCTTCGGACGGCTCGACGGTCTGGCGCACTGCGCCGCCTCGGCCCCCTTCCTCAGCCGGATCGACGACTACGATCCCGGCGAGTGGGAACGTGTGATCCGCATCAATCTCACCGCCCCCTTCATGCTGACCCAGGCCTGCATGCCCATCCTGCGGCTGTCCGAGGACGCCTCCATCGTCTTCACCTCCGACCGGGTCGGGCGCACCGGGCTGGCCTACTGGGGCGCCTATGCCGCCGCCAAATTCGGCACCGAGGGACTGATGCAGGTGCTGGCCGACGAGACCCGCGACAGCAGCCGTATCCGGGTCAACAGCATCGACCCGGGCGTTCTGCGCACCGCGCTGCGGGCCAACCTCTATCCGGGCGAGGACCCGAACAGCCACCCGGCGCCCGAGAGCGTCACCGAGGCCTACATCCAGCTGCTGAGCACCGAGACCCGGGACCTGACCGGCCGGGCCTGCAGCGTCGATCCGGCGACCGGCAAGCTCCTCTGAGCACGTGCCGGGCCACTATCCACGCGACCACCCGGCGCCGATGCGCGCCCGCACGGACTCCTCGCGTTCGAGCTCTTCCAGCGCCGCCTCGATGTGCGCCAGCCGCTGGTCGACCTCGGGCAGCAGCACGTCCTCCAGCGCCCGGGCACGCCGGGCGGTGCGGGCATAGTCGGCGCGCAGACGCTCCAGGTTGGCGGCCATCGCCGCCAACTGGGCCGCCTTGGGGACGAGGACCGCGAAGGCCGCCCGGCAGGCATCGGCCTCCGGGCTGGCCTCCACGCCCGGCGGCGGCTCGGCCCGCTCTCCCAGTTCGACCTCGACATCCTCCAGAGACACGCCCAGGACCGAGCGCCGGCGCACATCCAGCACCCCCTCCAATGCCGGCATCGCCGGATAGACCTCCAGCCCATCCAGACCCTGGCGAACGATCGCCGTCTTCAGCAGGTCGCAGGCATGCGCGTAATCCGCGTCGAACGCGCGGCGCGCCGTCTCGTAGCGCCGGATCTCGGCCAGCATCTCGGCGGCCAGGATGAGACGCTTCTCGTCGAGGAAGCGGTAGCCCTCGCGCAAACCGGTCCGCTCCTCGGCCAGCTCCAGCCGGGCGCTCTGGGTGGGGACCAGGGTCTCGTCGGTCATCTCAGATGCTCATGGATCTGGCGGTCGTCCAGCCGATGCAGCTCGCCAGGCGGCAGCTCCCGCAAGAGACGCCAGCCGATGTCCATGCCCTCCTCCAGGGTGCGCACCGCATCGCCCTGGGCCAGCAGATCGCGCTCGAAGGCGTCGCCGAAGCGCAGCAGGCGGCGATCCCGCTCGGAGAGCCCGTCCTCCCCGACCACGCTGGCCAGCACCCGGGCCTGCCGGGCCTGGCTGTAGGTGGCATAGAGCTGCGCCGCCAGGGCCGGATGGTCCGCATGGGTGCGTCCCCGGCCCGTTCCGTCCTTCATCAGACGCGACAGACTGGGCAGCAGACGGATCGGGGGATAGTGCGCGCGCCGATGCAGATCGCGATCGAGGACGATCTGGCCCTCGGTGATGTAGCCGGTCAGATCCGGGATGGGATGGGTGATGTCGTCGTTGGGCATGGTCAGGATGGGCAGCTGGGTGACCGAGCCCAGCAGACCGCGGATGCGCCCGGCACGCTCGTAGAGGGTCGCCAGGTCCGAATAGAGATAGCCCGGATAGCCCTTGCGGCTGGGGATCTCGCCGCGGCTCGCCGAGACCTCGCGCAGCGCCTCGCAGTAGTTGGTGAGGTCGGTCAGGATGACCAGGACGTGCTTGCCCTCGGCGAAGGCCAGATATTCGGCGGCCGTGAGCGCGAATCTCGGGGTCAGCAGACGCTGGGCGCTCGAATCGCTGGCCAGATTGAGGAAGAGCACCGTGCGGGCAAGGGCGCCGCTCTTCTCCATCTCCTCGCGGAAGAACTCGGCGCTGTCGTGCGGGATGCCGATCCCGGCGAAGACGATGGCGAACTCCCCAGACTCGGATTCCTCGTCGGGCAGACGCGCGTTGCGCGCGATGTCCACCGCGATCCGGTCGTGCGGCAGACCGCCGCCCGAGAAGATCGGCAGCTTCTGCCCGCGCACCAGGCTGTTCATCAGATCGATGGCGCTGAACCCGGTCTCCAGATACTGGTCCGGCGCCTCGCGCGCCGAGGGCTTGATCGGATGGCCGTCGACCCGATAGGCCCGTGCCGCCGCCAGCGGCGGACCGCCGTCCAGCGGCTTGCCGACCCCGTCGAAAATCCGCCCGAGCAGACCGGGACCGACATGGAAGCGCAGCGGCTCGCCGAGAAAGCGCACCCGGGTGCCGCTGAGCGCGAGTCCGGCGGAATCGTCCAGCATCTCGACCGTGACCGACTCCAGGTCCAGCGCGGCGATGCGGCCCAGACGCACGGATCCGTCGGCGCCCTCGACCTCCACGGCCTCGTTCAGGCCGACGTCCAGGCTGCGCTCGAGGAACAGCAGCGGACCCTCGGCCCGATAGGCGATCTCCTCGCCGACGAGTCTGGCGTACATGACGAGCCCCCATTCTAGCCGTTATATCGATCACAGCCTTCCGCACCCATCGCGCACGATGCGATTCGCGACGCTCATCGCATCCTACATGGCGTCGGTGCCGTCGCGGGAATCGCCCACCCCCTCCCCGCTCTCCCGCCCGGCATCGATCAGGCGCCGCACGACGGCCGTGAGCTCGCGATCGATCGCGGCGAAGGCGTCCCAGTCGCCGTCCGGGATCTCCTCGCCCATGCGGGTCAGCCGCCGGTAGACCGGATCCTCGGCGATACGCTCGGGCGCAATGCCGGCGTCGAGCAGACGCTCGGTCCCTTCGAGGAAGCTCCCGATCAGACGCATCATCACCGCCTGACGCTCGGGCGAGGCATAGCGGTCGTTCTCCGAGAAGGCCGACTGGCGCAGGAATCCCTCATTCACCAGCTGGGCGCAGATCAGCAGGGCGCGCTGGCGCGCCGGCATGGCGTCGCGCCCGATGATACGGGCCATGCGCTCCAGTCGCGATTCCTCCTCCAGGAGCGTGAGGAAACGGCTGCGCAGCTCCTGCCAGCGGGTGCAGCCCTGGGTGTGCCACCAGCGCGCCAGACGCTCGGCCACCAGGCTGTAGGAGTTGAGCGGATTGATGGCCGGATAGAAACGCGCCTGGGCGCGCTTGGCGTCGAGTCCCCAGAGACAGCCGACATAGCGCTTGGTATGGGTGGTGACCGGCTCGGAGAAATCGCCCGAGGGCGGACTGACCGCGCCCAGCAGGGTCACCGAGCCGAGATCGCCACCCAAGGTGCGCACCCGGGCGGCGCGCTCGTAGAAGTCGGCCAGCCGGCTGCTCAGATAGGCCGGATAGCCGCCCTCCCCCGGCAGCTCGCCGAGCCGGCCCGAGACCTCGCGCAGCGCCTCGGCCCAGCGGCTGGTCGAGTCGGCCATGAGTGTGACCGCGAGCCCCTGGTCGCGGAAATACTCGGCGACCGTGATGCCGGTATAGATGCTCGCCTCGCGCGCCGAGACCGGCATGTTGGAGGTGTTGGCGATGACCAGGGTGCGCTCCATCAGCGGACGGCCGGTGCGCGGGTCCTCCAGCTCGGAGAACTCGGCCAGCAGACCGGCCATCTCGTTGCCGCGCTCGCCGCAGCCGACATAGACGATCAGATCGGCGTCGCACCACTTGGCGACCGTCTCCAGCAGCACCGTCTTGCCGGTGCCGAACCCGCCCGGAATCGCCCCGGTCCCGCCGCGCGCGACCGGGAAGAGACAGTCGATCAGGCGCTGACCGGTCAGCATCGGCTGGTCCGAGGGCAGACGTGCCGCGACCGGGCGCGGAACCCGCACCGGCCACTCGTGCGACATGGTCACGGCATGCGGCGAGCCGTCGTCCGCGCGCAGCCGGCACAGGGGCTCGTCGTCCAGATAGCGGCCGGCATCCAGGATCTCGACCACCTCGCCGGGCGGGTGCCCGGGCGGAATCAGGCAGCGCAGATCGAGCGCGGTCCCGTTCGAGAGGGTGCCGATCGACCCGCCCGGACTCACCCGGTCGCCGACGCGCACGCCGGGCTCGAAATGGAAGCGCTGCGGCTCGATCCGGCAGAGACCCGGCTGGACGTAGGGATCGCTCGGATCGCCGATGGGACGCAGCAGTCCGTCGAAGATGCGCGACAGGATGCCGGGCCCCAGGCGCACCGAGAGCGGACGTCCCGTGCCCTCCACAAGAACGCCTGGACGCAGTCCGCTGGTGTCCTCGTAGAGCTGGACCGTGATCTCGTCGCGGGCGATGCGGATGACCTCGCCGAGCAGACGCCGCTCGCCGACCGTCACCGACTCGCGCAGCTGGAAGGATCCCTCGGGCCGTGCCCGCATCACGGGTCCCGAGACCCAGATGGCGCTGGCCCGGCTCATTCCCCGTCCCCTCCGCCCAGCGGCGCGGCAAGGAGCGCCAGCAAGCGGGCCTCGATCCGGCGCCGATCGCGCAGCAGACCATCCAGGCTGGCGTCGAGCAGGGCGTCGCCGCACTGGATCAGCAGTCCGGCACGCAAGACACCGTCGGCCAGGAACTGGGGCAGCGCCAGACCCTGACCCAGGATCCATTCGGACATGGCCCGGCGCTCGCCGGCCGCCCAATCGGGCGGATGACGCACCCGCCAGGTCCCGAGCGGCATGACCGCGCGTGCCTGGGCCGCGGCCGACCGGGTCCAGCGCTGGCGCCGCCCCGGATCCTCCCAGCACGACTCCAGGGCCGAACGCAGCCTCGGCCAGGCCAGTTCGAGCAGATGCGTCTGGACCCCTTCGCTCCGCGCCCTCAGCCGGGTATCGCGCTCGGCCCGGATGGCCTGGATGCGCGCCCTGGCATCCCTGCGCTCCGAGAGCACGACATCGTGCAGCCGGGCGCGCTCGCGCCCGTAAGTGTCGCGCAGCAGATGGGCCGCATCGGCACGGGCCGCATCCAGAATGGCGCGGCATTCGCGCTCGCGATACTCCAGCACCAGATCGAGCAGACCCTGGGTGCGCTCCTCCAGATTCATTCGCCGAGCCCCAGCTGATGCCGCATCCGTCCGGCCAGGTCGGGCGCCGGATGGAGACCGCGCGCGTCCGAGACCACCAGCACCAATGGACGCCCGGCGCGCTGGACCTGACGCAGCCGATCGGGCGGGAGCGCCTCGGCCATCTCGGTCGTGATCAGGATGAGCCTGGAATCCAGGCACAGTCGCTCGAAGAGGTCCGTCGCCTCGCCTGGACACGGGTGATGCACAGCAACACCGGCGAGCCGGAACCCGGCCGCCGTGACCGCATCGCCGATGAAGGCGCAAAAGGCCACGAGGTCCGGGCTCAGCCGAGCCGATTGAGGATGAGCACCGAGACGATCAGGCCGTAGATGGCGATGCCCTCGGCGAGTCCGACCAGGATGATCACGCGCCCGAAGAGCTCGGGCTTCTCGGCCAGGGCACCCATAGCGGCGGTCCCCACGCTGCCGACCGCGTAGGCGGCCCCGAGCGATCCCAGCCCGGTCGCCAGCGCGGCCGAGATGAAACCCCAGCGCATGACGCTGGGATCCAGCGCGACACCGGCCGCATGCCCGGCCTCGGCAGCCAGGACGTCCGGGTGCCAGAAGACCAGACTGGCCGCGCCGGCCAATAGGGCGGCACCCAGGATCATGAAACCCACCAACAGGACCTGCCGTTTCATTCGCGTCGACTCCATACCCAGCTCATCGCAATGATAGACCAGTCGCCTCCTCGATCCGAATCAGGCCCGGCGGCGCGGACAGCGGACGGAAGACCCGTCCCTCGCCGCGCAGGAAGCGGTTGAAGAACTCGAACAGCACCAGACGCGTGGTCTGGATCGAGACCACCAGCCCCTCCAGCACGATCACCACCAGATTGCCCAGGACCATGATCAGCAGCCAGGCCCAGACCGGCGCCGAGTCAGCCATGGAGCAGACCGCCGCCGAGAGGCTGGCATGGGCCAGGGCGAAGGCGCCCACCCGGGCGAAGGAGATGGTGTTCGTCAGCCACTGCATGGCGGACTCGACCAGATGACCCAGGGCCGCGAGACTCCCGATCAGGCGCCGCCCTATCCAGAAGGCGCCGCTCCACGACCAGAGCGCGCCGACCAGGGCCAGCCACAGCAGATCCGGCTCGGCCAGACCCAGCACCAGCCCCAGATAGAAGATCAGAAGGCCCAGATCCTGGGCGATCCAGGCCCCCAGATCCCCGCGCCAGCGCGCGCCGAACCCGGAGAGGAGCTGCCCGAGACCGAGCAGCGGAACGGCGAGGACAAGGGGCACGGCCAGCACCTGGACGGGGTTATCCAGCGGACTCGTCCAGAGCGCGGGCAGCAGATCCTCGCGAGCGAAGAGGCTGCCATAGAGCAGACCGAAGCACATGGCCGAGACGCCCCCGAGGACCAGCAGCCTGGCCAGCGGCCAGCGGGACTGGAGCCAGAGCCCGATCCCGAGCAGGACCGCGCCCTGCCCAAGGTCGCCGAACATATAGCCGAACAGCAGCGGCACCAGCACGGCCAGCAGGGGCGATGGATCCACCTCGTCCGATCCGGGCACGCCCAGCGCCCTGGCGAAGACCTCGAACGGCCGGATCCAGGCCGGATTGGCGAGGATCTGAGGCGGCCGCTTGCCGACGGGCGGCGGCACCAGCCGGATCAGGGCGCGCGTGCGCGCCGCGTTCAGGGCACGCACCAGACCGGCACCGCTCAGATCGCGCGTCCAGCCCGTGATCCAGACCAGATGGGCGCTGGCCGGCTCCAGCGCCCCGACCTCCCGGGCAAACCAGCTCAGCCCCGAGATCTCCCCGAGCCGGTCGCCCAGATCGAACTCGTCGAAGAGGGTATCCAGCTCGGCATAGAGATGGACCGCCCGACTCGACAGCCAATCACGACGCTCGGCGATCCGTGCCAGGGCCTCGTCCGCATCGCCGTTCAGCCAGGCGGGACGCTCGACGAGCTGGCCCTTGAGCGACTGGACCAGCCGCTTGGCCGCGTCCAGCCGATCCCTCGGCCCCAGGACCAGGAAGCAGCGCTCGCCCTCCCAGGGCACCCGGCGCGGCAGGATGCGATCGGGCCACTGCGGATCCGCCCCAGCCGGCAGGATGGCGCAGAAGGATCCGAGACAGGGTCCGGCGTGCACCAAGGCGTCGAAGTCCAGATCGCTGTCGGCGATGCGGTCGACGACCTGGCCCAGCCATTTGAGCCGGACCAACTCCTCCTCGGCGGACTGCAGACGGTCGATCAGCGGATCGGCCTCCCGGGACCAGGCGCGCAGACGCGCCAGACCGCGCTCCAGCACCACCTCGGGCGCCTCGACCAGCAGGGCCCGACGCCAGCCGCCGCGCTCCCAGTAGCGTCCGTAGCGAGCGAGCAGCGCCTCGTATTCGGACAACCCCTGGACCAGGTGCGCGAGCGGCGAATCGGTCCGGACGCGGTCGCGCAGTTCGAGCTCGACGGCCCCCGTGCGGGCCAGCTCGGCCAGGGTGCGCACGCTCTCGTCGCGCGGACAGAGGACCTCGAACCAGCGGGTGGAGATCGGACGGAACATCAGGCCGGCTCCGTCGCGAAGAGCGCCCGTTCGAGCAACTCGGCGCGCAGACGCTCCAGATCGAGCAGAACCATGCCCAGATAGCTGAAGACGGCGGCCGGCCGCAGCGGATTGAGGTGAAGATGCATCCGCAGCGCCGAGCGCAGCGAGCGGCGGAGCTCCCAGGCGGTTCCGGGCGGCGCCGAAGCGAAGTATCGGCGATGATCCCGGATCAGCTCGATCAGCGGATCCAGCCCCTGGCTCGCACCCGATTCCGGAGAGAGCGCCCGCCAGCGGTCGAACCAATGGACCCCGATTCCAGCATCGCCCGGATTCCCGTCCTCTGTCAGAAAACCGGCCGCGACCAGGGCATGGGAATCGAATCCGCCGGCATCGTCGAGCAGGTGACGGGCGAATGCGTCCCGGGACATCCACTCGGGCACCTCGCCGTCACGCAGCAGGTGCTCGATCATGGCCAGCCAGGGCAGCCACTCCAGCCATTCGACCGCCGGACGCCAGCCGCGCGGCACCCAGCCGGCCGTCTCCCGCACGGATTCGCGGGCGAGTAGACGCAGATTCGATTCCAGGACATGGACATGGCTCTGGGCCGACAGGCCCTTCACCCAATCGCGCAGCGGACCTGACCGCGACTCTTCGAGAAAGGCGGCGAACCGCCTCACGCCCGCCAGACGATCCCAGTCGGCATCGCTCGGCAGACGCGAGACATGGGCCTGGATCCGGGCCTGGGCATAGCCGAAACCGGCCTGGACACTCATGGGTCGCGCTCCTCGTCAGGCTCCGGGGATGGGGCCGCGCCGACGATCTCCTCGACCAGGGCCCGGACCGCCCGATCGAGCCGGGGCGGATCGACGAGCCCCGGATCGGCATCCGGCCATTCCGTCCGAGACGAGGACAGGGAGTCCCGAGCCCGATCGACGGCCGCATCGGCCCGTCTGTGCACGGTCAGCATACGTGCCTCGGTGCGCCGCTCGATCCGCCGTGCCCGCTCCTCGGCTGCCGCGACCAGCTCCGCCGCCTCACGGCGGCAGACCTCCAGATGCGCGCGCGCCTCGGCCTCGACCTCGAGCACACGATTGAAGGCGGCATCCACCCGCCCGGCATCCTCGTCCAAGGGCGTCTTCTTCATGGGTCTCACCAGCGCCCGGTGCCGATCCTTCACCGACACCTGCATTGTCCAGCGCCGAAGGCTGGGGTCTGGAAGCTCCCATAGTAGGCGTCGGTAACAGGACGGCAACTGACCTGGAGCAAACACGGCATGGATCTGCAACGCGCATTTTTCCCCCGCTTCGCTTAAGGTATCGAGTCGAAAGACGTCTGGAATCACCGCATTCGAGCGACAAGTTCTCGGACGGCCTCTCAACAGCGCTGCAATTGAAGGTATCCGGATGGACGACACCCTCAAACGATTGCTCGACGCCGAGATGCGCGCGGAACGGCTCGCCAAGCAGGCCGAGGAGGAGCAGGAGCGCATCATCCAGAAGGCCATCGCCGATGCCAAGATGGAGAACGACCGCTTCACCGCGCGGATCCCCGAGCTGCATCGCGCCTTCATCGCCAAGTCCGAGGAACGGGCCGAGCAGACCGTGGCCGAGCTGAAGCGCCGCTACGACGAGCGTCACGTCCGGCTCCGCGACCAGGCCGAACAGCGCGAGGACCAGGCGCTGGAGGCGGCCTTCCAGATCCTGATCGGGGCCGAGCGCTGAGGCCATGGGCAGGGTCGCGGACCAGGCCTATCTCAACACCCGGGTGTCGGTGATGGCGATCCGGCTCTTCGCGCCCGATCTCACCGAGCAGCTCGCCCAGATGCCGCTCACGGCCCTCGCCGAGCGTTTCGGGCTCGCCTCCCTGCTCGACGAGCAGCCCTCCACCGCCACGCGCAGCCGCGCCATCGAACAGAGCCTGATCCGGCTGCTGATGACCGAGCTGCAGATCCTGGTGCGTCCGATGAAGCCCGCCGAGCGCGACCTGCTGCTCGCCTGGGGCCGCAAGTACGCCCTCTTCAATCTCAAGACCCTGATCCGGGGCAAGCTCTATGCCCTGGACCAGAAGGAGATCCGCGACCACCTCTACGACCTGCCCGAGCGTCTCGGACTGCCCGAGCAGGAGCTGTTCCGCGCCGAGAACGTGCTCGACCTGCTGCGCCAGCTGGAGGCCGGACCGTACCACCAGGTCGCCCGCCAGGCGCGCGAGATCTTCGAGCAGCAGCGCGAGCCATTCGCCCTCGAGGCGGCGGTCGATCAGCGCTATTACGCCGGTCTGGTGCGACGCATCCTCGAGTTCGACACCCACCAGCAGGCCTCGCTGCGCCGCCTCATGGGCGCCGAGCTGGACCGTGTGGCCCTGCTGTGGATGCTGCGCTTCCGCTTCGCCTATGGGCTCTCGCCGTCCGAGACCTTCTACCAGCTGGTCCCCTCGATGCGCCTCATGACCCGCGACCGTCTGCTGCGCCTGGTCGAGCTCGAGGGACTGGAGCAGGTGCTGCACGCGCTGCCGTCCCCGCTGGACCAGACCATGGCCGACTGCGCCAGCATCGCCGAGGTGCAGCAGCGCATGGAGTCCCATGTGCGCTGCGAGCTGCGCTGGATGCTGGCCCGCAGCCCGTCCGGCGTCGCCCGGGCGCTGGCCTATCTGATGCTCCGCGAGGGCGACCTGCTGCGCCTCTTCGCCGTCGTCCAGGGCCGGCTGCTGCAGTTCCCGGACGCGCGGATCCGGATGGCCCTCGACCTCATCGACGCCGAATGCGCCTCGGGCGCGCGGCGCGCCGCCTGAGCGCAGGAGCCGATCCACCGAGCCCGACACCACGACAGCGAGATCCAGCCATGATGAGGCCCATGCCCATGAAGCACGTCCGTCTGCTGGTCCTGACCGAGGACCTGCCGCGGGCGTCTCTGGCACTGGCCGACACCCAGAGTTTCCATCCGGACAGCCGCCCGCCGGCCGAGACCCAGCTGGACGCGCTGCCCGGACACCAGTACCACGAGGTCTTCATCCAGGCCCGTTCGCGTCTGGACAAGATCGCCCGGCTCGTCCCGCCGGACGCCCCGCCCGCGATCTCCCCCATCCGGGTCGTCGACCTCGCCGAGCTCGACCGGCTCAACGCCTGGCTGGGCGGGCTCTGGGACGAGACCTCGGGCTACGAGGAGGCGTTCAGGGGCCTCGACGACGCCGAGCGTCTGGTCAGGGAGCAACAGGCGGCACTGGAGAACTTCGCCCAGCTCAACATCGACCTGGGGATGCTGCAGAGCCGGACCCGCTTCCTCGACATCCATGTCGGCCGGGTTCCGCGCGAGAACCTGCGCCAGCTGGAGGGCGCGGTCGGTCTGGCGAAGCACATCCTGCACCTCTACATGCAGACGGACGCGGACGCCCATGTGGTCATCGTCGGCCCGGCCGGCGAGAAGGAATCCGCCCTCGCGCCCGTGCTCTCGGCGGCCGGATTCCAGAACCTGCCCATCCCGCAGGGGCTCGACCGGCCCCCGGCCGAGCTCCAGAAGGAACTGTCCATCCGGCTCGACGAGATCGAGGAACAGCGCCGCGCGCTCCGCAAGACCCTGGACGCCTGGGCCGCGCCCCATCGCGAGCGGCTGACCGAGGCCCGGCATACGCTTCTCATGGCCGAGCCCCTGGTGGAGCTGGATCCCTCCCTGCGCAGCGCGGGACACCTGGCGCATCTCGCGGGCTGGGTCCCGGCCCGCTCGGTCGGCCGACTGGAACGGCGGCTGCGGGAGACGCTGGGCCAGCCGTTCGACCTGAGCGTGCGCGACCCGCTGCCCGAGGAGCGTTCGCTGGTCCCGACCGTCCCGGTCCGAAGCCGGCTGCTCGCCCCCTTCGGCATGCTGGTCGGCCAGTACGGCATCCCCGCCTACGGCGAGGTGGACCCGACGCCCCTGTTCGCCGTCACCTTCCTGCTGATGTTCGGCAGCATGTTCGGCGACCTGGGACAGGGCGCGGTCATCGCCGGCGCCGCCCTCCTCTTCCGCCGCAAGCTCGGACGCTTCTGGCTCTTCGGTCTGCTGGCCGGACTCGCCTCCATGGGCTTCGGACTGCTCTACGGCAGCGTCTTCGGCTACGAGCACGTCCTGCCCGCGCTCTGGATGAGCCCGCTCAGCGATCCGCTGCTGATGCTCTCCATCGCCCTGGCCTGGGGCGTGGTCTTCATCGCCACCGCCTGTCTGCTGGCCATCTACAACCGGCTCGCCGTGCGCAACTGGTCCGGCGCGCTCTTCGGACACCATGGCGTCGTCAACCTGATCTTCTATCTGGCGCTGGTCGCCGGCGGACTGGGAATGGAGCGCGGGGATGGATTCGGCCTCCATACCTGGGTGCTGATCGCCGGCTCGCTCGCCGTGCTGGCCTGGCACAGCTGGCGCCATCAGGAGGGCGGACTGAGCGAGCGGATCCTGGTCGTCTTCATCGAGACCCTGGAGACCGTCATCGGATACGTCTCCAACACACTCTCCTTCCTGCGGGTCGCGGCCTTCAGCCTCAACCATGTGGCGCTCTCCATCGCCGTCTTCAGCCTGGCGGACATGATGGGTGCCTTCGGACATCTGGTCACCGTGATCCTGGGCAACCTCTTCGTCCTGGTGCTGGAGGGGGGCATCGTCATGATCCAGGTGATGCGTCTGCAGTATTACGAGGGATTCTCGCGCTATTTCTCGGGGGACGGTCACGCCTTCAGCCCGCTGCGTTTCCGCCGCGGCCTCTCCTGAGGGACCGCCGACACCCGGATCGACATCGACCGACACGACACCCGACAACCCGACCCCGGAGCACATCATGTACTGGCTCGTCGCCCTCATGTCTCTCGCCATCCTCGGCCTGATCGTCGCCGGATTCCATCTGGAGCTGCGACCGCAACGCGCGGCCGCGATCCGCGCCTGGTACAGACCCGCGCTCGGCACCCAGCTGGTGGTCTTCGTCGGCGCCCAGCTCGCCCTGCTGGTGCTCGGCATCGACCAGGTCCTCGCCAGCCCGGAGACGGCGGGCGCGGCGGCCGAGGGCGTCCGGGAGATGTCCACCGGGATGGGCCTGGCCATCATCGGCGCCGGCATTCCGACCGCGCTCTCGACCATCGGCGCCGGCATCGCCGTGGGACCCATCGGCGCGGCGTCGCTCGCGGCCATCACCGAGAAGCCCGAGAACCTGGGGCGCACCCTCATCTATCTGGGTCTGGCCGAGGGTATCGCCATCTACGGCCTGGTCATCTCGATCCTGCTGCTGAACAAGCTCTGAGATCCGAGGGACCGCCGCCGCGATGGACGCCCAACCGAACCCGAGCCAAACCACCCGCATGCTGTTCCTCGGCGATGCCCGGCTGGCCGACGGCTTCCGGCTGATCGGCTTCGAGACCCATCCGGACCCGACCCCGGAGACGGTCGACGGGCTCTTCCGCGAGCTGCAGCGCGCGCGCGACAAGGCCTTCGTCATCGTCGACGACGCCATCATGGGCCGGAAGATCCCGCACCTGGAACGGGCCCGCCGCGAGGGCGGCCGCATCCTGGTGATCGCGGTGCCGGCGCTCAACGCGCCCCCCGAGCTCACCAGCGAGGTGGCCCAGCGTCTGGCGGCCCTGTTCGGCGCCTCCGCACTCGAACCCAGCCACACCGGGGAGCGACAGCCACAGTGAATCAGGTAGACGAACTGGAACGGGCCATCCTGGCGCGCGCCGAGCGGCTGGCCAGCGAGTACCGCGACCGCGCCGGACGCAGCCGCGACAGCATCCTGCGCGAGGCCGCCGAGCGCCTGCGGCTGCGCGAGGAGCGCGAGGAGTCCATCGCCCGGGCGCTCGGCGAGCGCACCTTCCATCAGCGGGTCCAGGCCAGCGAGATCAAGCTGCAGACCCATCTCGACCGCATGCGCTGGAACCTGGTGCAGGGCGTCGAGCGCAATCTCGCCGAGCGGATGCGAACCTTCATGCGGGACGAGGAGGCCTATGGCGCCTGGCTCCTGCAGCTCATCCTGGGCGCGGCCCGGGTCATGGAGTCGGACGCCCTCCTGGTCAACGCCAACATCCAGGATCAGCACGCCCTCTACACCAGCTGGGACCTCATCTCCAACCACCTCCCGGAGGGCAAGGAGATCGGGCTCGTCCCCAAGGAGCAGGCGCTCGACACATTGGGCGGCGTGCTGGTCACCAGCGCCGACGGCCGCATCCGCGTCGACCACACCTTCGAGGGCCGGCTCGAGCGGCTGCGCCCCCGGATCCAGCAGACCATCCTCGAACGCCTGCTGCCGGGCGGTTTCGACACGGGCAACCTCTTCACCGGATGAGACCATGAGCGAAGCGAACAGAGTCGGCGTCATCCGCGACATCAACGGCCCCATCGTCACCATCGACCTGCCCGGCGTGCGTAGCGGCGAGCAGGTGAAGATCGGCGAGCTGGGGCTCTTCGGCGAGGTCATCTCGCTGCACGGCCGCGAGGCCGTGGTCCAGACCTACGAGTCGACCGACGGGGTGCGACCGGGCGAGCCGGCGGTGGGCGTCGGCTGGCCGCTCTCGGTCGAGCTGGGTCCCGGGCTCATGGGCGGCATCTTCGACGGGGTGCAGCGTCCGCTGTCCAAGATCGCGCTCGAATCGGGCGACTACATCCGCCGCGGCATCTCCATCCCGGCGCTGGACCGGAGCCGGCAGTGGGAGTTCGAGCGCGCCGAGGGGCTGGAGGCCGGCGCCGAGATCGGACCCGGCAGCGTGCTGGGCACGGTCCAGGAGACCCAGACCATCCTCCATCGCATCCTGGTGCCGCCGGGCGTCGCGGGCGAGCTAGAGGAGATCGCCCCGTCCGGCGCCTACGACATCGAGTCCACCATCGCCCGGGTGCGCGACGCCAAGGGCAACAGCCATCGGCTGAGCATGTACCAGCGCTGGCCGGTGCGAAAACCCCGCCCCTATCGTCGCCGCGACGACGGGGTCGCCCCCTTGATCACCGGACAGCGGGTCATCGACACCTTCTTCCCCCAGCTCAAGGGCGGCAAGGGCGCCGTGCCCGGCCCCTTCGGCGCCGGCAAGACCGTGGTCCAGCAGCAGGTCGCCCGCTGGTCCAACGCCGACATCGTCATCTACGTCGGCTGCGGCGAGCGCGGCAACGAGCTGGTCGACGTGCTGGAGACCTTCCCTCAGCTCGACGACCCCTACTCCGGGCGCAAGCTGATGGAGCGCACCCTGCTGGTCGCCAACACCTCCAACATGCCGGTGGTGGCGCGCGAGGCATCGGTCTACGTCGGCATCACCATGGCCGAGTACTACCGCGACATGGGCTACGACGTGGTCATGCTCGCCGACTCCACCAGCCGCTGGGCCGAGGCCCTGCGCGAGGTCTCGGGCCGGCTCGGCCAGATGCCGGTCGAGGAAGGCTATCCGGCCTATCTCGCCTCCCGCCTCGCCGCCGTCTACGAGCGCGCCGGCCGGGTCGAGACCTACGACGCCGGCTCCGGCTCGGTCACCCTCATCGGCGCCGTCTCCCCGCCCGGCGGCGACTTCTCCGAGCCCGTGACCAGCCACACCAAGGACATCATCGAGACCTTCTGGGCACTCTCCAAGGAGCTCGCCGACGCCCGACACTATCCCTCGATCGACTGGGTCACCAGCTTCTCGGGCCACGTCCAGACCGCCGCCCAGTGGTGGCACAAGGAGATCGACCCGAACTGGGAACAGCGCCGCGCCGCCGCCCTCGCCCTCCTCGCCCGCGACGCCGAACTCTCGCGCATCGTCAATCTGGTCGGGCCGGAGGCGCTGTCCGATGCACAGCGCTGGGAGTTGGAAGGGGCTGCGCTTATCAAGGAAGGCGTGTTGCAGCAGAGCGCGCTCGATGACATCGATACCTTTTGCTCGCCGGCCAAACAGTTTGCTTTGCTGGATCTGGCTATTGGGATCTATCGGAGCGGGGAATCGCTGATTCAGCTGGGGGTGCCGGTGTCGGAGCTGCAGAATTTGCCGCTACTGGCCAAGATGCGGAGGATCAAGTCGATGTATTCGAGTGAGGAATTGGATCGGATACAGGGGTTTCGGGATGAGGTTGAGAAGACGATGGAGGGGATTCGGGTTGAGTATGCGAAGCAGGGGGGTGGAGTGGGAGTGGAATAGGGGTATTTGTGTCGAATATTCGCGGAATATCGGCATTGAGTTTCCGCCTAGTTCTGATATTTTGGATATCAGCCTTATATAATATGTATAAATTCCGCCTAACACACTGTTAATAGGAAGAACTAATGAATAAAGAGCGATGGATTGAAATCGGGGCGCTAGGTGCTGGCACTGTTATTCTTGCAGTTGCGCTCAGCAAAGTCGATGAGGCATTTGGATGGCCTTGGCTCATTGCTGGAGCTTTGGGGTCTTTCTCAATTTTAGTTCTCTACTCCTTATCTGTTTCGGTTGGAGTCAGGTCAAAATACGAGCAGCAACTGGAAGTCTTATCGAAAAGCATTCAAGCCTTGGAATACAAAGAAAAACCAGACTGGCTGTACCCAACTCACCAAATAAACGAAATAGAGGAAAGCATAAAAGCCAAAGATATTTGGGTAGTTTCCCCAGACTTGGAGAATGACACTGCCGATGCTGACGTTATTCCCATTGTGAAATCTAATGCAAAAAATGGAGTTCGCTACACATATGTAGTGCCTGACAATGAACTTATTGATGCTCGCATCAAAGAATTGATAGCGGTATTCAAAGGAATTCGAAGCAAACCGCAAATTATCAAGATGCCTGAGAAAGAATTTTTCTTGATGACAATTACGCATATAACTGTCTACAACCCAAAAGGTGAGGGCGGGAAACCCGGAAGAGTGTTTCTCGAACTTCCGGTCAACGGGCGTGGCTGGTGGATTGAAATGTGTCGCGGTTATGGATCACCCTACATCGGCCGAATCGGCAAGATTATAGAGCATGAACTTGAGGCTGAACATGCTAACAATGCGCCACACCCGACCGCCATGGTCGCTACAGCTCCCCCTGCGTCAGGTGAGCGCTAACGTTAGGTGCCACCATGAATCACAGTATTCCCGTACCGAAGATCAAGACCACTGGACGTCAGGACATCAGGATGATCTGTGAGATTCTTCGAGTGTGCACGTCAGGTAAGATACCTGTTCCAGTAATTGAACTTCACCTTAGAAACGTCAGCGATATTCTTGACGGGCACCCTATTAACTTCGACTCATTGGAATTTGACGAGGCAGTTAGGTTGCGTAGTTTCAGCGACTTCACAAAATCTGTGGTCTCGTTCTGTCTAGCCAGCAAACTGTGCAACTCAGAGGTAAGATTGATAGATGCAGGGGTCATGCGCCCGATAGAAGTGTACTACACGAAAGTCACTTGGTTTGGCCGTCTCTTCAGAAAAATGCCGTATTTTTTTCAGTGGACGACGGTGAAAACCCTTGGCGCCACACTTTTCGCCGTCGATGCGTTAAAGAAGTACCGATGGCTATTCTCCGTCGGCTCCCTAGTAGCAGGTGCGATTGCATGGATCAAAGCGCACGACCTATCAGGAATAATCATCGTGGTCGCCATAACTACAGGAATTCTGGCTTCGCTTGCGGCTGCCTGGATTGCTCACTTACTTGGCCTCGACGCCGATGACACCTAATAGGAAAAAGGGGACTAGGAAAAAGGGGACGGATCTAAAAAAGGAAAAAGGGTAGAGTAGAGAGCAGGTCGCCCATCGCGGTAGCCATGGCTTATCTGTTTCCGCGCCTTTCGTTTCGCGGTGCCTAAATAGCCAG
>NZ_AONC01000045.1 GCF_000585215.1 Imhoffiella purpurea | reverse complement strand
GACGGCGATTGGACTCAGATCTGGAAACGGGCGACCTGCTGCACCATGACGGCGGCAACCTCCTGCAGCTGTTTCGCCGCTCCCGCGGAGTGGGAGGCGAAGGTGCTGTTCTCCTCCGCCATGTCCGCGATCTGCTGGATGTTCGAGGAGATCTCCTGGCTGGCGGTCCCCTGCTCGTTCAGCGCCCCCGTGATGGCGTCGACCTCGCGCAGCATGGACTCCATGCCCGCGGTGATCTCGCGGGTGGAATCGCCGGCCTCGGCGGCCCGGCTGACGCCGTCGTCGGCCGCGGCCACGGCGCGACGCATATCCTCGACGCTGTCGTTGGCGCCCTGCTGGATCTTCTCGATCATCTCGCGGATCTCTCCGGTGGAGCCCGCGGTGCGCTGGGCGAGTTCGCGGACCTCCTCGGCGACCACGGCGAACCCGCGGCCGTGCGGCCCCGCCCTGGCGGCCTCGATGGCCGCGTTCAGGGCCAGGAGATTGGTCTGCGCGGCGATCCCCTGGATAACGTTGACGACATCCGAGATGTGGGACGACTGCTCCCCCAGACCCTCGATCGTCTGGGCGGCCTTGGTGACCTCGGCGGCGATCCGCTGGGTCTCGTCCAGGGTCTGGCGAATGATCTCGCCGCCCTGGTGGGAGACCTGACTGGAGTTGCGCGACAGATCCTGCACCTGGCGCGCGTTCTCCGCCATGTGGTTGATCGACGAGTTGAGCTCCTCGACCGCCGTCGCGACATAGGATGCCGTCTCGGACTGGGACTCGGATGCATGGGCGACCTTGGTGGCACCGTCCACGAGCTGATTGGTGGCGGCCCCCAGTTGATCGGCCGTCGCGTGAATGGATTCGATCATGCTCTTGAGATTGCCGCGCATGGCTTCGAGCGCCCGGATGAGGTCCCCGACCTCGTCTTGTGCCGAGCTTTGCAGCGCGACCGTCAGATCCCCGGCCGCGATCTTCTTAGAGCCCTCGGCGGCATACTGCAGGGGCTTCATGATCCCGCGGCCCAGGATCCAGCTGATCAGCATGCCCGCCAGCAGCGCGAGCCCCAGCACGACGGCGGCGATCGCCAGGGCACGGCCGTATTGCGCACGCGCCATCTCGTAGCTTTCACCCGCTGCCGTGCGGTCGGCCTCGACCAGGGTCTTGAGCTTGCTGGCGAACTGCTGATAGCTCTTGTCGGCCTTCTCCATCATGGCCATGCCCATGTTCGGGTCCATGGTCGCCAGGTCGAGGGCATCGCTGATCTGTTTGGCGTAGCCCTGTACCGCCGGGAGTATCTCGCCATAGCTCTGATCCAGGTCGGCATCTCCCTGTTCCTTGCTCGAGACCTCCTCGAGCGCCCCGGTCACCTGGGAGAGGCTCTCGAGGATTCCCTGCGTTTCGGTATCGATCGTCGCCTCGTCGAAGGCGCTCATCCAGTTGATCAGACGATAGGTACGAGCCTGAACGTCGTCGATGGTGCCCACGAGGCGCGTCGCGAATTCATAGTCGCCGAATCGGACGACGTAGATCTCCTCGAGCGCCGCGTTCTGGCTGCGCATCGATTCGAGCACGAGTAGCCCGAAGACGACCAGGAAGACCAGGGTGACACCTGGCGCGACCAGTATCTTGTGCCTGAGTTTCATGGCGAAAGGATCCCGGCGGCTGGAAGCGCTGGATTAACGCTTGTAAACGCCGGCACAGACGATGAGATCGTCGGTGGTCTGACAGTAGCTCGTCTTGGGCAGAATCTCCTTGGTGACCGGATCCTTGTATTTGTAGTCGTGCCAATAACTGGTATTCGTCTTGGCGAGCTCGACACGCTCGGAGATGAAGGCCGTGCCGCCGGCATCCGTGACGCCGACGAA
The DNA here is from genome assembly GCF_000585215.1 of Imhoffiella purpurea. Taxonomy (GTDB): domain Bacteria; phylum Pseudomonadota; class Gammaproteobacteria; order Chromatiales; family Chromatiaceae; genus Imhoffiella; species Imhoffiella purpurea. The sequence continues at coordinate 113,484 of NZ_AONC01000045.1, read as the reverse complement.
GTTCTTGCCGACCATCTTCGGATTCTGCCCATGGGCCAGATTGGTGCCTTCGCGATCGAAGACGACGGGGTAGAGATCGCGATCGATCCAGCCCGGCTCCTTGCCGGTGATGTCGGCGAAGGCCTGTTCTTTGCCGACGGCCTGGATGTGGTCGATGGCCTTCTGCACCATCGCCTCGGCCTCTTCGGGCGTGGCGAATTCATCGGCGAACAAGGCGGGTGAAGCGATCAAAAGGGTGGAGAGCGTACCAATGAGGGCAAAGCGGTATTTCATCTTAATACTCCATATTGATGACGACGAGCGCTAGCCTCTCCTGAACCGTCGGATGACGATTATCAAGAGCCCGTGCAGGTTAACAGCACCCTGAGTCGAATCCTGATAACCAGTTCACATATCGCATACGCGAACGAAAACCAATACGACCGGTAATTCGCATCAACCCATTGATATTATTATATTTTCTACTGAAAATATCCTTCTTGGACATCGACACCAAGAATAGCGGATTAAAGCGATAGGGTCGCGTTCCTTTGAGGCTCATATTACCACTTTCGATCTTCGAATAAAGACGAAAGAGGAAAAAGAATGAGAATCGATACTCGACTGCCGCCATGTTCCGGGGCCGAGGGGAAGGAATGATCGATCCCCCCCGATAGGGACGGGGAATCGTTCGATCTGGTACTAGGGAGTATCGGAGGGCTTGGCTGAACTGGCCCCATAGGAGTAGGCGACCGACGACTTGCGAGCGCCGCCATCAGGTGACCGTGCGATGGTCAGGACACCTCGCGAGGCTCGGCGCGCTCATTGAGCACCGACTGCATCTGGCATTGCGCCACGACCAGCCGCCCAACGTCATCGATTCACCGGGGGTGCCGGCCGCCAGCCCCTGAGGCAATTCAAACCCGATGAGTTCTTGGTGTTGACATACGGCCTACTCGGGTAGCGAAACACCAACCCCTGTTGACTCGACGGCCGGCGGACTCAGAGCGTACCGAGGGCGGCAATCACCCGATCGAGCCGTTCCCGAACCTCGGTGGCGACCTTGGACACCTCCGGATTGTCGACCAGATCCAGCACGGCCTTCGGATCCATGACGGCGATACGGGTCTTGCCTCCCTGCGTCCGGCGCACCAGGACGTTGCAGGGCAGCAGCAGACCTATATCGGGTTCCAGGTCAAGTGCCTGGTTCGCGAGCGGCGGATTACAGGCTCCAAGGATGCGATAGGGACCCTTGTCGACCCCGAGCTTCGTTTTGAGCGTCGACGCGACATCGATATCGGTGAGCACGCCGAACCCCTCGGCCTTCAGGGCCTCGGTCACCCGGTCGACGGATTCCTCGAACCCGAGATCGATCTCGATGGCAAAACCGTACATCGCATTCTCCTCTGTGAGTGATGGATCGCGGGGTATCGAGTCAGGCCGTCCGATTCACACGGCGTGCCGCGAGCCCGAGAAAGATCGCCGTCCAGCCGTTGATCAGCAGCTCGATCGCGACCACCAGTCCGATCACCCAGACGCCCGACACGGGCCATTGGACGAGGACGAGCACGCCGAGCAGAAGCGACAAGGCGCCGCCGAAGGCGGCCCATGTCCAGCCTTTTTCCTTGCGGTGCTGGAAGGCGATCACCAGGCGAAGCGAACCGGCGGTCAGCAGAGCGACACCCAAGACCAGCGTCAGCGCGATGGCCGCGCTCAGCGGATCGAAGATCATGAGCACCCCGGCGATCAGATAGATGAGCGCGATCCCCCCATGCGCGAAAGTGCTCTTCCAACCCTTGCACTTGGTGGCATCGAACAGCTGCAGACCGCCGCCGACCGCCAGCAGCAGGCCGAATACCAGCACGCTGGCGACCGTGAGCCAGATGCTCATCCATAGACCCATGACGCCCAGCAGAGTGGACAGGACGCCCAAGGCCACGAGCCAGCCCCAGTGACGGGTCAGATTGCCGGGCATGGCCCGAAGCTCTTCCGCGATCTCGGTTTCGTTCGTCGCGGTTTCGTTCATTGTGACTTCTCCCGAATCCGAATGAAGACGAAGCCCGGGGCCCGGGCTTCGCGGAAGGCCGCATCAATCGGTCTTGTTCTCGATGCCGTCTGCAGTCTCTTCGATCTTGTCGCCGGCCTTCTCCATGGCATCCGACATCGAATCCCGCATCTCCTCGACCTTGCCCTTGGCCTGCTCGACGGTCTGGTCGATCTTGGCACCCATCTGCTCGGCCTTGCCGTCGTCCTCATCCCCGCAGGCGGTCAGGGTCAAGGCCAGAATGGCGGCGGCGGGAATGGCGAAGGTTACTCTGGTCATGTTTCTCATCGAAGTCTCTCCTTCCTGGTCGCACAACATCGTGGTCATGTAGTGATTACAGGTTGTTGAAGGGGATTAAGGGTTGCAGTGCTAAAGATCTTGCACGGCTTAATTAGCATTGAGCATGCCAGAAATATTAAGCCATTGAATATAATGTCAATTCAGAAAAAAGGTGAGATGGATCCTCGAGTGATCGGGGTCTTTGGACCGACTGTTGGCTCATATCCACCAATCTATCGATCTACGCCGGGTCACCAGCCGCTGCGACCCGCCGGGCGCATCGGCTCGAGCGGGTGCAGAGGGATTTGTTGGTGCTCGCGCACCAGCACGGCCGCACCGCGCTGATGCACAGGGTCCAGATCCAGGAGGCGACACAGAAGTTGCGGTCGACGATCCACAGATCCCCCGCCTCAATCCTGCGCTCGAGCACCGCGCGGACCATGGTTGGGATGAGGAAGTGCGCCGCGAAGCGCTCAAGCAGTGGGGTCAGCAAAACGATCGGGGTCCCGTCATCGGAAAAGGGCGTCAATCGTACCGGGCTGGCCAACCGTGCAAGACGGACGAATCGATAGCGTGGCGAGCCCGAAGACGGCAGGGGCTAGAGTGTTTACTTTAGTGACCTTCAAAAGCCCTGGTCCTATGCACACCCATGACGGCGGTGCGCTACCATAGCCCTCCAAGCCGCGCGTCCCAAGGAGAGAATGCCAATGTCGTTTCATGGCTCGATGCTCAGAGACTCGATGCTGTCGTTCGCCCTTGCCTCGATGATCGCGTCGGCTCAAGGCTCGAACGTCGAACTCACTGACTCCCAAGACGGGGCCGGCCGCAGGGTGACGGCCTGCGAGTTCATCGGCGAGGTCACGCTTCCGACCGGGTACGCCTTCGAGGACACCGAGGTCGGCGGACTCTCGGCCATCGCCTACGACGCATCTCGGAACCTCTATCTGGCGCTCTCGGACGACCGCAGCAAGCACGATCCGGCGCGCTTCTACAGCCTCGCCATCGACCTGGGGGACGGCCATCTGGACGCGGGCGATATCGCGTTCACGGGCGTCACCCGACTTCGTTCCGGTTCGGGATCCGTCTTTGCTAAGGGAGACATCGACCCGGAGGGAATCGCACTGGCCCCAGACGGTAGCCTATTCATCTCGTCCGAGGGCGACGCATCCAAATCGCTGCCGCCATTCGTCGGCCATTTCGACCGATCCGGAGTCGAGATCCAGCGACTTCCGATCGACGCCAAATTCCTGCCCGAGACCGACTCGGGGGTTCGCGACAATCTGGCCTTCGAGAGTCTGACCGTCTCTCCGGATGGCCGCTCTCTTTATACGGCCGTCGAAAACGCCTTGCTGCAGGACGGTCCCGAGGCGACCGTCGAGGCAGGAAGCCGGTCGCGTATCGCCCAATACGATATCGAGACGGGACGGGAGGTCGGGGAGAGGATCTATGAAGTCGGGCCGGTCGCAGACAGGCCCGCGCTCGGCATCGGCTTCGCCACCAATGGACTGGCCGAGCTTCTGGCGCTGGACGATGCGGGAACATTCCTGGCGCTCGAACGCAGCTACACCTTGGGAAAAGGATTCAGGGTCAGGCTCTATCAGGTCCAGGCCCGGGATGCGGAGGATGTCTCGGGCCGGTTCAGCCTGCAGGGGGACGGAGAAGCGGATCGGCCGGTTCGAAAGGCGCTGCTTCTGGACTTCGGCGATCTGGTCGAGATGGTCGACAACCTCGAGGGTATGACCCTGGGTCCGGTACTGCCCGACGGACGCCGATCGCTGATCGTGGTCAGCGACAACAACTTCTCCGCCGGACAATTCACCCAATTCATCGGACTCGCCCTCACCATCGATGATGCCCCGCGGCCCGATCGGCCCTGAGGTCGAGGTACCACCGATGGACGGACGAGCCGCAGACTCACTCCTGCCCGGGTGTGGGTGTAGGCGAAGCCGGTTCAGGACGCGGCATCAGCCAGCCCGCGACCAGCAGCAGCAGGATGCCGATCAGGGAGATCCAGTACCAGCCCTCCAGCTTGGTCGGACCGTATTCATAGATCTGCCCCGCGCTCACCATGAGCCGGTCGCCCCTCGGCACGATCCAGCTGATGCCCACGCCCGGCTGGTTCTCGGCGCTGTCCGCCAGCACGGGGGCCGATGTCGCGGCAAGCCCCTCGGCGGTTTCGGAGACGTCCATCACCGAGAGACCATCGTCCCCGCCGATCCAGAGACGTCCGCCCTCGCCCGTCCCGCCCCGTCCGTCGAGATAGAGGGCCAGGACACGCCGATCATTCAGGTCGGGATGCAGAGAGCGCCAGAGTTCACCCGGAACCGTCTGCCAGTAGAGCCCAGCGCTGGTTCCGGCCAGTAAGGCGCCGCGATCGGTGCTGGCAAAGCTGAAGACGTTCACGCCGTCGGGCAGTCCCCGGCTGTTCGACTGCCAGGATTCACCCGGTTTCGCGGCGGAGACCGAGAGGACGCCTTCGCCGACGGTTCCGGCGTGCAGCCAGCCTCCTTTCGGACTCCGTTGGCCGAAGAGCGTGTAGATGTCGGCCTTGGGGCCGGGCTCCAGCCAGAGGCCGTCATGGAGCCAGCGCACGCCATCGGGCGTTCCCGCCAGCAGTCCCTTGTCGGTTTGCACTAAACTGCTGATCCGTCCGCTCAACTCGGGGGCTAGCGGCGGCGGAAAATAGAGCCCGTCGGCGGTTCCGACCGGAGTGCGCCCCGGATCGGAAAGCATCGCCATCACCGGGTTGCCGCCGACATTGACCCTGAGCTGGGTCCAGATCCGGTCGCGGAACTGCCAGATCTGTCCCGATTGGGTTCCGGCCAGGATATCGCCCTTGGGCGTCGCGGCCAGATCGGTCACGTGCCCGGCACCGAGCGGGTGATTGGGAACCAGATGGACGCCTCCGGGAAAGAAGGGTCCGGCGAGCGTGAGCACCAGACCGACGAGGGTCAGTGCGAGTGCGAGCGTCTTTCGATTGTTCATGGGTTCTCGATCGATGAATGAGAATGCGTCCACCTTGGATCGGTTCCATGACCCAGTCAATGCGAGATCTCCATGACCCAATGATCGAATCGGGATGCTGCAGCTCGCTGACGGATCCGAGATGGGGCGCCAAGCGCGTGGGGTTCAGTGCGGGCCGATGATGCGGATCAGCTTGCGGACGGCATCCAGGGACGATGGATCACGGCCGCTCGATCCGGGCCGACGACGAGTCTTCATCGAGATCGCGTGGCCACGGAGCATCCAACGATGCGCATCGCGATACGGATCAGCGCCAGCGATCGAGCTTCTCCAGACCCAGCGTGAAGAACCTGGCGACGAATCTCGGATATCCCCGCTCGCCGAGCCTCGCAATGATGTGCTCACGCATATCATCGATCGTCATCTCGGGATTCACGAAACGGCCGTCACGATAGCAGTAACTGCAATAGCGGCTGCTGATACTGCCATCCTGATGCGTTCCACCGAAATTGGGATCCGCCTTTAGCGGCATACCGCAGCTTTGGCAGCGTCTGTTCGCAGACATGGCAGGTCTCCTTGCAGGCTCTTGCCGAGCCGTTGACAGGGCCACACCCCGGCAAGTCGCTTGCCGGATTTGGGTGAGGGAAGGACCCCCACATATTTCGCTTGGATTATTCGACGCCCGCCTCATTCCGCGTGGGTGAGAGCAGGTACTCTGACCCGCTCGCCCGGGCGAGCGTATCCAACGCCGGGCTCTGGCCTATCGTCCGCTGGGCGTCCCGTGGCTGTCGCGCGCATCCGATTTTCGTCAGACGAATGTTACGACACTTACATCAATGAAGGAGGAATATCAATGGGAAGTCTGCTCAACAGATTATCCGTTGGCGTTAAGATCTGGCTCGTAGCCGGGTTGTTGATCCTACTACTGATCATCGAGGGCGCCGTCGCCTTCCGCACCAACCAGGAGGTGGGCGACGCGGTTGAGATCATCACGCGCAATCTGATACCGAACGCCGACGTCGCCTCGAACGTCCTGTCCGATCTGCTGCGCCAGCGCCTGTCGGTCAAGTCGTATATCAAATCCCGCGACGCGCGCGACGCCGACCAGTTCAGAGCGGAACGCGAAACGAGTCTCGCCGCCTTGGAAAAGGCCCGAAAGCTGATCACCGAGCCGGAGCGTGCGAGCCTGATGGACGAGATCATCGACCTGCACGGCCAATACAACGCCCTCTTCGAATCCTCGGTAGTGACCAACATGGAGCGGCGCGACGCACTGGTCAAGGAAACCCTCAATGTCGTCGGTCCGCAGATCGCCGACGCAGTGACCGAGATGATGAAGACCGCGCATGAGAACGGCGATGTCGAAACGGGCTATCGGGTGGGGGTCGCCCAGCGGCATCTGCTGCTGCTGCGTCTCTCCGCGGTCAAATACCTGCTGGAGAACGACGCTCGGTCGCTTCAGGGCGTGAGACAGGAGATCCAGCCACTGAACGGCGCACTGAGCGCGATCGGGGACGATCCGGCCTGGAATGATCGGAGCGTAAAGGTCAAGAATCTATTGGCCAGCTACGAGAGCGCCTTCGAGGGCGTGGTCGAGGCCATTCAGGGACGCAACGCGGCCGTCGGCAAGATGGACGAGATCGGCCCCATGATCGCGGAGAAGGCGGAACGATTGCGCGACAGCGTCACCCACGCCCTGGACCAGCAGTCCGCGCGGATCGAGACCCAATTCCTGGATGCGAATCAGCGTCTGCTCCTCTTGACCGTCATTGCCGTCATCCTCGGCGGCCTGCTCTCCTGGATGGTGATCCGGGCCATCGTGCGCCCGCTGAACCGCATCAACCTGCTGCTTGCCGAGATCGCCGAGGGGGATGGAGATCTCACCGCCCGACTCCCCGTCGATCGGCGCGACGAACTGGGCACGCTCTCGGCCAGCTTCAACCGCTTCGTGGAGAAGCTTCAGCGTATCGTCGGATCGGTTCAGGCATCGGTCGCCCAGCTGGCCTCGGCGGCGGAAGAGTTGAGCATGGTCAGCGAGGAGAATCGCCAAACGATTCAGCAGCAGGTCGCCGAGACCGAGCAGGTGGCCACCGCGGTCGAGGAGATGTCCGTGACCCTGCAGGAGGTGGCGCGAAACGTTCACCAGACCTCCCAGTCAACCGACCAGGCGCGTCACGAGGCCACCCAGGGCCGCGAGGCCGAGGCCCAGGCATTGACCGCGATCCGCACCCTGGGCGAGGACATCCAGGAGAGCGCAAGCGTGATCGAGGAGGTCGGCCGCGCGAGCGAGACCGTGGACATCGTGGTGGAGGTCATCAACGGTATCGCCGAGCAGACCAACCTGCTCGCCCTCAACGCCGCCATCGAGGCCGCCAGGGCCGGCGAGCAGGGCCGCGGATTCGCGGTCGTGGCGGACGAGGTGCGGACCCTCGCCGGGAGAACCCGGAATTCCACCGAGGAGATCCGTCAGACCGTCGAGAAACTGCGCCACAGCACCCAGCTCGCCGTCGACCGCATCAACCACAGCCGGGCGCAGACCGAGAGCGTGGTCGACCAGGCCCAGCACGTGGATCAGGCACTGGAGGGAATCGTATCCAGGGTGAAGACGATGGACGACATGACCAGCCAGATCGCGACCGCGACCGAGGAGCAGACCGCCGTGGCCGACGACATCGCCCGCAACGTCGGCAATCTCAAGGAGCAAACCGCCCGAGTCGCCAGCGCGACCGAGCAGGCGACCGTCTCGACCGAGGAGCTGGCCCGCCTGGCGAGCAACCTACGAACCGAGGTCGACCAGTTCAAGGTGGCCTAGGGCCTGTCATCAAGTAACCATCCCCCGGCAGAGCCGGGGGCTTTTAGGGTTTCATCTCGGCCGACCGTCGACGCAAAATAGCCGCGCGCCCAGAAATACTGACCCCGATAGTTGCGTTGCCGTTCGCCGTGGATCCGTGCCATTTGGGGTCCACATTACTACTTGGCCGGGATCAGCTTGGGCGAGCACCGGCTGTCACTGCCTGGTGATGAGCGCGCAACCACTCCGGCCGCCACCAGCCCTAAAATTCCTGCAAACCCAACCGCAAATGAGCCATGTGCGCTTGCGCCCATAGCGGTCTGCGAGTGGTCCAGCAGACAACATGAACGCAGAGAGGCAGAGGGTGTACGCTCCCACCACCCATTGAAGACCAGACAGGCTAGTTTCCAGGCTCGACTGAATCGCAGGAAGGGCGACGCATCACGATGCTGATCGCGAGCGTCGCCATGAACGTTCCTAAATACACGGCGGCAACGGCAACCGTCCTCTTTGATACCAGCATGACCGCACTAAACTTATGAACAAAATAAAGATATAGAATTTCGACCGACCGCCGGTCAATTAAACCGGAATGGACGAGGGCGAGATAGGTCATGGCGACATGACGAAGAGCGGGATGAAGTTCGACTAGATAACGCCGAGACAAAGAAAAAGGGCTTAGATGGAATGCATCTAAGCCCTTTTTCAAATGGTAGCGGGGGCAGGATTTGAACCTACGACCTTCGGGTTATGAGCCCGACGAGCTGCCTGACTGCTCCACCCCGCAATTGAGCTGCTAATGATATATTCGAGCCCCACATCGTGCAAGCATTTTTTGCGTTGCAGCGCTATTGGATCGAACCGACCCAAGCGCTTCGTCCGCAAGCGGGCGTGTTGCCAGGTTCCTCGACGCAGGATTCCCGAGACTCCGGGCTGTCGAGACGACGATCCAGATCGCATTCGGCGGGCTTCTCTCCGGTAGGCCGATCGATCGTAGTACACTCGGGTGGTACCCAGAGACCGGGCCGTCCCCAGGATAGCCATCCTGGCGAAATCATGGGTCGACCTGAAACAGGGGGAGGAACCCAGGTATGCTTCACCTCAAGCTCGAGATCCTGTGCTACATCATCGATAAGGCCCGGGAGTTCCAAGCCAAGGAGGAGGTGGTCATTCCGGACACACCCTCGAGTCCCACCGAGGACTGGGCACTGCAGATCCTCGCCGATCATAGCGAGGATTACAGCGTCCGGGAGATGACCCAGGCGATCGGCGAGATGAGCGAACGCCAGCGCGCCGAGCTGGTGGCCCTCATGTGGCTCGGACGCGGCGACTACGCTATCGAGGAATGGGAAACGGCCGTCGACGATGCGATCGGCGACTATTCGCTGAACGCCCCCGCCTACCTGCTATCGCATCCCATGGTCGCGGACGACCTGGAGGAAGGGCTCATCGCCCACGGATACTCCTGCGAGTCATGAATCGGCCCGACCGCGGCGTCGGCCCGCTCGGGCTCTAACTCTAACAGCCCGTCCTCGCCGCCGCGCGGAAGAGACCTCATTGTTCGCGAAGCCCCAGGACGTCCTGCATGTCGAACAGACCGCTCTCGCGCTCGGCGATCCAGCCCGCCGCCCGCGCGGCGCCTCGGGCGAAGGTCATACGGCTCGACGCCTTGTGGGCGATCTCGATCCGCTCGCCCTCGGCGGCGAACCAGACGCTGTGCTCGCCGACCACGTCTCCGGCACGAATGGTCTCGAATCCAATGGTCTTTCGCTCGCGCGCCCCCGTGTGCCCTTCTCGGCCATAGACGGCAACCTCCTTGAGATCCCGTCCGAGCGCATCGGCGATCACCTCGCCCATCCGCAGTGCGGTGCCCGAGGGGGCGTCGACCTTGTGCCTGTGATGAGCCTCGACGATCTCGATGTCGACCTCGTCGCCCAGGACCCGAGCGGCGACGTCCAGCAGCTTGAGACAGAGGTTGACCCCGATGCTCATGTTGGGGGCGAAGACGATCCCGATCTCGGAACCGGCCGCGCTCACCCGGGCGCGCTGGTCCTCGTCCAGACCCGTGGTGCCGATCACCATCCGCTTGCCGGCGGCGCGGCACAGCTCGAGATGCGCCATGGTGGCCGCAGGAACGGTGAAATCGATGAGTACGTCGAAATCCCGAGTCACCTCGGACAGATCGGCGACCAGGGGAACCCCCAGACGACCGACACCGGCCAGCTCGCCCGCGTCGGTACCGAGCAGCGAACTCTCGGGTCGCTCGCTCGCCGCACCCAGTCTCAGACCCTGCGCCTCCGTGACCGCCTGGATCAGATGGCGGCCCATGCGTCCGCCGGCACCGACGACGGCGATTCGGATATCACTCATGTTCATTCGACTCCTGATGAGGATGCACGCTCACGCCGGATCGGGGTGGCGCAGACAAGGGGTGGCCGATCGGATCGCCAGACCTAGAGGCCCATCTTTTCGAAGAAGCTCTTGACGCCGTCGAGCCAGGAATGGGACTGCGGATTGTGCCGCGACCCGCCCTCCTGGACGCTCGTCTCGAACTCCTGGAGCAGTTCCTTCTGGCGATCGGTGAGATTGACCGGCGTCTCCACGGTTACCCGGCAGATGAGATCGCCCACGACGCCGCCCCGGACCGGCTTCACACCCTTGTTGCGAACCCGGAACATCTTTCCCGTCTGGGTACCGGCCGGGATCTTGAGCATCACCTTGCCGTCGAGCGTCGGCACCTCGAGCTCGCCGCCCAGGGCCGCCGTGACGAAGCCGATCGGGACCTGGCAGTAGAGATTGCTGTCCTCGCGGGTGAAGATGGGGTGTTCCATGACCTGGACCTGCACATAGAGGTCCCCGGGGGGGCCGCCATGCTCGCCCCGCTCGCCCTCGCCGGCCAGACGGATGCGGTCTCCGGTATCCACGCCGGCCGGCACCTTCACCGACAGCGTTTTCTCCTCCTGGATGCGGCCGCGTCCGCGACAGTGCGGACAGGGATCCTCGACCACGGTGCCCGTTCCACGGCACTCGGGGCAGGCCTGCTGGATGGAGAAGAAGCCCTGCTGCATCCGCACCTGCCCCATGCCGCCGCAGGTCGGGCATTGCTTGGGCTGGGTGCCCGGCTTGGCCCCGGAGCCGCCACAGAACTGACAGTCCACCAGGGTGGGAATGCGGATCTTGACGTCCTTACCGGAGACCGCTTCCTCCAGGGTGAGGGACAGATCGTAGCGCAGGTCGACACCGCGCTGACCGCGCCTGCCGCCGGAGGCGCGCCCGCCGAAGATGTCGCCGAAGACGTCGCCGAAGATATCGGAGAAGGAGCCCGCACCCGCGAAGTCCCCGGGACCGCCGCCGAAGCCCCCGAATCCTCCGGCGCCCGCGTCCACCCCGGCATGACCGAACTGGTCGTAGGCCGAGCGTTTCTTGGCGTCGCTGAGGACATCGTAGGCCTGCTTGGCCTCCTTGAACTTGGTCTCGGCGTCCGGCTCACCCGTGTTGCGGTCGGGATGATACTTCATCGCCAGACGGCGAAAGGCCTTCTTGATGTCGGCCTCGCTCGCATTGCGTTGGACGCCCAGGACTTCGTAGTAATCGCGTTTTGACATTGATTTGCTTCCAGCTACCGGCAACCGATCATCTTAACAGGCCCATCAAGCAGAAAGCGCACGGGTGTTGTCACCTGTACGCTTTCGCCCTTCGGACTAGAGGTCGGCGGCTAGTTCGTCACCTCACTTCTTGTCGTCCTTGACTTCTTCGAACTCGGCGTCCACCACGTCGTCCTGAGCGCCCGAGCTCTTCTCGGCACCCGCCTGGCCGCCCGCCTCGGCGGCCCCAGGGGCATCGCCGGCATTGGCATAGAGACGCTCGGCCATCTTGCCCGAGAGATCGCCCAGGTTCTTGGTGGCCGCCTCGATGCGCTCCTTATCCTCGCCCTTGACGGCCTCTTCGAGTTCCTTGATCGCAGACTCGATGGAGTCCTTCTCGCCCGATTCCATCTTGTCGCCCAGCTGCTCCATCGACTTGCGGGCCGCGTGGATCATGCTGTCGGCCTGGTTGCGGGCCGCGACCAGTTCCTGGAAGTGACGGTCGTCCTCGGCGTGCGCCTCGGCGTCCTTGACCATGTTCCGGATCTCTTCCTCGGACAGGCCGGAGGATGCCTTGATCACGATGGACTGTTCCTTGCCGGTCGCCTTGTCCTTGGCCGAGACGTGCAAGATGCCGTTGGCGTCGATGTCGAACTTGACCTCGATCTGGGGCACGCCGCGCGGCGCCGGCGGGATGTCGCTCAGGTCGAAGCGGCCGAGGGATTTGTTGCTGGTGGCGCGTTCGCGCTCGCCCTGCAGCACGTGCACGGTCACCGCGGTCTGATTGTCGTCCGCGGTCGAGAAGACCTGCTGGGCCGAGGTCGGGATGGTGGTGTTCTTCTCGATCAGCTTGGTCATGACGCCGCCGAGGGTCTCGATGCCCAGCGACAGCGGGGTAACGTCGAGCAGCAGCACGTCCTTGACCTCGCCGCCGAGCACGCCGCCCTGGATGGAGGCGCCGATGGCGACCGCCTCGTCCGGGTTGACGTCCTTGCGCGGTGCCTTGCCGAAGAACTGCTCGACCTTCTCCTGAACCTTGGGCATGCGGGTCTGACCGCCGACCAGGATGACCTCGTTGATCTCGCCAGCGGTGACGCCCGCATCCTTGAGCGCGACGCGGCAGGGATCGATGGTGCGCTCGATCAGATCCTCGACCAGCGACTCCAGCTTGGCACGGGTCAGCTTGACGTTGAGGTGCTTGGGTCCGGTCTGGTCGGCCGTGATGTAGGGCAGATTGATGTCGGTCTGCTGGCTCGAGGAGAGCTCGATCTTGGCCTTCTCGGCGGCCTCTTTCAGACGCTGCAGGGCCAGCGGGTCGTTGCGCAGATCGAAGCCCTGCTCCTTCTTGAAGGTCTCGACCAGGTGGTCGATGATCCGCATGTCGAAGTCTTCGCCGCCGAGGAAGGTGTCGCCGTTGGTGGACAGCACCTCGAACTGGTGCTCGCCCTCGATCTCGGCGATCTCGATGATGGAGACGTCGAAGGTACCGCCGCCCAGGTCGTAGACGGCGATCTTCTGGTCGCCGCGCTGCTTGTCCATGCCGTAGGCGAGCGCCGCGGCCGTGGGCTCGTTGATGATGCGCTTGACCTCGAGACCGGCGATGCGGCCGGCGTCCTTGGTCGCCTGGCGCTGCGAATCGTTGAAGTAGGCCGGAACCGTGATGACGGCCTCGCTGACCGTGGTGCCGAGATAGTCCTCGGCGGTCTTCTTCATCTTCTGAAGGACCTTGGCCGAGATCTCGGGCGGCGCCATCTTCTTGCCGTTGACCTCGACCCAGGCGTCGCCGTTGTCCGCCTTGACGATCTTGTAGGCGACCATGTCCTTGTCCTTGTTGACCACGCCGTCCTCGAAGCGGCGGCCGATCAGACGCTTGATCGCGAACAGGGTGTTGGCCGGATTGGTGACGGCCTGGCGCTTGGCGGACTGTCCGACCAGCACCTCGTTGTCGCCGGTGAAGGCGATGATCGATGGGGTCGTGCGATCACCCTCGGCGTTCTCGATGACCTTGACGTTGTCGCCTTCCATCACGGCCACGCAGGAGTTCGTGGTGCCGAGATCGATACCGATGATTTTTCCCATGTTCTCTGTCTCCAAATTTCTTCAGTGGCGCAGCGGCGCCGAATGATTCTGTGCAGTTGGGGGGGATCCGAGAGCCTTCAAGACCGGCCTCAGGATGCCTGCTGCGACACCATGACCAAGGCCGGACGCACCAGCCTGCCGTTGAGCGTGTAGCCCTTCTGGATGACCGCCACCACGGTGTTGGGCGCCACGTCCGCGCGCGGCTGCATCGACATGGCCTGATGCAGCTCGGGATCGAAGGGCTGATCCAGCGGATCGACCTGGGCGACCCCGAACTTGTCCATGGTATCGCCCAGGAGTTTCAGGGTGAGCTCGGTCCCCTCGCGCAGCTTGTCGATGTCCACCGAGGCATCCAGCGCGGCCTGATGACCGAGCTCCAGGCTGTCGCGTACCTGCAGCAGTTCGCGCACGAAACCGTCGAGGGCGTATTTGTGCGCCTTCTCCAACTCGGCGTTGTGGCGGCGGCGCAGGTTCTCGATGTCGGCGCGCGCGCGCAGCGCCTGGGTGCGCTGTTCATCGGCCTCGGCCTTCGCCGCCTCCAGCGCGGCGGCCAGTTCCTCGGGCGATGCCTGGGCGGCCTGATTCTCGGCCTCGGCCTCGCCCTCCGCCGCAGCGGCGGACTCGGCCGCGGTCGCCTCCATATAGGCGTCCACGGCCGCGCGCATTGCCGCGTCCTCCGTCGGCCGGGCGTCTTCAGCCTCCTCCGTGGACTCCATGCGATGTGGATCCGTGCTCATGATGACCTCCGATTCTGCCTGCGACCTCGCATGAGCGAGGCCGGAATGAATGTGTGATCCGCGACGCCTGTTTCCAGGCGATCATTGCCGCAACGCGGCGGACAGCAGCCGCGCCGTGACGTCGACGATCGGAATCACGCGCTGATAGTCCATGCGCGTCGGACCGATAACCCCAAGTACGCCGACCACCTTGCCCTCGACGCGATAATTGGTCGTCACCAGGCTGCAGTCGTCGAGCAGCCCGTATCCGGACTCTTCGCCGATGAAGATCTGCACGCCGTCGGCGGCGATGCAGCGATCCAGGATGTGCAGGATCTCGCGCTTCTTGTTGAAGGCGTCGAACAGCTGCTTGAGCCTGTCCATGTTCGCCAGCTCGCCGAACTCCATCAGATTGGTCTGTCCGGCGATGAAGCAGTCGTCGCGCGCCTCGGCGGACTCGACGACGCCTTGGGCAATCGCCAGTGCGCGCACCATCATCTGATCCATGTCGGCGTGCGTGTCCTTCATGTCGTCCAGCACGCGCTTGCGCACCGCGCTGAGGTCCTGACCGGTGAACATCTGGTTCAGGAAATTCGACGCCTGTTCCAGCTCCGACGCGGTGAAGCGCCGGTCCGTATTGACGATACGGTTGTGGACCTCGCCCTCGCTGGTCACCAGAATGGCCAGCACCCGGCTCTCGGACAGCGGCAACAGCTCGATCTGGCGGAAGACGTGACGCTCGTGCCGAGGCATCATGACCACGCCGGCCAGATGGGTGATGCCGGACAGGAGGTTCGAGGCGGTCTCGACCAGCGCCTTGGCATCCATATTGACGTCGAACCGGCCGCGCAGCGAGGCGATGTCGTCATCCGAGGGCGGGCGCACAGTGATCAGCGAATCGACGAACAGCCGGTAACCGGCGACCGTCGGTACGCGTCCGGCCGAGGTATGCGGCGACACCACCAGGCCCAGATCCTCGAGATCCGACATCACGTTGCGGATGGTCGCCGGACTCAGCTCGAGCCCTGTATCCTTGGCCAGGGTTCTGGAGCCGACCGGCTGCCCTTCCCGGATATAGCGCTCCACCAGCGCCTTGAGGAAGTGCAGTGCGCGATCGCTCACCTGTGAGTCGCCGTATCGCGTATCGTTAGCCAAGTCGTCGACACCAATGACCGTTGGATGGAGACCGTCGAACCCGCGAGGCGATGCTGGGATCCGATTTTTTTAGCACTCACCGAAGCAGAGTGCTAACACCGCAATTTAGGGATTCGTACCCAGGCTGTCAAGGCTCGGCCCGTCGCCACCGAGACGGATTCGGCCCCTAATCCGACATCGCGAGACCCCGGAGCCGATCCTCGCCCCGCCCCTGCGTCGGTATTGGCGCCGATGGGACCCCATGCTAACGTTTGAGCGTTCGCGCCGCCGGCCTCCCCACATTCACCATTCAGAGACCCATGCCGTTATTTCAGACCGTCGGCATCGTTGCCAAACAAGGAGACCCGGAGCGGGTACAGGGAACCCTGCGGCGTCTCATCATCCATCTGCACGCGCACGCGCTCGAGGTCCTGCTCGACGCCGAGAGCGCCCATCTGATCGGCGCCGCGATCGGCGCGCCCGTCGCGCTCGAGGAACTGGGAGCCCGCTGCGATCTCATTATCGTGGTCGGCGGCGACGGCACATTGCTGCACGCCGCGCGCAGCATGGCCGTCCCCGGCGTACCGCTCGTGGGCATCAACCTGGGCCGGCTCGGATTCCTGGTCGACGTCTCGCCGGAGGAGATCGAATCGACCATCGACCAGATCCTGAGCGGAGCTTTCGACGCCGAGGACCGCTCGATGCTCCAGGCCGCGGTACAGGCCGAGGGTTCCAGCGGGGAGCCCTACTCGGCCTTCAACGATGTCGCCATCCATAAATGGAATACGGCACGGATGATCGAGTTCGAGACCTATATCGACGGCCGCTTCGTCAACGCCCAGCGCTCGGACGGGCTCATCGTCGCCACCCCGACCGGCTCCACCGCCTACGCCCTCTCGGGTGGAGGACCGATCGTCGATCCGGCGCTGGACGCCATCCTGCTCGTGCCCATCTGTCCGCACGATCTGAGCAACCGGCCCCTGGTGGTCCCGGGCGACCGACGCATCGATGTCCGGGTGCGCGGGCATGACCATGGGCACGTTCAGGTCACCTGCGACGGACAGACGTACTGTCAGCTACCGCCCGAGGCGACCGTCCATATCGATCGCCACCCGGACCGGGTGCGCCTGTTGCACCCCAAGGGACACGACCATTACAAGATATTGCGCGCCAAGCTGCACTGGGGTGGGCACACCCAGAGGCGGGTGAATCCATGCTGAGCCATCTGCTGGTCCGGGACCTGGCCATCGTCAGCAGCCTGGAACTGGATTGGAACCTGGGAATGACGGCACTCACCGGCGAAACGGGTGCCGGCAAGTCCATCCTCATCGACGCCCTGGGCCTGGTTCTGGGCGAGAAGGCCGAGGCCGCACTCGTACGCGCCGGCGCCGAGCGCGCCGAGATTCTCGCCCAGTTCGATCTGACCCGATGCCCGGCGGCGGAGCGCTGGCTCGCCGATCAGGACCTGGACGACGAGGGGATCTGCATCCTGCGGCGCCTGATCCCCCGCGAGGGACGCTCGCGCGCCTATGTCAACGGACGCCCCGCGAGCGGGAGCCAGCTGCGCGAGCTCGGCGATCTGCTGGTGGACATTCACGGACAGCACGCCCACCAGTCGCTGCTGCGCCCGGCCGCCCAGCGCGACCTGCTCGATGCCTACGGCGGCCATACCGATCTAGCCCAGGCGGTGGCCTCGGCCTTCGCCGACTACCGGGATCTGGCGCAGCGCCATTCCGATCTGGAGAGCGCCAGCCGGGATCGGGCCTCGCGGATCGACCTGCTCCGATTCACCCTGGAGGAGCTCGAGCAGCTGGGCCTGGATGCCGATGAGATCGAGACGCTGGATCAGGAGCAGCGCCGGCTGGGCCACCTGGACCGTCTGCAGCAGACCGCTGGGCGCATCCTGCAACAGCTGTCCGAGTCGGAGCCCTCGCTGGAAGATCAGCTGAGATCGGCGACCGGCGAGATCGAGGAGCTCATCGACATCGATCCCGGCCTGGGTGAATGTCGCGATCTGCTCGAAACGGCGGCGATCCATGCCGGAGAGGCGGCCGCCGGGCTCCGACATTATCTCGACGGGCTGGAGCTCGACCCGGCGGAGCTGGAAAGGGTCACGGACCGACTGGCCCTGATCCACGATCTGGCGCGCAAATACCGGGTGCTTCCGGCCGAGCTGCCCGAGTATCTGAATCAGCGCCGTACCGAGCTTGAGGAGCTGGAGACGGCCGAGGTCCATCTCGACACCTTGCGTACGGCCCGGGACCAGGCCTGGGAGCGCTATCTCGACCAAGGTCGCCTGCTCGGCGCGGCCCGCGCCGAGAGCGGATCGCGACTTGGCGAGACCGTCACGGCATCCATGCAGCAGCTCGGCATGAAGGGCGGACTGTTCGAGGTGCGCACCGAACCGCTCGCGGCCGAGCGTGCCGGCAGCGGAGGGCTGGAACGGATCGCCTTCATGGTCAGCGCCAACCCCGGCCAGCCCCTGCAGCCGCTGGCCAAGGTCGCCTCGGGCGGCGAACTCTCGCGCATCAGTCTCGCGATCCAGGTGGCGACCGCCAGCTGCGGGACCGTCCCCACCCTGGTGTTCGACGAGGTCGACGTGGGCATCGGAGGCGGAATCGCCGAGATCGTCGGGCGCCTGCTGCGGCATCTCGGCGAATCGCGACAGGTGCTGTGCGTCACCCATCTGCCGCAGGTGGCCGCCCAGGCACACCGGCAATGCCGGGTGCGCAAGGAGACCCTCGACGGCCAGACCCATACCCGGATCGAGCCGCTGGACGAGGAAGCCAGGGTCGACGAGATAGCCCGCATGCTGGGAGGGACCGAAATCACCGCGAAGACGCGCGATCATGCCAGCGAAATGCTGAGCTGGAGGGCGACTTGACGACACAGGTCTCCGCATACGCACCGATCGAGCCACAGGATCCGCCCACATGATCAAGAAGATAGCCGTGGAGCAGCTGCAGTTGGGCATGTACGTCCATGACCTCAACTGCGGATGGCTGGATCACGGCTTCATCCGCAACCGCTTTTCGCTCAAAAGCGAGGGCACCCTCGAGCGGATTCGCCAACTGGGTATCCGCGAGCTCTATATCGACACCGAATTCGGTCTCGACGTCGAAGAGGCGCTCACGGAGACCGAGGTCACGGAGGCGCTGGAGGAGGATCTGGCGGAGGTCGCCCAGGACGGCGGCGCGGAAGAGCGCGAGATCCCGCTCGGCGTCGAGCGCACCCAGGCGAAGCGGATCCATGGCGAGGCCGCCCATATCGTCGCCGGGCTCATGAACGAGGCGAAGCTCGGCAAGCTGCTGGATCTGGAACAGGCCAGGGCCACGGTGGGCGAGATGACCGCCTCCATCCACCGCAACCAGGACGCCATGCTCGCGCTCAGCCGCATCCGCCGGGTCGGGCGCTACCATTACGAGCACTCGGTGAACCTCGCTATCCTCATGATCTGCCTCGCCCGCTCGCTCGGGCTGGAGCGGCAGGTCGTCGAGGAGGTCGGTCTAGGCGGGCTTCTGCACGATATCGGCAAGGTGATGATTCCCGCCCGTATCCTCAACAAGCCCGGACGCCTCACCGACCAGGAATTCACCCTGATGCGCAGTCATGTCGACCAAGGCCGCCGCATCCTGTCCCGAATCGAGGGGATCTCACCCATCGCGATGGCGATCACGGCCGAGCATCACGAACGCATCGACGGCAGCGGCTACCCCGAGCGCAAGCCTGGCGCCAGCATCTCCCGATTCGGCAAAATGGCCGCGATCGTCGACGTCTACGACGCCATGTCCGCCGAGCGCGTCTATCACAAGGGCGTCGAGCCGCATCAGGCGCTGCGCAAGCTGCTCGAGTGGCGCCACCATCTGGATCCGGAACTCGTCCAGCAGTTCATCCGCTGCGTCGGCATCTATCCGATCGGCACCCTGGTACGCCTGCGCAGCGGTCGGCTCGGGGTCGTGATCGAATCCGGACGCGAGGACCTGTTCAAGCCCGTGATCCGAGTCGTGATGGATGCCAACCGCCGTCAATTCCTCTCCGTCAGCGATCTCGATCTGTCACGGCTCAGCAACGCCTCCGAGGAGCGGATCCTCGGAGCCGAGCTTCCCAAGACCTGGGGCATCGACCCGCAGGAGTTGCTGATGCTGCCATCTTGATGTCCAATAGGAGCAGACTTGCATCGACAGTTCGAATACGAAACGACCTGCATTCCCATTGACAAGGACACTCATTGAGTAATTGCACGGATTATCGATAAAGTGTATTCCCTTGTATAATATGGGCTTGAGATACCTAACCCTCCGATCTAGCCGAGACGCAGATCACAAAAACACAAAAAGGTCTGGGCAAATATAGATCAATAGGGCCATAATGAGCGCACAGCCGGTTTCCGGAATGTGTCAGCGGTCCAGCATTATGGGACCGGTTTCGTCGTGACAGCCGAAGATGTCGGCTTGCGGCGCACCACAGGAGGATGGGTCCATGCCGTTAATTTCCTCGTTCATACCCAGCGAAGACAGATTGGATCTGTCGTTCCATGGCGATCTCGACCTGACGATCTCTGAAGACGTCTGTCAGCTTTCCGCCGCCATCCCTGCCAACCTGCGTACCTGTATCCTGGATCTCACCCGTCTCGATCGGGTCTTCGATTCCGGCATCGCCCTGCTGTGGATGCTGAACGAGCGACTGCAGCATATGGGGGCGACCGTCGTCGTTCTGAGCGATCACCCGGATATCCTGAGCCGGGTTCCCCATGTGCTCAGCAATGCCCTCAGCGTAGTCCCCAAGGACTCGCCATCGCAACTGGTGAGCTGCAACGACGACCAGGAACTGATGTCGGCCTAGTTGCAGGCCCCCTGCGGCGGATGCCACAGGGGGCCATTCCTCACAAGCTCGTCCTTATCAGGCAGCCTCCATCCATTCAGCCTGGTGTCGATTGACCGCCGCCAGGACCGCCCGCAGAGAGGCGGCGACCGTATCCCGATCGATGGCCGCGCCGGCCACTCGGATCCCATCCAGATCCACCTGGGCATAGGCCGCGGCCTCGGCATCCGTGCCGGCACCCATCGCGTGCTCCTGGTAGTCGACGACCTTCAGCGAACAGCCCGACCAGCGGCTCCAGGCATCCACATAGGCCGCGATCGCCCCCTGCCCTTCGCCATGCAGGATCCGCTCTCCCGCGGGCGAACCGATTCGGACCTCGATCCGGTCGTGCCCGTTGCGGTCCAGACGATATCCCAGCAAACGGTAAGGGGCACGATCCGTCATGAACTGACGCCGGAACAGGGCGACAATCTCGGCCGAGTCCAGCTCGCCGCCGCGCGCCTCCGTCTCTTTTTGGACCAGTCTGGCCATTTCGACCTGCATCCAGCGCGGCAGCACCAGACCATGATCCCGCTCCAGCACGAAGGCCACACCACCCTTGCCAGACTGGCTGTTGACCCGGATCACGGCCTCGTAGCTGCGGCCGATGTCGTGCGGATCGATCGGCAGATAGGCCACGTCCCAGGGTTCCTCACGCTCCTGACGCGCCAGGCATTTGCGGATCGCGTCCTGGTGGCTGCCCGAGAAGGCGGTGTAGACCAGTTCCCCGACCCAGGGATGGCGCGGATGCACGGGCAGTCGGGTGCACTCGGTGCAGATCCGCACGATCTCGTCCGGATCGCTCAGATCCAGCCGCGGATCCACCCCCTGGCTGTAGAGATTCATGGCCATGGTCACCAGATCGGTATTGCCCGTGCGTTCGCCGTTGCCGAGCAGCGTGCCCTCGACCCGATCGGCGCCCGCCAGCAGGGCCATCTCGGCCGCGGCAACCGCGCCGCCACGGTCGTTGTGGGTATGGACAGAGAGGACGACCGCCTCGCGCCGGCCGATGCGGGTGGCGAAATATTCCACCTGATCGGCGAAGACGTTCGGGCTCGCCACCTCCACCGTCGCCGGCAGATTGATGATGCAGGGTCGCTCGGGCGTCGGTTCCCAGACGTCCATCACCGCTTCGCAGACCTCGACGGCATAGTCCAGCTCCGTCGCCGTGAAGCTCTCCGGCGAATACTGGAAGATCCAGTGCGTCTCCGGATGGCGGCGCGATTCCGCCAGCACCCACTCGGCTCCCTGGCGCGCGATTGCCTTGATGCCATCCCGGTCCAGTCCGAACACCCGTTCGCGCTGCACCGGCGAGGTCGAGTTGTAGACATGGACGATCGCCCGCGACACGCCCTGCAAGGACTCGAAGGTCTTGCGGATCAGATCCTCGCGCGCCTGCACCAGGACCTGGATGGTCACGTCATCGGGAATCTGGCGCTCCTCGATCAGCCAGCGCACGAAATCGAAGTCCGGCTGACTCGCGGCCGGGAAGCCGACCTCGATCTCCTTGAATCCCATTCCCACCAGGAGACTCCAGAGACGGCGCTTCTGCGTCACGCCCATGGGCTCCATCAGCGCCTGATTGCCGTCGCGAAGGTCGACACTGACCCAAATCGGTGCATTTTGGACGGTTCTATTCGGCCATTGGCGGCTGGGCATGTCCACCACCGGGCCAGGGCGGTATCTGCGGTGGTCGAAGGTGCTCATGGGGGTTCTCCCTGATCATCGGCTGTAGGTGCGTAAGACTCATTTCGGCCTCTCCCGGGTAGGGCTCGGGCCGCTCCGATCCGGGTTGGGATGCGGAGCCTCGTCGGCCTGCGCCTTGTGAACGCCTGGCCTGCGGTGCCGACCGGTAAGTCGACGGTTGAAAGAATACGCGAAGCCGAACGGCAGATGATTGCTAATATGGTTCCATAAACCATATTTTGCGCAATGATCTGCCAATTATTTTCCAAAGCGCACAACCCGGCATCGGAAATCCTTCGGGATTGGCTGCGAACCGGGATTCAGCGTCATCAGAGAGGAGCCCGAAGGGGATGAAACTGGACCGCTACGATCGGCGTATCCTGGAGGAACTGCAGCGGGATGGACGCATCAGCAATCAGGAACTGGCCGAGCGGATCGGTCTCTCGCCCTCGCCCTGTCTGCGCCGCGTCAGGGCACTGGAGGAGTCGGGAATCATTCTCGGCTATCGGGCCTGGCTTGACGCCCAGCGGATCGGACTCAATCTCATGGTCATCATCAGCATCTCGATGGACAAGCACACACCCGAGCGCTTCGAGCGCTTCGAGGCGGTCGTGGGCGAGATGCCGGAGGTTTTGGAATGTCTGCTCATCACGGGACGTGACGCGGATTACCAACTCAAGGTCGTCGTCGAGGACATGGACGCCTATCAAGCACTTTTATTGAACAAGATCACACGCATCGAAGGTGTTTCGGGGGTACATTCCAGCTTCGTCCTGAGAAGGGTATTGGAAAGGACGCATCTGCCGATAACCTGATCAAGACGGATCGCCGATCGGGCGATCGCAATGAGGCGAATTTGGCGCAGATCATGCATCTGATTTCATCGAGACACCCAGCAGCCGATCTCCGAGCTAAGGAGCGATGTCATGTACAACCGAAGAGACATGTACAACGAGCAACTTCAAACCGTTCCGGTCAGCCAGGACTCGCCGCGCGACCGAGAACGCGCACGCAGAATGCGGGGCGTTCTGACCCAGATGTCGTTGCGCGACGAGAACCGCCTCTACGCCAAGACGCGTGGCATCAGTCAGAACAATCGCGCGTCCGGCTTCCGTCCCGGCTATCTCAACAGCAAGACGGGAGAACATGTCCTGTCGCGTTTCAGTGATGGCACGCCCGCCCCGGTCCATGTCCTCGACGGACTGCCGCAGTCTTGGATCGGAACCCGGGACTCGGATGGTCGCGTCGTCGCCGCCTGTGCCGAGATCGTCTCCGGCTTCGTTCGCGACGGCGCATTCTTCACCCGGGAAGAAGCGATCAGGGCGTCCGCCCACTAGGAGGCTGTCGGACTTGTAGGTCCATCAGGAACCGAAGTCGGACAGGCTCCTAGAGCAGCACCCGTTCGATGCCCCTCGCCGCCACATCGTCGAGGAAGCGCTGACGCCAGCCCTCACCGAGCATGCGGTTGGCCAACTCGACCACGATGTAGTCGGTCTCCAGCCCCGTATCGTCCCGATACTTGCTCAATCCCTGCTGACAGGCCGGACAGGCGGTCAGGAGCTTGACTTCGCCGGCCATCGCCCGATCCTGCCCCGTGAGGGCACGGATCCCCTTCGTCAGCTCCTCCTGCTTGCGGAAGCGGACCTGGTTGGCGATGTCCGGCCGCGAGGCGCCCAGCGTCCCCGCCTCGCCGCAGCAGCGATCGGACAATGCGACCGGCTGACCGATGAGACTGGTCGCCACCTTGGTCGGCGCATAGGTCTTCATCGGGGTATGACAGGGATCATGGTAGAGATACTGGACGCCTGACACGCCGCCGAGCGCGACGCCCTTCTCCATCAGCCACTCGTGGATATCGAGCAGCCGGCAGCCGGGGAAGATGCGCTCGAACTCGTACTTGAGCAGCTGATCCATGCAGGTGCCGCAGGAGACCAGGACGGTGCGGATGTCCAGATAGTTGAGCGTATTGGCGACACGGTGGAAGAGCACCCGGTTCTCCATGGTGATCCGGCGTCCCTGCGCCTCCATCCCGGCCGCGGTTTGCGGATAGCCGCAGCAAAGGTAGCCGGGCGGCAGGACCGTCTGCGCCCCCTGATTCCAGAGCATGGCGAGCGTCGCCAGCCCGATGTCGGAATAAAGCCGCTCCGAACCGCACCCGGGGAAATAGAAGACCGCCTCGCCCTCCTCGGCATGATGGGGATCGCCCAGGATGGCGACCTGGGTCTTGTCCTCCAGATCCAGGATCTGGCGGAAGGTCTTGCGCGGCAGATCCACCCGGACCGGACGGCTGACCATCTCCAGCGCCAGCTTGGTCGCCGGCGGCCGCCCGGTGCTGCTACCCGGCCGCTGGGTGCGCTTGGTCAGACGCAGCTGCTTGGCCCCGCGATAGGCCAGATCGAGCGCCGAGAAGCCCCATTCGGCGAGCCCCTTGCGCATCCAGCGTACCGCGCGGGGATCCGTGACGTTGAGGAACTGCATCGCCGCCCAGGCCCCCGGACTGAAGCGCTTCTGTCCGCGGTCGACCAGGATGCGTCTCAGCCGCGTGGTCACCTCGCCGAAATCGATGTCGACCGGACATGGGGCCAGACACTTGTGACAGATGGTGCAATGGTCGGCGACGTCGTTCATGGCCGCGACGTGCTTGAGCGACAGACCGCGCCGGGTCTGCTCCTCGTAGAGGAAGGCCTCGACGATGAGCCCGGTGCCCAGGATCTTGTTGCGCGGCGAATAGAGCAGATTGGCGCGCGGAACATGGGTCATGCACTTGGGCTTGCACTTGCCGCAGCGCAGACAGTGCTTGACGTCGTCGTTGAGGGCGCCGAGCTCGGTCTCCTCAAGGATGATGGCCTCCTGCTCGACCAGACGCAGCGAGGGCGTATAGGCCCCGTCGAGCCCCGACCCCGGCATCAGCTTGCCGCGGTTGAAGATCGCCTCGGGATCGACCTTCTCCTTGTAGGCGACGAAGGCGTCGAGCTTCTCGCGCTCCAGGTACTGGAACTTGGTGATCCCGATCCCGTGCTCGCCCGAGATGACGCCGCCGAGCCCGGTCGCCAGCTCCATGATGCGGGCGACGACCCGGTCGGCCTCGTGCAGCATGGCATAGTCGGACGAGTGGACCGGGATGTTGGTGTGGACGTTGCCGTCACCCGCATGCATGTGCAGCGCGACGAAGAGACGCGAATCCTTGACCCGCTTGTGGATCTTGCGCAGATGCTCGCGCACCCGGGTGAATTCCTGGCCCAGGAAGATCTCGTCGAGCCGGTCGGCGACCTCCTCCTTGAGCGCCTGACGCAGGTCGCGGCGCAGCATCATGGAGGCCAGGGTGTCGCCCTCGCGGATCAGAGCCTTCTCGGCGTCCTCGAGCAGATCCAGGTTCTCGGCGGCGGGTCGGTCGAGACGATCCAGGATCGACTGCCATCTGGTGCGTACACGGCCGATGGAGTCGCGGGCCGCATCGCGCTTGGCCTGGAGGATGGCAAGCCCTTCCTCCGTGTCCTCGTACTCGCCCGCGAGCCGCGCCTCCGGCATGTCCGAGGCGAGATACTCGAGCACCGCCGCCATGATGGCGTCCTTGTTGCGGATCGAGAGCTCGATGTTGATGCGCTCGATACCGCGGCTGTAGTCGGACAGCCGGTCGAGCGGGATGACCACGTCCTCGTTGATCTTGAAGGCGTTGGTATGGCGCGAGATGGCCGCGGTGCGCGCCCGGTCGAGCCAGAAGCGCTTGCGCGCCTCCGGGCTCACGGCGATGAAGCCCTCGCCCTCGCGCCCCTGGGCCAGCCGCACCACCTGCTCGGCGACCTCGACCAGAGCGGTCTCGTCGTCGCTGACCAGGTCGGCGACCAGGACCATCTTGGGCAGTTCCTGCCGCGCGGCCTTGGTGGAATAGTCCACGGCGCGCACATAGCGCTCGTCCAGATGCTCCAGACCGGCCATCTTCACGGCGGGCCGGGACTCGATGTAATCCTTGATCTCGACGATGGCCGGCACCGCCAGGTCCAGATCGGTCCCGAAGAACTCGAGACAGACCGTGCGCACATGATCCGGCATGCGGTGCAGCACGAAGCGCGCCGAGGTGATGATGCCGTCGCAGCCCTCCTTCTGGACGCCCGGCAGACCCGAGAGGAACTTGTCGGTCACGTCCTTGCCGAGCCCGACCTTGCGGAAGGACTGGCCGGGCATCTCCAGGATCTCGGGCTCCCCGCGCGGGGTCTTGCCGTCCGGCGCATAGCGCGAGACGCGGAAGCGCACCCGTTCCTGGTCGTGGATCTTGCCCAGGTTGTGATCGAGCCGCTCGACCTCCAGCCAGTCCGCGTCCGGCGTCACCATGCGCCAGGAGGCCAGGTTGTCGAGCGCCGTGCCCCAGAGCACCGCCTTCTTGCCGCCGGCGTTCATGGCGATGTTGCCGCCGATGCAGGAGGCGTCCTGCGAGGTCGGATCCACGGCGAAGGCCAGCCCGTTGGCATCGGCCAGATCCGAGACGCGCCGGGTGACCACGCCGGCTCCGCAGCGTGCCGTCGGCACCGGACCCTCGACCCCGGGCAGCGACACCCGCTCGACCCCCGAGAGCGATTCGAGCTTCTCGGTGTTGACGACCGCCGTCATGGGATTGAGCGGAACCGCCGAGCCCGTATAGCCGGTGCCGCCGCCGCGCGGAATGAGGGTCAACCCACAGTCGATGCAGGCGCGCACGATGGGCGCGACCTCCTCCTCGGTATCGGGGGAGATGACGACGAAAGGCAGCTCCACACGCCAGTCGGTGGCATCGGTCGCGTGCGAGACCCGCGCCAGACCGCCGAAGTCCAGATTGTCCGAGCGGGTGATGCCGGCGAGCGCCTTGCGCAGACGCTCGCGCTGGGTGCGCTCGGTCTCGAACCAGTCGCCGAAACGCTGCACGGAGGCACGCGCCGCCGCCAGCAGCTCGGCCGCGCGCCGGTTGTCGTTCAGCCGCTGCTCGAACCTGTCGAGCCGATGCTGGAGCGCCTGCAGCAGCAGGCGGCGCCGATCCAGATTATCGAGCAGGTCGTCCTGCAGATAAGGGTTGCGGGTGACCACCCACATGTCGCCCAGCACCTCGAACAGCATCCGCGCCGACCGTCCGGTGCGGCGACTGCCGCGCAGCTCCTCGATCAGATTCCACATGGACTCGCCGAGGAACCGGATCACGATCTCGCGATCGGAGAAGGACGTGTAGTTGTAGGGAATTTCGCGGATACGGGGTTGGATGTCTGACATAAGGCGTCGTCTGCTCGAGGGTGTTTTTCTTGCGCTGCACAAAATGGTACTGCAAAGTCGGCCCCGACGTTTCCCCGTCTTGCGAGCGGGCATCGTCTTGCGAGTCGGCGGCTTTGCTTCTATGTTGGCCTCGACGCATCCGGATCCACGGCATTCGGATCCACAGAGCGCGCCAAGTACATTCGGGAGCGAGCATCCATGGGCCTACCTCAGATGGATTTACCGATCTCGGCAGAGGACTATCTCGCCTGGGAGCAGGAGCAACCCACCAAATCGGAATACTTCCGCGGCGAGATCTTCGCCATGGTCGGGGCGTCTCGAAAACATGTCACGATCACCATGAATCTGGTGGCAGATCTCATGTCGGCGCTCGAGGGATCGCCCTGCCGTGTCTATGCGGCCGACATGAAGCTCCGTCTACTGGAGGACGATGCCTATTTCTACCCGGATATCCTGGTCACCTGCGATGCGTCCGATCATCGCGCCGAGCAGTTCATGTCGACCCCGACGGTGGTGATCGAGGTGCTCTCGCCCTCGACCGCCTCCTTCGACCGTGGCGACAAATTCGCCGCCTATCGCCGGATTCCCTCGCTGCGGGAGTTCGTGCTCGTCGACCCGGAGGCGCGCAGTGTCGAGCGCTATACCCGAATCGACAATGACATCTGGCAGTTACGGGATATCGCGCCCGAGACGCCGCTGACGCTGGACAGCCTCGATGTCGCGATCCCCTGGGACCGTCTCTTTCAAAACCTGGATTGAGTTATAATTGATTCAGATCAAACGTTTCATCGGCCAGCCCAGTTAGCTTTGCCCGGATGCCCTCCCCTCCCGCTCAACACCGGATCCTCAGCGATCGCGTCAATACGTTCGGACAGTACCTGCTGAAACGCTACGGCCAGCGGGTGCACAAGCTCGCGCTCAACGCCGGCTTCACCTGCCCGAACCGCGACGGTACCAAGGGTCGCGGCGGCTGCACCTTCTGCAACAACGTCTCCTTCGGCCCCAACGCCGAACGCTCGCCGCAGATCGACCCGCAGCTCGAGGCCGGACGCGGCGTGCTCGCCAAGCGCACGGGCGCGCGACGCTTCATGGCCTACTTCCAGACCTACACCAACACCTACGACGAGGTGGAGGTGCTCAAGTCGCGCTACGACGCCGCCCTGACCCATCCGGACGTGGTCGGACTCTCGGTCGGCACCCGTCCGGACTGCGTGCCCGAGGCGGTGCTGGACCTGTTGGCCAGCTATCGCGCCAAGGGCAAGGAGGTCTGGCTCGAACTGGGTCTACAGTCCGCCGACGACGCCACCCTGGACCGGGTCAACCGCGGTCACGGCTTCGCCGACTACCGCACCGCCGTGGCGGCCGCGCGCAGGCGCGGCATCCAGGTATGCACCCACTTCATCATCGGGCTACCGGGCGAGGGGCGCGAGGCGGCACTGAACACGCTCGACCGGGTGCTGGAACTCGGGGTGGAGGGACTCAAGCTCCATCCGCTGCACGTGGTGAAGCACACCCGCCTGGCCATCGATTGGAAGCGCGGCCAGTATCAGCCGCTGACGCTGGAAGAATACATCCGCATCTGCGCCGACCTGATCGAGCGCACGCCACCCTCGGTGACCTTCCATCGTCTCACCGGGACCGCCTCCAGGGACATCCTGCTCGCCCCCGACTGGTGCAGCGCCAAATGGGCGGTCCTGAACGGGATCGAGGCGGAGCTGTACCGTCGCGGAACGCGCCAGGGAGACGGGCTCGAAACGCTCCCAAATCAGAAATTCCTAAGCACTGCCTGACCCGCTGGAGACCATCCACCATGGAACTCGTTTGTCCCGCCGGCAACCTGCCGATGCTCAAGGCTGCCGTCGACAACGGCGCCAACGCCGTCTATATCGGCTTTCGCGACGACACCAACGCACGTCATTTCGCCGGTCTGAACTTCAACGACAAGCAGCTCGATCAGGGCATCAAATACGCCCACGATCGCGGGGTCAAGGTCTTCGTCGCCATCAACACCTATGCCCAGCCGAACGGCTGGGAGCGCTGGACCGCTGCGGTCGACCGCGCCGCCGGCCTGGGCGTCGACGCCATCATCCTGGCCGACATGGGCGTGCTCGACTACGCCGCCGACCGCTATCCGAACGTCAACCTGCACCTCTCGGTACAGGGCTCGGCGACCAACCCGTCGGCGATCGGCTTCATGCAGCGTCACTTCGGCATCAAGCGCGTGGTGGTGCCGCGCGTGCTCTCGCTGGCCCAGGTCGCCCATCTGATCAAGGAGACGAGCGTGCCGGTCGAGATCTTCGGCTTCGGCAGTCTCTGCGTCATGGTCGAGGGGCGCTGCCTGCTGTCCTCCTATGCCACCGGCCAGTCGCCCAATACCTTCGGCGCCTGTTCGCCGGCCGCGCACGTCGAATGGCGCGACACGGCCACCGGGCAGGAGACCCGTCTCGGCGGCATCCTCATCGAGCGCCGCTCGCATGGCGAGGCCGCCGGCTATCCGACCCTCTGCAAGGGCCGCTATCACGTCGACGGCGAGCTGCGTCACGCCATCGAGGAGCCGACCAGCCTCAATACGCTGGACATCCTGCCCGACGTCATGGCCGCCGGCGTGACCGCCATCAAGATCGAGGGCCGCCAGCGCAGCACCCGTTACGTCTCCCAGGTCGCCAAGGTCTGGCGCGAGGCCATCGACGCCTGCACGCGCAATCCGCAGGCGTTCCGTCCCAAGGAGAGCTGGAATCAGATCCTGGCCCAGGTCTCCGAAGGTACCCAGACCACCATCGGACCCTACGAACGAACCTGGCATTGAGGAAGCGACCAGACTCCAGCTTCCAGCCTCCAGCGCTGCACCATCAGCCTCGATGAACCCTGATCGAACTATGACATCCTCTAGTAACAGCTCACATCGTCCCCGCCTCTCGCTCGGCTCCATCCTCTATCTCTGGCCCCGCGAGCGGGTCATGGATTTCTACGCCGAGATGATCGAGTCGCCGGTCGACGTCATCTATCTGGGCGAGACCATCTGCTCCAAGCGCCGCCAGCTCCGTCCCGAGGACTATTGGGAGCTGGCCGAACGCGTCGTCGCGGCCGGCAAGCAGGCGGTCGTCTCGACCCTGGCACTGATCGAATCGGACGGCGAGCTCAAGACGCTCCAGCGCATCTGTGCCGACGAACGCTTCATGATCGAGGCCAACGACCTGGGCGCGCTCGGCTATCTCGAGGGCCGCCCCTTCGTCGCCGGCCACTCGATCAACCTCTACAACCACCGCACCCTGGCCTTCCTGGCCGAGCGTGGACTCGCGCGCTGGGTGCTGCCCGTGGAGCTGGGCCGCGAGACCGCCGCCGATCTGCTGCGTCTGCGCCCGGAAGGCGTCGAGTGCGAGCTGTTCGCCTTCGGCCGTCTCCCGCTCGCCTACTCGGCGCGCTGCTTCACCGCCTACAACCGCAATCTGGCCAAGGACGACTGCCAGTTCTGCTGCGGCGACTATCCGGACGGCCTGACGGTGTCGACTCAGGACGGCCAGCCCTTCCTGACCCTGAACGGCATCCAGACCCAGTCGGCCAACACCCACAACCTGCTGCCGGCGCTGGACGAGGTCCGCTCCATGGGCGTCGACCTGCTGCGCATCAGCCCGCAATCGGCCCATACCGCCGAGGTCGCCGAGGTCTTCGCCAAGGTGCTGGACGGAGAGATGGACACCGCGGAGGGCATGGCCAAGCTGCGCGACTGGGCCCCCTCGGGGCTCTGCGACGGCTACTGGACCGGACAGGCCGGGCACAGCGCCGGTCTGTCGCCGATGGAAACGCGCTGACCTGAACCCCTCGGCGGGCAGCGAGCCCAGATCCATCCGATCGAGACACCGCCTCTTCTGGGCAGCCCTGCTGCTCGGATTGGGCGCTGGGCTCTGGGCGCTCGCCACCTGGTCCTACCGCGACGGGATCGAACGCCTGGCCGACCAGGGACGGACCGATCTCGATCTCTACATGGCCCATCTTCAGGGCCTGCTCGAAAAATACGAGCCACTGCCGGAGCTGCTGGCCACCAACCCGCGCCTCATCGAGTTCCTGCGCGCACCCGGCGGACGCGAGAGCATCGAGGCGCTCAACCGCTACCTCGAAACCATCAACCGCATCAGCGACGCCACCGACACCTATCTGATGGACGCCGAGGGACTCACCCTCGCGGCCAGCAACTGGAAGGCGGAACGCCCCTTCGTGGGACGCAACTTCAGCTTTCGTCCCTATTTCCGCGATGCCATGGGCGGACGGCTCGGACGCTACTTCGCCCTCGGCACCACCTCCAAGCAGCGCGGCTACTATTTCGCCTATCCGGTCCGAGAGAAAGCGGAGATCCTGGGGGCCGTGGTGGTCAAGATCGACATCAGCGAGGCCGAGCGCCGCTGGGCCAAAGCCGGCCGGATCTTCATGGTCACGGATCTCGACGGCGTCATCTTCGTCTCGACACGCCCCGAGCAGCGCTTTCACACCTTGTTTCCGCTCGACGACGCGACCTATCGGCGGATCGCCAGTAGCAACCGCTACATGGACGCCAAGCTCGAGCCGCTGGGCATCGAGATCCTCGAGAAGCGGCCGGAAGGCGCGCTGGTCCATATGCAACAGGTGACGGGACCACGCGGTCACAGACGCTTCCTGCTCCAGTCCCGCCCCATGCCGGACGCCGGCTGGCAGGTGCACGAACTCTCGGACACCAGCGAGGTCATCCGCGACACGCTCAAGCTGACCACGCTCGCCGCAGCGCTCGTCGCGACAGCGGTCCTGATCGCCGCACTGCTGCTCCAGCACCAGCGCGGCCGGCGCGTCCATGCCGCGCTGACCGAAGAGGCGCGCGCGACGCTCGAACGCATCAATCTGGAACTGGAGGAGCGCGTCAGCACCCGCACCGCCGAGCTGACCCGCACCAACCGGCGCCTGCTCGCCGAGATCGACGAGCGTCTGCGCGCCGAGCAGGCGCTGCGCGAGGCCCAGCAGGCGCTGATCCAGTCGGCCAAGCTGGCCACGCTGGGACAGATGTCGGCCGGTATCAATCACGAACTCAACCAACCGCTCGCCGCCATCCGCACCTATGCCGACAACGGCCAGCTGCTGCTGGCCAAGGGACGCACCCAGGAGGTCGAGCTCAATCTGGAGCAGATCCTGGCGCTCACCGAACGCATGGCCAAGATCGGCTCCCAGCTCAAGCTGTTCGCCCGCAAGACCTCGGGCGAACTGGCCGCCCTGCCACTGGGACCGGTCGTCGAGGGCGCCGCGCGCATCGCCGCGCCCATCCTCGCCCGCTGCCACGGCGAATTGGCGCTGGAGGTGCCGGCCGAGCTGGCCGTCCGGGCCAACGATGTGCTGCTGCAGCAGGTCCTGGTCAACCTGCTCGGCAACGCCTGCCAAGCGATCGACGGCCGCCCGGAGCGACGCATCCGCATCGGCGCGCGCCGAACCGGCTCACTGGTGGTGACGCGGGTCGAGGACACGGGCCCCGGCATCCCCGAATCCGACCTCGCCCTCATCTTCGAGCCCTTCTTCACCACCAAGGCCGCCGGCGAGGGTCTGGGTCTGGGGCTCGCGATCTCGTCGCACATCGCCACCGAGATGGGCGGCTCGCTCACGGCCGTGCCCTGCGAAACGGGCGCCTGCTTCGAGCTCCGTCTTCCGGCGGCCCTCATCCAACCGGCGCATCCGACATGAACGAGAGTCCATCCATCCTCTTCGTCGACGACGAGCAGCACATCCGCGCGGCCAACCGTCAGACGCTCGATCTGGCCGGACTCTCCGCCCAGACCTTCGACCGAGCCGAGTCCGTCCTGCCGCTGCTGACGCGCGACTGGCCGGGCGTGCTCATCACCGACATCCGCCTGCCCGGCATGGACGGTCTCGAGCTGCTGGCCCAGGCCCATGCGATCGACAGAGACATCCCGGTCATCCTCATCACCGGCCACGGAGACGTAAGCACGGCGGTCAAGGCGATGCGCGCCGGCGCCTACGACTTCATCGAGAAGCCCTATCCGGCCGAGCGTCTGATCGACACCGCGCAGCGCGCCCTCGAGAAGCGCGCGCTGGTGATGGAGAACCGCAACCTGCGCGTCGAACTCATGGCCAACACGGCCCTGGGGCCGCGCATCATCGGCCACAGCCCGGAGATGCTGCGGTTGCGCGCGACCATCGCCCGCATTGCCGACACGGGCGCAGACGTACTCATCCTCGGCGAGACGGGGACCGGCAAGGAGCTGGTGGCGCGCTCGCTGCACGAGCACAGCGGGCGCCGCGACCGCAATTTCGTCGCCGTCAACTGCGGCGCCGTGCCGGACACCATGATCGAGAGCGAACTCTTCGGCCACGAGGCGGGCGCCTTCACCGGCGCCAAGTCGAGACGCATCGGCAAGTTCGAGCACGCCCACGGCGGCACGCTCTTCCTCGACGAGATCGAGAGCATGCCCACCTCCGCCCAGGTGCAGCTGCTACGGGTACTGCAGGAACGCGCCATCGAGCGACTCGGCTCCAACCAGCTGATCCCGGTGGATTTCAGGGTAGTAGCAGCCACCAAGATGGATCTGCGCGAAGCGGCCAATCAGGGCAACTTCCGCGAGGACCTCTACTACCGGCTCAACGTGGTCACGCTCCACATCCCGCCCCTGCGCGACCGCCGCGACGACATCCCGCTGCTCTTTCATCACTTCCTGCTGGTCGCCCAGGATCGTTTCCAGCGCACCGCTCCCTTCCCCGCCCAGGGCGAGGTGAGCCGGCTGCTCGGCTACGATTGGCCGGGGAACGTGCGCGAGCTGCGCAACCTCACCGAGCGCTACGTCCTGCTCGGCGAGCAGTTCGACTGGTCGCTGGCGGATCTGCTCGCGGGACCCATGGCCGGATCGCCGCGAACCCTGCCCGAGCAGGTCGAATGTTTCGAGCGGAGCCTCATCGTCCAGGCGCTCGCCTTCAGCAAGGGCAGCATCAAGGACACCATGTCCGCCCTCGGCATCCCGCGCAAGACGCTCTACGACAAGATGCAGAAGCATGGTCTGAACAAGGACGATTACAAGGCATGAGTCGGACAGCTTCCTAGAGCAGCACCCGCTCGGCGGGGCTCCATCGCCGATTCCGCGAGCGCATATCCAAGCTCGATCAGCTCGCGTGCACGATGGAATTCGTGCGCGGCGGAGGCGTCGCGCGGCACGTCGATGATGACGTCCGGCCGATAGGCCGCGATCTTGGTCGCCGCGATGGCGTTCTGCATGGTTTCGAACGAGCGCGTCGTCAGCTCGAAGACCCCGAATCGCTGGTCTCCGGACCCCACCAGGTTCGAGCCGATGGTGTCGAGAAATTGGCGTATCCGCGCCTGATAGCCCTGGTCCGCCTCCGGCTCGCGCCGCTTGGAGGCAGGGAGCGTATCGGTGCGCCTGGACTGGGGCGTCTTGGCATTGAGATTCACCGCGATGGTGAGGTCGGTGAAGTCGCGGAAGGTCGGCGCGATGGGGACCGGGTTGAGCAGACCGCCGTCCACCAGGGTCATGCCCTGGTATTCATAGGGGGTGAAGATGCCGGGCACGGCGATCGAGGCCCGCACCGCGTCGAACAGCGGACCTTCCGAGATCCACACCTCGCGCTGACGCTCGATATCGGTCGCAACCGCCGTGAAGGTGACCGGCAGATCCTCGATCTGTCGCTCGCCGACCATCTCGCGCAGTCTATCCATGATGCGATCGCCCTTGAGCAGCCCGTCGCCGCTGAAGGCGAAATCGAGAAAGCGCAGCACGTCCGTGCGGCCCAGCGAGCAGACCCAGCGCTTGTAGGCGTCCAGCTCGCCGGCGGCATAGATGCCTCCGATCAGGGAGCCCATCGAGGCCCCGCTGATGGAGGCGATGCGGTAGCCCTGATCGATCAGACACTCGATGATCCCGATATGGGCGAGCCCGCGCGCACCCCCGCTGCCGAGGGCCAGAGAGACGCTCTCTTGGATGGATGTCGACATGGTACAGACCCGGTTGGTTGGAATGGCGGCCAGCTGGCTGGCGGCGGCACTATCGCGTTGCATCCGTTCCGGGTCAAGATGATGGGCCATCCGCGTTACGGGAGATCGCGGATGGCCCACCGAGGGGACGCGTTCACCGATCGGTATGGACGCGACCCTCAATAGGCCGGTGCGGCGGCGTCGTATTCGAGCCCCACGTCGGCCGCCTGTTTGCGCACGGCGCCGAAGATCTTGTTGTCGAGCGACGCCTCGGCGCCGCCGGACTCGGCGAGCTTCTCCTTCAGGTAGGTCGCGCGCTCGGCCGAGAGCGCCTGGATCTCTCGACGCAGCGCCTCTCGCTTGGCCGCCCGTTGATCGATCAGATCGCGCCGCTGATCGGCCGTCAGCTCCTTGAGCGGCTCGGGCAGCTGTTCGGCCGGCAGATCATCGAGCGCCACTCGGCCTTTGGAGATCTCCTCGACCAGCTCCTTGTCGCCGAGCAGGCTGGCGGCGCCGCTCTCGGTCGAGGCGAACTCGGCCCGCCGCGCCCGGCTGGCCGGAGAGGCCGCGGCCTGGACCTCCTTGGTCTTGGCCAGCTTCTCGCGTTTGAGCGCGCGCTCCTCGGGTGCGCCGTAGTAGAGTCTGGTCTCGTCCATATCCGCCGCCAGCTCGGCGAGCCGCGCGTCGAAGGGCGTGGCGATGGCCACGGCGCTGCCGGACTGACCGACCTGGAAATAGCTGCCGTTGCCCAGCTGGGCGATCTCCCGCCACTGGCGGCGCGTCGAGTCGATGTCGCCGCATTGGATCGCATTGATCCGGATCCCCTGGATGCCCGCCTCCTTCAAGGTCTGCGGATAGGGCACCTCGTTCGGATAGTCCATGTGCGCCTCGGCATCCCCAACCAGGAAGATGACGCGATAGACGTTCGGGTCCCGGCTCCAGCCGATCCGATGCAGCGCGTCGCGCAGCGCCTGGTTGACGCTCTCGGGTCCGTCGCCGCCACCCTGGGCCTGGAACTGCATCAGCTGGGCCTGAATGGCATCCAGATCCGAGGACAGGTCCACCACCCGCGTCACATAGTCGTCGCCCCGGTCGCGGTAGGCGACCAGCCCCATGCGGATCTCGGGGGCCGGCTGGGCCGATGCCATGCTGGTGGCGATCGACCAGATCTTGTCCTTGGCGGCCTGGATGAGACCGCTCATGCTGCCGGTGGTATCCAGCACGAAGACGACCTCGATGACCGGCGACCGGGCGGCGGCGGGCGATCCCTGCGAGACGCTCGGTCCCGGCGCGACGGGCGCGACCGGTTCTGCGGACATGAGCGTCGTATCGTTGAGGACGACGGCGGCGGTCAGCCCGAACAGGCCAGCAGCCAGCAGCCCGGTCTTGAGATGGGATGTCTTGGTCTGGGTATTCATGGTGTAAACCTGGATGTGTCGACTGAGAAGAGCGCGTCCCGAGCTTCATTCGGACCGGGACAGACGGCGCAGCGCGCGCTCGGCGGTCCGCTCGGCGCGATCGAAGTCCGCCGAATGGCTTGCGGAGGAAGGGTTCTGTTTGGTGAGCGGCGGGATGGAGACGAAGAGCGCCTGAACCAGGAACAGGGTCCAGATGGCGAGGAAGGGACTGCCGGTCCGCATCGTGACCCAGAGTGCCGCCAGCGCGCCGATCAGCATCAGGCCGAGATCCATGAGCGCGGCGATCGGACCGCACTGGAAACAGAGCGAGCGCACCAGCCACAGCCCCATGAGCTGCGAGACCGCCAGGATGCGAAGATCCGAGCTCAGGGACCAGACCGCCCCGGTGACGATCAGCCAGAGCAGCAGCATGGATGAACGCCCCGCCGAGGGATGCGCCCGACCGACCAGATAGAGGACATAGCCGAGCCCGAGGGCCATGAGAACCCAGGCCGCGGCGACCTCGGCCGGAACCATAAGGGTCGCGCCACCGAACATGACCGCCCCCATGGCGGCGGCCAGAAAGGCGACCAGAACCCCTTCGGCGAAGCTCGGGACCTTCTTCATGACCGCGCCCCCCGCGCACGCTTCGCGCGCAGCAGGGCCACCTCGATCTCGGCGTCGCGCACCGCGCAGGCCGTATCGGGATCGGTCTCTGCCGGATCCTCCGGATCGCGAGATTGGACCGCTTCGTGTAGCTCGGCCTGGGCGCGCAGCGCCTCGAGCCGTTCCGACCTGCCCCCGATGCGGCGTTCCAGCTCGGAGCGGCCCGCGTCGAGACGGGCGGCATCACGCCTCGCCGCGTCGAGCCGGCGGGCGTTCTCCAGTCGGCGCCGGATCACCGAACGCGCCAGATCCTCCTGTCCGGCGTCGAGACAGTCCTCCAGCGCCGCCGCCTCGTCCTGGACGAGGCGCTCCAGTTCGACCAGGCGCTCGGCGAGCCGTCCGCGACCGCGCTCGAGCCGCGCCATCTCCTGGCGATCCCGATCCAGCGCCTGTTCCATATCGCTCAAGACCTGGGACAGGATGAGATCCGGCGCCTCGAAGCGGTCGAGCAAGGCATTGATATCCGCGCGCAACAGCCGCGTCATCCGCAACATGATGGTCATCATCGAACCTCCCGAAGTCGTTCGTCTGTCAGTGACTCGAGTCTATGGAGGACAGTGACCGAACCCCAGGCAGGGATTGGTAAAAATCGCCGGCGGCGATTTACATCGAATTTACCCGCGCCCGGGAGCCCGGGGTGCTAGCCTTCACGGCTGAACGACACACTCGGCCAAACGAAGCGCGCCCGGCTTCCCCCGCCGGGGAGCGCGGCATGGATCCAGATCGCCACATGAAGAGCCAAGACAAGCAGCGCATCCTGATCGTCGAGGACAAGGAGGCCATCCGGATCGGACTGGAGGATCTCTTCGTCTATCACGGATTCGAGGTCGAGACCGCCCCGGACGGACCCGGCGGACTCGCCATGGCACTGACCGGCACCTTCGACATGGTGCTGCTCGACATCATGCTGCCCGGGCTCGACGGCTTCGCCATCTGCGACCGCATCCGGGCGGTCGATCGCGTCCAGCCCATCATCATGCTCACCGCCCGCGGTGCAGACGCCGACATCATCCAGGGCCTGCGGCTCGGCGCGGACGACTATGTCTCCAAGCCCTTCTCGGTCACCGAGCTGGTGCTGCGGGTTCAGGCCGTCCTCCGCCGCGCCCAGGGACGCGAAGAGACGACCCCCGTCATCCGCATCGGCGACCTCGAACTGGACAGCCAGTCGCTCTGCGGCCGGCGCGGCGACGAGGAACTCGTCTTCACCCGCCGCGAGATGGATATCCTCGACTATCTGGCCGCGCACCGCGGACGCGCGGTCTCGCGCGAGGAGCTGCTCAACAAGGTCTGGGGATATGCGCGGGACTGCGGACTGGAGACCCGCACCGTGGACATCCATATCGCCAAGCTGCGCCGCAAGGTCGAGCCGGACCCGAGCGATCCGATCCGCCTGGTCACGGTGCGCGGCGTCGGCTACCGCCTGGTCGAATGAAGGGTCTCGAAACGGCGAGCGCCCGGACCCGGCTCCGGCTCGGGATCGTCTCCTTCATACTGGCGCTGGCGGTCCCCAGCCTGCTGCTGGTCGACAAGGCCTACGACCAGATCAAATGGGAGTCCTTCCGTCAGCAGCAGATCGCCGCCGAAGCCTTCGCCGCGCGGGTCGACGACCGGCTCGCCGATCTGGTGCGCCAGGAGGACGCGCGCGGCATCGACGACTACGGCTTCGCCTCCGGGGATGCCGGGCGCGGCTATCGGCGCCGATCGCCCCTGTCCGACCTCTCCGCCAGCCAGGGTATCCCCGGGCTCATCGGCTGGTTCCAGGTCCGCGCCGACGGCCGTTTCAGCTCGCCGATCGTCCCGGAGCCGGACCTGCCGCCGTCCGAGTTCGGGATCGATCCCTCCGAGCTGGCACTGCGCCAGGCGCAGGCACAGCGGATCGAGGGCATCCTGATCGGCAACAGACTGGTGGAGCGCGGGGCGCGCGAGCTCGACGCGCCCGTGCCCGATCCCGTCATCGTCTCGCCGTCCGAGACCACCCGCAGCCGCGCCCAGGTCTCCGGCTCCGCCGGCTATGACGAAGCCCAGTCCTATTCCATGCAGCGTTCGGCTCCGCCGGCGGTACCCGGCACGCTCAACAAGAAACTCTCCCAGGCGGCATTCGAGCGCCTCGCTGCCGAGGACGAAGCCCCGGCGGCAGCGATCGCGCAGAAAATCGAGAAGCAGACGGCCACCACCCTCGAGGGGCTGGAGAAACCCAAGAGCAGGATACCCGAGAGACTGGCGGACGAGATCGGGGCGGAACTCGAGTTCGCGCGGCCCGGCCCCGCACCGCCCATGCCCGAGAAATCCCGAATGCAGAGCGAAGAGACGTCCGGCGCCCAGCCCGTACAGCTCTTCGACACGGCCATCGAGCCCATGGAGGTGGGTCGCCTCGACAGCGGTCATTTCCTGCTGTTCCGCAGCGTCTGGCGCAACGGAGAGCGGATCATCCAGGGTGCCCTCATCGAGCAGCGCGCCTTTCTCGAGCGCGTCGTCGGCGATGCCTTCGAGGCAACGGCATTGGCGCGCACCAGCGATCTGGCGCTGGGCTATCGCGGAGCCCTGCTGACCCGCTTCCATGCGACCCCGGGCCGCCAATCCGGCAGCGGCCAGCCGGCGCTCAGCGGCACCCTGCTCTACCGCACGCGCATGCAGGAGCCATTCGGCGGGCTCGAGCTCGTCTTCAGCGTCACCCGGCTGCCCGATCCCCCCGGCGCGGCGGTCATCGGCTGGATGGCGACGGCACTGGCCTTGGTGCTGGTGGGCGGCGGCTGGCTCATGTACCGGCTGGGGATGGGACAGATCGAGCTGATGCGTCAGCAGCAGGACTTCGTCTCCTCGGTGAGTCACGAGCTCAAGACGCCCCTGACCTCGATCCGCATGTACGCCGAGATGCTGAGCGCCGGATTCGCGGCCGAGCACCGCAAGCAGACCTACTACCGGCTGATCCACGAGGAGAGCGAGCGCCTGTCGCGGCTGATCGCCAACGTGCTGCAGCTCGCCCGCATCGGACGCGACGCCCAGGTCCTGGAGATCCAGCCGGTCGGACTCGAGGAGCTGCTACGCACGGTGCGCGAGCGGGTCTCGGCCCAGGTCGAGCGTGCCGGTTTCGCCCTCGAGATCGGCTGCGGGATGGACGCCTGGGTCCAGGTCGACCCGGACGCATTGGTCCAGATCTTCATCAACCTGATCGACAACGCGCTCAAGTTTTCGGCCGAGTCGCGCGAGCGCCGGATCCGGATCGGCTGCGAGCCGCGCGGCGAACGACGGGTTTGTCTCAGCGTGCGGGATTTCGGCCCCGGCATCCCCAGAGGCCAGCGCGCCCGGGTCTTCCAGCTCTTCTATCGCGGCGAGGAGGCCAAGCGCCGAGCCATCTCGGGAACCGGCATCGGTCTGGCGCTGGTGCGTCGTCTGACGCTCGCCATGGAGGGACGGGTCGAGGTGGTCAACCGGGATCCAGGGGCCGAATTCCGTATCGAGCTGCCACTGATCCAGCCGCCTGGAACGCGAAAGGCGGACGCGGGATGATGGCCCATCCCAGCGTCCGCCCCAGCGGTGCCTCGCGGTCGGTGGCCCAATGGGCCGCCAGCGAGGTATCCCGGCTCCGGCCTACTCGGCAGCCGGCGCGGCGGCCTCGGAGGAGGTGGCTTCGGGCGCAGACGATTGTGCGTCTGCCGCCTCGGCCGACTTCTCGAAACGCAGCGCGAGCTCGCCGACACCCGGCTCCTCGATCATGCCGCGTTCGGCAATGACCTGATCGACCAGCGGCTGGTGCAGGGCCAGCAGCGCCCAGGTCATGACGACACCGGCCGGCCAGGCCAGCAGCGCCGAGGGGTTCGGCGAGCGGAAGCGCATCAGGATCCAGATCCAGATGACGGTGGCCAGGGCCGCGACCAGATAGAGACCGGGCTGGAAGGCATAGCCGTAGTCGGCCGGGATGTAGGCGGCCAGCTGTTCGATCTCGGGCAGTTGGCCCTGGAAGCGGAAATAGCCCCAGAGTCCCCAGAGCGCCACGGCGACGAGGCCGAACAGCAGGGTCGAGACCCATTTCATGGGCATCACCAGCAGATCGGGCATCCGGGTCACGGCACCGGCCCCGAGCACCGCCAGGGGCACCAGCAGCATGAGCGCGTCGACCGGCTGGGCCGGCTCGG
Organism: Imhoffiella purpurea; assembly: GCF_000585215.1. Classification (GTDB taxonomy): domain Bacteria; phylum Pseudomonadota; class Gammaproteobacteria; order Chromatiales; family Chromatiaceae; genus Imhoffiella; species Imhoffiella purpurea. The sequence goes on along the minus strand of NZ_AONC01000045.1, from coordinate 71,986 downwards.
CGACGAGCATGACCGCCCAGCCGACGACGGAGACCAGCAGGGCCAGACGCACGCCGGGGAGACCGAAGAAGGCACCCGGACGCAGCAGCAGTGCCAGAGGCGCGAGCAGCCAGGCCGGGAAGGCCATCACCAGCGCGGTCCAGAGCCACTCGAGGTTCTCCTCTGGGGTTCCGAGCGCGAGGTTGTTCAGATAGGGATCGAGCGTGTTGCCCCACAGCCACTGGTCGAAGAGCTGGGGATCGCGCTCGTGCAGCAGCCAGGGCCAGACCAGGAACCAGGGCGCGGCGAACAGGAGCCCCAGGATCAGTCCGCGGATCTGACGCCCGAGTCCGCCCCAGGTGGCGAGGAAGGGCATGGCCACGGCCGTGATGCCGAGGATCGCCGGACCCAGGAGCCCCTTGGCCATGAAGGCGATACCGGCGCCGGTTCCGAACCAGAGCCCGCCCCAGAAGACGGACTTGGGCAGACGCAGCAGACCGTAGAGCCCCATGGTGGCACCGGCGATCAGGGCGCTGTCCGCAATCGCATCGTGTCCGAACCAGACCATGCCGAGCGTGCCGAGCAGGAGCAGAACCGTCATGGCCCCGGCCGGGCCGACGCCCTTGCTCACGGCGGGCTGCCAGGTCAGCCGACCCAGCAGACCGGCGAACACCAGGGTGATCGCCAGATAGAGCCCGGAGGCGACCCGGGCCGCATCGGTCTGCGGAACGTATTGGGCCAGGCGCTCGACCGTCACCAGCTCGACGGCGGTCAAGGGATAGAGCGGCGGCGTGTCCAGGGCGGGCTGGCCGGCCTGCATGGGCACCACCAGATCGCCGCTGTCGGCCATCGACTGCACGATCTCCAGGTTCTGCACCTCGTGCAGCTTCCAGGGGGCGTGGCCGACGAGGGTGGAGCCGACGAAGACGATGGCCAGGATGAAGGTCAGCAGCACGAGCGAGCCGCCTTGCGGCCGCACGCCTCCGGAGGCCGACTTGGCGTCGGCGGATGCATTCTCTGCGGTGGACATATGATTGATTCCTCGCTACAAAATCTCGCGGATGTTAACACGGTTCGGGCAAATTTTAGAGTCTTCTAATTTTATGAATTTTCATCGAACAATGGAGCCTGAACCGCCACGACCGCTCGGGGAATGAGTTGGCTCGCAACCGGGCCGGAAGCCGAGGAGGCGCTTGAAACCAGGACAAGCGATCCCCAACGGCGATCAGGAGGATAGCCTATTCTCGCCCGACTCTGGACCCGTATCCCGTTCTCTCGACCGCCTCCCGGAATGACTCCCGGCGATGGGTCGAGCCTCTCGGTGGCATCGAGACCAGCGTCATCTGACGGACGGCTCACGCGATTCCGTGAAGGCGCGGCCCGCTTCATCCCGAATCATAGGGATTCGGTACGGCCCCTGGCCGGGGTGTCCCGATCGTCGGCGGACGCCTGCAGGGTGGCGATGATCCGGCGCATCGTCGCCTGGAAGGCCGCTCGCTCCTCGTCCCCGAGCCCCGCCAGCGCGTCGGCGTTCACCGCCTCGGCCGCCGCCGTTGCCAGACCTTCGAGCGCGCGCGCCTCATCCGTCAGCCAGATGCGCTGTACCCGCCCGTCGGCCGGATCCTTGCAACGCCGAATCAGACCGTCGCGCTCCATGCGCGTCAACGTGTTGGCCATGGTCGGCTGCTCGATGTCCAGACGCTCGATCAGCTCGCGCTGGGTCAGACCGTCGTTCTCCCACAGCACCAGCAGGGCCGGAAAGGTCCCGGTGCTCAATCCCAGCGGCTTGATCCGCGCCTGAAGGTCGCGCGCGAACAGGCGCGCCAGGTGATTGGCGAGATAGCCCGCCGACTCGTCTTTATTGAAGGTCATCTGATTCGTCTCGACTGAAGCCGTCCGTCGCAGGCAAGAAGGATGCGATCGACGCATCCCAACGCTCGAATCCCGTCTTGGTACCACTTGCATAGCTTGATATGCAATGTTATATAGCACGCTATGTTTTATTCGAGACGGAGATATCCCATGCCCAAACGCATCCATCCCATCGCCGGCGCGATCGCGCTACTGACCATCCTGACCTTCTGGATCGCCACGGTCCTGGCCGAGACGCTCGGCGACACGGCCGCCATCGTCGCGGTCAAGACCGCCATCCCCTGGGGTCTGGTGATCCTGGTTCCGGCCCTCGCGGCGGTCGGCGGATCGGGCTTCGCGATCGCGCGCGACCGCTCCGGGGGACTGGTCGCCGCCAAGCGCCGACGCATGCCGCTCATCGCCGCGAACGGTCTGCTGATCCTGGTCCCCTGCGCCTTCCTGCTGTCCTTCAAGGCCCAGTCGGGAACGCTCGACACGGTCTTCTACGGGGTCCAGGCACTCGAACTGATCGCCGGGGCCGTCAACATCGCCCTGCTCGGCATGAGCCTGCGCGACGGTCTGCGCCTGAGCGGCCGGCTGCGCACGGCCACCGCCTGAACACCGGAAAGGATCCACCCGAGGAGAGAAACCATGCGTACCGAACACGCCCTGCTCGCCGCACTTCCCGCGCTGGCGCTCGCCGGCTGCGGCGCCCCCCACCTGAAGACCCTGCACACGGCCGAACAGGCGCTGATCGGCGAGGATGCCGACATATTGGCGCACTGCATCGGAGAGCCATTGGAGATCCGCGAGGTGCCCGGCACCTCCTCGACACGTCTGTACCGCTACTCGTCGGCCCAGTCGCGCAATGCCGAGGGACGGCTGCTGTCCGATCCCGCCCCGGATCCCGATCGCGATGCCACGGCCTGCGTCTTCGACATCCGGGTGCGGGATGGACGCATCGTCGCGATCGCGAGCGACAATCGCGCAGGCTGGGGATTCGGCAGCATCAAGCGGTGCTCGGCGGTGGTCGAGCGCTGCGTGGACGGCCGATAGGCGCGGCCGGCTCGGGTCAGGGATGCCGCGGGCTCGAAGACTCCGGCGGCTGGACGCGAGAGGGGCTGGCGACCGTGACCCGCGCCCTGCCGAGCACGGTCTCCAACGTCTCCAGATAGAGCCGCCGGCCCATGATGTCCGGCGACCGGCGATATTCCCGCCAGGTGGTCGTGAAATGGGCATAGTCGCCCCGGGCCTGCTCCAGTCGCTCGCTGGCGTAGGCCTGTGCCCGCTGCAGGGTCTGGTTGGCATCGCCCCGGGCGCGGGCGAGCCGGGAGCTGCGCTCGCCGCGCTCCATCTGGATCAGCTTCTGTTTCTCGGCGCGCGCGGCGGCCACCTCGTCGAAGGCCCGCTTGACCGGTTCGGCCGGCTCGAGCCGCTTGATCTGCACCGAGGTGACGTTGATGCCCAGCCGCAGGACGCGCACCTGGGCCTGGAGGGTCTGGCGCGGGCTCGACTGGAGCCGATTGCGTCCGGTGGTGAGCAGGGTGTCGATCCGTTGTCCGGCGACGTACTGGATGGCCTCGGCGCGGGTCAGCTGACGCAGCAGCGACTCGGGCTCCAGGACCCGGGTCTGGAAATCGCCCGGTCCCTCGATGGTGTACTGGAGCACCAGTGCGACGGCGGCCAGCCCCAGATCGCCGCTGGTCAGCTCGCCCTGGAGCCGCTCGCCCGCACCCTCGGACAGGTCCAGCTCGATCGAGCGCACGGCCGTGGTCGCCAGACGCTCGACCCGCTCGATCGGCCAGGGCAAACGATAGTGCATGCCGGGCAGGACCCTATCGTCGAGCATGCGCCCGAAGCGGTAGAGCACGCCGCGCTGCTCCGGGCCGACCGAGTAGAAGCCGCTCGCCAGATAGATCCCCGGAAGCACCAGCAGGAGCAGTACCCAGAGGAAGACCCGGCTCGCGTTCAGGACGCGGGCGATGTCCTCCGAGAGCTTCACGGGCTCTCGGCCGCCCGGGGCGGCGTCAGGAGCTGCTCGAAGATGGGGGTGTCGGTGGAGAGGACGAAGGTCGTGCCCTCGCCGAGGATCTTCCGATAGGCATCCAGGGTCCGGGTGAGCCGGTAATAGTCGGCATCAGTCTCGAAGGCCTCGGCATAGATCCGCGCCGCCTCGGCCTCGCCCTTGCCCTTGACGGTCTGGCTCTCGCGATAGGCGCGGGCCAGCAGCTCGCGGGTCTCGCGCTCGGTCCCGGCGGCGATGTTGGAGGCGGCCTCCTTGCCCTCGGCACGATACTGGGTGGCCAGACGCTCCTGCTCCGAGATCATGCGCTGATAGATGGCGCGCAGATTCTGCCTGGGAAAGCCGAAGCGGCTCGGCCGCACGGCCACGACCTCGATCCCGAACTCGCGCAGCGCCATCTCGTGGGTCTGCTCGGTCACGCTTTCGAAGATCCGCGGCAAGCCGAGCGAGGATGTCTCGACGGCGAAGATGTCGCTGAGCGGGAAGCTGCCGATGGCGGCCCCCATGCTGGCGTTGACCAGATCGCGCAACCGGATCCGAGCCGTCTCGCGGTCGCGCACGCTCTGCAGGAAGGCCCCGGCGTCGCCGATGCGCCAAGCGGCGAAGGCGGCGACGACCAGGTTGCGCCGATCCCGGGTGACGAATTCGCCCGGCTCCAGGACGAGCATCTGCAGACGCTTGTCGAGCATGGTCCGGGTCTGGATGGGCGCGGGCAGCTTGAACGCGAGCCCGGCCTCGCGGATGGTGCGCACCGGCTTGCCGAACTGGGTGACGACGGCGATCTCCGTCTCCTGCACCGGAAAGACGGAGGTGACGAGCAGATAGCCCGACAGGATCAGTGCGCCAAGGATCCAAAGGGGGCGTTTCACGGTCGTGTCCTCCTGCGCGCCGCCGGATCCGGCGCTTCTATGCCGATGAGTCCCTGGCCCCAGAGACGTCTGTCTCCCGGATCCAGCGCGGCATCGGTGACGATGATCTCGCGGCCGGCCAGACGCTCGGTGACGACATCCAGATAGCGGTTGAAGCGGACGACCTCGGGGTGGCTGCGGTAGACCTGGGTGAGCGCGGCGAAATGGGCGGCATCGCCCTCGGCCGCGAGGCGTTTCTCGATGGCCTCGGCGCGCGCCGTCGCATCGGTGGCGACGCCCTCGGCATGGGCGTCGGCCAGCGCGGCCGCACGCCGCGCCTCGGCACCCAGTTCGAGCGTCTGCTTGTCCTGGAGCGCGTCGAAGACGTCGCGATAAGCATCGACCACGCGCGGAGGTGGCTGGATCGAGAGGATCTGCAATCCGACGACGACCGGGTCCAGACCCAGATCGCGAAGCTCGATCCGGACCCTGTCGGCCGCGCCCGCGGCCAGATCGTCCAGATCCTGGTCCAGCAGATCCGGCAGGCGCCGGCTGGAGATCCGTTCGGTGAGCGCCAGCTCGGCGACATGGGCCATCATGCGCTCGATGTCCGCCTCCCGGACCTGCATTCGGACCCCATAGGGAACCCGATACTGGAGCGCGGCACGCACCTGCACGAGGTTCTCGTCGCCCGTCGCGACCAAGAACGCTGCGTCCCCGGTCTCGCGCGACATCAGATTGACCTGGCGCCAGAGCCCCTGCTCCGCTTGCGATCCCTGGGCGCCCAGGGGGACCGAGTGGAGATAGCTCGAATCCCAGATCCGAACGGCCAGGGCGGCGCATAGTGCAGCCCCGGCTCCAGACCCAGCTCTCGGGTCTGGTAGAGGATCTGACGCGTCCCCGTGTGACCGTAGGGGACCTGACGAAGGCCGCTCGCCGCATAGACCAGCAGTGCCAGGACGACGAGCAGCGGCTTGCTGGTTCGGCGATAGAGCCGCCGAGCGGATCGCCAGGCCGGGAGCACGAACCCGCTCAGACGCCCGATCCCCAGCCTCCCGGCCAATTCCTCGAACAGCGGCCGCTGTTCGAGCGCCTGCCCCTTGGCCAGGCTGCGAATGCCGCCGACCAGGAGCTCGAGACCCAGCCCCACGACCATGAGCGCGATGACGATGGCCACGATCTCGTCGAGATAGACGCCGATCATGGATCCGATCAGCGAGACGAGCACGGCGACCGAGGAGAAGACGTCCATGCGGCTGTGCGAGCCGTCGGCCTCCAGGGCGGGCGAGTCCGTGTCGCGGCCGACCATGGACTTGAGCCGGGACATGAGATGGGCGATGACGATGCAGACCAGCACCCCCAGGATGCCGACCCAGACATGCTGGAGCTGATCCGGCGATCGCCCCATGAGGTCGCGTAGGATCTGCACTGGAAAGAGCAGGATGAGCCCGGCCACCAGGATCGCAAGCACCGCCTCGAAGCGGTAGGCGCGTTCGATGGCCGCCGCGCTGCCCTTGCGTTCCTGGGCGTTGCGGGTCACGAGCCCCAGCAGCAGCATCAGGGAGACGGCCAGGTCGGTGATGGAGTGATAGGCATCGGCCAACAGCGCCGCGCTGCCCGTGACCCAGGCGGTCAGGAGCTTGATGCCGACCAGCAGCAGATCCGCCGAGATGGCGAGCGATGAGGTGCGAATACGGCGATCGGCGATCACGTCGGGGCTGAATTGGGGCCAAGAATGGCCCGAAATGATATCGCTTCTTTATTGCGACCAGATGATGCCCCCGAATCAGTCGAACCGCGCCAGGGTCTTCAGCGACCGATCGACACCCGTCGGCAGATCCTTGGGCACCAGAGGCATGACGCGAACGAAGGGGGTGAGATTGACGTCGCGTCCATGGACGAAGTCCTGATCCTCGACGATGGTCCGGTAGGCCTTGTCGAGCCGAATCGCCCGTTCGGACGAGGGTATGAGCGCAAAGGCGATATCCTCGCGCAGACGCTCGAACGCCTCGGCCCTGGACGTGCCGTCGGACGCGAAGAAGCGCGCGGTCAGCTCCGCGTTGTCGAGATAGTCGCTGCCGGAACGGGTCTGCATCAGGTAATGGCTGTATTCGGGATGGATGCCCTCGCCCATCACCTCGATCACGGATTCGGGTACGCCTTCGACGCCGCGCTGAGACCAGTGATACCAGCCGCCGCGATAGGCGTCTCCGCCAAGCTTGCGGGCGAAGGCGAAGGTGGTGTCGCTGGTGACGCCGATGCCGCCGTGACAGCCCATGCAATAGAGCGTCTCCTCCTGGGATTGGGGGCGCAGATCGCCCGCCCGGTCCTCGATGAAGCCCTGGTAGACCCAGCCCTGGGTAAAGAATCCGCGCTCGTAGTCGCCGGGCGCCTCCTTGACGACGTCGTTTTCGTACTCGCGCCGCTCGGCCCCCTCGCGGTCGGCGATGCCCTTGAGCTCGGCATAGGTGTACCAGGACTTCTTGCGGGCGTAGCGCAGCTCCTTCATGCGCGCGGAGGGCGCGACCCGGCCGGCCGCGTCGGCGTCCAGATAGCGCAGACTCTGGACGAACTCGGTTCCCTCGGGAAAGAGGCCCGCCGCCAGATGGATCCGGCCCTCCTCGAGCTCGCGTCCGGCCAGCCCCACATAGGACATGAGACGCCCCTCGAGCGGCGCCCAGTCGTAACGGACCCAGCGGCTTGGGCCGAGCCGGCCGTCCTTGTCGAGATCGACTCCGAAATCGCGTTCGTCGACCGGATCGATGGGGACGTCCGCACGTCTGATCAGCGCCTCGACGATGGCGAGGTTGAGCGCGTAGACATCCATGTCCGGCTCGCCCCGCGCATCGCGCCGGAAGGCGTCGGCCAACCGGATCAGCACGTCGCCCGCGCTGCCGTTGGTCGGCCAGTAGGTCCCGGGCAGCGGGTAATAGGCGAAGGCCCGCCAGCCCGTGTATCCGCCGGCCGGGTCGCGGTCGAATCCCAGATCGTCGAAGCGAAAATAGACATCGGGGACATAGCCGTCCCAGATGCCGTCGCCGTCCAGGTCCCAGTGCTCGGGCAGCGTCCGGAGACGGTGCGCCAGGATCAGGGATCCGTCCGCCGAGCTGTAGTTGCTCCGCCGCACCCAGTCGCGCATCCAGCCGTCGTCCATGCGCTCGATGCGCGCCGTCCGATCCTCGAAGACGTTGGGCCAGGGCGTGGCCAGCGCGGCCTCCGCCATCTGGTATTGCCGCTGGAAGAGCGCGTCGTCGATGAAATTCGGCGCGTCGCCCCGCTGATGGCAGGTGTAGCAGGGATTGAGCGCCTCGCCGTCTTGGAGACTGGGCAACACGTAACACTGGGGCACGAGATAGGCGAAGGCATTGCGCACATGGGTGTCGCGCAGATCCAGCGGCTCCTGGGTTTGGCGGCTTGAACAGCCGGCGGTCTCCAAGACATCCGGTCCGGCGGAGCGGAACGACCAGAGGACGAGGAGCAGACTCGAAACGACGAGGATCGCGGCCCCGAGGATGAGACGCCAAGCGGATGATTGGAGGACATGCATGGGCGGAGACCTGAGAGCGGTCCCCGCGAGCGACGGACATGGCGGCCGGGTCGCGGGGCGTCGGAATGGCGTTTTAAAACGAACGCCAAGCGTCCCATACACCCATGACGCTTCGATGACCGACTCCGGAAAAACCGGCGCGCTTGGATCCGCAGGACTCCGTGCGGTCGGTCGTGAAGGAGATGCGACCGAGGAAAGAGATCAGGGTCGAAACAGCGCGACCGAGGCCAATAGACGCCCATGAAGGCGCTGAGTCCAGTGATCCCGCCAGCAGCGCCAGAAGTCGGTCAGTATCCAGCGCGCCGCCTTGAGCTTGAGCTGGCAGATGGGACAGGCGGCCAGAGCCTGCCCGCTTGCCCGCTTTTTGGGTGCCTCCACGCGTACTCGTGTCTTTTCCGGACGCGCCCTGGATCTCTCGGCGCGCCTGGAGACCTTGGGAGGAGGCGGTGCGACGGATGCCGCCGGCATCAGAATGGGCGTCAGCGCCCGATCGAGCAGATCGCGGGTCGGGGTGAAATCCGGACGATGGTGGATCACCAGACTGGCGCAACCGCTGTTGAGGCGCACGCGGTGGATGCCCTCGAGGGTTTCCAGCGCTTCGGCGAGACGGGACCCCAGATCCGGGGTCCGGCCGAGTGCCGGCACCCGCAGACGCGTCCGACCTGGAATCTGATGGCGGATATCCACCAGGGCCCCGCTCCGTGACCGATTCTTTGCAAGCAGCATCGCCAAGTCCCCCGAAATGTCCCCTAAACGAATGACCTCGTTAAGGATAGGCGAAATCGCAGTCATTTTGCAAATACGAACAGTTCGCGTTATATCAAGCGCGATCGGTCGCATTCCGATTAGCGAAACAAATAAGAACCACTTGCATTCGAGTTCGGGTTAGCCATAGAATGCGAACCAGTCGCGTTTCCATGACTTCTCGCAATCCCGACCGAGGAAATTTCGCATGAGCCATTCGATCCATCATGTGCCCGGTAGACTCCGTGTCCGTTCGAACGCCTTTCGCTGCAGACCCGAGGAGGCGCGGGAAGCCCAGAGCCGTCTGGCCTCGATGGAGGGCGTCACGCAGGTCCGGCTGAATGCCCATGCCGGAAGCATCACCGTCAATTACGATACGGACAGGCTGTCGAAGCAGACCCTGCTGGAGGCCATGAAGGATCTGGGGTGCGCCCCGGTGGCGCCCAGGGCGAGCCATGCCGCCGCGAGCAAGGCGGGCGAGATGTTCGGCAAGGCGCTGGTCGGCGCCATCGTCAACAAGGCCGTCGAAAGATCGGCATTCAAGCTCGTCAGCGTCTTGATGTAATCCCAATCGGGGAGCGGCCGCGAGGGAAACGACGATCGGATACCTTACCGGCATCCGATCGGCCGAAACATTCGGCGCGCATCCGAGCCGTCATCCTAGACGCCTCGTCCTCAATCCTCGATTTCGGCACCCGCTCCATGACGCTGTCCGTGCCGATAGCGATGCCCCCGTCCGATCTCCAGCACGGGCGAGCCGAAGAAGGCCAGCACCGTCAGGTCTTCCTGAATATCGAAGAAGGCATGGTCGCAGGCCGCGTGCACATACATGAGCGTACCCTGCTGGACCCGGTGCTCGGTCTCGCCGATCCGCAATTGTCCCTTGCCCTCCAGCACAAGATAGAGCTCGTCCTCCTCGTGGGCGCTGGCCATGTCTTTGGATCCAACCGGCAGATGGTAGATGGAGCAGGACAGTGAGGGCGTGCGCAGGAACTCCCTGAAGGTGACGCCGTTACGCTCGACCTTGGCGAGCAGCTCATCGAGTTGGAAGACCTTCCAATCGCTCTCTTGCATGGCTAAAAACCTATAAAAACAGTACGTTAATCACTTCAAAAGACGAATCCGACGATAGCAAGAGACGCCCTGTCAGGCAAACTGAGAAGGATTTGCATGTTCATCCTGTCAGCAATGGATCCGCTCGAATCTTCACGCGATCATCAAGCCGCCTCGCCCCCTCCCCTGCCCTCGGGCATAGGGTCGTCAAGAACGGAGTAGACTTGAACCCATGCTCGGCAACCAAGGAATCGCGAGTGACTCCCACGATGAGGATGTCCTGGATGATCCTTCTGACTCTGGTGATCGGCGTGACAGATATGGCGGCCCAGGAACAAGACGCGGATTCCGGACCGGTCTACCAGATCCGGCCCATCGGCTGGGTGCGCAAATCCGAGGGGCACGCCCGGATCGAGATCCAACCCCGCCATCGACCGGGCCTGCTGGGACTGGAGGCCGGGGCGACGATCTGGGTACTTTACTGGTTCGACCGCAACGATACCCCCGAGCGGCGGGCGATCCAACAGGTCCATCCGCGCGGCAATCCGGAGAATCCGTTGCGTGGTGTCTTCGCCACGCACGCGCCGGTCCGGCCGAACCTGATCGCGCTCAGCCGCTGTCGGGTCCTGGCGGTCGAGGGAACGCGGATCGAGATCGAGGACATCGACGCCTTCCCGGATACCCCGGTGCTGGACATCAAGCCGGCGGATTGAAACAGTCGCCGCCCCGAGGATATCGAACGGGTGCTGGCGAGTCTGATCGGTTGGCTCGCCACCCCCGAGCAGGACAGCCTGCGCCGCGCCTTCGTGGTCTGGCTCAAACGCGTGCTGTTGCCGGCACGGGTTCCGGGCGCCGAGTTGCCGAACATCAACGATCTGCAGGAGATGCGCGCCATGTTGGCCGAAAGAGTGAAAACCTGGATCGAGGAGTGGAAACAACAAGGTCTTGAGCAAGGCATCAAGGAAGGGATCGAGAAAGGCTTGTCTCAAGGAGAGATAAGACTGCTGCGTCGCCAATTGGTCCGACGTTTCGGTGCCCTGCCCGCCTGGGCCGAAGCATGCCTCGATCAAGCAAGCGAAGCAGAACTCGAGATCTGGGCCGATCGCATACTCGACGGCGAGACTCTGAAAGAGGTGCTCAGGGAACCGATCTGAGGATCGGCTTCGCAAGCGAAAATCGCACATCGAGTCGCGAAGAGGTCAGCTCGGCCGCAATGCATCCATTAAGTGTCAGCGCTCGCGAGATGAATCTTCAGGGCTCTCAATTTCGGAGGAGACTCAACTCGAATGGCGTGGACCTATCTGATCATCGCTGGAATCTTCGAGTGGGGCTGGCCGGTCGGTCTTAAACTGGGGCTCGCCGAATCCGGTCTTCGGTGGGGCTGGATCGGCTTCTCGGCGGTCTGCATGGTCGCCAGCGGCGCACTGCTGCTGATGGCGCAGAAAGACATTCCGATGGGGACGGCATACGCGGTCTGGACGGGGATCGGCGCCGTCGGCACCTTCGTGCTCGGGCTGCTGCTCTTCGGCGAACCGGCGACGCTGGCCCGCTTCTTCTTCGTCGGCTTGATCCTGATCGGGATCATCGGGCTGAAGTTCGTCTCGGCGCACTGAGGAGAGACGAATCCCCGGATTCGAGCGCCCAGCGTTTCGGCAGATGGGCATGCAGATGGTCGACGAGTACCTGGATGCGGCGCGGGCGAGCACCTCGAGGAAGATGGCAGGAGAGGTCGACCGGTTCCGCCTCCCAGTCCTCGAGCACCCGGGCATAATGTCCGCGCAGCCCGTGGCGCGGGCACTCGGCCAGCCAGGATGGGAGCACGCCGATGCCGTAGCCGCGGGCGATGGCGTCGGCCAGCATCTCGAGCGAATCGACACGCAGCCGGGCGCGCGGCCGATGTCCGTACCCATCCTCCCTGGATGGGTGTCCAAGCCGGATCTCCGCCGGCTCGCTCACCAGCCCGATCCAGGGACAAGCGTCCAATTTGGATGGGGCTCCGAGCCGACGGCAGGGTCCCTCCTCCGCCCTGGTATAGAGCCGCCGACGCCAGCGCCCCAGTGGGGTGCGCTTGAGGCCGGGCAGGCCGCGGTCGTCGCAGGCGAGCCATAGATCCGTCCCGTCCGCCGTGGGCAGACCGCCGGGTGGCAGGACCCTCACCTCCAGACTGACCTCCGGATAGCGGGCGAGGAAATCGTTCAGCGTGCGCGTCGCCCAGCCGCGTGCCAGCGGCTGATCGACCCACACCCGAACCTCGCCGCGCATCTCGCGCGAGAAGGCCGCGACCGAATGCCGAGCCTCCTCGGCCAGCGTCAGGATCCGCTCGCCGTATCCCGCATAGCAAGAACCCGCATCGCTCAGCAGCAGACGTCCGCCCTCCTGGCGGGTGAGCGGGTGCCCCAATGCCGATTCGAGGGCCGCCAGTCTCCGGCTCAGGGTCGACTTGGGGCACTCCAGGGCGCGGGCTGCCGCCGTCAGATTGCCATGTTCCTGCAAGGCGACCAGCGCTCGCAGGGCATCGAAATCCGTCATCTCCGTTCCCTTTTCGCAACGAACCGTTCCACGAATGGCACTTCCCGAGAATCGCGAGGATCGATAGGATCCTCATCATTAATGAGAATGATTCTACTTTATATGCAGCGGTAGCGCGATGAAAACCGATACATCCACCACGACCCTGGCGGTCTTACTGATGGCCGCCGGATCGGCCCCGACCCAGGCCCAGGCCCAGACGAACGGGGTCGCCCACGCCGAGCTCTCCACCATCGAGGTCGAGGCCCGGGAGGAGACGCAGGGCCGCGACATCCCGATCGAACGGATCCAGCGCAGTCTGGCCAACGACATGGCGGATGTCTTCAAGGACGATCCCTCGGTCCGTGTGGGCGGAGGCGCGCGCAACGCCCAGCGTATCTATCTGCGCGGCATCGAGGGCAGCAATCTCAACATCACGATCGACGGGGCGCGCCAGGGCCGCAGCCTGCATCAGCACCGGGGCGGCATCGGCGGGATCGATCCCGATCTGCTCAAGCGGGTGGAGGTGATCACGGGTCCATCGGCCGACCGCGGACCCGGTGCTCTGGGCGGCGCCATCCGGTTCGAGACGGTCGACGCCCAGGATCTGCTCGACCCCAATCGAACGGCCGGCGCGACCCTCAAGGCGGGCTATGCCAGCGCCGACAGCTCCGAGCAGGGCAGCGTCACGGCCTACGGCAAGGGCGGCGACCACCTGGGCCTGCTCGCCCACATCTCGGCGGTCAACCGCGAGGACTACCGGATCGGCGGCGGCGGAGACGTTCCCAACTCGGCCGGACAGGATCGCGACTATTTCGTCAAAGCGACCCTGCTCGGCCTGGAGGGACACAGCCTGCGACTGAGCGCCGAGCGCAACACCAACTCGGGACTCTATCTCTACGGCAGCACCGGGAGCGACATGGGCTATGCCCCAGAGGGCTCTATACCTGAGTACCAGGTCACCTCGCGCGAGACCTACACCCTGGACCATCGCTTCCAGTCCGGGAATCCGCTGATCGACTGGCGGATCAACCTCTACGCCAACGACAACGAACTCGAGAACCAGGACCGCGACAGCGAGGTTTCGAGCGAGGAGTTCGGCGGCAGTCTGAGCAACGTCTCCACCTTCGAGATCGGGGCGACCAGCCACCGGCTGACCCTGGGCGCCGACTATTACAGCGAGCAGGGCATCACCCAGGCGGCCGACGGCACCGAGATCGAGAACGACTCGGGCAATCTCGGTCTCTTCCTGCAGGAACGCCTGACCTGGGACTGGCTGAGCCTGTCGTTCGGCGCCCGCTACGACGACTATTCGTCCGACTATGGCCCCAAGACACTGGAAGGCGACCGGGTTTCGCCGAACGCCAGCGCCGAGGTCCGTTTCGCCGAGGGCTGGACCGCCTTCGCCGGCTATGGCGAGGCGGTGCGCGGCAGCGGCATCATCCCCGTCGGGTGGCTGTCCAATATCGACGCCACGACCAACTTCAACGACGGCAAGCCACTGGAGGCCGAGGAGTCCTTCCAGCGCGAGGCCGGGCTGCGCTACCAGACCAGCGGTCTGTTTCGCCCGGACGCCGTCTTCGACGCCGAGCTGACCTTCTTCGACACCCGGCTGCGCAACACCATCGAGCGCGTCGGCGGCGGACCCGGCTCGGTCGCCAAGATCGCCAACAACCCGGACACCCTGCGCTCGCGCGGATTCGAGCTGCGCGCCACCTGGAGCTGGCGCGCGCTGGAGACCCAGCTCGCCTATTCCAGCTTCGAGACCGAGGACGGCGATGGCAATCCGGTCGGCATCATCCGCCGCAAGGCGGCCGGGAGCGGCGACCAGCTGGTCTGGGACACCCGCTGGAGCCCGCGCGAGAACATCACCCTCGGCTACACCCTGACCGCCGTCGCCGAACTGGACGAGGTCCCGGAGGGCCAGGAAGAGCGCGCCGGCTATGTGCTGCACGACATCCAGGCCCGATGGCGTCCTGCCGAGACGCCCGATCTGACCCTGTCGCTCGCCGTCCACAACCTCTTCGACCGGCGCTATGCCGATCAGGCATCCATTGCCAGCAGCACGACCGGGATCGTCCACGAACCCGGACGCGACGTGCGTCTGGCGGTGAACTATCGATTCTGAAAACAGCTTCCCCAGACCCGGACCCACGGGGTCCTCACCAGGAGTATCCAAGCATGATCTCGACATCGGGCGTCCCGCGCTGGGCCGCCATCCCATTGATCTCCAGCATTCTCCTCGCCGGGCTACCGGCATCGGCCGAGACCGATACATCCTCGACCAAGCCGAGCGGACACCTCTATCTGGTCAGCATCGGTATCGGGGATCCGGACAACATCACGGTTCGGGCGCAAAAGATTCTCGCCGAGTCGGACATCGTCTTCGGCATGGAGTCGGTGCGCGAGCGCCATGCCGACCTGCTCCAGGGCAAGGAGATCTACGAGGCGGGTCACGGGCTCTTCCGTCAGATGCCCCCGCGCCCGAGCAAGGATGCCGATGGGCCGAGCCAGGACGAGCGGGCGGAACGTCGCCGACGCCACGAGGAGCAGCGCGCGGAGCTCGAGGCACAGGCGCGCAAGATCATTCGCGAGGCCGTCGAGGCGGGCAAGCAGGTCGCGGTGATCGACTACGGCGACCCCACCATCTACGGCCCCCAGACCGGCTATCTGAGCGAGTTCGCCGATCTGGATCCGGTGGTGATTCCGGGCGTGTCGAGCTTCAACGCCGCCAACGCGGCGCTGGGCCGGGGCATCACCCAGGGCGAGCACAGCCGCTCTGTGATCCTGACCCGCACGCCGGGCGGACCCGAGCGTGAGAACCGGCTCGACACATTGGAGAAACTCGCCGAGAGCCGCTCGACCCTGGTCTTCTTCACCATGCGTTCCAAGCTTCCGGAGGTGGTGGAGCGTTTGAAGGGGTCCTATCCGGGCGACACCCCGATCGCGATCGTCTCCCATGCCGGCTATGCCGAGCGGGAGCAGGTCATGGTGGCGACCCTGGATACGGTCCTGGAGCAGGCCGGAGACGCCGAGCTGCCCTTCGAGCACCTGATCTACGTCGGCGACTTCCTGAAATGAGTCAGGCCCAGCCCAGCGAGCTCAGACGCGAGATCGGACTGGTCTCGGCCACCGTGCTGGTCGTGGCCAACATGATCGGCAGCGGTATCTTCACGACCTCGGGTTTCATCCTCGCTGAGCTGGGCAGCCCCACGGCCCTGCTGCTGTGCTGGCTGCTCGGCGGGCTCTTCGCCCTGACCGGGGCGCTCTGCTACGGCGAACTCGGGGCCATGCTGCCGCGCGCGGGCGGGGAATACGCCTACCTGCGCGCCTCCTTCGGCCCCCTGCCCGCCTTCGTCTCGGGCTGGATCTCGCTGATCGTCGGCTTCTCCGCCCCCATCGCCGCGGCAGCCATCGCCTTCGCGACCTATTTCCTCGGCGGGGCATCGGATCCCTGGCTGGTCCTGGGATCCGGCGAACACCCCTGGATCAGCCTCTCGCCGGTCACCCTGCTCGCCTGCGCCGCCGTCGTCGTGCTCTCACTGGTGCACATCCACAGCCTGCGTCTGGGCCAGGGCGTGCAGAACCTGCTCACCGCCTTCAAGATCGGCTTCATCCTGGTCTTCATCGGCGCCGGTCTCTGGCTCGGACAGGGCGATCTCGGGCATCTGAGCCAGTCGCTGTCGGACAGCGGCGTCTCCGCCTCCAGCTTCGCGGTCGCCCTCATCTTCGTCTCATTCGCCTACAGCGGCTGGAACGCGGCGGCCTATCTGGGCGGTGAGATCCGCCGGCCCGGACGCAACCTGCCGCTCGCACTGGCGCTCGGGACCCTGCTGGTCACCCTGCTCTATCTGCTGCTCAATCTGGTCTATCTCTACGCCCTGCCGCCGCAGGCCATGAACGGCCTGCTCGAGATCGCCGGCGGCGCCGCCGACGCACTCTTCGGATCCAGCATCGGCGCCCTGTTCGGGCTGGCCATCGCCCTCGGCCTGCTCTCGGTGATGAGCGCCATGATCATGGCCGGACCGCGCGTCTACTTCGCCATGGCGCGCGACGGCGTCTTCTTCCGCCGCTTCGGCAGCGTCCACGCCGAGCGCCACACCCCGGCGCAGGCGATCCTCCTCCAGGCCCTGATCGCGATCCTCATGATCCTGGTCGCCGCCTACGACGCGCTGCTGGTCTACATCGGCTTCACCCTGTCGCTCTCCTCCATGCTCACGGTCATCGGACTGATGCGGCTGCGCCGCCGCTCGCCCGACCTGCCGCGTCCCTACCGCACCCTGGGCTATCCGGTCACGCCCCTGATCTTCATCGCCGGGAATCTCTGGATCGTCCTCTACACCCTCTCCAGCAAGCCGGTGGTCGGGCTCTACGGACTCGCGACCCTACTGCTGGGCGGATTCATCTATCGGTTCCTTCGTCCGACCGATGGCCCGCCGGACGCGGTCAAACCGCTGCCATCCGAACCGTCCACCTGAGCGGTCTCGGAACTCTCGCCACAAAGTATTGAGAAGAATTTGCATTCATATATAATGCAAATAAGAATGCTTATCTTTAAAACTCAAGACGAGATCCTTCTCCTCTCGTGAACGGATCGATCGTCGAAATCATCATCAGCACCCGGATCCACGATAGGCCCCGCCGTATGCGCTCCAGTCTCGCTCACAGCATCACCTGTCTCCTCCTGTCCTGCCTGACGCTCTCGACCCCGCCCGTCCTGGCCGAGGACTCCGCGGGTTCGATCGAGATCGAGCTGAACAGGCTCGAATCCCAGGCCAATGCCTGCCGCCCCTATCTGGTCTTCGGCAACAAGACCGATACGCGCTTCGAATCGCTCGGACTGGAGCTGGTCCTGTTCGACCAGGACGGATTCATCCTCAAGCGCTTCGGTCTGGAAGCGGGACCGCTCGCGCCCGGAAAGACCAGCGTCAAGCTGTTCGAGATCGCGGATCTGTCCTGCGATGCCCTCGGCCGCATCCTGCTCAACGCCGTCACGGCCTGCACCGACGCCAGCGGCCCGGTGGACGGCTGTCTCGCGCGCATGCGGACGTCCTCGCGACTTCCCGTGGACTTCTTCAAGTAACCGACAGGATCTCGCCCATGACCGATATCACAACGAACGCCGCGCCCGCGGCACCTGCCCAAGCCCAGACCCCGATCTCTCCGCCGGGTAATCTGGAGCCGGGTGGCGCGGCGCACTTCTCCGAGACGGCCGCAGCCGTCTCGCCTCCCTCGCCGGAGATATCGGCCGACCCCGGCATGCTGGACGGCATCCTGGGTCCGCTGCAGGACATGATCGGCACCGGCGGCCCGGTGCTCCTGTTCCTGAGCCTGCTCTCCGTGGTCGCGCTCGCCATCGTGCTGGTGAAGCTGTGGCAGTTCCATCGTCTGCAGTTGGGCCGGCTTGGTCCGGTCCGCGAGTCGCTGCGACGCTGGCAGCAGTCGGACGCCCAGGCCGCGATCGCGCTGGTCGCCGGCCGCAACCAGCCTGTGGCGCATCTGGTCCATCTGGCCTTGGTCGGGCTCCATCGGCCCAGGGTCGAGATGGCGACACTGCGCGAGGAGCTGACCCGGGTCGCCAGCCTGCAGCTCGAAAGCCTGCGCAGCCATCTGCGCGCACTGGAGATCATCGGCACCCTGAGTCCGCTGCTGGGTCTGCTGGGGACCGTGCTGGGCATGATCGAGGCATTCCGGCAGCTCGAAGTGGCGGGCAGCCAGGTCGATCCCTCCATCCTCTCGGGCGGCATCTGGCAGGCACTGCTGACCACGGCGGTCGGACTCACGGTCGCCATCCCGGTGGTGCTGGCCCACACCTGGCTGGAACGCCGGGTCGAGCGCTGCGGTCATCAGATGGAGGATGCCGTCACCCAAGTCTTCACCCGCGGACTCAAGGCCCCGGTGCTGACCACCGAGGGACGGCATCATGCCAAGTCCCAATCCGAGGTCGGCTATGCAGCTTGATCTGCCGCGCTCTCGCGCCGGCCGAGGCATCAGTCTCACGCCGCTGATCGACGTGGTCTTCATCCTCCTGCTCTTCTTCCTGTTGGCCTCGCACTTCGATCAATGGCGGGCGCTGCAGCTCGACACCGCCTCGTCCCTGGTCAGCGACCGGGCGGACGACAGCCAGCGGCCCGCGCTGCTGCTGCGCGTCCACACCGATGGCCGGCTGGACATCAATGGTGAATCGCTGGATTCGGCCCAGCTCGTCTCCAGCCTGAAGGATTATCGTGCACGCCGCCCGGATGTCTCGGTGGTGATCGAATCCGATGCGGACGTCCGGCTCCAGCATCTGGTCCAGGTCATCGACGGCGTGAGCGCGGCCGGGATCGAGGAGCTGAGTCTGAAATGAGGTTCGTCCGCCAGAGCCAGCGTCCAGCGAGCGACAATCATCTGATCCCGCTCATCAACGTCATCTTCCTGATGCTCATCTTCTTCATGGTGGTCGGGCAGATCAGCCCGCGCGAGCCCTTCCGGGTGGATCCGCCGGTCTCGGAGCAGCAGGCGAACGGCGAGACGCGCGACCGGGTCATCGTCCTGGACGCCGACGGCCGCATGGCGGTCGGCGACCGGATACTCTCATCCGAGGCGCTGACCGAACAGCTCGCCGCCTGGAAGGCGGCCGCGGGCGGAGCCGACAGGATCCGGGTCACCCTCAAGGCCGATGCCGCCGTCACCTCCGCGAAGCTGCGCGAGACCCTCGACCTGCTGGAAGCGGCCGGCATCCCTCGGATCGAGCTGATCACACGCGCGGCAGGTCGATCCTGATGGAGATTCGCCCACGTCACTGGATGATCGCCGTTTCGACGGCCGCCCTCGCCCACCTGGGAGTGGTCGCCGGCATGCGGGAAGAACCGCGCTCGCCGCCACCGACTCCGGTCGTCATCCAGCTCGGCGACTCGGGCGCCCCGGCGGCGGCCTCCGCTGCCGAGCCGACGGCCGCCGAGTCCATCGCCGACTCAGCGGCACCCCTCGCCCCGGCCAAGTCCCTGCCGATGCTCGCACCCAGCGAGACGCTCAAGACGGAGGTCGTCGAACCGCCCAAACCCAAGCCGACCCCGAAACCAAAGCCCAAGGCCAAGCCGAAACCCAAGCCCAAGGCCAAGCCGGCGCCAACGCGGACCGAGAGGCCCAAACCCAGATCCCGACCCAGCGCGAGCGACGGTCCCAAATCCAAGACGCCCGGCTCCAGTCGCGGCTCCGGCGCGCACTCCAACGGCAAGGCAGGCAGCGGACGCGGCCAGGGCTCCGGATCCGGCTCCAAAGGCACCGCCAACTACTACGGCAAGCTGGCCGCCTGGCTCAACCGCCACAAGCGCTACCCGAGCCGCGCCCGGCGACTGCGCCAGGAGGGGACGGTCAGGGTGACCTTCACCATCGACCGCAGCGGCCGGGTCCTGTCGCACCGGATCGCCTCCAGCTCGGGCCATGCCCTTCTGGACCAGGAGGTGAAGGCATTGATCCGACGCGCCTCCCCGCTGCCGGCCATCCCGCCCGGAATGTCCCAGTCCCAGCTCACCGTGACGGTGCCGATCCGGTTCAATCTGCGCTGAACCGATCGGCTTGCGCGCCGTGGCCTTCGGGCGGCATGGCGTTGACTCATCGGTCAACGGGGCCTACCCTGCCGCCATGACCATCCATGAGTTCATCCGTCATCGCCGCGAGTCTCTCGGGCTGTCCCTGCGCAACACGGCCGGACGCTGCGGGGTCGATCCGGCCCATCTCTCCCGCGTGGAGGCCGGAACGACGCCGCCCTCCGAGACCTTGCTCGCGCGGCTGGCCGAAGTTCTGGAGCTCCCGCGCGACGAACTGCTTCTGGTCGCCGGCCGGCTCCCACCCTCCCTGCGCCGCATCGTCGACCAGGATCCCCATCGGGTTGCGGGCGCCCTGACGGATCTCGCCGGGATGCTGATCGCCGAGCCGAGCGACTCCTATGGAAGTCCGCTGATCGACGGCCCCTCCGCTCGGGCGATCGAGGACGGCTTCCCGTTCGAGCACCTGAGCGACATCGCCGAGGTGGAGAGCTGGCGCAAGGAGGTCTGGCGCCCCGTCTATCACACCCATAAATGGTGGGCGCAGCGATTGGGTAGCGTCTTTCGCGCGGCGATCCTGGGGTGTACGACCCCCAAGGGAACTGCGCTGATGGATCTCTACTCGAGCGCAGTCAAACTACCAGGGCCGGTCATCTTCGATCCCTTCATGGGAAGCGGGACCACTGTCGGTGAGGCGCACAAGCTGGGTTGTACCGTCATCGGTCGAGATATCAATCCGGTCGCCTGGCGCGCCGTGCGCACCGCCCTCGCCCCGATCGATCGCAGTCGGTTGCAGGCGCTGTTCGCTCAGCTCGAAGCCACCGTGGCACCCGAGATCCGGGCGCTCTACCGCAGCCGAACCCCTGATGGTGAGCCTTGCGAGGTCCTCTACTGGTTCTGGGTGAAGCAGCTCGACTGCCCGGAATGCCAGGCACCCGTCGATCTCTTCTCCAGCCGGATCTTCGCCAAGCACGCCTATGTCAAAAAATACCCCCGGGTTCAGGTCGTCTGTAGCGAATGCGGAGAGGTCTTTCCAGCGCAATACACCGATCACAAGGTCAGCTGTCCCGCCTGCCGCCATTCATTCGATCCCCATTCGGGTCCCGCCGCGGGCGCCAATGCGCAGTGCGACGCCTGCGGCTGCCGCTTCCCGATCGCCAAGACCGCACGCGCTCGGGGCGAGCCGCCGCGCCACCGGCTCTACGCCAAACTGGTCCTGCGCGCCAATGGCGAAAAAGACTATCTGCGGGCCACATCCGAAGACCTGAGCGCCTATCAGGAGGCCCGCGCCCGCCTGCGATTCCTGGATGCGCCCATCCCGCGCGTGACGATCCAGCCGGGATACAACACCCGTCAGGTCCTGAATTACGGCTATTCCCGCTGGGACCAATTCTTCAACGACCGCCAGCTTCTGGCCATCAGCCTGCTGGCCGGTGCGATCGGAGAGCTGCCGAAAGGACCGGAACGGGATGCGCTCTTCATCCTCCTGTCCGGCGTCTTGGAGTTCAACAACCTCTTCGCCAGTTACAAGGGAGAGGGAACTGGGGCCGTCAGACACATGTTCTCGCATCACGTGCTCAAGCCCGAACGCACCCCGATCGAGGCCAATCTCTGGGGCACGAGCAAGAGCTCGGGCTCCTTTCTCAATCTGTTCCAGTCGCGGCTCCTGCGCGCGGTCGATTACAAGGCCGCCCCATTCGAGATCGTCCTGGACGATTCGGGTGCCAAGAAGTCCGGCCGCAAGCTCTTCGGCAAGAGCCGGCCCATGGGTACGTCGATCTCGGATGCCTGGCCGCCAGACGGGCTGCCGCCCGGCGCCGTCTATCTCTCCTGCGGCGATTCGGCCGCGACCGACCTCCCCGATCGGGTCGTGGATGCGGTGATCACGGATCCGCCCTTCTATGACAATGTCCATTACTCGGAGCTGGCCGACTTCTTCCATGTCTGGCAGCAGCTCTGGTTTCGCGAGGATGAGGCAGTCGACCAGGACACGACCCGCCACCCTCGAGAGGTCCAGGACACCGAGTCCGAGCGCTTTGCGGACAAGCTCGAAGCGGTCTTCGGCGAGTGCCACCGGGTGCTCAAGGATGAGGGGCTGCTGGTCTTCTCCTACCACCACTCGCGCGAGGACGGCTGGACCTCGGTGGCCAGAGCGGTGCTCGCCGCCGGTTTCAGACTGGTACAGACGCAGCCGGTCAAGGCCGAGATGTCGGTGGCCACGCCCAAGCTGGCCGCCAAATCACCGATCGATCTGGACGTGCTGATGGTATGCCGGAAGGCGGCCGCGGACCGTCGGCCACGGCTGGCGGTCGAATCGGCGCTGACGGCGGCAACGGACGCGGCGGAGGCCAAGATCCGCCGCTTCAACCGGAGGGGGCGACAACTGTCGCTCAACGATGTCCGGGTGGTCGTCTACAGCCAGGCACTTGCCGAATTGTGCGCGGGCCGACAGGCGGAGGACGGGCTGAAGACCTTCGAGAAGGCGCTGGACGTTTGTGCAGGGATCTCGCGACGGCTCCACGAGGCGCAGACCAGGGAGGCGCAACCGAGGTCAGGGGAACCAAGCGACATCGGAATCCAGGCATCCCTCTTTTGAAGCGGATCAGCAAGACTCATAGATGTGGAATCGGCGTTGCTGCCCGGCATCCGAGCGTCGCATCGTCTGTTTGTCGGCCGGGGTCTTGCCATCCAAATGAATCCGGTAACCCTGGAGCGATTCGTCCGCGACGACTCGCTCCAGGGACCCGACCCGAGCGAGCCGAGGATCCGAGACATCCCAATCGGCGGGGAGGATCAGGCTGCAACGACCGATTCCAGCCGGATAGACCGTCAATGGATGCGGAAAGACGTACATTTTCCGATCGCGAATGAATCCCTCGCCATAGGATCCGAATCCTCGGATGGCCTCGTTGACGTGCGCCGCCGCGACCGCATGATCGGCGTTGATGAGATCTCCGTGCGCGATGCAAAGCGACTGCACGGGACGCGGGCTCGCCCCACTGCCGGTATAGAGGAAGAACACGAGGAAGACGTCTCGACCATCCTTCCGACCGGAGGGAATGGTGCTGTTCGAGTCGTAATCCTTTCGTGCCGGTCTGCCGTGGTTGAATGCAAGCGATTTGATCTCGTAGCCCTCGACCGGCGCATGGGCATCGTCCCCCACCCAAAAATCGGGATAACTGTTGCGGCCCTGCGGCATCAAGGGCAACCCGAGACCATCGACCCTATCGGCAAACCAATCCTGCGGAAAATACTCCTTGTCGTTGGCGCTTCGCGGAGTCATGTGGATACCCGCGATCATCGCCCGATGGGCGGCAAGAAAGATCTCGATGCTATGGGACATGTCGACAGAGGATCTCGGATTGTAAGAGAGAAATCTTATCGTTCGGACGCCAACATGGCGACCTGAGAGACAGGCTCTGACCCAGCGGACAGACCGCCAACGTCCTTGTCGACACCGAGGGCCTGCACGACACCATGTCCGCCGAGATCCTACTCCTGATCGAGCGTCTGACGGCCGCTCCGTAGGTCGGATTAGGCGCGTGGTAGGACGTTCGTTGCCTGCTCGATCGCTTGACGCGCCGTAGCCCGACAGCAAGGAGTGTCGGGTTACGCTGCGCTAACCCGACCTACAGGGATTCATCGTTATCCCTCGGAACGAGGCCCATAGACGGGGAACTGCCGCGTCAGCATGGCGACCCGGTCGCGTACCTGGGCGATACGCTCGGCATCCTCCGGCGCATCCAGCACATCGGCGATCAGGTTGCCGACAAGCCGCGCCTCTTCCTCTCCGAACCCGCGCGTCGTCATGGCGGGGGTCCCGACCCGGATGCCCGAGGTGACGAAGGGCTTCTCGGGGTCGTTGGGGATGGCGTTCTTGTTGACCGTGATGTGCGCCTCGCCGAGCAGGCGTTCGGCCTCCTTGCCGGTGAGGCCCTTGGCGCGCAGGTCGACCAGCATCAGGTGGCTCTCGGTGCGCCCGGAGACGATACGCAAACCGCGCTCGATCAGGGTCTCGGCGAGCACGGACGCGTTCGCCACGACCTGCTGCTGGTAGGTCTTGAACTCGGGCGTCATGGCCTCTTTGAAGGCGACGGCCTTGCCGGCGATGACATGCATCAGCGGACCGCCCTGAATGCCCGGGAAGATGGCCGAGTTGACGGCCTTGGCGTGTTCCTCGCGCATCAGGATGACGCCGCCGCGCGGGCCGCGCAGGCTCTTGTGCGTGGTGGTGGTGACGAAGTCGGCGTGCGGGACCGGGCTCGGGTAGACGCCGGCCGCGATCAGGCCCGCGTAGTGGGCCATGTCGACCATGAAATAGGCGCCGATCTCACGGGCCACCCGGGCGATGCGCTCGAAGTCGATGCGCAGGGCGAAGGCCGAGGCCCCGGCGATGATGAGCTTGGGCTTGTGCTCGCGCGCCTTGTGCTCCAGCGCCTCGTAGTCGATGTCCTCCTCGGCGTTCAGGCCGTAGCTCACCACCTGGAACCACTTGCCGCTCATGTTGAGCGCCATGCCGTGGGTCAGATGTCCGCCCTCGGCCAGGCTCATGCCCATGATGGTGTCGCCCGGCTTCAGCACGGCGAAGAAGACGCCCTGGTTGGCCTGTGAGCCCGAGTTGGGCTGCACGTTGGCCGCCTCGGCGCCGAACAGGGTCTTGACCCGCTCGATCGCGAGCCGCTCGACGACGTCGACGTGCTCGCAGCCGCCGTAATAGCGCTTGCCGGGATAGCCCTCGGCGTACTTGTTGGTGAGCTGGGAGCCCTGGGCGGCCATCACCGCCGGAGAGGTGTAATTCTCCGAGGCGATCAGCTCGATGTGATCCTCCTGGCGCCGGTTCTCCTGCTCGATGACGGCGGAGAGCTCCGGGTCGATGCGGTCGAGTCTGTATTGGGTGCGATCAAACATGTTTGTTCTCGATTTTAGAGCTGCCAGCTTCCAGCCTCCAGCGGCCAGCCGGGAGCCACCGGTCGGGCATGGCAGCGATTTCTGGCTGGAAGCTGGCGGCTGGTAGCTGGTGGCTAACCGCTCGAATCAGCCCAAGCTCGCCCGCAAGGTCTTGGCCGCCGAGACCATGTTGGTCAGGGCCGGGATCACCTCGTTCCATTGGCGGGTCTTGAGGCCGCAGTCGGGGTTCACCCAGAGGCGCTCGGCCGGGATGCGCTCGGCGGCCTTGCGCATCAGGTCGACCATCTGCGCCTCGGCCGGGATGTTGGGCGAGTGGATGTCATAGACGCCCGGTCCGATCTCGTTCGGGTATTTGAAGTCGTCGAAGACGTCGAGCAGCTCCATGTCCGAGCGCGAGGTCTCGATGGTGATGGCGTCGGCGTCCATGTCGGCGATCGCGGCGATGATGTCGTTGAACTCCGAGTAGCACATATGGGTGTGGATCTGGGTCTCGTCCGCGACGCCGTTGGCGGTGATGCGGAAGGACTCGACCGCCCAACCGAGATACGCATCCCATTGCGACTTGCGCAGCGGCAGACCCTCGCGCAGCGCCGCCTCGTCGATCTGGATCACGCGCACGCCGGCCCGCTCCAGGTCCAGCACCTCCTCGCGGATCGCCAAGGCCAACTGCTGGCATGAAACCGAGCGCGGCTGGTCGTCGCGCACGAAGGACCAGTTGAGGATGGTGACCGGACCGGTGAGCATGCCTTTCATCGGCTTGTCGGTGAGGGACTGGGCATAGGTGATCCAGTCGACCGTCATCGCCTTGGGACGGCTAATGTCGCCGAAGAGGATCGGCGGCTTGACGCAGCGCGAGCCGTAAGACTGCACCCAGCCGAACTGGCTGAAGACATAGCCGTCGAGCTGCTCGCCGAAGTACTCGACCATGTCGTTGCGCTCGGGCTCGCCGTGCACGAAGACGTCCAGACCCAGGTCTTCCTGCTCGCGCACGCAGCGGGCGATCTCGCCGCGCATCGCCTCGACGTAGGACGCCTCCTCGATGTCCCCCGCCTTGAACTGGCGGCGGGTCTGACGGATCTCGGCGGTCTGCGGGAAGGAGCCGATGGTGGTGGTGGGGAACTTGGGCAGTTGGAGCAACTCGGCCTGCTTGGCGGCGCGCTCGGCATAGGGGCTCTTGCGCTGACCGAGCTGGGCGTCGATCTTGGCGAGCGCGGCCTTGACCTCGGGGTTGTTGACGCGCGGCGAGCTGCGGCGCGCCTCGATGGCGGCGCGGTTGGCGGCCAGCTCGGACTGGACCGTATGACGCCCCTGATTCAGCGCCCTAGCCAGGATACGCAGCTCGTCGAGCTTCTGCTTGGCGAAGGCGAGCCAGGATTTGATCTCGGCATCGAGTTTCTCCTCGCTGTCGAGATCCACCGGCACATGCAGCAGCGAGCAGGAGGGCGCGATCCACAGACGCTCGCCGAGCTGAGCCTGGATCGGCTCCAGCCAGTCGAGCACCCCGTTCAGATCGGTCTTCCAGATGTTGCGCCCGTCGATCACCCCGAGCGACAGGACCTTGGTGGACGGCAGCAGATTCAGCAGCGGCACCAGATCCTCGCGCCCACGGACGGCGTCGATGTGCAGACCGGCCACCGGCAGATTGGCGGCCAGATAGCGCTGATCCTGGAGCTCGCCGAAATAGGTCGCCAGCATCAGATTGACCGGCGCGCTCTTGAGCTCGTGATAGGCGATCTCGAAGGCATGACGCCAGGGCTCCTCCAGCTCGGTGACCAGGATGGGCTCGTCGATCTGCACCCACTCGGCCCCGTTCGCGGCCAGCGTATTCAGCAGCTCGGCGTAGACGGGCAGCAATCGCTCGAGCAGGGCGAGCCGATCGGAGTCGTCCTTGGTCTTGCCGAGCGCGAGATAGGTCACGGGACCGATGATGACGGGCTTGGCACGCACGCCCTGCGCCTTGGCCTCGGCCAGCTGATCGAGCAGACGCGAGGCATCCAGCTCGAACCGGGTGTCGGCGGTCAGCTCGGGGACGATGTAGTGATAGTTGGTGTCGAACCACTTGGTCATCTCGCCGGCGGCGACGCCGCAGGCGCAACCGGCCTGATCCTCGGCCGCCGGTGCCGAGCGGCCGCGCGCCACGCGGAAATAGGTGTCGAGGGTATCGCCTGCGAGGCCGCGCACGCGCTCGGGCAGATTGCCCAGCGTAAAGCTCATGTCGAGCATCTGGTCGTAGAAGGCGAAGTCGCCGACCGGCACCAGGTCCAGTCCGGTCTGATCCTCCCAGTGACGCGCCCGCAGCTGGGCACCGGCGGACTTGAGGTCCTCGATCGAGGACTGGCCCTTCCAGTAGGACTCGAGCGCGAACTTCAATTCACGCTTGGCGCCGATGCGGGGAAAACCGAGATTGTGGGTGATTGCCATGTGATCTTGCCTCGAAGGATGAATCTGGAAAAGCGGCTAGCCTTCAGCTTCCAGCCGCCAGCTTTTGAGCGACACAACTGCTGGTGGCTGGAAGCTAGTGGCTGGTAGCTGGTAGCTGGTAGCTGGTAGCTGGTAGCTGACTGCTCTTCAACCTGCGGCCATTGTCCCCGGGACATCACATGAATAGAAATGGTATTATTTCATCAAAACATGCATTGAATTCATGAGTTAGACCCACCATGGCTCAATTGGAACGTACCCATCTGGCGATCGTCCGCGCCGTCGACCAGCACGGCTCGCTGACCGCCGCCGCCGAGCAGCTGCACCTGACCCAATCCGCGCTGAGCCACGCGATCCGCAAGCTGGAGGACCAGCTCGGCGTCGCCATCTGGACCCGCGAAGGCCGGCGGCTACGACCCACCCAGGCCGGGGCCTATCTGCTGTCGGTGGCCAATCGGCTGATCCCGCAGCTCACCCACGCGGAGGCGCGTCTGCGGCAGTTCGCTCAGGGCGAGCGCGGCACCCTGCGTATCGGCATCGAGTGCCACCCCTGCTACGCTTGGCTCCTGAAGGTGGTGTCGCCCTACTTGGCGAACTGGCCGGACGTGGACGTGGACGTGAAGCAGGAATTCCAGTTCAGCGGGATCGGCGCCCTCTTCGGTCACGAGATCGACCTGCTGGTGACCCCGGACCCGCTCTTTCGGACCGGACTCCAATTCGAGGCGGTGCTCGACTACGAGCAGGTCCTGGTGGTCGGGCCTAGACACCGGCTCGCCGGCACACCCTGCGTGCAGCCGGACCAACTGGCCCAGGAGACCCTGATCAGCTATCCGGTCCCCATCGATCGGCTCGACATCTACACCCAGTTCCTGCTGCCGGCGGGGATTCGGCCCAAGCGTCACAAGCCGATCGAGACGACCGATATCATGCTGCAGATGGTGGCCAGCGGCCGGGGGGTCGCGGCCCTGCCGCGCTGGCTGGCGAACGAGTATGCCGAACGGCTCGGGGTGACCGCGATCAGGCTGGGCGAGCGAGGCATCGACAAACAGATCTTTCTCGGCATCCGTCAGGCCGAGGCCGGGATCGACTATCTGCACGCCTTCGTCGAGCTCGCGCGTGCGCATCGCAACCACGGAGGATGAACGACATGGGTCGGACAATATTGCGGCTGCGCCCGCGACGGGAGACGAACGCGCGTCGTCTCGCCAGAGGTCTGGTCCGCACCGCGAACCCTACCGCGACCTGAGCCGCAGCAGGGTCCGCGGTGCGGACCGAATCGCGCTGAGCGCGATTACTGGTTGCTCAGGCTGACCAGCGTCTCGAAGAGGGTGCCGTCGACCAGACCGGTATCCGAGAGTCCGCGCGCGCGCTGGACGATCTTGAGCGCCTCGCGGGTCTGGGGACCGAAGTCGCCGTCGATCGAGCTGTCGTAGAGACCGATCTCGCGCAGTGCCTTCTGCACGCTGCGCCTCTGCTGCGCGCTGAGCGCCTTGTCGAAACGCTCGGCGTCATCGGGCTCGACGGCAGCGACCGGGGCGGAGCCAGATTCGGCCGAGGCACCCAAGGTCGACGCATTGATCCAGATCACCGCATCCTGCGACAGCTCCTTGCCCTCGTGCTCCTTGACCGGACCCGAACCCAGGCAGGCGAAGCCCCAGACGCCGGGCGTCGGGATGCCGAAGGTGAAGACACCGTTGGCGTCGGTGATGGCGACGATACCGGTCGCGGGCACCTCACCGTTGGCATCCTCGGAGAAGGCGTTGGCCTTCATGTCGATGTCGGTGTTGATGTACTCGATCTCGCACTCGACGCCGGGTGCCGGTTTGCCCTCCGAGAGCAGCTGACCGCTAAAGGTGCTGCCGACGAACACCTGATAGGGCTTGTTGAGCGGAACGATCTCGGTCGGCAGACCGAGCGGTTCGTTCCAGGTGGTCGGCATGGCGCCCTTGTTCACATAGGACTTGGTGATCTGCTGGATGTAGATGTCCTCGCTGCCCTCGTAGTAGGGCGCCGGGGTCAGGGCGAAGACGTAGTCGCCGTTGCGGCGCACCTTGTAGGTCGTCTCGTAGGCATTGGCCTCGTTGTGGGCGCCCTTCCAGGTGATGGGCTTGAGGCTGTCCTTGAGATCGGTCCGCTTGTCCTTGAACTGGACGAAGAATTCGACCGGCTCGCCCATATCCATGGTGTGGCCGTTCTCCATGGGATGGCCGAAGACCAGCTTGAGACCGATCTCGGCCGGCTTCTCCAGCATGGTCTCGGGGGTGTAGACGAGCTGGAAATGCGCCTGCGCGATGCCTGCGCTCAGGGTTGCCGCCGAGGCGAGCAATGCGATGGATGTCTTCATGAAACTGCAGCTCCAGTAGGGTAAATAAGGCGTTCTGGCCCGGTTCGTCTCCGGCTGGCAGGAAGGATTTCCGCGGCGGAATCCGAGGGCCGGATCCAGCCGTTACTCCACGATATCCTCGCCGTCGATGGTGATCTCGTGGCCCGGCCCCGCATCGAAGACCACCTGATAGTCCCCGTCCGGCTTGTCGAACTCGAACTCGCTGTTCTCGGTCATGACCCCGTCGATGACGGCGTTTCCGTCGGCGTCCAGAACGCGGATCTCGACCCCGGAGGCAGAGGAGCCGTCGGAGAAGCCGCCCTCGCAGAAGACGGTCCCGTCGCCGTTGTCGTAGCAGGAGCAGAGCGGGGTGTGAGCGAAGACCTGGGCGGCGGCGAGGCCGGTCGCGAGCAGAAGGGCGGTTTGGATGTGACGCATGGTGAATCTCGTGTCGCTGATTGAATGAGAATGGGTGGCATTGCCACTCAGGGCAAAACCATACCGCAAGGCGATTAATACCGCAAATAACAATCCTTATCATTTGCGTCAAGTAAACGTAAGTGCGTAGAATTCGCATTCATTCGCAATCCGAGCCCCGACCTTCCCCATGCCCAAGTCCCCAGAACGCCCAGCGCGCACGCTCAACGACATCCGACCAGGGCGCCGCGCCCGAATCCGTCGCCACCTCGCCCGAGGGGCGGTCCGGCAGCGGCTCATGGACCTGGGACTCATGCCGAACGTCGAGGTGATCCTGGTCCGCAGCGCGCCGCTCGGCGACCCCATCGAGCTCAAGCTGGAGGCCACCAGTCTGACCCTGCGCCGCCGTGAGGCATCGACCATCGAGATCTTCGACGATGAATGAGCGCAACGACCTACTCGTGGCCCTGGCGGGTCAGCAGAACGCAGGCAAATCCACCCTCTTCAACATGCTCACCGGGGCGCGCCAGCACGTCGCCAACTATCCGGGCGTCACGGTCGACAAGAAATACGGCCAGTACAGCGACGCCGAGGGCGTGGTGCGCACGGTGGACCTGCCGGGCACCTACAGCCTGACCTCCTTCTCGCTCGAGGAACGGGTGGCGCGCGACTTCCTGATCCAGGAGCGCCCGGACGTCACGATCAACGTGGTGGACGGCTCGAATCTGCACCGCTCGCTGCACCTGACCCTGCAGATCCTGGAGATGGAGCTGCCGGTGGTGCTGGCGCTGAACATGATGGACGTGGCCGAGGGCCGCGGACTCGAGATCGACCAGGCGGCCTTGTCCACGCGACTGGGTCTGCCCGTGGTGCGCACCGTGGGGCGCAAGGGCGAGGGACGCGCCCCGCTGCGCACCGCGATCCGCGCCCTGGCCGCAGCTGACAAGCCGCAAACGACCGAGTTCCCAGTCACCTACGGCCCGCTCGAGCCGGATCTGGTCGCACTGACCCAGGCGATTCAGACCACGCCCGAGCTGACCGGGATGCCGGCCCGCTGGCTCGCGCTCAAGCTGCTGGAATGCGACGCACAGGCGGCGACATGGGTCCGCGAGCGGCTCGAGCCGGCCCAAGCTGAGCCATTGCTGGAACAGGCCGCCGCTCTGAGCGCGACCTTCGAGCGGAACAATGGACTGGACGTCTCCGATCATCTGGTGAGCTGCCGCGAGCGCGCCGTCGCCAACCTGCTCGACGGCGTTACGACCGACCCCGAGAGCGGCCGCCCGACACTGACCGATCGCATCGACCGAGTCCTCCTCAATCGTCTGGCGGCCCCCGCCTTCCTGGTCCTCACGGTCTTCCTCATCTACCAGATCGCCATCGTCTGGGGCTACGAGCTGACCAACTACACTTGGCCGATACTCGCCAAGACCCGCGAGCTGATCGCCGGGGTGCTGCCCGAGGCCGGATTCCTGGTCGATCCCTACACCCGGTCCATGGGCCTGTGGCTGGTCGACTCGGCCAACACATTGCTCAATTACGTGCCCATCTTCCTGATTCTCTTCGCCCTGATCGCCATGCTCGAGGACTCGGGCTACATGGCGCGCATCGCCTTCATCCTCGACAAGGTGCTGCACAGATTCGGGCTGCACGGACAGAGCACCCTCCCCCTGATCCTCGGCGGCGTCTTCGCCGGCGGCTGCGCCGTGCCCGGGGTCATGGCCACCAAGGGCATCCCGGACAACCGCGCGCGCATGGCCACCATCCTGACCGTGCCCTTCATGAACTGTCTGGCCAAGGTCCCGCTCTACACGCTGCTGCTCGGCATCTTCTTCGTCGAGGACAAGTCGCTGATGATGTTCTACATCTCGACCATGACCATCGTCTTCGCCCTGCTGGTCTCCAAGCTGCTGACCAAGACGGTGCTGCGCGGAGAGGAGACCTCGCCCTTCGTGATGGAGCTGCCGACCTATCATCTGCCGACGGTCTCGGGCGTGCTGCGTCGGGCCTTCGAGCGCACCTGGATCTACATCAAGAAGGTTGGCACCATCGTGGTC
Organism: Imhoffiella purpurea; assembly: GCF_000585215.1. Lineage (GTDB taxonomy): Bacteria > Pseudomonadota > Gammaproteobacteria > Chromatiales > Chromatiaceae > Imhoffiella > Imhoffiella purpurea. Next base: position 39,781 of record NZ_AONC01000045.1, on the reverse strand, counting down.
GCGGTGGCCGTCGTGGTCTTCACCCTGCTGCAATTTCCGGGGATCCCCGAGGATCGCATGGCCGAATTCGAGCAGCGCGGCGAGGCGGCCGTGGTCGCCTTCGAGCGGGCGATGGCGGGCAACGCCTATCAGCGGCTCGCGACCGCGGAGCACATCGGCCCCCTGGTCAACTACTACAACGACTACAAGCGCGCCAAGCTCAACGCCTCGGGTGCGGAGGGATCGCGGGCCGTCGCCGCCCGCTTCGAGCGGCGCAATCCCGAGTACTACCCCCTGGTCTCGCGCCCCAGGGGCGACAAGGACGCGCGCCGGGCCAATCGCCATCTCCGCGATCTCAGTTCGGAGCGCAAGTCGATCCGCCGCGAGATGAAGGAGGCGCGCATCACCAGCTCGCTGCTCGGCATGATCGGACGCAGCATGGAGCCCGTGACCCAGTTCGCCGGGTTCGACTGGAAGATCAACGTCGCCCTGCTGTCCTCCTTCGCCGCGCGCGAGAGCAGCGTCGCCACCCTGGGCGTGCTCTTCCAGCAGGACGAGGACCAGAACGCCTCGCTCGAGGAGCGCATGGGCGCCGAGACCAAGGCGGGCGGAGCCACGGCGCTCCTGGGGACCGCCATCATCCTCTTCTTCGCGCTCTATCCGCCCTGTCTGGCGACCACGGTCATGATCAAGGTCCAGACCGGCTCCTATAAGTGGATGATCTTCTCCATCGTCTTCCCGACCCTGCTCGGACTGGGCGTGGCGAGCGCCGTCTACAGCATCGGACTGGCCACGGGCGCCTCCGGCGTCGCCATGATGAGCTGGACCTATTTCAGCGCCCTGACGCTGCTTCTGATCCTCGGCTTTCTGGGCGGTCGCAGCGGACGAAACCTGCGATCCACGAGCGTCGATTCGACCGAAACGGGAGAGGTGCGCGCATGAGCCACGATGAACAATCCACTCAGACCGTCGAGCAGATCCAGTCTGGGACGGGGACGGCGGAGTCCGTGGTCAACACGAGCACCCCGCTCGGCTGGGCCGACATCGCCGTCGCCGCCGTCATCGTCGCTGCCGCCCTCTACTACCTCTATCGCAACCTTTGGCGCAAACGCGGACGGTGCGAGGGATGTGCGAGCAAGGGCAAGGAAGGCTGCGCCGTCAACAAGGTCGAACCGCCCAAAATGCCGTAGGGTGCAATAGGCCGCGCAACCGGACGAAACACCGTTCGGGCGCTTGGCGCCGAGGTTTCATGCACCGCGTGCCTAACGGGAGCATGGCGCGGCATGGGAGACGGGCCGATCACCGAGGTCGAGTGCCGATATCCATTCGGCTCAATAGGCCTATCCATTCGGCGCAATACGCTTCGCTATTGCGCCCTACGTCGATGACCGAGTAAAGATGTCCGCCATCCACGTCGATCGGATCACGCACCGTTACGGTCGGCGCACCCTCTATCGGGACCTGAGCTTCCGGGTTCCCGAGGGGCGCGTGGTCGCCCTGCTCGGCAAGAACGGGGTCGGCAAGACCACGCTGATCCGTCTGCTCATGGGCTTCCTGCGGCCCAGCGGCGGGAGCTGCCGGGTGCTGGGGGAGGATTCGCACGACCTCTCGCCGGCGACCCGCGCCCGGATCGGTCTGCTGCTCGAGGGGCATCTGACCTACGACTTCATGAGCATCGAGCAGATCGAGCGCTTCCATCGGCCCTTCTATCCGGGCTGGCGGCGGGAGCTCTACTACGATCTCGTCGATCGTCTCGGACTGCCCTACAGCCACAGGATCGGCAACATGTCCTGCGGTCAGCGCTCCCAGGTCGTGCTCGGACTCATCTTCGCCCAGAACCCGGAGCTGATGATCCTGGACGATTATTCGATGGGGCTCGACGCGGGCTACCGCCGGCTGTTCCTCGACTATCTGCAGGACTATCTGAATCAGGGCGGAAAGACGGTCTTCGTCACCTCCCACGTGGTCCAGGACATGGAATCCCTGGTGGACGAGGTGATCTTCCTGCAGCGCGGCGGCGAGCTGCTCCAGATGGATCTCGCGGACTTCCGGCGCGACTATCGCTGCTATGCGTTCGAGCGGGAAGGCACGGAGCCGCCGCGTCCGGACGCGCTCATCCGCTCGGTGGACACCCATGGCGGCCAGCCGAGGCTCTATGCCTTCGCCGAACGCGACGGAGTCGAGAAGCATCTGACCGAACACTGGCCCGGCGTGACGCTCGGCGAAGAGCTGGCGATGACCCTGGAAGACGCCTTCATCGGACTCACGGGGAAATACTGAGCATGCTGGGTGCCATCATCCTGAAGGAATGGCTCAAGATCCGCTGGGTCTGGGGTGCCGCGCTGCTGGTCCATCTCGGCATGCTGGTCTATCTGCTGCTCGCGATGCGGCACCAGTTCCAGGTCGAGCACTCCGAGATGATCTGGTACTGGGCCTTCGAGCTGCGCCGTCTGCTCTACACCCAGATCCAGTATCTCCCCGCCCTGACCGGGGCGGTCATCGCGGCCGCCCAGTTCGGTCCCGAAATGCTCGGCGGACGCTTCCGGCTCTCGCTGCATCTGCCCGTGCGCGGCGACCTGCTGGTCTGGTGCTGGGTCGGCTTCGGCGCGCTCATGGGCGGTCTGCTCGCACTGCTCGACGGGGCCGGACTCTATTGGATCATCTCGATCTGGTTCCCGCGCGAGGCGGCCGAGAGCGCCCTGCTGACCGCCCTGCCCTGGCTGCTCGGCGGCTGGGTCGCCTATTTCGGCGCCACGCTCGCCCTGCTGGAGCCAAGCAGGGCACGGCGTCCGGTCTATGCCGGTCTGACGCTGGCCTTCCTCGCCCTGCTCGACCAGGGGCACGGCTATCAGGAATACGACCGGATCATGCCCCAGCTGACCGGTCTGGCCCTGCTGCTCCTGCCCGCCGTCATTCTGCCCGCGCACCGCTATCGTCACCGGGGCTGATCCATCATGACCGCCCGACTCGCCCGCTGGTCACTGCTCCTGCTGACGATCCTGCTGCTGGCCATCTGGATCCCCCAGGCCAAGGAACTGCTGTTCGACGACCGCTTCGGCAAGACCCAACTCTTCTACAGCCCGGTGATCGAACGCTTCGTCTACAAGGAGCTGATCGGCGAGGGTCACCAGTTCGTCTATCGCGACCAGGACGGCACGGACTACGACCGCGAGTCATTCGAGACACTCATCCCCTTCATCTATTACAAGAACATGGAGCTCTGGGGCCGACTGCCGCTCGTGCTGGGCGAGCATCGCTTCGACAAGGCCGCCATCGTCGCCGAGCGCCAGGTGATGGAGTTCAAGCCCCAGGACCTGTCCGATCAGACCCCGCGCATCCAGCTCTTTCCGCTGCTCGAATCCAATCCGGAGCGCGCACGTCTGCGCTTTCCCGAGGACATCATGCGTCCGGGCGAGCGGCTCGACTTCATCGACAGCGACGCCAACCGGCTCGACCCCGAGCTGACTCGGACCTTCACCCAGGCGCTGGAGCAGGCGGGCTTCCGCTTCCCGGTCCGGGCCGCATTCGGTCGGGTCTCCATCCTCAAGGCGTTCGATGCCGGCTATTTCTTGCTCGACAGCGGTGGTGCACTCTTCCATCTCAGACGTCTCGACGGCGCCCCCGAGGTCGCGGCCGTGCCCATCCCAGAGGGCATCGCGGTGCGCGACATCAAGGTGACCGAGAACAAACGGCACGAACTGATCGGCTTCCTGCTGGCCGAGGACGGACGGCTCTTCCTCATGACCGAGCGCGATCACGACCTGATCGCGCTGGATCTGCCCGGCTACGACCCCGACCGCATGGAGCTGAAGATTCTCTTCAATCCGCTTTACCGCACCGCCGTCTATTCGGACCGCGAGACCATCCACGCCGTCGTCATGGACCGCGATTACCACCCCATCGATCGTTACGCACGGCGCATGGCCATGGCCCGAGAGCGACCGGTCGATCGGGTCTGGGAGATGCTGGTTCCCTTCAATCTGAATCTGCACGACCCGGACAGCCGCTATCTGAGCCTGGACGTCCGCTTCCATGGCCTGGCCGCGGCGATCGGCGTGGCGGCCTCGCTGCTGCTGGCGCTGGAGATCCTGCGCCTGCGCGGCATCCGTCCCACGCGGGCCCGGATGGACCTGCTGCTCGTCCTCTTCACCGGCCTCTATGGACTGCTGGCGCTCATCCTGATCCCGCCCGAGCACGGCCTCGAGACCTGAGACCATGTTCTCGCTGAGACGCCCCGATTCTGCGCCGCGCCCGGAGGTTCTGGTCGTCATCGGCGCCCATCGCGACGAGCTCGCCTTCGGCGATCAGGTGGCGGCACGGCTGGACGGCACGCGCTTCGACCTGCTGCGCATCCCTCAGGGTCTCTCGGGCGAGCACCCGAGACCGGATCAGGTCGCCCTCTTCCGCCAACGTCACCAGGATCTCTATCTTCAGCTCCTGGATCATGTCGCGTCACACCATCGTCTGCTCGTCGACCTCCACTGCGGAATCAATCAGGCCGGATACTGTGGCGACGTCCTCTGTGCCGATCATCGGCTGCTCGACAGCGTGGCCGAGCATGCCTCGGATCTCGACGCTCAGGTGCGGTGCATCAGCCTGGTCTCGGACACCCGGACCGCGTCCAGGATCTCCCATCTGGTGGCGCGTCCCGAAATCCCAGAGGCCGTCTGGAACCGCCCCAATCCGATCTACGTGGGTCTGGAGGTCTATTTGAGTACCGAAGGCTCGGGCAGCCAACAGGAGCGGCGCTTCGCCGAATCCCTCATCGGATGCGTCGCCGACTGCTCCGAGTCGCTGCGCGATCGAAATGGACAGAAACGCCTCGACCTTAAATAGTAATAATTATCAATACAATTAAAGGATGGCATGATAGAATGCGCCCCGTTGTCGATATTTGGTGAACGGGTCTATCGCGTGCAGATCAAGATTGGCGCGCGGCTCATGCTAGCGAACATGGCGGTTCTGGGCATCAGCCTGGCGATTTTCGACCCTCTGCTGCGAGAGGCAGACCCGGGCATTCTGATGATTTTCTGTCTACTGACGGCGGTCACCGGCCTCGACCATATCCTGAGACACCCTGGTCAAGATCACGGTCAGCATCGGCTACTACGTGATCGAGCAGCAACCGCCCGCGTTACTAGCCCATCCCGATACGGCCGAGGACATCGTCAAACGCGCCGACGATGCGCTCTATTGGGTCAAGAGCAACGGACGCGACGGCATCATGGCCTGGCACGAACTGGCCAAGGACTATCGCGAGCGCCGGCTCGAACTCAGAGTCTCGAACCGGCCGCCCACCTATCCACACCAGAACACCGATACAGCAGTCGATGACGGCGATTCCCGAACGCGTACGCTTGCATGAGGTCATAGACGTCGTCCTGACGACGCTGGACGCACGCGACCCCTATACCTACGAGCACTCGTTCCGAGTCGCTCTGCTCTCCGAGATGATGGCCCGCGAACTGGGTCTGGCGTGCGAGATCCAGCAGCAGACCCATGTCGCCGCCCAGCTGCACGACATCGGCAAGATCGGCATCGCGGATCAGGTGCTCAACAAGGCGGGACGGCTCAACCGCGACGAGATGCTCGAGATCCAGCGCCATCCGAGCATCGGTTTCAACATCCTCAGCCGGCTTCCGACCTTCCACGAGGTCGCGACCATCGTACTCCACCATCACGAGCGGTTCGACGGAGAGGGGTATCCGGAGCGGCTCGCCGGCGAGGCCATTCCGCTGGGGTCCCGGATCATCGCCGTGGCCGACGCCTTCGACGCCATGACCTCGAACCGTCCCTACCGCAGGGCGCTGACGATCGACGAGTCCATCGCCGAGGTCCAGCGACACGCGGGCGAGCAGTTCGACCCGCAGATCGCGGCCAGCATCGCCAGGCTGCGCGACGCGCTTCACGAGCATCTGACCAACGGCCACACCCCGATCAACGGCGGTCACCATGCCTATGTGGGTCACGAGGATCTGATGCACTCGCGCATCGTGCAGAACACGGGGTTCTTCGTCGAGGACGAAGGTCCGACGCGGCGCGCCATCCCATCGACCCTCTTCGGGCGCGACTGGACCCGCAATCTCTACAGCCGCTACCACGCACTCCAGCACAAGGCCAGCCGCAAGGGGGTTCCCTTTCACTGGACCAGCTTCTCCGATTTTCTGACCGCCCTCGCCCGGGTGGCTCCGGATGGCTATCATCCGGAGACCCACCGCTTCAGCTTCGACCTCAAGCGCACCGATGCCCAGGGCCGGCGGCTGGGATACTGCCTGGACACCATGAGCGTCAGACCCACGCCGCTGCCTCACAGATCGCCCGGCACCGACCGAGGCAATGCGGATGCCAGACCCGTCGAGCCCGAGCGACTGGCTGGAAACCTACCCGGATCGGACTCGCCTTGGCGATCCTGACCCGAGCGATCGCTCGGCAACCACCACCTCTGGCTCAGGGCCGGACTTCGGGATCGATCTCCAACATCACCTCATTGCGCCTCATGAACCAGGGGGTGAAGGGCGGGTTGTAGCGGGCATAGACGGGTTCGCCGGTCGTTTCCAAACCGGCCTCCCGGATGGCCAAGCGAAGGACGCCGAGGTTCTCTTCGTAGTTTTTGCGGGTCCAGCGCCCGGAGTAGCGGCGCACGGCCATGAGCTTGGCCGGCTCCTCGCGCAGATTCACGCGCGAATCGTTCGGCGTCGGCAGGGTCTCCAAGCTGTACCCGGACGGCATCACGAAGCTGACGACATAGGTGCCCGACTTCCCCTCGCCCGCCTGTTGGCTGACCGGGGCCGTCATGCGGATCTTTTCGCCCTGATCCTCGGCGGGACGCTGGTTGACCGGCGCCGTCATCTCCATCTTGGTCTTGGAGCGGTTGTTGCCGAAGATGTAGTCGGCGAGGATGCGGAAGGCCCGATTGCCCGCCTCGTCGAAGTCGTCCCCAACCTCCGTCTCCGCCACCAGATAGGGCGCATATTGGCGCAGCTCGAACATGGGGTAGGTGCGTGTCACCTCGTAGCTCGGTTCTTCGATGGCCATCGGGGCTCCTCCGCTGAAGAACGCCAAAATCAGGAACAGGAGTCCTGCGATCGGAGTCGGGCGTATGTCTCTTGTCTTCATCGATTCGACGCCGTCATGCTGACGGTCTCTTCTGTTGCCATGGGACCTATCTCTATTGGTGCGGCCGGATGGAATCAAAGGGGATGTTCCGATGACCGGCGGCCAGACGCCTCCCGGATGATCCGATGCACGTACTCCATCTTCTCGATCGCCGGCTGGGGTAGCACGAAGGGATAGAGATCCTGCTGACCCATGCTCTGGTTGAGGCTGTTGATCGCCGAGGTGAGCGGCACCCAGTTGTCGATGATCCGCTGGAAGTCCGCGATGTCGTAAGGGTCGAATTCCGGGTCCGCACGCTGCACGCTCCCGTCCGGCAGGCGGCGTTCCACCTCGAGCCCGTAATGGGCCGCTGTCTCCATGGTGTCGGTGATGTGCATGTAGTGGGCCCAGGTCTCGGCCCAGTCCTCCCAGGGATGGCTGCTGGCGTAGGGGGTGATGAAGTGGTCCTGCCAGTCGGCGGGCGGTCCGTCGCGATAATGGTCGTCGAGGGCCTGCTGGTAATTCCGTCGCTCGTCGCCGAAGCGTGAGCGGAAGCCATCCAGACGTCCACCGTCCCGGATGAGCAGATCCCAGTAATAATGGCCGATCTCATGGCGAAAGTGGCCCACCAGGGTGCGGTAGGTTTCGTTCATATCCACCCGAATCCGCTCTCGATTGGCCGAGTCCGCCTCGTCGATGTCGATGGTGATGACGCCGTCGGCATGACCGGTCATGACAGCCTGGCCCGGCGGCGCATCCTGGCTGGAGGGAAAGTCGAAGAGGATGCCCTGCTCCGGGTCCTCGGTCCGGGCTCTCATCGGCAGTCCGAGCCGGATCAGGCCATAGGCGAGGCGCCGCTTTCCGCGCTCGATTCGGTACCACTTCTCCAGATTGCCCGGACGGTCGAGATTGGGGATCGTCCGGTTCGTGCGACACACGGAGCAAAGGCTGTCGGCAGCATCGGCCGGGACCAGCCAGTTGCAGACGTTGTGCTGGGCGTAATTGGCGCACTTGCGATACCGCCGGTCGCTCGTGAACTTGGCGTCTGGCGTCTCTGGACGGAGGCTGAACCGGCTCGGACGGCGCAGCTTGTCAGTGGGTGGAATCGGCGTCCAGGTCCCGTCGGGCTGCTCCTGCAAGGCGGCCAGACGCAGCTCGTCCGGAATGAACCCAAGGACCGCGCCGCAATGGATGCAGGTGTGGTTCGTGAAATAGATCGGCTGACCGCAGGATTGGCAGGCGAAGGTGCGCATCGGTTGGGTTTCGGATAGGAATCGAATATGGAGATAGACCCGATGGATCGGGATTGGTGCGTTGGTCCGCACACGCCAGAATCCCCCAGATCGACCGATCAACCAACACTCAACCGATGCCTTTCCGGCCGCGCCCCCGAATACCGCGCGGCAGTGCAGCGCGTTCGGCCCGCTCGAACAGCCATTGAACCGTCACCGCCAGGACGGCGGCCGGAATCGCGCCCTCCAAAATCAGGCCCATGTCGTCGAGCCGGATGCCGGTGAGGATCGGCTGCCCATAGCCTCCGGCGCCGATCAGGGCGCCGAGGGTGGCGGCGCCGACGTTGATGACGGCCGCCGTCTTGATGCCGGCCAGGATGGTCGGCAACGCCAAGGGTAGCTCAATCAACCGCAGACGCGCGCCGGCGGGCAGCCCCAGCGCCTCGGCGGACTCGATGGTGGCGGCCGGGATGCCGCGGATGCCGGCGTGGGTGTTGCGCACGATCGGCAGCAGGCTGTAGAGGAAGAGCGCCACCAAGGCCGGTCCCGCCCCGATCCCGAAGAAGGGGATCATGAGGACCAGCAGGGCCAGCGCCGGGATGGTCTGGGCGATGCCGACGCCGGCGAGGACGAGCTGTCCCAGTCGCGGCCGGTGCGCGGCGAGCAGCCCGAGCGGAACGGCGGCCAGCACGGCGGCGAGGAGCGAGACGCCGAACAGGGTGAGGTGCTCCAGCGTGCGCTGGACCAGGCGCGCCAGGAGACCTTTGGTCTCGGTCGCGTCGAGGATGCCCAGCCGCTCGCGCAGCAGCTCGCCGGCAACCTGCGACTCGGAGCGTCCCTCGATCTGGACGGCGGCGTTCATCGCGATCATGCGCCTCGCGTCGATCAGGCCCAGGACGCGTTCGAGCGCGGCCACGGCCTTTGGCGCCCGCCGCGCCAGATCGGCCCGGTAGAGCAGCACCGCATCGTATCGGGCGAACCAGTCGCGATCGTCGCGCAGCGGCCGCAGATGGTAATAGGCGATCTCGGCGTCCGTGGTGTAGAGATCGGTCAGATCGGCCTCGCCGCTGGCGAGCGCGCACGTCGCGCTGCGGCAGTCCGTAGAAGGATCGGAGCCCCGCCCAGCCGTCGGCACGGTCCATGAACTCGTTGCCGAAACGGAATCGGAGTTCGGGATGGTCGCGCAGATCCGAGATGCGCTCGATCCCCAGGGCCTCGGCCCGCGCCTCGGGCATGCCGAGCGCATAGTTGTTCTGGAATCCGATCGAGCCGGCGAGACGGATGCCCCGCTCGGCGAGCCGCTCGCTCAGCGTTCGCCCCTGCGCGGCCTTGTCCTCTGCCAAGACCTCATGGAGCAAGGTGCCCGTATAGTCGACATAGGCGTCGATCTCGCCGCTCTCCAGGGCATTGAAGACGATCCGAGTCCCGCCGAGCGCGCGGCGGTGGCGCACCGGGAGCCCGGTCTCGGCGACCAGGCCGCGCAGCACCTCGCCGAGAATGATCCCCTCGGTGAACTTCTTGCTGCCGATGCGGATCTCGCCGTCCGGCCGGCCGCAGCCCGCGAGCAGTCCCAGCACCAAGGGGAAGAGCAGCAGCCAACGCGAGCCGGACGGAAGCGTGCTCATGCCTCGGCGCCGAGTGCGGTCAGATGGCTGCGCTGGGCGCGCACGAACCGCTCGACGAAGGGATCGGCCGGCGTGCGGATCATCCCGTCGAGGCTGCCGCTCTGAACGATCCGGCCCGCGCGCATCAGAACGATGGTCTCGCCGAGGAAGGCCGCCTCGGCCAGATCATGGGTCACCAGAACGACCGTCTTGTCCAGGGTGGCGAAGATCTGCTTCAACTCCTCCTGCAGCTCGTAGCGAATCATGGGATCCAAGGCACCAAGGGGTTCGTCGAGCAAGAGCACCTCCGGGTCCAGCATCAGGGCCCGCATGAGTCCCACGCGCTGATTCTGTCCGCCGGACAGCTCGGTGAGATAGCGGTCCAGCCCCGCACGGGGGAAATGCGTCAGCTCCATCAGTTCGCTCAGACGCGACTCGATGCGATCGGAACTCCATTTGAGGAAACGGGCCATTAGGACGACGTTCTCGCGCGCCGTCAGATGCGGAAAGAGACCGCCCTGCTGGATGACGTAGCCCATCCGTTGCCGCTGGGCACGGATCCGCGTCCGCTCAAGCATCTGCCCATCGAAACGGACATGGCCCACATCCGGCTCGATCAGACCGATCAGGATCCGCAGCAGGGTCGATTTGCCGCAACCGGAGGGTCCGATCAGCGCCGTCGTGCTCCCGCGCGCGATCCTCAGCCGAATGCCGTCGAGGGCCAGCGAGGAGCCGTAGCGCTTGGTGATCCGGTCGATTTCGAACATGATTGAACCGCACAGGCACTAAGGGTGCGAAGAGACGGAGGGTTCCAAAAAGAGATCCTGGTTAGCCGACACCCATCGAGAGTGCTCGTGAAATCAGATCCAGAGTCCGTTGGCGAATCCATTCATCGATGCGGCCGGTCCAGGCTGATGCCTGTCTTGCCACGGCCTCGGCCAGCCCGAGATCAAGAGGGTCATGAGTGCCCGATCGTCTCCGTCCGGCACCCTATCCGATCTCGCCTGGCGGACACTTCCGAGGGATGCTTGAGGTGGATCTGAACACGGTCCTCACAGATCCTGCATTGAATTCTTGCTATCCCTGTCGGTATCTTCCTGGAATAGACTCCAGCCCATTCACGTATCGGCAGACCTTTTTCAGTTTCCGCATGACCGACAGGCATTTCAATCTCAGGCTGCTCCTGGCTGCACTGCTATGGTGTGCACTGGTTGGGCTGTCGTTTGCCTGGAACCTCTATCAGGCCCATGTGCAACGCCAGACACTGGCCATTGAAACGGCCCGCTCCTTCTTCGAGCAGATCCTCATCACCAGAAGCTGGAATGCTCGCCATGAGGGAGTCTATGCACGGGTGACTCCAGACACACAGCCCAATCCCTATCTGAAGGTGCCGAATCGCGACCTCAGGTGCTCGGAAGACCTGTGCCTCACCCTGATCAATCCGGCCTTCATGACCCGTCAAATCGCCGGGATCGCCCAGCATCGCAATGGGGTTCAGTTTCACATCACCAGTCTGAAACCGATCCGCCCGGAGAACGAACCCACGCCCTGGGAGGCCGAGGCACTGCGCCAGTTCGAGCAGGGCCTGGCGGAAAAGGGAGAAATCTTCGGCGAGCGGTATCGCTACATGGCTCCGCTCTACACCGAGAATGCCTGTCTGAAATGTCACAAAGAACAGGGATATGAGAAGGGAGACGTGCGCGGGGGCATCAGCGTTACATTGCCGCATATCGCCAGGATACCCTTCGTGGAGCTAACGGTCAGCCACCTGGCGATCGGACTCGGCGGGTTGCTGATCCTGCTCGTCATGGGCCATCTGCTGGAGGTCTATCACCGCCAACTGCGCGAACAAGCCAATATCGATGCACTGACCGGGGTGAGCAACCGACGCTATTTCACTGGGCACCTCGAGCAGGAATGGCGCCGCGGACGGCGGGGGCAGCAGCCTCTCACCCTGATTCTCTGCGACATCGATCACTTCAAGGCTTACAACGACACCTTTGGTCATCCGGCGGGCGATCAATGTCTGCGCCAGGTCGCCCAAGCCTTGCAGGGAAAACTGGGGCGAGGCGGTGATTTCTGTGCCCGCTACGGGGGTGAGGAGTTCGCATTGGTGCTGCCGAACACGAGCGGATCCGAGCTGCAGACCTTTGCCGAGGAGCTCCGACAGATCGTGATTTCCTTGAACATCCCTCACCCCAGCAACGCTGGCGGCGTCGTGACGATCAGCCTCGGGGTCGCGACTGATGAAGGATCATGCCCGGGAGCTGAGACACTGATCCAACATGCGGACCGGGCGCTGTATCTGGCCAAGCAAAAGGGCCGCAATCGCGTCGAGATTCACCCAGCGTAGCACGGACAACACCCGATGCAGGCACAGAGCGTCTCCGTCAAGCACAGCCTATCCATATAGACATCGACCTCGCCGCTCGACAGAGCGTCGAAGAGGATGCACTTCCCGCCGGGCGCGCGGCGGTACCGCGCCGGGATCCCCGTCTCGGCAACCAGCCCGCGAATCCCGATCGCCCTCCGCAAGTCGGATGTCCCGAAGGTGGAGACGCTTCGCCTCAATGAGGGTATCCCTCATTTCTCTGAGTGAATACCTCTGACAATTCTCAATGCAATAACGCACATATGTGCATTTTAATCCGCCCAGGAAGACCAGAGGGGAGATCCCCGGGAGACGGCATGTCAGGCCGCAGAAGACGTCAGCGCTGTATCGAGTACGTCCCGACCGAGCTTTGCTTCAAGCCATGCGGCCGTCAGGGCCGCGAACTCGAGACGGTAACCCTGCGTCCCGACGAAATCGAGGCGCTGCGGCTCGCAGACCTCGTGGGCCTGTACCAGGAGGAGTGTGCCCGGCGCATGGGGATCTCGCGCACCACCCTGTCGCGGACCCTGGCCGAGGCACGGCGCAAGCTGGCCGACGCCCTGATCCACGGCAAGAAGCTGGTGCTCGAGTCCGACACCCGATCGGCCGAAGCCCCGGAGGCGCGCCGGCAACCCATGCCCGCTACCCCAGCGGTCGACCAATCACCACCCGAACAATCAGGAGCAGAGCATGAAGAAAATCGTTTTGACGGCGAATGACGACCGCGGACTCTCCGGCGAGATGTCGATGCATTTCGGCCATTGCAGCCATTTCGTCCTGGCCCAGATCGACTCGGACAACAAGATCGCCTCGGCCGAGGTGCACCCGAACCCCTATGCGGAGCGTCACGAGCCGGGTCAGATTCCCGAGTTCATCAAATCGCTCGGTGCCGATGTGGTCGTCGCCGGCGGCATGGGGGCCAAGGCCATCCAATGGTTCAATAATCTCGGCATCGAGGTGGTCACGGGTGCGCGTTCCGGCGTCGCCGAAACCCTGGATGCCTATCTGGATGGCATGGTCGCCGGCGTCTCCGAGTGCAAGCACGAACACTGATCGGCTTGCGGACGGGTCTGCACCGGACCCGACCCATCCATTCGAATCGCAAAGACATAGAGGACAACGAAATGAAGATCATCGCCAGCTCGACCGGCCAGGATCTGGATGCCGCATTGGATCCCAGATTCGGTCGCTGCGCCTATTTCGCGCTCATCGACACGGACTCGGGGGCCTTCGAGGCCATCCCCAACCCTTACCTCGACGCCGCCGGCGGGGCCGGCACCCAGGCCGCGCAATGGGTCCTGGATCAGGGCGCCGAGGTCCTGCTGACCGGCAAGTGCGGACCCAAGGCGGCCGCCGTCCTGGACGGTAGCCCCATTCGCATCGTCGAAGGCGCCTCGGGCAGTCTGCGCGAGGCATCCGCATCCTTCATGGGCACGGGCCGAGAATCGGCATTGGCCATGAGCGTACCCAGCCGATCCGTCTCGGTGACCGCTCAGGTCCCGGAACCCGGCCGCGGCGCGGGCCGCTGCCGCCGAGCCGGCGGCAATCAGGGATGCGGCGGAGGACGGGGTGCTGGCCGAGGCAAGGGACTGGGCCGTCGCAGGCAGGACTGAGCCATGGCGCCACTGACGATCGCCGTGGCCAGCGGCAAGGGCGGCACCGGCAAGACCTCGATCGCCGCCAATCTGGTGCTCGCGCTGGACTCGGCAGATTATATCGACTGCGACGTGGAGACGCCGAACGGCCATCTGTTCCTGGATCCGGAGATCCGCGAGCGGTCCGCCGTCACCCAGCCTCTGCCCCGTATCGATCCGGAACTCTGCGTGCTCTGCGGCGCATGCGCCGAGGCCTGCGAATTCAACGCACTGGCCATGAGCCGGCGCAAGGTGCTGCTGTTTGCCGAGCTGTGTCACAGCTGCGGCGTCTGCACCAGCCTCTGCCGGGTGCCTGGCGCGATCACGGAGGTGGATCGCGAGATCGGCTCGGTGGAATCGGGCCTGATCCGGCGCGGCGCCCAGACCACCGGCTTCGTCCAAGGCTCGCTGAATCTCGGCGAAACGGCCACGGTCGCGGTCATCAAGGCGGCCAAGCAGCAGCGGGATCCGGAGCGGACGGTCGTCCTGGACGCCCCGGCCGGAACCGCCTGCCCCATGGTCGAAACGCTGCATGGGGCGGATTACTGCCTGCTGGTCACCGAGCCGACCCCATTCGGACTCAACGATCTGGAGCTCGCGGTCGGCGTGGCGCGACGGCTCGGCGTACCCTGCGGCCTGGTGCTCAACCGTTGCGACATCGGCGACCGGGCGGTCGCGGACTATTGCGAGGCCCAGGACATCCCGATCCTCATGGAGATCCCATTCGACCGCAGTCTGGCCGAGGCCTATGCCCAGGGCCGGCCCTGGATCGATCTGGATCCCACCTGGGGCGAGCGTTTCCAGACCCTGTTCCAGCGCATCCGGCAGGAATTGCAGCCATGAAAGAACTGACCATCATCAGCGGCAAGGGCGGCACCGGCAAGACGACGGTGAGCGCGGCCTTCGCCGCCCTGGCCGAGCGCAAGGTGCTGGCCGACTGCGACGTGGACGCCGCCAACCTGCACCTGCTGCTCGACCCCACCCCGCGTCGGGTCGAGCCCTTCAGCGCCATGCGCAGCCCGCGCATCGACCCCGAACTCTGCGCCGAATGCGGGATCTGTCAGAGCCAATGCCGTTTCGACGCCATCCAGCTCGACTTCGACGCGGGCTACGTCATCGACGAACTGGCCTGCGAGCATTGCGGGCTCTGCGCCCGCGTCTGTCCCGAATGGGCGATCCAGATGGAGGACCACTTCTGCGGCGACTGGATGGTCTCGGACACCCGGCGCGGCACCCTGGTGCACGCCCGTCTCGGCATCGGCGAGGACAACAGCGGCAAGCTGGTCACCCTGGTCCGGCGCGAGGCCAGACGGCTGGCCGAAGAGGAAGGCGCCGAGCTGATCCTGAACGACGGCCCGCCGGGCATCGGCTGTCCGGTCACCGCGGCCATCACCGGGGTCGATCTGGTCCTGGCCGTCACCGAGCCGACCCCATCGGGACTGCACGACCTGCAGCGGGTCGCCGGTCTCTGCGAGCATTTCCGGATCCCGCTGACGGTCTGCATCAACAAGCACGATCTGAGCCCGGAGAACACGGCCGGCATGCACGACTGGTGCGCGGAACGGGACATCGAGATCCTTGGCGCCATACCCTTCGATCCGGCGGTGCATCGCGCACTCGCCGCGCGGCAGAGCCTGATCGACGCGGGCGACAGCGCAGCCGCGGAGGCGGTGACCATGCTATGGGAGCGGGTCGAGGGGCGGTTGAAACCGAACTGAGACGACACCTCGACCCGAGTTCTCGAAGGTGCTACGCATGGAGGCAAGGCGCCTTCGTGGACTCCGGCTCGGCCGGGGCTCGCATCGGCCTGGCATTGGGCGTCTGAGGCACGAATCCGGGATATCCGGCCTGGCGCATGGCCAGCGAGGCCATGCCGAGCATGCAACCGTAGGCGAAGGCGCATCCATTGACCGCACCGAACCACTGATAGACGTATGTCATTGGATGTCTCCCCTTCGCTGATCGACTGCCTGATGCCATCCGTCGCGTTCGGGACGAAGGGGACGGGAGACTTGCATCGATCCAATCGGACACCTTGGAAACATGGTGTCGACCCACCCGCCCCGCCTGGCCCCACTCGGATTCCATTCCCTTCGATTTCAGATTAGGAGCTTCGACGCAGGGCGGACGGGAGCTGGTTCTCAGATTGGATCGCGAGCCGATGGGGTGCGCATTGGAGGGATTCAGGCGCCCGGCTTGAGCCGCCGGAACAGCTCGCGACGCGAGATCTCCTTCTGCATGGCGCAGTCGCGTCTGGCCTGCTCCATGTTCTCGTCGCGGGTGCGGATGACCTGATTCCAGTCCTCGAACACCGCTTCGGGATCGGCATAACGCTCCAGATCGAGACAGATGGGCTGGAGCAGATAATGGCCGAGCCTGGAGTGATAGTTGAGATGGGCGCGCTGGACCTGGCCGAGCAGTTCGAGGCTCAGCATGGGGCCCAGCACCAGATAGTCCGCGTCGGATCGCTCGCCGGCAGACCAGCCCGGCGGAATATCGATGTCGAGCGGACGGTCCGGAAACAGCAGACGCGCGAACATCCAGGGCGTGAGCAGCAGCAGCACCCGCCAGTCTTCGATCCGGCGCAGTGCGCGCGGCTGGATCGGCAGGGCCAGATTGAGCGAGGGATCGCCCGCCAAGGGGCCTTCGAGCAGCGAGCGATGGACCTCCAGAACCATCGAGGACAATGCCTCGTCGTCCTCGGTGAGATCGGGACCTAGGGTCTGCCAGCCGGATTCAAGCACCATCGTCGACATCCTCGCACATGGCGCCAAGACGCTCGCCCAGCACCCGATAAAGCCGCAGCTCGGACGCTTGCCGGAGATCCCCGGCGAAACGCGGCAGCCAGCGGAACAGATGCTCCTCCCACAGCTCGCGTTCGAGCGCGTCGATCAGACATTGGCCCGAATCCGGCTCGGCGGATCGGACCAGATCGGCCAGATAGGCGGCGCAGTCCAGCAGGGTTCCCAGATAATCGGCGGCGGCGCCCTCGGGTTCGAGACCGGCGCGCCGATAGAAGGCGGCCAGATCCGAGGCCATGGTTCCTCCCATCTGCCCCTGACGATAGGCCGACTCGAACGGCGGACAGGGCGTCTTGGGGTAGCCGTTGACGAACAGCCGCGTGTGCTCGGCCTGCCAGCGGTCCAACGGCATCCCCTCCAGTTCGGCGACCGCGGACTTCAGCCAAGGGGCCTGCTCGGCCATCTCGCGCAGCGCCTCCAGCGCGCCCTCCTCCGGCATGGAGAGAAGAATGGCCAGGCAGCGCAGATCCTCGGGAGATGGACCCGCCCCACGATCGGAGCGGGCCTCGGGGCCGACGCCGGCCCCGCGCGTTTCTATATCCCGGCTCACCATGGATAGGCGTAGACGCCGGCGTACATGAAGTAGTGGCGCAGCATATAGCCGCCCGCCAGCACCAGTACCGAGGCGGTGATGATGGGCACCCGGGTCGACCAGCCCTTCATCACGCCCTTGAGCTCGAGGAAGAAGGGCACGATGAGACCGAAGCCGATGAAGCCGACCATCCAGCCGTAGTCGTTCCACAGCAGTTCGAGCGAGCGCACGGCGGATTCGGAGCCGTTCTTGAGATACATGTAGAGCGAGAAGAGCACCACCAGCTCGCCGGCGATCAGCACCAGGTCGATCCGCTCGTAGAGCACGCGGATGGACTCGTCGGCCTGCTCATGGAGCAGGGTGTACATGAGCAGCAGCAGAAAGGCCATGGCGGTCGAGAAGGCCGACACGGTGAACAGCAGCGGCACCGCCGGGTTGTGCCAGAGCGCGACCGCCGGGAAGGACTGCAGCAGCAGACCCGTGTAGACGGCGACGCCGACGCCGTTGACCACGGCCAGCCAGCCGACCTGACGATGGAAGCGGTTGACCAGCTTGGAGATGCCGATCACGAACGGACGATCGATCAGGTCCTTGATCACCGGAACCTTTTTGGGGAACTCGGTCTCGCGGACATAGGGCAGCGCATAGAGGACGCCCCATACCATCATCCAGATGATGAACTGGGTCCCCCAGGCGATCCAGGCGGTGGACTGGTTGAACATGGCCATGGGGTTGAGGATGGTGAGTACGGCCACCTTGTCGAGCAGATGGCCGAACAGCATCAGCGAGCCCAGGGCCAGCAGCACCACGCCGGCGCCGGCACCCCAGATCACCAGATCGCGGCTGGGCTTGAGATACATGTCGGTGAGGAAGGTCACCGCCAGGGTCGCGGCGCCGAGACCGCCGAAATAGAGATAGATGGCGAGCCACCAGGTCCAGATGTCCTGGGTGGCATAGGTCATGTTGACTTCCATGGCTCAGCTCCTCCAGCGGATGTCGTCGATGTAGTAGACATTGGGCCGGGTGCCGATGTGCGGCATCAGCGGCCGTGCGGCACCGCTCGCGACCATCTGGGCGACCGGATCCTCGGGATCGTCGAGATCGCCGAACATGCGCGCCGAGCCGACGCAGGTCTCGACGCAGGCCGGCTTGCGGCCCTCCTCGACCCGGTGATCGCAGAAGGAGCACTTGTCCATGCTGGGACTGGTGCGGTGGTAGTCCGAGCCGTAGAACTCGCGCCCCTTGCGCATGTCGGCATGGGTGACCGGGACCCGGGCGTGATAGGGACAGGCCATGGCGCAGGCGCGGCAGCCCATGCACAGATCCTGATCGACGAAGACGATCCCGTTTTCCTTCTTCTGGGTGGCCCCGGTCGGACAGACCGACATGCAGGGCGGGTTGTCGCAGTGGTTGCACAGACGCGGGAAGAAGCGGCGATTGACGTCCGAGCCCAGACCGATCTCCTTGTCGTGCACATAGGTGCGCCATTTCTGCACGTCCCAGACCGGGCTCTGGTTCTCCATGGCGCAGGCCGCCATGCAGGCGTTGCAGCCGACGCAGGTGTTGAGGTCGATGACCATCGCAAAATGTGGCATGTCTCAGTCCTCCTCAGGCCCGGGCGACGCGAACGGTGAATTCCTGCGAGCGGAAACCCGCGACGACCGGCTCGACCTGGTAGGGAATCAGCTTGCTGGTCGCGGTCCCGTCGCCGTGGGTGCGCGACAGGGCCTTGTTCTCGACCCCGAACGAGCTGTAGATGAAAAGCACGTCCGGATGGATCAGACGGGTCACGTAGGCGTGCCCACCGGCGTGCTGACCCGACTGGGTGTTGGTGATCTGGATGGCATCGCCCATGGCGATGCCGAGCTTCTCGGCGCGCTCGGGGTGGATCCAGACGCCCTTGTAGACGTCGCTCTTGAACTCGTTGATCGCGGCCAGGACCGGATTGTTGTTGTTGGTCGAGGCGTGCGAGACGGTCGGCGTCTTGCCGTAGGTGAAATAGAACTCGTCCTTGGCGAGGGGCGCCGCGACCTCCTGTGGCGAGCCGGAACGCAGCTTGACCGGGATCCAGGTCGCCAGGACGCTGAAGTTGGGTTCCAGATGTCCGTCGTTGCGAAGCTGGCGCATCAGGCTGGAGAAGAACTCGACGCGCCCGCACTCGGTCGGCACCGGCATGCGCCAGGGCATGGCGTGCTTGTCCAGGATGTGCTCGCGATCCTGCTCGTGATAGACGCCCTTGGCGCGCAGCACCTCGTCGATGTGCTCGGGCGTCACCCCGAGACGCTCGGCGGTCTGGGCGAAGGCGACCTCGCGGCAGGCGAGCTGATAGGCGCCCTTCTTCATCGTCTGGCGGTTGCGCTCGAGCACGGCCTTGATCGGCTCGGCCTTGAGTCCGGTGAGCTTCTCCACCCATTCGTGGAAGACCTGGGTGTTGCCCGAGATGATCTCGGTCATCTTGAGCAGGATGTCGGCCGTCTCCTCGGTATCGTAGAGCGGCGGAATGGCCGCATAGCGCGTGGTCAAGGCCTGATCGTGATTGACGCCGTTGCCGTAGATGGTCGGCTCGTCGCGTTCCAGATAGGTGGTGTTGGGCAGGATGACGTCGGCATAGGGCGCGGTATCCGAGGGCAGCACCTCGATCATGACCACCAGCTCGACGTTCTCGTGACTCAGGGTCTCCTTCCAGCGGCTGTCCGGATAATAGTGACGCACCGGGTTGGAGGCGTTGATGAGGAAGGCGCGGGTCAGATAGGGCTCGTCGCCATGCTTGACACGGCCCTCGACCGATTCCTTCAGACCGGACTCGGTCATCACCGGCAGGGCGACGTTGAAGCGCCCGGCGGCCTTCTCCTGCGCGTTCCAGGCCCAGGCCCAGCCCGGATGGCCGTGCGAGAAATTATCGCCATTGGAGAGCGCGCCGATGACCATCTTGGCGAAGGCCATGCCGGCGAGCGTCGCCAGCGGCGAGCCCATCTCGTAGCCGTGCTCCATGGCCTCGTACATATGGGCGGCCTTGTGATGGACCTCGGCCGAGTTCATCCAGCCGCCGGTGCGGTCGAGACCGCCGGTCAGGGCCTGGATCATGGCCTGGACCCGACGCAGCATCATGACGCTGCCGTAGCGGGCGCCGTGCCAGCCCGGATCGATGATGGCCGGACGCGTGGTGCCGAACTCGTGGGCAATGCGGACGATGGTCTGGGACGGGATGCCGGTGATGTCGGCGGCCCACTCGGGGGTGTAGGAGGCCAGCTCCTGGAGCTGGGCCTCGAACACGGTCATGACCGCGCGGCCGTCGAGACTGTAGGCCTCCGGGCTCAGCAGCGCCGGGGTGAAGGCGTTGCCCTCGATGTCCACAGTGTTGTCGTTGGTGAAGGCCGCGAGGGTGCGCACCTCGTTGGTGCCCTCGACCAGCACCTGGGGACGGCCCTCGACGTCGGTCAGGAGCTGGAGCTCGCCCGCGTCGTCGCGATAGGCCAGGAAGGGCATGTTGGTGTGCTTGCGCAGGAAGACGCCGTCGTAGAGCCCCTCCTCCATGAGGATGCGCATCATGGCCAGCAGGAAGGCCAGATCGGTGCCCGGTTTGATCTGCAGCCATTCGTCGGCCTTGGCGCCGGTCTCGGAGCGGCGCGGATCCAGCACCACGATCTTCGCGCCCTTCTTGCGGCCCTGGGCGAAGCGCACCATGCGGCAGGTGGAGACGCCGCCGATCGAGGCGTTGTTGCCGACGAAGAGGATGTACTTGGCGTTGTCGAAGTCCGGCAGCATCTCGTCGTGGATGTTGAAGTTGCCGGTCACGAGGTCGGTCCCCATGTGGCCCGTGGTGACGCAGTGCTGCATCGGCGAGGCGACGATGTTCGGCACCTCGTTGGCCATGGCGAAGGGCACCGCCCAGCTCATGTAGAAGACGCAGGAGGTCCAGCCGCCGACCATGGTCCATTCCCAGGGCTTGATCTCGGCGGTCTGAGACTTCTTGGCGATGTACTCGTAGGCCTCCTCCCAGCTCGCGGCGCGGAAGGCGTATTCGCCGCGCTTGCTGCCCTCGACCCGGATCAGGGGCGTCTTGAGGCGGTCGGTGTCGTAGGTCTGGCGCAGGCCCGACTGACCGCGGGCGCAGATCTTGCCGCGGTTGAGGGTCGAATAGGGGTTGCCGTCGAGCTTGACCACCCGCTTCTCCCCATTGCGGGTATGGCTGGTGACCTTCAGGTTGCACACTGACGAGCAGAAGTTGCAGATGCTGTAGGAAACCTCTTCGATGACCTCGTCATCGACGTCGGCCATGGCATTCTTGACGGCGTTCGAGACCGGCGACAAGAGCGTCAGGCCGGCCGCGCCGTAACCGGATGTTTTCAGGAACGCACGGCGGGACAGGCGTGGAATGCTCCAGGCCATGGGACAGTCCTCCAAGGTGGTCGTTTCGATCCCGGGTCATGGCCGCGGGATGCGGGTTTCTTGCTTGCGGTCATGCGGCGAGCGAGGGTCGGAGCGCAACATTAAGACAAGGCCGAGAGTCGCCTCCATAAGAAGGTCCTGAATCCTTGATATGTATCAATCGCGCCCGCCAAAATGGCCCGGTTCGGATCTTGAATCACAGTTTGGACGGATATCGGGGGTGGTCGTCTCGATTTGCGGAGAAGAGACTCCAACTTGGCCTAAACTCGGCCCACTACCCCTGACATCCAGCCCGACGAGGAAATGATGCATGTTCGAAGCAACGAAGGTCGGCCGCACGGTCAGCAAGCAGGACTTCAAGGAACAGCAGGAAGAACTCCGAACCCAGCTCCTCGCCGTCCAACGTGATCTCAGGGTCTCCAATATCCCGGTGATCGTACTGGTCTCGGGCGTGGAGGCCGCCGGCAAGGGCGAGGTGGTCAACCGTCTCAACGAATGGCTGGACACCCGAGGGGTGCAGAACTTCGCCTTCTGGGACGAATCGGACGAGGAACGCGAGCGTCCGCGCTACTGGCGCTTCTGGCGTTCCATGCCCGCGCGCGGCGAGATCTCCATCCTCTTCGGCGGCTGGTACCAGACCCCCATCGAGCACCGCTTCAAGGACGCCTGCAGCGAGGCCGAGCTCGACGGCGAACTGAACCGGATCGTCGACTTCGAGCGCATGCTGACCCAGGACGGCGCACTCATCGTCAAGTTCTGGTTCCACATGTCGGAGTCCGACCAGAAGTCCCGGCTCAAGGAGCTGTCGCGCGACGACAAGAGCCGCTGGAAGATGGTGCCGGACAAGAGCAAGTTCTCCGAGCACTATGCCGCCTTCGAACAGGTCGCCGAGCGGGTCATCCTCCACACCGACCGAGGCACCTCGCCCTGGTATCTGGTCGAGGCCGGCGATCGGCGCTATCGCGATCTCACCGTCGGCAAGACGCTGCTGCATGCCATCCGCTCGCGCATCGCCGAGACGACGCCCGACGAACCGAACGGCACCATCCCCGGCCCCGACCTCCCGGAAAGCCCCACGGCTCAGATCACATTGCTCGACCAGCTGGACCTCTCGCTCACCCTGCCCCGCGACGATTACAAGAGTCGCCTCAAGAAGCTCCAGACCGAGATCAACGAGCTCGCCTGGTCCGCCTACAACCAGAAGCGCTCCACGGTACTGGTCTTCGAGGGCATGGACGCCGGCGGCAAGGGCGGTGCCATCCGGCGCATCACCAGCGCCGTCGACGCCCGGCTGTTCCGTTCGATCCCGGTCGCCGCGCCCACCGACGAGGAGAAGGCCCATCACTATCTGTGGCGCTTCTGGCGTCATCTTCCGCGGGCCGGCCATATCACCATCTACGACCGTTCCTGGTACGGGCGGGTCCTGGTCGAGCGCGTCGAGGGATTCGCCGCCGACGCCGAATGGCGCCGCGCCTATTCCGAGATCAACCGCTTCGAGGAGCAGCTGGTCGACAGCGGTGTCATCCTGGTCAAGTTCTGGATCCATATCAGCCAGGAGGAGCAGCTCAAGCGCTTCAAGGACCGCGAGGACGTGCCCTACAAGCAATACAAGATCACGGACGAGGACTGGCGGAACCGCGAGAAATGGCCCCAGTACAAGGAGGCGGTCAACGAGATGGTCGTGCGTACCAGCACCAAGCACGCCCCCTGGACCCTGGTCGAGGGCAACGACAAGCCCTATGCCCGCGTCAAGGTCCTGCGCACCATCTGCGACTCGCTGAACGAGGCGCTCAAGAACCCGCCCTCGCCCACGGCCGGCTATCTGCCCTGCGGCGAGAAACGGCCCATGGGCAAATGAAGCCGAGTCGGCGCACACCGGATAGGGCTCCCGGCGGACGCCTCGAAACATGAAACGGACGGTAGGTTGGGCCGACGCGAGGAGGCCCAACAAGGCGGCGGCTGGCTGGCGCGCCCCGGATAAGGCGACCTGTTGGGCCTCGTACGTCGGCCCAACCTACATGACTGTTTTCAGCAACGCGGACTGTAGTGCCGCTTCAGCCAGGCCGTCAGCCCTTCCAAGCCAGGAAAGAAGACCCGTTCGGTCACGTTGGACTGATCCAGCTTGTCGCGGATCTCCCACTTCAATTCGGCCGGAATGACGATCCGCCGACAGATCCCGGGATGGTCCAGGAGCCAGCGGTCCATGGCCAGCATCGGATCCGAGCTGACCGAGAAGAAGGCGAACTGGTTGACGATGCGGTCGTCGATCGAGGGCGGCTCGAAGAAGAGCGTGAAGGGCAGGTCGGACAGCTGATCCAGCTCGGTAAGCGACTTGACGGTCTCGGAGAGCATCTCGACGGTGAAGACGTTGGCCCCCTCCAGCTCCAGACGCGACAGCAGCCGCTCCGGCGCCATGCGGTGGGTGGCGAGATAGTTGACCGCCCAGATGACGCCGTCGCGGTCGATCTTGTCGACATGGGCGGTGGCGAAATGCAAGGCCACGAAAGGCGAATAGGTCCAGTCGAGCAGCCGGGTCGGCAGACCATAGTGCTGGGCCACCGCCAGCCAGTGCCACACCGAGTCGCGCTCCACTACCCGCCGGTGGGCGTATTTGCGGAAATTGCGCAGCAGATGACGCTCGAGCTGGGCATAGCCGCCGCCCAGCCGCATCAGGGTGGTCTCGAGCCCATAGTCGGCATCCGAGAGTCCGCGGAAGGCGTAGCGCGAACGGTAGCGGCCGATCTCCGGGACCCAGGAATCGGCGAACAGGATCTCCTGCAACTCGCTCCATGAGGATACGGTAAAGGTTTCCACTCTGATTTCTCTCCGGATGCCCGAGCGCATCCACTCTATCGGCCGAGGCTGACAGTTCCGTGACGCCGCCGCGCGGACAAACAAGTGCAAAGAAACGGTCGCGGGAATGCAACCCACGCCTGCGAAGATGGCCGATAGTCCAAGTACAGCCGACTTCGCACCCATGCCCGTCGCGATCGACTCGACGCCAGCGAACAAGCCATTTGCGGATCCCCGCGAGACACCCGTCTGGAGCCTTCCCCTGCCGTCGCTGGACCGCGCCGGCGATCGCCTCCTGGTGCGGCTGGCCGCGAGTCTCGCCCTGCGACAGGTGCGCCCTATCCGGAATGCCGAGCGGCTGCTGCCCGCGGCGGATCCCTTCATCCTGGCGGTCAATCACAGCTCGCGCCGCGAGGTCGTCTTTCTCACCGCGCTGCTGATGCTGCTGCGCGGCGGCCGGCCGGTGCATTTCCTGGCCGACTGGAATTTCAGGCTCATCCCGGGCGTCGGCCATCTCTACGACCGGGCCGGAGCCATCACCATCGCCCGCAAACCGGCACGACCGGCCTTCCTGAACCGCTTCCGCCAGGCGCATGCCGGCCCGACGACGCCTTACGAAGCCGCGCGCCGACGGCTCGACGAGGGCCGCTCGATCGGGATCTTTCCCGAGGGAACCGTCAACGGCGCGGCGGACAGGCTGCGTCCGGCACGCTCCGGGGCCGCCCGTCTGGCCATCGTCTGCGGAGTGCCGGTGCTGCCGATGGGGATCCGCTTCGCCGGCACACGCGACGGCGGGAGCCGCATCGACCCGTCCAGCCCCATCGAATTCGTCGTCGGCGAGCCGCTCCACCCGCCATTCCGCAGCGAGCGGCCCGGACGACTGACCGTCGCCGGCTTCAAGGCCCAGATCATGGAGGGAATCGCCCCGCTCTGCGGTAAAGGAACCGCCCAGTCCTAGACGACCCATCTCAACGCATTTCCCCCCAGACAACCGACCGAATGGCTTCAGCCGCGAGGAACAGCGTCGTGCCCAAGAAGATCCGCGTCACACGAGTCGAAACACCCGAGACCCGCGAGCAGGCGTTGAGCGTGCTGCGATCGACCTATCGGGACGAGAAGCGCTGGGTGATCGAGGCCGAGTCCCAGCTTCCCGAGAGCGATCTGAACGAGAGCCAGATCTCCTGGTTCGTCGCCCTCAGGGACGAGGAGCCGGTCGGCGTGCTGCGCATCCACTATCAGCCCCCTGTCGCCCAGTATCGCGAGTACGAGATCGATCTGCTGGACCAGCGGATCGATGTGGATCAATTCCTCCGCACCAACCGGATCGCCGAGATCGGCCGCTTCGCGATCGTCCCAAGCTGCCGCCGCAACCTGATGATCGCGGTGGCGCTGATGCGCGCGGCCACCCGGGAGACGGTCGAACGCGGCTTCACCCATTACATCACCGACGTCTTCGAGAACGACCCCCATTCGCCCTACGGCTTCCATACCCGGGTCATGGGCTTCGCCGCGGTCGCGACCCACGAGCGCGGCGAACTGCGCTGCGCCAGTCGCCGGATCACGCTCATCCTGGATCTGAAGGCCGCTTATCAGCGGCTGCGCCGCAGCCGCAACTGGATCTTCCGCAGCCTGACGGCCGACTGGGACGAGGGACTGCACCGCCAATTGGCGATCTGAGACCGACCGGGTCCTGGATCCGCGTCATTGCGGGTCCAGGACGGTCATGGAGGCGAACTGCCTACTGAATGGCCCGAACCAGGCCCTGCTGCATGGCGGCATATTCCTTGTCGAAGAAGAAGCTCTCCTCTCCGAAGGCCGGCTTCAGCTGATCGAGCCAAGTGGCCTCGGGATCGTATCTGGCGAAGAAGGGCCGCTGAACCCAATCGGCATCGCGTCCCTGGATGAAGCGCAGGACGAAGACCTTTTCGCCCTGGATCTCGGTGATGCCCTGGATCTCCACCTTGCCAGGTCCGGCCGACATGGAGGGACCGCGCGCGGTCCGTCCCAGACCGGAGACGCGCTGCATGGCCTGACGATAGATCTCCCAGGCACGCGCCAGAGGAACGCCGAAATAGTGCTGAGCGCCGGTATCGCGCTCGACGAACATGTAATAGGGGATGATTCCCTGCCTGACCTGAGCCGTCCAGAGATCGGACCAGACGCGCGGGTCGTCGTTGATGTGTCCCAGCAGCGGACCCTGACTGCGGATCTCCACGCCCACGTCGCGCAGCCGGCGTATGGCCTCATGAGCGACCTCGGTCGAGAGCTCGCGCGGATGGTTGTAGTGGGCCATGATGGCCACGTGCTTGCCGCCTTCGATGAGACGCTCGAACAATCCGAGCATCTCGTCCGCATCCTCGTCGGTGACGAACCGATACGGCCAGAACGACAGGGACTTGGTCCCGATGCGAACCGTTTGGATATGCTCCAGATCGGCGTTCAGCAGAGGTGTCAGATAGGAAGAGAGGTGACGAGCCTTCATCACCATAGGATCGCCGCCGGTCACCAGCAGATCCGTGACCTGGCGATGCTGGCGCAGATAACGGTGCAGCATCCCGGCCTCGTTGGTGGCGATCTTCAGCGTCTTGTCGCCGACGAATTGCGCCCAGCGAAAGCAAAAGCTGCAGTAGGAGTGACAGGTCTGCCCCTGAGCCGGGAAGAAAAGCACCGTTTCACGGTACTTGTGTTGAAGCCCCTCGAGCGGACACCCCTCGTCGGTCGGCGTGTTGAGGTCCATCTGCCCGGCCGGATGCGGATTGAGCCGCACCCGGATCTCGTTGGCGAGGGTCTGAATCTCATCCCGGCTGGCGCCGCGACGGTGCAGATCGGCCATCCGCTCGAAGTCGGCATCGGACAACATGCCCCGCTGGGGGAAGGTCAGCTGAAAGATCGGATCCTCGGGAACCCGGCTCCAGTCGATGAGCTCGTCGATGACATACTGATTGACCCGGAACGGCAGAACGCTGGCCACGACCTGCATGGCGAAGCGATGCTCCGGATCCAGAGACTTCAACCGTTCGATCTGGTCGAAATGGCGATCGGTAAAGACCTGAAACCGACGCGGCCTCAGGATGCCGTCGTGCCTTGCGGCTCCTGCGACGTGAGTGGTCAACATGGCAACCTCCCCTCAGCCAAATCCACGGCTGTCAGTTGGTGAACGAATCAGGCCTCGATCCACGAGTGCCCAAGAGAGAGTCGGGTGCTACTCACCCGGCGGAGAGCCCAATCGCGAGGCGGTCTCCAGAGTTGCCGACATCCCGACGGGATGCCCGCGCTGCAAGCGCATCATGGCCCATCCGCTTGGATGGACTGGCAAGGGAAAAGGTCCGGAATACTAATCACTAAATACCGGATCTGCAAGCTAGGAAAAAGGCTCGACCCATCGGTGGATGCGACGAGCGCCCAAGGACGAACCCGGCGAGATCAAAAGGGACGTATGAAGTGGGTTCGATAGTGACGGAGCTCTTCGATCGACTCGCGGATGTCGTCGAGCGCCAAATGACGCGAGGTCTTCTTGACGCTGCGAGCCACCTCGGGCGCCCAGCGCTGCGCCAGGATCTTCAGCGAACTGACGTCGAGATTGCGATAGTGGCAGTAGCCCTCCAGCTTGGGCATCCAGCGGGCGAGAAAGCGCCGGTCCTGACAGATACTGTTGCCGCACAGGGGCGATGCCCCGGCCGGCACGTAGTCGGCCAGAAAGGCGAGCGTCGCGGACTCCGCCTGCCCCTCGGTGACCTTGCTGGCGCGTACCCGATCCAGCAGCCCCGAGGCGCCATGATGCTCGCAGTTCCAATCGTCCATGGTGGACAGAACGGACTCGTCCTGATGGATCGCGATGACCGGCCCCTCGTCGAGGATCTGCAGATTGGTGTCGGTGACGATGGTGGCGATCTCGAGAACGCGGTCGCTGGAGGGATCCAGTCCGGTCATCTCCAAATCGATCCAGATCAGGTTGTTTTCGCTCTCGCTCATGCTCCAATGCTCTCCTCGGGTGAACGAAACGATGCCGACGGACACCAGCGGCCAGGGCCGACAGCCTCGCTCCGGAACGGATCGGAGGGGAGTCTAGCGCAGTCCGGAGACCAGCGGATGCGATACCACCAGAGGGATTGGAGTCGGCGAAGGCTGCCGTCCCTCGCATCAGCCCCTACAATAGCGTTCGAGATCACGAACTCGGAGTAAGCATCCATGCTCGAACGACAGCCCACCCCAATCCTCGCCTGCGCCGGGCTGCTGGTCTGTATGGCCAACGCGACGGCCGCCGAAACGGCACAGGAGCTCTATCAGCATCGTTGCATCGGCTGCCATGGCAGCGGAATCCACACCCGCATGGGCTGCAAGGTCGGCTCGGCCGAGGAGCTCGAGACACAGGTGCGGCGCTGCGAGCTGGGTCTGGGCCTGAACTGGTTCGACGAGGACGTCGCCAAGGTCGCGGACTATCTGAACCAGAATTTCTACCACTTCAAGCACTGATCCGATGCCAAAACGCCGGCTTTCAGAACGCCAGATCGAGCGTATCCGTACCATCCAGGAACGGCGCCGCGAGCGGCTCGCCACACGCGCGGATGCCGCCCTGGCCGAATTCGATGCCCACTCGGAGCCCATGGAGGGCCGGGTGGTGGTCCGCCACGGCGCCAACCTGGCCGTAGAGGACGGAAAGGGCAGGATCCATCATTGTCTGTCACGCCAGAACATCGGACATCCGGTGTGCGGAGACCTGGTCGTCTGGCAGTCGACGGGCGAGGATCAGGGCGTGGTCACCGCCATCCAGCCCCGCGCCACGGTGCTCAGCCGGCCCGATTTCAATGGCCGGGACAAGCCGCTCGCCGCCAACCTGAGCCAACTGGTGATCCTGATCGCGCCAGAACCCGAACCCAGCGGCTATCTGGTCGACCAGTATCTGGTCGCCGCCGAGCTGATCGGCGTCCAGCCGCTGATCGTCGGCAACAAGATGGATCTCCTGGGCGCGGACGCGCGCGCAATCTTCACACGCCGTTTCTCGCACTATCCAGACATCGGCTACGAAATCCATTGGGTCAGCATGCGCGACCCCGAAACGCTCGCGTCGCTGATCGCCCGGCTGGGCCGCGAGACGAGCATCCTGGTCGGTCAGTCGGGGGTCGGCAAATCCTCTCTGGTCAAGACACTGCTGCCGGACCGGGAGATCCAGATCGGACGCCTGTCCAAGGCCACGGGACTGGGACGCCATACAACGTCTGCCGCGACCTGCTACCGGCTGAACGGCGGCGGCTTCCTCATCGACTCGCCCGGCGTGCGCAGTTTCCGGCTCGGCGCCATCGATCGCGAGGGACTGCAGCGCGGATTCCGCGAATTCGCACCCTTCCTGGGTCGATGCCGCTTCGCCGACTGTCATCATGCCCATGAGCCAGACTGCGCCATCCGCGAGGCGGTCGAATCCGGATCCATCGCGCCCGAGCGCCTGGCCAACTTCCATCATCTGCTCGGACGCAAACCGGGCCAGGGTTGAGCGTCCTCAATAGCTCTCGACCCGGTTCCGCCCCGCCCGCTTGGCCCGGTAGAGGGCCTGATCCGCGATGACGATGAGCATCTCGGGCGCAACCGCCATCTCGGGCCAGGAGGCGATGCCGACCGAGATGGTGACGGATCCGAGCGGGCAGCCTTCGTATTCGAAGGACTCCGTCTCGATACCCTGGCGCAGCTCCTCGGCGCGCTGTCGGCAGTCCTCGAGGCGCGTCCCGGGCATCACCACGGTGAACTCCTCGCCGCCATAGCGGCAGACCAGATCCGTCTGCCGGAAGACGCCCGACAGAATCTCGGCGACCCGCCTCAGCACCCGGTCGCCAGCGGCATGGCCATGGGTGTCGTTGAAACGCTTGAAATGATCGACGTCGCACATGATGACCGACAGCGGCCGTTCATGCCTCGCGGCCAGGCTCGCCTCGCGGCTGAACATGTCGTCGAGAAAACGGCGATTCTTGATGCCGGTGAGGCCGTCCTCGTAGGAAAGTCTGCGCAGTTCCCCATGAAGGCAGTGCTGAGACAAGACGAGACCGATCTTCTCCAGTCCGAGTTCGATCAGAGAGAGCCACTCGGTATCCTCATCCGAATCCGCGCGACCCCGCTCGTCCGGTATCCGCAGCCACAGCACTCCCAGCTCGCATTCGCCGTATCTCGGATCCTCGTAGCGGAGAGGCAGACGCCAATGGCGGTCGACCGTCAGGATGCCAGCCGATTCGCACACCGGAACCAAGGACGGTATGCCGGACCGCGAGGCATCGAGCCAGGATGCCTGCAGGCGATAATTCCCCGCATCCTTGTCCAATCGATAGTAGGCGCCCGCCAATGGATGGCAGAACGCCGAAAGCCATTGAGGCAGACTGGAGACGGCCTCCTCCATTTCCTTGCAGCCCTGGAGATCGGACAACAGACGTTCGAGCTCGGCGCGCTTGCCGCTCTCGACCTCCAGCATCCTCGCCCTGCGCCGCTCGCGACTCACCAGCCTGGCGAGTGCGGCCGTGCGCCGCCTGACCTCCTGTTCCAGCGACAGATTGAGCGCCTGCAGCGCCACCTGAGTACATGCGTAATAGCGCAGCGAGACGATGACGACCGCCAGCGAGAAGGCCAGCGCGCCCCAGGCGACCGGCACCTCGACCCAGGGGATCAGGCCGTGCGCGACCGCCATGTCGAGCAGCAGCAAGAGGCTCAGAATGGCGTGGGCCGCCAGGATCGCCTTCTGGTCGTTGTTGCCGTGCACGGCTACATGGACCGCCGGGATCAGCAAGAGGGCCAGCGAGATCGCGAAGCAGGCATCGAACACCGGGTAGGTATCGGCGAGCGACACCATCCCGGTCCAGGACAGAGCGAGCGCTCCAACCAGATAGAAAAGATGGAATCTCCAGACGAGCCCGACCAAGGGGGCCCGCATGGGCCTCAGCCAGCGGTCCAACAGAAAGGCCATGGCGATCGGAATCGTGAAATATCCGATCGCTCCCATATAGTCCCACAGCAACGGACGGTCGATGACGAGCAGATTGATCTGACTGCCGCTGAGGACCATGCAGCCGGAGGCCAAGGAGAAGAGTGCCAAGGTCGTGAAGCTCAGGCGCTCTCGGCTGAGGAAACCGAAGAACAGCGACAAACAGGCGATGAGAAACGAAAAGCCGCCGATGACGAGACGCTCGATCGAACTGCGCACGACCCCGAGGAGCAGATCGACCCGTTCCATCACCCGGATCCGCCCCCACAGACCGATATCCATGTAGTCTGAAAAGACTCGGAAATAGACCCGCTTTCCAGCGCAGTCCACCGGCAGCGGGATCATGTGCCACGGCCAGCCCTCGAAGCGCCCCTCGCCCTGCGCGCCGAAATGTCCGAACCGGTAGATCCTGCGGCCCTCGAGATAGACCTCGACGATCAGGTCCACGCTGAAGACGTAGAGCACCGGGTCCCGCCAGCTCCCGTCTGGCAGGGTGGCGCGGAACCAGACGTTCGTTTGCGAGCCGCGTCCAGGCGGATTGGACGGAAAGCCGATGGAGGACCAGCGACCCGAGGCGTCATCATGGGTCCAGAGCGGCACGCCCTCCGGCGTGAAGGGAGAGTCGCCCCAGCGATATTCCCAGCCCGACTCGAGATCGACCACATCCGCCGCGAGACAGGAGGACCAGCCGCAGCAGGCGGCCACGACCAGCAGGTAGAGAATCAGCGATCTCGCGCTCACGGACACCGATGCCTGTTGAATCCAGTTCGATCCATGTCCGAGGTCTGACCGTTCCGGCCGGCCCGGTCGGGGAACAGGGCCAGAAGACCGGGGAACAGGTGTCGCGATTAACCTGAAAGGGTCTCCATGCGAATCCGCACCACCGACCCCTGCACCGAATCCAGCGCCTCGATGCGGGCGAGCGCCTCCTGCATTCGGCCTTCGAGCACGCGGTGGGTCAGCATCACCAGATGCACGTGGGTCTCGCCCTCGGCGGGCTCCTTCTGCTTGATGGCCTCGATGCTGATGCCCTGCTCGCCGAGGATGCTGGCGATGCGCGCCATGACGCCTGGCTGATCCAGGGCCGAGAGACGCAGATAATAGGCGGTCTCGACCTCTTCCATCCCCAGCACCGGCGTGTCGGCCAGCTCGTCCGGCTGGAAGGCGAGATGCGGCACCCGGTTGTTGGGGTCCGTGGTGAGGGTCCGCACCACGTCGACCAGATCGGCGACCACCGCCGAGGCGGTCGGCAGTGCCCCGGCGCCGGCACCGTAATAGAGCGTCGGCCCCACGGCGTCGCCCTTGACCAGCACCGCGTTCATGACGCCGTTGACGTTGGCCAGCAGACGGCGCTCCGGGATCAGGGTCGGATGCACCCGCAGCTCGATCCCGCAGTCGGAGCGTCTGGCGATGCCCAGATGCTTGATGCGGTAGCCCAACTCGGCGGCATAGACCACATCCTGCGTCTCGATCCCGGAGATGCCCTCGATGAAACAGCGCTCGAACTGCAGCGGGATGCCGAAGGCCAGAGAGCCCAGGATGGTCAGCTTGTGGGCCGCGTCGATACCCTCGATGTCGAAGGTGGGATCCGCCTCGGCATAGCCGAGCGTCTGGGCCTCGGCCAGAACCTCGGAGAAATCGCGACCCTTGTCGCGCATCTCGCTGAGGATGAAGTTGCCGGTACCGTTGATGATGCCGGCGATCCACTCGATATGATTGGCGGCCAGGCCCTCGCGCAGCGCCTTGATGATGGGGATGCCGCCGGCCACCGCCGCCTCGAACCCGACCACCACGCCATGCGCGCGGGCCGCGGCGAAGATCTCGTTGCCGTGCTTGGCGATCAGCGCCTTGTTGGCGGTGACCACGTGCTTGCCGTTCTCGATCGCCCGCAGCACCAGTTCGCGGGCCGGGGAATAGCCGCCGATGAGCTCGATGACGATCTGGATCTCCGGGTCCTCGACCAGCGCAAAGGCGTCGTCTCCGATTCGGCCGATGCGATCCAGCCCCCGGATGGTCTCGGGCCGATACTCGCGCGCTGCGGCATGGGCGATGTCGATTCCCCGCCCGGCACGGCGAGCGATCTCGGCGGCATTCGCGGTCAGGACGCTGACGGTGCCGCCGCCGACCGTTCCGAGACCCAACAACCCGACCTTCACCGGTTCCATGCATTTCACCTCGATATGACCTTGTATATGAGCCGCCCGGACACCGGCACGGGGTCCGCGAGCGGCGACTGGACAGGCGCGCAGCCTGCCCAGGCTCAGACGAGCGATTCTCTGTGAGAAGACTCCGAATCAGGCGCCGGCGCGCGAATCCCGCCGCAGCATCTCCTTGATGCCGCGCACGGCCTGGCGGGTACGATGCTCGTTCTCGATCAGACCGAAGCGCACGTGGGTATCGCCATATTCGCCGAAACCGATGCCTGGCGACACCGCGACCTTGGCCTCGCGCAGGAGCTTTTTGGAGAACTCCAGGGACCCCATGCCGCGATACTGCTCCGGGATCGGGGCCCAGACGAACATGGTGGCCTTGGGCGGCTCGACCGCCCATCCGGCGGCGGTCAGACCGCTGCAGAGCACGTCGCGACGTGCCTCGTACATATCGCTGATCTCGCGCACGCAGTCCTGCGGCCCCTCGAGCGCGGCGATGGCCGCCACCTGGATCGGGGTGAAGGTGCCGTAGTCGAGATAGGATTTGATGCGGGCGAGCGCCGAGACCAGGGTCTTGTTGCCGCACATGAAGCCGACGCGCCAGCCCGGCATGTTGTAGCTCTTCGACATGGAGAAGAACTCGACGGCGATGTCCTTGGCCCCAGGCACCTGGAGGATCGAGGGCGCCTTGTAGCCGTCGAAGACGATATCGGCATAGGCGATGTCGTGCACGACCCAGATGCCGTGCTCGGCGGCGATGTCGATGACCTTCTGGAAGAAGTCGAGCTCGACGCACTGTGTGGTCGGGTTGCCGGGGAAGTTGATCACCAGCATCTTCGGCTTCGGCCAGGATTCCTGGATCGCCTTCTTCAGCTCATCGAAGAAATCCACTTCCGGGGTCAGACGCACGTGACGCACGTCGGCACCGGCGATGATGAAGCCGTAGGGATGGATCGGATAGGCCGGATTGGGCACCAGAACCGTGTCCCCGGAGCTCATGGTGGCGAGCGCAAGATGCGCCAGCCCCTCCTTGGAGCCGATGGTGACGATCGCCTCGGTCTCCGGATCCAGGTGTACGTCGAAGCGGTCCCGGTACCAGTGACAGATGGCCCGGCGCAGCCTGGGAATGCCCCGGGACACCGAATAGCGATGGGTGTCGCGACGGCCCGCGGCCTCGGTCAGCTTGTCGACGATATGCTGCGGCGTGGGCTGATCCGGATTGCCCATGCCGAAATCGATGATGTCCTCCCCGCGCGCTCGCGCCTCGGCCTTCAATTCGTTGACGATATTGAAGACGTAGGGCGGCAACCGCTTGATACGGTGGAAATCTGGCTCGGGGGCGACCACGGAGGACCTCATGATGGTGGTTGGGGAAAAACTTCAGAGTCTACAGCCGCCGCAGCGAGATTCAAACAACCTCGACGACAAACCCGGAAATTCCCGCGAACGGCCGAGAGAAGGGCTCACGTCGATCCGTCTTCTCCTCGACGAGATCGGCGAGCTGAGCTTGGCCAACCAGGCCAAGCCGCTGCGAGTGCTGCAGAAAGACACCTTCGGTGCGCGAAACAGGATTTGGCGGTCAGAAGAGATCGTCCATCACCCTCGGCGCGGAGCGATTCACCGAGCGGCTGGGCCCGCCTCTGGAGCGGTCGGCGACCGCGACCGGCGCGGACTCGGCCTCGGTGCGGAACTCCTCCTGGACGTATTCGAGGATTCCGTTCTTCGAGCCGGTCTCCACACCGCGCGCCGGATCGACCCTGACCTCGATCAGTCCGGCCGGTAGATCCAGGGTGGCGATCGGCCGGTCGGCGAGCGCCTCCCGCATGAAGTCGACCCACATGCCGAGCGCGGCCTTGCCGCCGCCCTCCCCGCGTCCGAGCTTGCCGAAATCGTCGAAACCCATCCAGGCGACGGTAACGAAATCCGCCTGATAGCCGGCGAACCAGGCATCCCGATAGTCGTTGGTGGTGCCCGTCTTGCCGACGATGTCCGGGCGCTCGAGCTTTTTGGCCCGGGTCGCGGTTCCGTGCTCGACGACCTCGCGCAGCAGCGAGGTCATCTGGAAGGCCGTGCGCGGATCGATGACGCGCTCGGCCATGCGGGTCGGTTCGGTGCCGCGCGTCGTGGCCGAGCCGTCCCCGGTCTTGAACCAGCAGTCCCGACAGGCCGAGGGCGGATTGGCCTGGAAGACGACCCGGCCGTCGGCGTCCTCGATGCGTTCGATGAAATAGGGAATCACGTGATAGCCGCCGTTGGCGAAGACGGCATAGCCCTCGGCCAGCTTGACCGGAGACAGCTCGCCCGTCCCCAGCACCATGGACAGCCCCTGGGGCATGGCCTCGGGGCCGAATCCGAAGCGGCGGATGTAGTCCTGGGCCGCGTCGATCCCCAGGCTCTGCAGCAGATTGATGCTGGCCAGATTGCGCGACAGGGCGAGTGCCTGGCGCAAACGGATTGGGCCCAGCTCCTTGTGGTCGGCGTTCTTCGGATTCCAGCGCTCGCGGCGCGGCAGCTTGACCGCCACGTCCTTGACCAGGGACGCGGGCGTCCAGCCCCTCGACAGGGCCGCGGCATAGACGAACGGCTTGAAGCTGGATCCTGGCTGGCGGCGCATGTCGACCGCGCGGTTGAACTTGGTTCCGGTGAAGGCGTAGCCGCCGACCAGGGCGCGCACGGCACCGTCATGGGGATCGATGGAGACCAGGGCGCCCGAAACGGCCGGCACCTGGGTCAGCGCCCAGTCGCCGTCCTGGTTCCGTTTGACCCGGATCAGATCGCCGACGGCGACGGCGTTGGATGCGCTGCGTTTCGGGCCGTTCCAGCGGGCGCGGTTGCGGCTCGTGCGCGCCCAGGACAGGTCCCGGGAGCCGAGCGTCGATCGCCGTCCCTGTCCGAGATAGACCTCGGCGCCCCTGCGAGTCACCCGAGTCACCAGCGCGGGCTCGAGCCCGGGGATTCGGGTCGCCGCGGACAGATGGGCATCCATGTCCGCCTCCGTCATGCCGGCGATATCGAGGCTCGCCTCGGGGCCGCGGTAGCCATGGCGCCGGTCGTACCGGCGCAGCGCGGTGCGCAATGCCTCCTGTGCATCGGTCTGCAGCCTGGAGTCGACGGTCGCGGTCACCCGGTACCCCTGGCTGATGGCG
Organism: Imhoffiella purpurea; assembly: GCF_000585215.1. Classification (GTDB taxonomy): domain Bacteria; phylum Pseudomonadota; class Gammaproteobacteria; order Chromatiales; family Chromatiaceae; genus Imhoffiella; species Imhoffiella purpurea. Next base: position 3,097 of record NZ_AONC01000045.1, on the reverse strand, counting down.
TCCTCGCCGTAGAAGCGGATCATCTCGGCGCGCACCATCTCGGCGACATAGCCCGCCTCGAGTTCGGGCGCACGACGATGAAGAGCGGCCCGGTCGGGGGCCGCCAGCGAGGTCCGATAGGTGTCCTCGTCGATATAGCCCAGCTCGCGCATGCGTCCCAGGATGTAGTCGCGGCGCTCGAGCGCCCGCGCCGGATTGGTCACCGGGTTGTTGGCCGAGGGCGCCTTGGGGATGCCCGCCAGCATCGCCGCCTCGGCCGCCGTGAGCTGGTCGAGCGGTTTGTCGTAGTAGAGCGCCGCGGCCGCGCCGATCCCGTAGGCGCGATGCCCGAAGAAGATCTGGTTCAGATAGAGCTCGAGGATCTCCTCCTTGGTCAGGGTCTGCTCCACATGCAGGGTCAGCAGCACCTCGGTCAGCTTGCGCTGGAAGGTCTTTTCGGGCGTCAGAAAGAAATTGCGCGTCACCTGCATGCTGATGGTGCTGGCGCCCTGCGATTTGGTGCCGGTCTGCAGATAGCTGAGGATCGCGCGCCCCATGCCGACCGCATCGACGCCGCGGTGCTCGAAGAAGCGGCTGTCCTCGGTCGCCAGAAAGGCCTGGATCACCAGGGGCGGGACATCCTTCAGCGCCACCGGGCGACGGCGCTGGACCCCGAACTCGGACATGAAGGCGCCGTCCGCGGCATAGACGCGCAGCGGCTCCTTGAACTGGACGTTGCGCAGCTGCTCCACGTCCGGCAGGTCGGGAAGGGTGACGCCGACGAAGACGGTCGCGCCCACGAGCCCCAGCAATGCCACCTGCATGGGCAGAGCGAAGGCGCTGGAGATGAAATGCACGAACCAGCCGAACACCGAGCGCGGAAACCGGGACGAGCGCCGCCGGACAGGTCGCGTTGAGACAGGACGTGCATTGTCCTTCGGCGCGGAGGAAGGAGCGTCGGCTGCGTGCGGCAGCGGACGGGCGCCAGCACGCGCTGGATCGGATGCCTGAGCCAAATTCCACTCCGTCCGTTGTGGATGAGCCATGGAGCCCGCCGCCCTGCCGAGGATGTCGGCCCTTGTCTTGGCGTCGAGCGTATCGGATTGTACACCATGGCACGCATCGGCCGATGCGTGCCTGACATCGAGACTCGACTGGATTGACCTCGGATCCATGCGGTTCGATCGAGACCGCATGGACCCTCGGCTCATCGGTTCACGGAGGAAATCGAACGGATGCGCCCGAAAGACCCTGGCAGACAGGCTCCGCGGCCAGTGCCAAACCGGGCGGGATTCTCAGATCCATGAGCCGAGAGGCTGAGGATAGCCGTGGTCGCCGATCGCCCATCACCACCCGAGCCTCCCGGCCCTGAATCCAGAGCCCATCCGCTGACTTGCTAGAGATGCCTCTCTATTCCTGTATCGGGTTCTCGGCAACCGCGATCAGAACCGGAGAGGTGACCTCCTGAGGTAGGTGATCGAACTTCTTGGCCAATGACGGCCACAGCAGACTGTAGTAGAGCTCTCCCCGGACCAGGACCACGCCCTCGGTCGGGATCTCGTATTCCAGCTCGCGAATCTCGTGCGGCTCGAGACGCGTGTCGCCGCCCGGTTGCGTGGCGGTCGGAGGTGGCGCCGGATGTCCCTCGTCGTCCGCCAGTCCGTAGGCGAAATAGGCGCGGGGATCGCCCTCGGCCGGATGGCCCTCGGAATTCTTCCAGACGACCTCGCCCGCCCGATCATAGGCGGTCAGCACGAGGTGCAGGTTTCGGAAGGGCGCGCCCGTCGGCATCGCATGCGGCTGCAGGTTGCGCAGCTGGACCCGCGTCTCGATGAGGTCTCCGTCCGGCTCGCTCTCGAGCGCGAACACGATGGATCGCTCGAGCATGGCCTGGTGGTGACCGCCGCCCATGCTGTGATCGGCGAAGCCGCCGGCGACGGGCATGTGGCAGGTCTGGCAGGCGACCCGGCTGCCGCTCTCGACGAATTCCCCGCCGGTCTGACACAGAGGCACCCCTTGAGGGTTCTTGCGCTGATCGTGACAGCCCATGCAGGCGTCCGAGGTCCTGAGCTGGACCGGGTTGGATTCCATTTCGAGCGCCGGGATCCGCTTGCCGTCCATCTCGACCGGCTCGCCGAGATGAGGATTGGGCTTCTGATCCTCCGCGCTCGCGGTCGCCGCCCCACCGAAGGGGTCATCGACGGCGACGAGCCGATCCAGGCCCCTCGGAAAGCCGACCGGCCCCTGGAGCACATCGGAGACCGCGTAGGCCATGAGACCATAGCGGGTCTTGCCGCTCGCGTCCTCGATGCCCTTGTAGTCCTTCAGGGTGTGACAGGCGACGCAGTTGACCCCTTCGCTGTACGCGGGCATGGCATCCAGCTTGGTGGTCTTGTCGCGCGCCGCGTTGGGGGCGTGGCACTGAAGGCATACGGGGAATTTTCCCGACTGCTTGTGGACCACCCCTTCCGCGGTGGGATCGCCGACCACCTGGTTGTAGAAGGCGCCGTGAATCGGATCCGTCAGGGCCGTGCTCTGGGCATGCATGGAGCCTTTCCATTGGCGATAGATCTCCTGGTGACAGGTCTCGCACACCTCCGAAGAGACCCGGTGCAAGGGCTCGGTCGATTCCTCCGCATGCACGGCCGACACCCTGATGCCAAATGCCACGAGCATCGACGCCATCCAACATCGGACCAATACATCTCGATTCATTCGCATCTGTCGTCACTCCTCTGAGTCGCTGTTGTATTTCCAGACCGCGGTACGTCCGCGGCGCGATTATTTTACATTCCCAATGAAAACAGAAGCACGCAATGAGGATCGAGGCGATCATGACCACATTAGAAGCGAAATATAATTTTATGATTTTCTAATATAAATGCGCAGATAATCAGGGCGATATTCGAGTAGCCAGCCGTTCGCCGAGACCCGGCCGATTCCATCCGGATGTCCAATATCTGTCTCGCGCATTGCCCAATCCATTCGTTTTCCGAATAATGCGACCCGCGAGGAGATGAGACTTCAAGTAAGCGTTCAGACCCTCCTCCTCCCTTGGGGACGTGAAGACAGACGGGCTCCGCTATGGCAAAGTCAAAACCACGACCTAAACGACGCC
>NZ_AONC01000044.1 GCF_000585215.1 Imhoffiella purpurea | reverse complement strand
CCTGAGCCAGAACCTGAGCCAGAACCTGAGCCAGAACCTGAGCCAGAACCTGAGCCAGAACCTGAGCCAGAACCTGAGCCAGAACCTGAGCCTGAGCCTGAGCCTGAGCCTGAGCCTGAGCCAGAACCCGAAGAAGAGTCGCGACCGAATCCTGAGCTCGAGACTGGTCCGGTCGTCGACGCTTCGGATGCGCTTCTGGAGGACGATCAGGCATCGGGTTCCGCCCGGTCCGTCACGTCGACGCGCTTCGCCCCGGATGCCTGCCTGCTATTGGTTCACGTCGATGTCGACGACGTGCTGGAGCCGGAGGACCGGCCGCGCCTGGAAGAGCTGCTGCGCTCGCTCAGCGGCTGGCGTGTCGGTGCCTATGCGACCTTCGGCGCCGGAAGCGCCATGACCATGCATGCCCTGGCATTGCTCGAGGAAGGCGACTGGCAGGCGCCGCCGCCACGCATCGCCGTGATCCAGGACGGCTCCCAGCCGCCCATCACGGAGAACCTGCTCTTCCTGCGCGAGCTGCGCGCGGTCGCCGGCACCGAGGCGCAGATGCTGCTCGCGCTGGTGGGCGATCCGGAGGACGAGGACCGGCTGCCACCCCTGCGATCGTTCGATTTCACCGACTGGCAGCGCAAGATCGATCAAATGGCCGACCCCTACCTGCGGCTGGAAATGCTGGCACCGTCCAGCGAGGATGGAGAAGAAGTCTGATGGCCGAGAGAATTCCGCAACTGGCGATCATGGGCCACCCGAACGCGGGCAAATCCTCTGTGGTCGCGACCCTGACGGAGAACGACCGGATCGCGATCGACAAGCGGGCCGGAACCACCACCACCTCGGACGTGTACCCGGTCGTCATCGACGGCCGCACCATCATCGAGTTCATCGACACGCCCGGCTTCCAGAATCCCAACGCCATCCTCGAATGGTTCCAGGAAAACGAGGAGAAACGGGATCTCGCCCGCGCCTTCATCAAGGAATTCGGCGGCGATCCGCTCTATTGCCACGACTGCGCGCTGCTGGAGCCGGTCGCCAACGGTGCCGGGATCATCCTGGTGGTGGACGGCTCGAAGCGCATCAAGGAAAAGGATCGGGTCGAGATCGAGCTGCTGCGTCTGACCGCCCGGCCGCGCATGGCGATTCTCAACAATCTCTCCAATCAGACGCGCTACATGACCCAGTGGCAGGACGCACTGAGCAAGGCGTTCAACTCGGTGCGCATCTTCAACGCCCACCGGGCCACCTATTCCGAGCGAATCAAGCTGCTCAATGCGCTCAAGAGCATCGATCAGCGCTGGGAGCATCTCATCGAGGAGGCGGTGGACGCCTTCTCCCACGACTGGGAGCGCCGCACCGACCAGGCCGTGACCACCATCCTGGATCTGCTCAAGGAGGCCCTGTCCTACAAGGTCTCGCGCTCGGTGAAGGACAGCAAGATCATCTTCAAGAGCGGCCGCGACCGCATCAAGGCCGAGCTCACGACCGAGTTCGAAAACGGTCTGCGCCGTCTGGAGCTGGAGGCGCAGGAGCATATCCGCGCCAATTTCAGACACAACGTCTGGAACCTCCCTCCGGACTCCATCCTCGAGCAGGACCTGCTGTCCGAAGAGGTGGGGCAGGCACTGGGTCTGTCGCGCCGGCAACTGGCGGTCGTCGGCATGGCCGCCGGGGCGGCGTCCGGGGTTACGCTCGACCTGGCGACGGCAGGCCATTCGCTCGGCGCGGGCGCGCTGATCGGCGCGGCGACCGGCGGGGTGCTCGGCGTGGTCGGCGGCAAGGCGCTCGCCAAGCTCGATATCGAGCGCGCGCCCGGCACCCACAAATTCACCATCGGTCCGGTCTCGAACCCGCGTTTCCCATTCGTGCTGCTGGACCGCATCGTGCTCTACAGCGCTCGGGCGATGAACTGGGCGCACGGACGTCAGGCGGCCGAAGAGGATGCCCCCGATCGGATCCCGGACAAGGTGGTCAGCAAGAAAGGCTTCACCGAGGAGCTGAGCGCCCAGGATCAGAAGACCCTGGGACGCTTCTTCACCGCCGCGCGCAAGGGCAGGAAGGACTTCGAACATGAGGCCGAGTGCCGCGACATCATCGCCGCCATCCTGCGCGGCGTGTCGCTGGACGAGATCGACAGCCGCAGCAATCTCTGACCCTCTCGAATGAATATCGACGCACTGCTCGCCATCGACCAGGCGCACGCCTGGCATCCCTACACCTCGACCATCGACCGCGATCCGGTCTATCCGGTGCGCTCGGCGCACGGCTGCCGGATCGAGCTCATGGACGGCCGAACCCTGATCGACGGCATGTCCTCCTGGTGGTGCGCCATCCACGGCTACGGCCATCCGGTGCTCGACCGGGCCGCCCGCGATCAGCTCGAACGCATGTCGCACATGATGTTCGGGGGACTGACCCACGAGCCGGCGATGCGCCTGGTGCAATCCCTGGTCGATCTGACGCCCGAGCCGCTCCAGCACGTCTTTCTCTGCGATTCGGGATCGGTCTCGGTCGAGGTCGCGATCAAGATGGCCCTGCAGTACTGGATCGCCTCGGGCAAACCGGAGCGGCACCGGCTCATGACCATCCGCTCCGGCTATCACGGCGACACCTTCAACGCCATGTCGGTGTGCGACCCGGTGACCGGGATGCACCATCTCTTCAGCCGGGTCCTGCCGCAGCAGATCTTCGCCCCGGCGCCCGACTGCCGTTTCGGCGAGGACTGTCCGCCGGAGCGGATTGCGGACTTCGCCGCGCTGATCGAGCGCCATCACCAGGAGCTGGCCGCCGTCATCCTCGAGCCCATCGTCCAGGGCGCGGGCGGGATGCGCTTCTACAGCGCCGACTATCTCCGACAGGTGAGGGCGCTCTGCGACCGCTACGAGGTGCTGCTGATCGCCGACGAGATCGCCACCGGATTCGGCCGCACCGGACGTCTGTTCGCCTGCGAGCACGCGGACATCTCGCCCGACATCATGACCGTCGGCAAGGCGCTCACCGGGGGCTACATGACCCTGGCGGCGACCCTCGCCACCGAGAAGGTGGCCCATACCATCTCCTCGGCCGATCCAGGCGTCTTCATGCACGGCCCGACCTTCATGGGCAATCCGCTCGCCTGCGCGGTGGCCAACGCCAGCATCGGGCTGCTCCTGGAATCGGACTGGTCGGCGAACGTGCGCCGGATGGAAAGGGCGATGGCCGAAGGCCTGGCCCCTTGCCGGGCCGTCTCCGGGGTGGCGGAGGTGCGCGTGCTCGGCGGCATCGGCGTGGTCGAGATGCAAGAGCCGGTCGCGATGCGCGAGATCCAGCGCCGCTTCGTCGAGCGTGGGGTCTGGGTGCGTCCCTTCGGACGCCTGGTCTATCTGATGCCGCCCTTCGTCATCGACGACGCCGAGCTGGCAGAACTCTGCTCGGCGGTCGTCCGGGTGCTGTCCGATACGAGCCCATGAGGCCCTACATCCGATCCCTCTGCCATTCGGGGGATGAGACGGCGGCCTCGCGGAATTCCCCGCCGGGGAGGGCGAGATCCTGCAGGCTATGCTGCTCGCCGCTGAAGATGTCGGTCCTCAGGGTTTCGATCGCTTCCACCCATTGCGAGGACTGATCGCAGTCCGCATCCAGGCGCTCCCCGGCCCGGCAGACCTGCGTGTCCGCCCGCTCCAGGGTCAAGGTCAAGCCGGGCAGCGGGCGAATGGGGGCCGCCTCGTAACCCCGATTCGCCAGATCCATGATCGAGGGGCGCCGATCGCCCAGGAGCTCGAGCATGAGCGCCGGGATCTGATAGGCAGGTATATCTCCCACCTCGACCGGTCCCCGCTGTCCGTCGATCACCACCAGGGGCGTGCGCACCATCGTCCGCAGCATGGGGGCGTCGAAATCGCCGCGTCGCGGCTCGAGCAAGCCCGATTCGGTATAGCCGCCGTAATTGGGGCCCAATGCGGGAAGGTGATCGCCGAATAGAACGATCAGGCCATCCGGATCGCGGCGTTGCAGTTCCTCGAGAAAATCCATCAGCTCGCGCGACTTGTAATAGACCGTGTTGGCATAGGCCTCGACCGTCTCGTGACCCGGGGCCGCGCTGACGACCTTGGGGCGCCTCTCGTTCAATGGGTAGTGAAGGTGGCCGAAATAGGTGAGGATGTAATCGAAGACCGGCCGCCTTCCCTCGAGTTCGCGACCCAGCTTGTCGAGCACCTGACGATAGAGCGAGGAATCGCTCAGGAAGCTGCGGTTCATGTCGTCGAGGTCGAAGTCACGATCGGCCCAATAGGTCTGGAAGCCGATGCGGCGATAGGCGTTGACCCGGTTCCAGAAGGAGGCCGCGTTCGGATGCGAGGCATAGGTGCGATAGCCGGCCTCGGTCAGATGGGCCGGCAGACAGGGCGCGGAGCGTTTCAGACCCGTCTCGAAGAAGACGTTGTCCTCGGTGACCGGAAAGCCGCACAGCACCTCGAATTCGGTATTGGCGGTATAGCCGCCGAACACGGGCGACAGCAGATGCGAATGCCCGGCGGCCTTCCACAGCCGGCGGAATGCGGGATCGAAGGGATCCTCCGACAGCTTGGATGCGGTCAGCAGCATCGGGTCCCAGAAGGATTCCAGAACGATCATGTGGAGATTGCGCGGGGCGCCGCCGGTCGGGGCCGACACCTTGAGGAGATGCGGCTCGACTCCGTCCTCGACCCGAGCGAACGCCTCTTTGACCTCCGCCAGGCTCGGCGGGGCCACGCGTCGCGAAAGATTGCGCGCCGTTTCTTGCAGCAGATGGATCGGCAGGCCGCGGTCGGTGAAATTGCCGGGCTGATTCCAGACCGAGTTGCCGAAGGTCTCATCCAGCGTCGCCGAGATCGGGGCCGGGATCAGCATGAGCGTCGCAACGCACGCCCCGATCGCCCCCAGATTGGCCCAGGACCAGCCGCGGCGCCAATCGATCGTCCAGGCCAGGAGCGCCACGGGGACGGCAACCAGGGCAATGGCACCCGCCAGCTGCCAGCCGTCGAGTAGCAGGAACATATTGCGCGCGGCGACGAAATCGTCCGGGGCGACCGGAGCGCCCAGGATGGCGAGCTTCATGGCGTTGCCGAAGGTGAGGGCGGAGAAGAGGGCGGTCGCGGTCAGCATGAAGCGCGGCAGCGAGCGGGAGATGCCGAACAGGATGGCCCCGATCAGAAGGTGCGCGCCCAGGTCCCAGGCATAGACCGAGCCATTCCGCAGCTCGAGGTCGAAGACCTGGGCCATGGCCGTCTGAGCGGCCAGATACCAGATCGCGACGAAGAGGAGGGCGCCGATCCAGACGAGGATCCGGCGAGCGAAAGGCGAGCGAATGGATGATTTCACGGCGGCTAGAGGGCAAGGGAAGTGGGGAAGCCCCACGAGTCCCAGGAAGACTAGCCGAATGTCACAATATTGTCTCTAATTCGTCATCTATACGACTCATTATCGTAATAAATCGATCCTTCGAGCGTTCAGCCCGAGCCTCGGCTGGCGAGTGTCTCGTCGAGGATTTCCATGGCTCGGTCGATCATGGCGACCGGGGTATAGAAATGCGGCGAGAAGCGGATCCCTCCACCCCGGCAGGCGCAGAGCACCTTGCGCTGCATGAGCTCGCGATAGAGCGGTTCGGCGGGGATCCCGGGAATGCGGAAGCTGATGATGCCGGCGCGCAAGCCGGGATCCGCCGGGGTCATGAGCTCGAAACCGCGCCCTTCGATCGAGGCGATCAGGTGGGCGGTGCGCTCCTGCAGCCGGCTCCAGATCCGGTCCATGCCGATCTCCTCGATCAGCGAGAGACTTGCCTCGAGCGCATGCGTCCCCAGCAGATTGGGGCTGCCGCATTCGAAACGCCGCGCACTCCGAGCCGGAGACCAGTCCGTTCGATCGAAATCGCCGACCTGCTCGACCATGTGCCACCCGAATTGACGCAGGGTCAGCGTATCGCGCAGTTCGGGTCGCACGTAGAGCAGAGCCAGACCCTCTGGTCCGAGCAGCCATTTGTGACCGTCGGCGACCATAAAATCGGCCTGGAAGCGCCGGACGTCGCAGGGCAGGGCGCCCAGCCCCTGTATGGCATCGACGCAGAAGAGGATGCCGTGCGCCCGGCAATGGGCGCCGAGACGCTCCAGGTCCAGCCGGCGCCCCGAGGCGTACTGAACCCAGCTGACCGCGAGCAGACGGGTGTTCCCATCGCACATGGCGATGAGATCCGCCTCCGGATCGGCGGAGGCATCCAGGTCCAGTCCGCGCCAGGTCACGCCGAGAGACGCCAGCGACTCCCACACGATTCGGTTGGAAGGGAATTCCTGCGCGATCCCGACCACCGTCTGGCCCGGTCTCCAGTCGATCCCGTGGGCGATGACGGAGAGCGCCTCGGAGGTGTTCTTGGCCAAGGCGATCTCGTCCGGCGAGACGGCACCGATCAGCCTGGCCAGACGCTCGCGCAGCCGCTGCTCGACCGCCAGCCATTGCGGATAGGCGAGCGAGCCCCAGCGCGCATTCTCCTCGGCGAAGCGCGACACCGCCTCGGCCGTCCGCCGGGGCCAAGGCCCGACGGCGGCATGATTCAGGTGGCACAGCTCGGGATCGAGCGGAAACTCATCGTGCATCGCTACTGCTTCTCGGGTGAGGCGGCCGGCTCGGCGGGAGCCGGCGGCTCCGGCTGAGACGCCGGTTGCGGAGCGGATTCGGTCGTCGGGGCCTCCGGCTTGGGCGGCTGCGGGGGCGTCGGATCGGCTGCGGCCGCGGCCGGCTTGGGCTCCGCAGGGGCGGCAGGAGGCGCACTGGGTGCCGGCCTCTGCTCAGGCACGGGGGCGGTCGCGGGATCCGCAGGGGCCGTCGGGGCGGGTTCGGCCACTCGGGTCGACTGCTCGGGCTGGGGCAACTGGGGAACCGTCGGCTGGGCCGGAACCGAGGTCGCTTCAGGCTTGGCCACGGCCGGCTCCTCGGCAACCTTGGGCGTCTGCGGCGAGGCCGGCGACGCTACCGGTTGGGCCGCCGCTGCATCGGCTTCGGTCTTGGCCGCGGGGGCCGGCTCGGTCAGCATGCGGGTCTCTCGCGGCTCGGACGCGGACTCGGCCGGAGCGGCGGAGGCATCCCGGGCCTGAGCCTCGACGATCGGATTCTCGGCGGACTCGGCAGCCGGCTTCGGGTCGGTGGCCGCGACCCTGGCCTCCTCGGCGGCCTTCTTCTCGGCCGCGGCCTTGCGCCGCTCGGCCTCGCGCTGCTGCTGGGCGGCGACCTCGCGCTGCTTCTGCAGTTTTTGTACGTAGTTCCCGTAGCTCGGCCCCTTGCCCTCGATCTCGACCGGGGTTCCATATTCCACATGCTTGAAGAGCACCGGAGCCAGCTTGCCCGGCATGCGAATACAGCCGTGCGAGGCCGGTCTGCCCGGACGCGGGATCGGGCCGGCGTGCAAACCGACGCCGTCGTTCGTCAGGCGCATGAAATAGGGCATCTTGGCGCCCTCGAAGCGGCCGCCATCGGGAATGGGATCGCGGCCGACCTTGACGCTGGAGCGGATGACCTTGCCGCCCTTGCCATAGACCTTGCCATAGAGGTTGGAGCGCTTGTTCTCCACCTTCTCGATGACCTCGAACTGACCGGTCGGGGTGGGATATTTGGATATGCCGGTCGCGACGGTGCTCCAGCCGACCTGTTCGTCGCCCGAATAGAAGTGCGCCTTCTGTTCGTTGGTGTTGACGACGATGCGCGTGACCTTCTTGCCTTCCCCGTTCCACTCATAGAGCTGGTTCGCCTTCGGCTTGGGTTCCGGTTTGTCGGTCGGAGGCAGCGGCGGCAAGGATTCCGGCTGTGCGACCTCCTGCGGTTCCGGCTTGGGCTCGGGCTTGGCCATCATCTTGGCGAGACCGTCGCATCCGCCGAGGTTCAGAACGAGCAAGGCGCCAAGCGTGACCTTGAGGGCGCTCAGGGCGAGAGTGTGTTTCTGAGTTCTGTCATTCATGTACTTGTGCTTCCCAGGATAGCCGGCACCCTGATCCGATCTGTGTTTCACCAATAGGCTAGGATAACCCGCCTATGCACGCAGGGCACGCTTGATGCCGCTAGCGCCGCCAGGGTAGGGCCGGGAGCTGTGCGAAATCTCCAAAGAGTGAGAATGGTTCCCGTTAAATTTGGTTCCGGGAATCGCGAGCGAAAGCCGAGAGGGCGATCCCTAGTCGGATCGAACCTTGGCACATGCCCGTTTTTTGCGGTAGCGGTTTTCCGGCGTGTTCTCCGTGAGCAGGGCGGCTTGCGCGAGCCGGCATTCCTGAAGCGCCTCCGCGTCAGGAGAGATCGCGCCCGGGTCGGTCCACTCGATACCGGCCTGAGTCGGCCGAAAACGCGCGGCCGCGGAGCAATACATCGCCTTCAGGCTTGAATAGTCGGGGTGAGCGCTGCGATTGTCTGACAACCGCTTGCAGGACTCGGCGAAGAGATCCTTCGCCGCATGGGTACATGCCGAGCGCTTCACGACATCGCCCCGATACTGGCCGCACACGGACGAATCCTGAATCCGCCACATCTGATGCGAGAAATCGACATCGATTCCCTGGTACTCGACCGTTTCGACCTTTACTTCCGTATCCATACGGGCGACAGCGCTGTTTGCGATCTGGTTGCCGATCGATTCCGCCGAGGTCGTGAGATAGCCTGCGAGCAATGCGGTGATGGGATCCATCGTCAGGCTCCTACCGAAGTCGTAGAGGAAGTACGTTAGCACGTTATGAGGAAATACGAATGTAAGGGTATACGTCCCAGGGCGATCGCATCAAAATATTATCAACTACTGTTGGACGAGATAGCCGGATTGTCCCAGACTCGCGCGCCCGTTTTTGCTGCCCTTGCAAGAGTCTGCCATGCCGGAAATGCCCTCGGATCGATCCCTATTGACCCATTCAAAGCACTTTGGCCACCGAGGTCGAGGAGGCATTCATCGACGCCGACGCCCGCGAGAGTATGTCGGACCGGACTCCCAGTTCCTGGAAACCGTCGAGCAGGGGCATGGGCGGCGCGAGACACGCCGCTATCGCACCCTCGGCGATCTCTCCGGCGTGTCGCGCCGCGCCGGATGGAAGGCGTTGAAGTAGATCGTGTTTTTGGACCTGGCGGCAGTGCCGTCGATTATATTGGGCGCAATTTGGAGGAATAGTAGTGGCGATTGACTATCAAAAGGTCAAGCGGATCTTACAGCTACAAAAAGCTGGTAAGTGGCTGGTGAAGGATAGCGACGACGACTTCTTTCCCGATCCTATCAACTTCGCGGATGTCGTTGGAGAGTTGGATGATTACTTGCAGCAACGGCAGCACCGCTTACTCCAGATCGACGCCTTCACTTCACAGATGGATTATGTTCCAAAAGCAAGCGGCATGGTTCGAGAAGCGATTTGGCTCCATCCAGTTCATCGTCTGCTCTATCTAGCAACGCTGCATTACTTCTTGCCAAAATTGGATCATCACTTGCCCTCTGAGGTCTACTCATATCGTTTGGATTCCGATGATCCAGATGGGTATCCATTTGGCAAGAGAATCGATAGATGGAAGCAATTTCACAACGATTTTCGACGAGCCTGTCTAGACGATCAGACGGGGGCCGTCCTAGTTACTGACATTGCCAGCTTCTATGACCATATCCGCATTGAAGACCTAGCATCAAGAATTCGTTCTCTACTCGGTGCTGGCATGACTCAAGATGATCGAGTGATGGTCTGTTTTCTGGAGGCATTGGTTCGTCAGTGGAGCTCCGATGGTTATGGCATCCCTCAAAATCTTGACGCCAGTAGTTTTTTTGGGTCACTTTTTCTTTCTGGCGTTGACCACGAAATAATTCAAAAAAGATACAGGTATTTTCGTTGGGTCGACGATATCCGAATCTGCGCCAAGAATAAGAAGCAAGCTATTCGAGCACTTCACGACCTGCAGGCCGCGCTGGCCCACCATCGCATGTTTCTTGCTAGTGACAAGACAAAAATTTACTTGAAGGGCTCGCCAGAATTTGAAAATTTAGTCGATGTTGAGGACGATGCATACATTTCGTCCATAGAAGATGTAATTGCACGTGGAGATAAAGACGAAGTTGAAATGACAATTCCTGAAGTGTTTCGGCGTTTGGGTAACCATGCCTCGCCGAGTGGTGACGATCGAAAGTTTCGTGCTTACGCTAATCGGACACTTCAGATTTCCGATTACCAGGAGTTCAAGGACTCAGTCCTCGCTCAGTTGGTACCATTTGTGGTTGCGAGAATGGAGTCTCATCCAAACCGAAGCGATTACTGGACAAAACTCTTACAAGCGGTTCCGTCTGGTGATTGGCTAGAAATGGCAACGCGCCTGCTCAAATCCGATCCTTCAGTGTTCAACTGGCAACGCTTCTATTTGTGGAAACTTCTGGTCGCACGCCCAATCATTCCAAAAGAACTTCACGAATTCGCGTATAGCGCTGTAACAACTGCAGTGTCAGAGCTCGAAGCGGCACAAGCTATCGTGTGTTACGGAAAGCATGCTAATAACCAGCAGCGCGAAATCCTATACGTACAACATTTCAGCGTACAGCGTTCGTACCCCATTCAACGCGCAATACTCATCGCTATCCAAGAGCTAGAAACCGAGCTTCGAGGAAAACTTTACAAAAGGGCATTGGTTATCTGTCCCGAACACACTCAACTCGTAGCGTATCTTGAGAAATTAGAATCGCCAAAATATGGAGTTACTGTGCGGTCTACTCGTCAGTTGCCAGATCAACCCCGTGCAGTTGAGGTGGCGGTCAAACGAGGTATCGGGAAATCCAGAGGGCATGTGATCCAGTATCGCTTGTCCAGAAGCGATTACGACTACGAGTGATGATGCCCAACAATACGTTGCGGGTGACGTTTTTGGTATCGCAAAGCCGCAGTCGCCTCAAACGTACCTGAACGTGGGGTTGGTAAGCTTTGAGGATGTAAGCATGGAAGGGTACGGAGAATCCGGCTTGATTGCTCTGGGTGTTGCTGTTGTCTTTCTTGCAATTGTGTTTGTCGGCGTCGCCACCGCGTTGGGAGGAGGGAAGAAAGACAAAGCGAACCCAGTCGCTGCGTATCGTCTAAAACAGCTGCTGTCGGCTGCCGAGCGGTCTTTCTACGGTATTCTGGTCGATGCGGTTGGAAAGGATGGCGCCGTCCTCACGAAGGTGCGCGTCGCGGATGTCCTGACACCAAAGAATCTCAAGGGCGCGGCCAGGCAGCGAGCATTCAATGCCATCTCGGCTAAGCATTTCGACTTCGTGATTTGCGATCCGGCTACATTGACCGTCAAGGCGGCGGTCGAGCTCGATGACGCGAGTCACGGCAGGGAGAAGAACAAGAAGCGCGACGAGTTCCTGAATCGGGCCTGTGCGTCTGCCGGTTTGCCGTTGGTGCGTGTGCCAGCGGCTCGCGGGTATGCGGTCTCGGGTATCAGGGATCGGGTGCTACCGTTCTTGGTGAACGTGGAGAGGGCGCCACCGTCTTTGGGTGATATTGATGACGTGAGAATCTGAGCGCCGTGGGCAAGGTCCAGTGTATGTAACACTGGACCTAAAAAGCAGGGCACCCAAAACCACCTTTTAGAGCGTTCAGCCTTGACTTGACATAATATACATTATGCGAAATCAAGGATCGGGCTGAACCCGAGGCCAAGCCGCGTGGTTCCAAGGCTCGGGCACCGTCGACCGCCTCGGACCTCGCGGTCAGATTGACCACCGAGGAAGTCGCCAAGGTCAATCTGTCACCGCGTCAGGATTGGCCGGATGCCGAGCTGCTCTACGAGGGATTCTTGGCCAATCCCGGCACCTTGCGAGCACTGCAGCAGCTGTGCGGCTTCAGCGACGAACAGGCGGCCTCGGCCTGTTTGGTTTCCCTGCGGACGTATCGCCGGTGGCGCTCCACGGGAAAACCGGATCCCACCGCGCTGCGTCTGCTGGCGATCCTCGCCGGGTTCATCCCCTGGACCGGCTGGGACGACTGGGAGATGCATCGCGGCTATCTGTTCCCACCGGGTTTCTCCCGTCATGGCATCACGCCGGGCCAGGTCCAGGCCGTGGTGTTCTACCGTCAGCAGGCCAGCGAGTACCGTCGACGCAATGCCGAGCTGACCGAGCGCGTTCGCGTCCTCGAGGCCGAGCGCACGGCAGCGGTGGCGGACGCGGCCGTCGGCACCCAAGTCCATGCCCTCGGCGTTCAGACTGCCGCGCGAGATTCGGCGCTGGAGTTCGACACACAGCGACCGGAATGATCGGCTACCATCGAGTGAACGGTTTCCATACGGAGAGGCATCATGGAGTGGTCTGAAGTCGTCGATAATCCGATGTTTCGCGATCTCCCGTTCAAGATCGAGCTGACCAGATTCGGCAAGATTCTCATGAGTCCGGCCTCAAACCAGCATGGCCGGATTCAAGGCCGGTTGGCTGGGATGCTTTGGAGCCGTCATCCCGAGGGCGAGGTCATCGCAGAATGCTCGATCCAGACCGGCGATGGCGTCAAGGTTGCCGATGTTGCCTGGGCGTCGAGCGCCTTCCTCGAGGAATTCGCGAATCTGACGCCCTATCCGAAGGCGCCTGAGCTGTGCGCCGAGATCGTTTCACCCTCGAATTCCAAGGCCGAGATCGCGGAAAAGGTATCTCTCTATCTGGAAACAGGTGCCCAGGAGGTCTGGGTGATCTACGAGGATCGGCATCTGGAGATCTTCAGCCATCGGGGAGCCGAAGCCGATGTAGCATCGAGCCTCTTCTGATCGAACCGATCGTCCAGGGCCTATCGTGCCGCTCGGTTGACAATTTCCCTGTCTGCCTAGTGCGGCAGCTGGTATTTTCCGCGCCGTTTGCCGAACGGATAGTCGATAATGCCGAGGAGGTCGATCAATGAATAGAAACGAAAATCTATATTCGGTGGAAAGCGATAAGGACGTGACTCAGTTCGTCGCTGATTTCTCTGCGATCGCGGCCGCCAACGAATTCGTCATCAATAATGCCGACTCCATGAGCATGAAGGAGAACTTCCGGGCTCATGGAGGCATCGTACCCGATGAATTCGATCTGCATATGGTTCAGCTCTGCAAGCCGACCAAGGCGGACAAGAGCCTTACCTTCAATCCCGAGCGCGCGGTGCTGATGCCGAAGTTCGTCATGGTGTTCTCGAAGAACGGCAAGACCCAGATTCGCTACATGAGCTACAGCGCCGCCGATATCGCAGAGATCGTCCCTGGGGATGCGGATTTTCCGGCATCCCTGGATCAGACGTTCGCCAAGATCCGCTCAATGATCGACGAGGCGAAATAAGGCGCGGGGGACGGACGCTCCCTACCTCGCCGGTCACGAGGCCATCGCCTCGTGACCTCGGAACCCTTCAGCCCCCTGCCCTCCAGAATCGCTCGGCTGTTTCCAATACGGTTTGCGGTGCAGCATCCGTGGATACCGGGATATCGATATCCCAGCCAAGGCTGATGCGTTGCAGGAAGGGTCGGCGCAAGCGCTCACGAAGCCCGCCCGGGCGTAGGCCGAGTCGCAGAAAGGGAGCCATGTTGTGCGCGTTGTAGAAGATATCCATCCTTTCGATCTCGCTCCAAGGCACCAGATCGATCCCGTGCCGGGACCGAAGCGAGGCATAGCGGATTCCCCGCCCGTTCATGGCGATCTCCTGCGGCCAGTTCGCTGAACTGCGCAGACTGACCAGGATGCCGACGGTCATGAAGATCGCGAACAGCACCGTGAAGGCGATGCGCATCGTCGCCCCTTCCAGAAAGGCGAGCTGGACGAAGATGAAGAAGCCGCCAGCGATCAGTGCCACCTGACGATAGAAGGACGGCTGGGCTCCGCGCGGATGAAAGATGACCTCCTCTGACATCGGCTGCATCTCACTTTCCCATTGCTTTGACCCGTTCGGCCATGCCGACAGGCAGGTTCCGCGATTGAGCGCGCAGTTTGGGCAGCACCCTGAGCTTCAACAATTCATGCAGGCCGAGATCCGGGTAGCCGAGCGCGCTGAGATACTCGGCGATGAATGGCCGCGGCCGGGTCTCGCCCTCCGGGTTCAGTTCCTCGTAGCAGCAGCGCGCCAGATAGAGCGCGGCGACATTGGATCGCACCTCGACCGGGACCCGGTGCGGTGGCGCGAACTCGGGATGGAGACTGTAGGCGATGCTCTTGCACAGGACGTCCGGCAGAGACCAGCTGCGCATCAGCTCGGATCCCATGGCGGCAGGATCGAGCGTGTCGAAGAGATCGCTCAAGCCGGCGTTATAGGTCTTGAGCAGCTCGATCACGACCAGCCCGATGTCGCAGAGGATACCGAGCGTGGCGACCTCGGCCGGTCTGGCGACGCGCAGCGATTCCGAGAGGACGTAGGCGATGCGCGAGACCTCGATGGCGCGCCGGTGCAGCTCGGCGAACAAGTGCGTATCCGGCAGGCTCTGGCGCATGCTCTCCGACATGATGACCTGATAGACCGTGTTGTGCCCCATGAGGACGATGGCATGGCTGACGTTGGTGATGGTGTGGGTGAAGCCGAAGAGCGGCGTGTTGACCACGCGCAGCAGCGTGCTGGTCAGGGATGGATCCATGGTGACCAGCTCGACGATCTCGTTCTTGGTTGTACGCTCGTCGAGCATCTTGTTGAGCAGTGTGATGCTCGAAACCGGCAGCGCCCGGACCTTGGAGAAGAGCTGTTTGACGGCCGACGACTGGGCGAAGCCGGAGCTGCTGCCAGTCCGTGCGACATAAAGCAGCTCCATGAGGGATTCCTGGCGCGCGGTCAGCTCCTCGACCGCATTGCGCAGACGCCTGACCCGCTCGCGGGTGGAGCTGTCGATGCGGCCCTTGAGATACGCGGACAGCTCTTCGCCGAGCGCCGAGAAGACCTGGGCATCCACGCACATCAGCAGCGTCGTGGCGCGGGCGATGGCCGTGGCCTCATGGCGCGTGGGCGACATGGGATCCGAGTCGCTGATCCAATCCCCCGGACCGAATTCCTCGACATAGGCGCTGGCCGACGCCTGCTTGGTCTGTACGCAGCCGGTGAGCACCAGATAGGCGCCCGTGGCGCGTTCGCCGCCCTCGAACAGCCGCTGCCCGGACGCCAGCTTGGACAGTTCGGCCTCTTGGAACAGTCGCGCAAGATCCTGATTGGATAGCTTGGGAAAGGCGCCGATCTCGCCGGCCGTCTTCATGGCCTTGGCATGATCCACCTCCTGCCCGATCGGCTGTGTCGCAACGCCCGACTTGCCTCGTCGCCAGAACATCGATCCGCCCCCTACTGAGCTGAAACCTCTCGGATCCCATGCTGTCATGCCCCGACTCCGGGAACAACGGCTTGTTCATCCTTTATTGATTCAGGTGGAGTCGAGACCGCGATGGGCGGGGAAAGATGCCTCCGAGCATGGAGCCGAGCCGATCGCTGGCGACCGACGCGGCTTTCGGGGATGATTGTCGCTACCTTGTACGACGCCATCACTCGACATTCCTCGACGACGCCATGACTCACTGGCTTTTCAAATCCGAGCCCGATGCCTTCGGCATCGACGATCTGGCCGCGCGGCCGGACAAGACCGAACCCTGGGACGGCATCCGAAACTATCAGGTGCGCAATATGCTGCGCGACGACGCCCGACCCGGCGATCCGCTGCTCTTCTATCACTCGAACTGCAAGGTTCCGGGCGTGGTCGGTATCGCCGAAATCGTCAGCCCTCCCCGGCCGGATCCCACCGCCTTCGATCCCGAGGCCAAATATTTCGATCCCAAGAGCGATCCGGAGAAACCGCGCTGGTATCTGGTCGACGTCCGCTATGTCCGCCATCTGAAACGCACCATCCCGCTCGCCGAACTCAAGCAGTACGCGGATGGGCCGCTGGAGGGGCTGCCGCTGGTCCGCAAGGGCAACCGGCTTTCGATCATGCCCCTGACCCAGGAGCAGTGGGACTTCATCCTCGGCCTGGAGTGAAGGCCGGGCTCGGCGGGTCCGGCTACATGAGCCGCGTGATCTGTCCCTCGTCCAGCCCCAGCATCTGGGCGCCGACCTTGAGCGCCTGATCGGCGAAGTCGTCGATATCTCCCCAGCAGTCGTCCGTGTCCAGCACGTCCGACATGAGCTCGCCGACCACGCGCAGCCGAAAGGCTCCGTCGGCCCGCTCCGCGGGCGGCGCCTGCTCGGCCCCGACATAGAGCGCGGGCTCGGTCTGCCCCTGGGGCACGAAGGCGAGCAGATAGCGATAGAAAGGCGGCTCGGCGGTCTCGATCTCGCCGAGCAGCACGGCCGCGTACCGCCCGATGCCGTAGCGGCGTTTCGGAATGGCCGTCTTGATCTGTGGACGCTCTTGCATGCGTACCCTCCTCGTTTCGATGTGGATGCGGCGTAGGGCGCAATAGCGACAGCGTATTGCGCCGCATGACGAACGGGAACTAGCCCCCGACCATGCCAGCCGCTCGCGGACGGCGCAATACGGCCGCTCCGAATTCGAGCTGTCATATCCCCCATGGGACGCCGCACCAATACCAGGCGATGCGGCCACCCACTGAAGACGGCCTATTGCGCCCTACCCGTCCTCACTCCGCCGCCGCCCCGTAATCGCAGGTGATCTCCTCGTCCCGCGCGATGGCGCGTCTGGCATAGAGATCGAACCCGTCGAATTCGGCGTTGGGCTCGTCGCAGTGATTGATCCAGCGCAGCAGGTTGGTGCCGCGCCGGCCGATGCACTCGTCGGTGTCGCTGTTGCAGACCCAGAGGACATGAGGGCCATCCTCGTCCACCCGAGGGCCGATGAAGGTACCGATCAGCGCGCCCGCATCGAAGCCGTGCCGGGCGAAGCACCCTCGGCCGTGGATCGTCGAGGGTGCCGCGTAGAGCCGATCGGACAGCGGGTCGGGCGACTTGGGTTCATGCCTCCCTGCCCGCTCCATGGTCAGCGTCTCTTGGCCTTGGCGAAGGCGTCGGCCATGGCGCCTCCGGCCGGTGCCGGTGCGCTGGCCGGTTTGCCCCGGTTGCGGCTCGAATCGCCTTGACGGCGCGGCTGTCCGGAACGTCCCTGAGGGCGTTCGGATCTCGCACCGGGCTCACCGCGCGGCGCGGACTCGCCCAGACGCATGCTGAGCGCGATGCGCTTGCGCTCCAGATCCACCTCCAGCACCTTGACCTTGACCAGATCGCCCGACTTGACCACCTCGTGAGGGTCTTTGACGAAGCGGTCGGCCAGTACCGAGATGTGCACCAGACCGTCCTGATGGACGCCGATGTCGACGAAGGCGCCGAAGTTGGTGACGTTAGTGACCGTGCCCTCGAGGATCATGTCCGGCTTGAGATCCTTGAGGGTCTCGACGCCCTCCTTGAACTGGGCGGTCTTGAACTCGGGGCGCGGATCGCGTCCCGGCTTCTCCAGCTCGGAGAGGATGTCCTTGACCGTCGGCAGACCGAATTGCTCGTCGGTGAACTGCTTCGGATCGAGCCGGCGCAGCGTGGCCGTGTCGCCGATCAGGCTGCGGATGTCCTTGCCGGTGAACTCGGCGATGCGACGCACCACCGGATAGGCCTCGGGATGCACCGCCGAGCCGTCGAGCGGCTCGTCCCCGTCCGGCACGCGCAGGAATCCGGCGCTCAGCTGGAAGGCCTTCTCGCCGAAGCGCGACACCCCCATCAGCTTCTTGCGGTTGGCGAAGGCGCCGTTGGTCTCTCGGAACTGGACGATGTTCTCGGCCAGGGTACGGTTGAGCCCGGAGACCTGGGTCAGCAGGGGCACCGAGGCGGTGTTCAGATCCACGCCCACGGCGTTCACGCAGTCCTCGACCACGGCGTCGAGGGTGCGGGCCAGCCGCGTCTGGTTGACGTCGTGCTGGTACTGGCCGACCCCGATCGCCTTGGGCTCGATCTTGACCAGCTCGGCGAGCGGATCCTGCAGCCGGCGGGCGATGGAGACGGCGCCGCGCAGCGAGACGTCCATCCCGGGCAGCTCCTTGGAGGCGAACTCGGAGGCCGAATAGACCGAGGCGCCCGCCTCGCTCACCACCAACGAGCGCAGGCCCAGCTCGGGATGGCGCTGGATCAGCTCGCGGGCGAGCTTGTCGGTCTCGCGCGAGGCGGTGCCGTTGCCGATGCTGATCAGCTTGACCGCGTGCGCCTTGGCCAGGACGGCGAGCTTGGCGATCGAGGCGTCCCACTGGTTCTTGGGCGCGTGCGGATAGATGGTGTCGGTCGCGGCCACCTTGCCCGTGGCATCGACCACGGCGACCTTGACCCCGGTGCGCAGACCCGGATCCAACCCAAGTGTCGGCAGACGCCCGGCGGGCGCGGCGAGCAGCAGGGCCTTGAGATTGAGGCCGAAGACGCGGATCGCCTCCTCCTCGGCCGATTCCATCAGACGATGCTTCAGCTCCAGGTCGAGCCGGGTCATGAGCTTGACCCGCCAGGTCTTGCGCACCGTCTCGGCCAGCCAGTCGTCGGCCGGACGACCGTCATGCCGGATCTCGAAGCGGGAGGCGACCATGCCCCGGCAGACCGCGTCCGGATCCTCGCCCTCGCCCGCCAGCAGTTCCAGGCTCAGCACGCCCTGGTTGCGTCCGCGGAACAGGGCCAGCGCGCGGTGCGAGGGGATCTTGGCGACCGCCTCGCGATAGTCGAAATAGTCCGAGAATTTGTTGCCTTCCTGCTCCTTGCCGTCCATCACCTTGGACACCAGGATGCCCTGCTCCCACAAATGGTCGCGCAGCCGTCCGGTCAGCTCCGGGTCCTCGGCGAAGCGCTCCATCAGGATCTGGCGCGCACCCTCCAGTGCCGCGGCCGTATCGGCCACGCCCTTCGCTGCGTCCACGAACTCGGCGGCGGCCGACTCTGGCGTCTGGGTGGGATCTGCCAGCAGCGCATCGGCCAGGGGCTCCAGCCCCGCCTCGCGGGCGATCTGGGCCTTGGTGCGGCGTTTCGGTTTGTAGGGGAGATAGAGGTCCTCGAGGCGCTGCTTGGTGTCGGCGGACGCGATCTCGGCCTGGAGCTCGGGTGTCAGCTTACCCTGCTCCTCGATGCTCTTGAGCACCGCTACGCGGCGCTCGCCCAGTTCGCGCAGATAGCCGAGCCGTTCTTCGAGATGACGCAGTTGGGTGTCGTCGAGACCGCCGGTGACCTCCTTGCGGTAGCGGGCGATGAAGGGCACGGTGGCGCCTTCGTCGAGCAGCCGGACGGCCGCCTCGACTTGGGCCGGCCGGGCCGAGAGTTCCTGACTGATCGTCTCGATGAGATTGGGCATGAGGCTACTGATATCCGAATGAATGGGTGCCTTGGAACGCGGTGCTCGGGTTCAAGGGCGGCGAAGTGGGAATGATCGGGGATCGCGGGCGGTTCCCGCACGGGTCGGCGAATCCTGACGTGCGACGAAGGGTTCGGTCAATCGAGACGGCAGCTTTCGCCGTAGACGGCCATGATGTCCTTCAGTTCGCGCAGCAGTGCCTGTCGCTCCGATGGGTCGAGTCCAAGCGTCTCGGGGAGATCGGCTCCGGATTCCAGCACGGCGATATCGCGTCGTACCCGAAGGCAGCCCTTCTGGCAGATGGCCTCGACAAGCGCCTCGACAGAGGAATGGTCCAGCACCGTCACGAGTGACTCGACTCAAGATTGCGGGAGGATCAGATTATAAGAATATGACAAAGGGGGTCAAAGCCAAGCGGAGACCTTTCAACGATCGCGTTCGATCCTCCCCTGAGACAGAGGCGCCGACCGTGGCGCATAGCGAGCATTCATGACCGATACGATTCGATGGCAAGCCCCGAAGGCACTCGACGGCCTAGCGGGGGAATCCGTGCATCTGTGGAAAATCCGCGCCGACGAAACCGGCATGGCCTTGAACACCTGTCTGCGCCTGCTCGGCGAGCGTCAGCGCGCGCGCGCCGAACGGATGCGGCACCAGCCCTATCGCGAGCGCTACATCCGGGCTCAGGCCGGACTGCGGTTGATCCTCGGCCGCTATCTCGACACGGACCCTGGCTCCATCCGCTTCGGCCACGGCCCGGCCGGCAAGCCGTTCGTCGACTCGTCGGGGCATCCCATCGCCTTCAACCTGACGACGACGGGCGATTTGGCACTGGTGGCGGTTGGCGCGGGAAATGGGCCCGACGCCGAGATCGGCGTGGACTGCGAATGGATCCGACCCCGGATCGACATCCAGGCGGTCGCCCGGCGCATGTTCAGCCCCGAGGTCGCGGAGTCGCTCGCCCAGCTTCCCGAGGCCGAACGGCTGGAGCGCTTCTATCGCGACTGGACCGCGCTGGAGGCGGATGCCAAGTGCGACGGTCGCGGTCTCTTCCGCCCGCGTGCACCGGATGCCGTCGCACCTCAGGTCCTGCACTGCATCCCCGAGCCCGGCTATGTCGCGGCGATCGCCCGGGCCCGGCTGCCTGCGCTGGAGACCTGGTCGACATTCGATCTGACCCCGGGCTGAGGATCCCGCCGGCGGACCTTTTCCACTCCTCGGCAGGTGCGGTTCCCCGCCCTGCCCGCCCGATTCCGTTTCGCATCCGCTGGGATATACTCCCGCACCTCGCCATCAAGGAGCGCCCGCGTGGAAGCCACCCAGATCCTCATCCTCTCGCTCGTTCAGGGCATCACCGAATTCCTGCCCATCTCCAGCTCGGGGCATCTCGTCCTCACGCCGCTGCTGTTCGGATTCGACCTGCAGAGTCTGGCGTTCGACGTCTCGGTGCATGTCGGCACCCTCGCCGCCGTCATGATCTACTTCCGCAAGGAGGTGGCGCGGATGACGCTCGCCGTGCTGAGCTCGCTGCGCACCCGCCGATTCGAGGATCCAGACGCCCGACTCGGCTGGATGATCGTCATCGCCACCATCCCGGTCGTGGTGCTGGGGCTCCCGCTCAAATCGGTGCTGGAGATGCTGCGTCAGGACGACGCGCTGATCGCCCTGGTGATCGCCGGCACCACCATCGGATTCGGATTGCTGCTGTGGCTGGCCGACTGGCGCGGCAAGCGCACCCGGGACGAATACAGCCTCAACTGGCGCGACGCACTCTTCATCGGCGGCATGCAGGCTATCGCCATCATCCCCGGAACCTCGCGCTCGGGCATCACCATCACCGCCGGACTCATGCTGGGACTGAACCGCCAGGCGACCTCCAGATTCTCCTTCCTGCTCTCCATCCCGACCATCATCATGGCCGGCCTGCTGGAGACGCTCGACCTCGCCCAATCGGCCGCGCCGGTCGACTGGACCGCCCTGCTGATCGGCGCCCAGTTCTCATTCCTGGTCGCCTATCTCACCATCCACTTCTTCCTGCGCTTCATCGAGCGCATCAGCATGCTGCCCTTCGTGCTCTACCGCTTCCTGCTCGGCGGGGTGATTCTCTTCCTGGTGCTTTGATTCGGCGGGGGTTCTATCTGGACGCGAAGGCGCGCGCGGACGGATCCAGGATTCGCCCGCTGCCTCATTGCGCTCTGTGAGCCGATGATGGCTGGCCCAGGAGCTGCTCGAGCAGCGTGCGATTGAAACGCTCCGGATCCTGGATCTGGGGAGAGTGCCCGAGCTCGGGGAAGGTGATCAGGGTGGCGTCCGGGATGGCCGCCGCCGCTTGGCGGGCGAGCGCCGGATAATCGCCGAGGGTGCGCGCGACCGCCTCGGGCGCGCTCTTCTTGCCGATCGCGGTGTTGTCCCGTTCGCCGATCAGCAGCAGGGTCGGAACGGCGATGTCACCGAATCGGTGCACCACCGGCTGGGTCAGGATCATGTCGTAGGTGAGCGCCGACTCCCAGGCCATGAGGTCCCGGTCCGCCTCGAACTGTCGCGCCAGCATCTCGACCCAACGATCGTAGCGGGGCTCCCAGTCGCCCGCATAATAGGTGTCTCTCTGGTAGGCGGCGATGCCCTCGGCGCTCGTCTTCAATTGCCCCTGGTACCAACGATCGATGGTCCGATAGGGGACGCCCTTCGCCAGCCAGTCCTCGAGCCCGATCGGGTTGGCGAGCACCAGGCGCTCGACCTGGTCCGGATATTGCAGGGCATAGCGCACCGCCAGCATGCCGCCCATCGAGTGTCCCATGACGATCGGCCGCTCGACCCCGATCGATTCGAGCAGTGCGTGGGTATTGGCCGCGAGCTGATGGAAGCTGAACTGATAGCGGCGCGGTTTCGAGGATTTGCAGAAACCGATCTGATCCGGCGCGATCACCCGGAATCCGGCCTCACGCAGCGGTGCGATGACGCCCTCCCAGGTCGCGGCGCAGAAGTTCTTTCCGTGGAGCAGCAGGACGGCACGGCCATTCGCCTTCTCTGGTGCAGGCGCGACGTCCATGTAGGCCATTTCCAGCGGTTGCCGCTGGGAATCGAAACGGTAGACATCGACGGAATACGGATAGTCGAAGTCCTCGAGCCGGGCGCCATCGCCGGGCGTGGGCGTCTCGCTGGCGAGAGTCGCTCCCGCGACCGCGAGTAGGAACAGACCGAGCAGCGCGGTCTCTAGGCGTGATGGCATCTTGCACCTCCGTGGGTCGCATGATTGCGTGGCGAGGTCGCGGCTAGTCACGCGTGGCGTGTCGACCTTGGAAGACGATCTTGGTATCGAGCGGCGGAAACCCAAGCGAACGAGACGTCTTGACCACCATGATCTAGACGCGCGTGAGGAGCTGGCCCGGGGTTCATCGGATGAATTGCTCTGTCGTCGACTGACTGTCGACAGGCTCTAGACCACTACAGCCTGATGTGGTCAAGGCAGACGCGTGCGTGTTCCTGGGATTGATCTTCCGGGGCAAGAAGCTGCGCTGGTCCGAGCGCACCGGCCTGGACTTCCGCCACTGGCTGGGCAAGCTGACCGGGCGGAGTTGGGGCGTGTCCATGGACTATCGGCTCAAGAAGCTCTCCGAATACGTCCGTGGTTGGATGGGCTACTTCGGCATCTCGGACGATTACCGGCCGATCCCCGAGGTGGACCACTGGCTGCGGCGACGCATCCGCATGTGCTACTGGAAGCAGTGGCGCGGGGTGCGCAATCGCATTCGCCAGCTGAGGGCTCTGGGGACACGGATACGCACCGCGATCTGGACGGGCATGAGCTCCAAGAGCGACTGGCACCTGTCCCGGTCGCTGGGCACGCAAACCGGGATGACCAATGACTGGCTGAAAGACCAGGGCTTGATCAGCATTCGCGATCAGTGGATGAAAGCGCATGGCTATGCCTGAAGTCCTCGTGTGCTTCCTTCTTGTGAACCGCCTAGTGCGGACCCGCATGCTAGGTGGTGTGGGGAGAGCGGGCTAAATACCCGCCCTTACCCGATTAGGCCAATTAACCATTGATTAACCGATCGTATTCTTCGTGAGTTCCTATCCAAACCCATACGTATCCATCTTCATCTTCCATCGCAAGCGCGCGATGATTGCCTCCTACCCGAGCTGACCACAGCTTGCCGACTTTCTTGAAACGCAAAGATGGATGTCGTGGGTTTTCTTTCAGTAATTCATAGTTCTTGCGCGCGAGTTGCTGCACTTGTTCAGGTAAGGCACAAAAGCAATCCCAGAATCGCGCCGTGGTTTTGTGCATTAAATTTGACCAAGCTTTCCCTTTGCCTTTTCTTCCAATGCCTCATGTATTAGAAAATCCAATTTTCCAGCGGCAGAGTCTCTTTCTATTTCCTCATCCCATGTCTCCCAATCATGCTCCGAGAACCAGTGCAAGAGTTTCATGTATTCACGATGAGGAAGGGCTTCGATTTCTGTCTTGATTTCTTCGAATGTTTTCATGAGGGGACCTCTTTGGCCTAACGTTTAAATCACCCGCCGACGAAGGAGGTCGGGTGTATTTATTTGTGGTACGCCCGGCATGGGCATGAATTATAGCCGCTTAATGTGATATCTCGACATCAGCATTGAGATGCATATTGCGTTTCCGGCAGCTTGAAAAACGAAATCACTCGATCTGCTCGCTGTTGCAAAGACTTGATTGCTGCATGCACATGCTTCTTAAGATCGCCTTTGCTCTTGACCGGTTGACGCCTCATTCCTTTATCTTTGATCTCTTCCTGGCTCTGTGAACTAAATGACGACTCAGAATAGGAAAATTTATTTAGAACAAAGGGTTGGGATTGAAAAACCGAATTTCCGGCATCACCCACTGGGTGAAGATGAAAATTGGCCTTTTCTATCCGTATGCGCTTGTTCTGTAGGCGGTTTTCTTATTCCATGCATCATTCAGTTCACGGACTCAGGTGCTACTGCGACTGAATCCGAAAATCTTGATCACGTCTTCTGGGCTGTAGCCGCTTTCTTCAACGGCACGAACAGCAATTTTACGCAGATAACTCATCACATCATCAGGGATCAAGCGGGCATCTGATAACCATTTAGGTTTCATAATTGATCACCGAGTTTTCTGAGCTTTACCTACTACATCAGTCTAGCGTGTTCTGGACAAAGCGAGGTGCAATGAGATGCCTGGATAAGAAATACGATGGCTATATGGCCCTTACCCGATTAGCATTATTTATTGCTGGAGCAACGCATCATACTTTTGCTGGAGAGCATGAGTTTTTGACTCTATGAGAGCAAAGAGTTCTTTAGGCCATGGCTCATCATAGTGAATCGGATCGAGATCATAAATCCCGGCACTGCGAAGCGATAAAAACACTGACACATGCCGTAAATATTGGAGTAATTGCTCCTCCAGTTGAGGATCTGGGCAAGCCCTATGCATTTTTGTTTCTATTATATTTAATATTTCTTGGTGGTTTTTCTGGATAATTTTTTCATCAATTTCCCTGGCAATATTTCTTCTGCCTTCATCTTCGCTTGACCGGTCTAAAATTCTTCGCCAAACAACATTGTCTTTTTGAAGCCGCAAATAAACGGGCCAATAAAAGTCCTCAAGCTGCTTTTCAATATTGGATATATTTTTGTCTCTATTCGTTTTTTCAATATCCTTTTTTCTGTCAATGTATGCTTGCCAAAGTGATTTCACCATAAATCCTGCGGCAGCAGACACAAGGGCAATAAGTGTTGTGATGAGCGTTTCCATATTTTTTTGAATGCTACGTCGCAAATCACCGGAGGCGAAAAGCATAGCGAAGCGGCGCTTTTTGCCGTCCGAGTGCATTTGCCTTGTTAGGTCTTTTCTTTCCTTCCAAATACTGATGTTGCAGATGCAGACAAGAAACCTAGCAACGCACCCAAAACCACATTAAATGATTGCGCAGCTAATTCACGTCTCTTTTTGTATATTTCTGAGTCTCTCTTAAGCTCTTCCAATATCAATGCCTTTGTTTCAGGATCTTTTGTCTTTGCGGGAATCTCACCATAATTAACAGCCGGATTCCATTCTTCTGCAAAAAAGGCAACATAGCCCGTCGAGCAAAATAAAGCCAAATATACAATCAATATTCCGGACCACACCAAAGTTGATTTGGCATCAACCTGTGTTCCACCTGACGGCTTTTCATTTTTGTCTTTATCTTCCATACAAAATACTCATCAAATCGGGCATCATGACCTCCGGCGTAGGGACTCCGGTTACCCGGAGCCCCCGCCACAGACCCGGACGTGCGGTTTTCTCGCATCCGCTTCCTCGGTTGTACTCGCATTCGCGCGAGCGATGAATGTCATGCAAACACCCGCGGCGCGTGCGGCTTTTCGGTGATGCGGGGTTTGGCGATTCCAAGCTTCTAGAGTGCGCGGTTGAACACCGCCCAGGTGAAGCTCTTGCGTTTTCCCCCACGTCGATTGAGCCACTTGAACGCCGCTTTGACGGCAGACTGAAAGAAGCACCAGAGGTCTTTGGAGTTACCCCGTAGACCGTAATAGTTGTAGTGCCCTACCAGCCGCCGATTCAGTCCCTTGATGAACTCCCGACCCGGTAGGTGCCGGTTGCGCTTGATCCACTCGGTGATGCGCCGGATTGCCCCTTGTAGCTTCTTGCGGGCGGTGCGACGCATGACGCGTACCGTGCCTCCTCGGTCTGGAAACCAGAACAGCTCGAAACCCAGGAAGGTGATGCGTCGGCGACGACTCGGATGAAAGCGGCTGAAACGCACGACCTGCGTCTTCTCGGGCGCCACGGCGAGGCCAAATTGCTCCAGCCGTTGCGGGAGCGCTTGGTAGAACCGCT
>NZ_AONC01000043.1 GCF_000585215.1 Imhoffiella purpurea | reverse complement strand
AGCTACCAGCTACCAGCTACCAGCTACCAGCTACCAGCTACCAGCTACCAGCTACCAGCTACCAGCTACCAGCTACCAGCTACCAGCTACCAGCCTTCTGTTTCCGAGGTCGGCATCCGATGCAGGTTCGGTTCAATCAGCTTTCGTCGCATCTGAAATCCGGGCTGGCGCCCGTCTATCTGATCTGCGGCGACGAGCCCTACCAGTTCGACGAGTCCGCGCGGATCATCCGCGAGGCGGCGAGACGCAAGGGGTTCGACGAGCGCGAGCTGCTCGATGTCGAGGCGGGGTTCGACTGGCGTTCGCTGGCGGCGGCCGCGGCCTCCATGTCGCTGTTCTCGGCGCGCAAGCTGATCGAGGTCCGTGCGCCGGGCGGCAAGCTCGGCAAGGAGGGCGGGGCGGCGATCCGCGACTATTGCGAGCGTCCCTGTGCCGACAATCTGCTCCTGGTGCTGGCCCCCGGTCTGGAACGCAAGGATCTGCAGACGCAGTGGGTCAAGCGGATCGACGCGGTCGGCGCGGTCGTGCAGGTCTGGCCGCTCAAGGAGCAGGAGCTGGAGCATTGGCTCGGGCAGCGGCTGCAGGCGGCGCGTTTCCAGCCGGCCTCCGGTGTGGCCGCGCTCCTGGCCGAGCGCTCCGAGGGCAACCTGTTGGCCGCCGTTCAGGAGATCGAGAAGCTGCGTCTGCTCCACGAGCCGGGGCCGCTGACCCTGGACGACCTGCTCGGCAATCTGGCCGACAGCGCCCGATTCGACCTCTTCGCCCTGACCGACGCGGCCCTGAACGGCGACCGCGGACGGGTGCAGCGCATTCTGTCCGTTCTGCATGGCGAGGGGACCGCCGACGTCCTGGTGCTCTGGGTGCTCGCCCGCGAGCTGCGGATGCTGGCCGAGGCGGCAGGTGCCATCGCCCGCGGCGCCTCTCCCTCCGGGATCTTTGCCGAGCACCGCGTGCCGCGACCGCGACTGCCGGTGCTGGAAAAGGCGTTGCGGCGCCTGTCTCCCGCGCTGCTGCACGCGCTATTGGATCAGTGCGCCGAGGTCGATCGCTGCATCAAGGGATATGCCTCCGGCGATTCCTGGCAGCGTCTGGCGATCATTGCCGATACATTGACCGCTGGCCGTAGGGCTTGAATCTCTAACGCACATGGCGGACGGCCACCCCGAAAGATGAAACGTGCGACGTCTTGTTGGGCCTCGTACCTCGGCCCAACCTACAAACCGGCTGTTTCACGGTAACTTTCGGCGATTGTTCGCCGTTCTGGCAACCGGGCGGCTCGTTTATAATCAGACGCTTTCCGCGTGCTCGGTCGAGACGGATCCTATCGCCTCGGTCCGTTGTCGTGCGCCTCTCATCTTCGAACGGGTTTTCCGATGACTGCAGAACAAATCCAAGACGTTGTTGGCTACATGAACGAGGTCGGTCGCCGCGCCCGGCATGCGGCGCGGGCGATGGCGCGTGCCGGGACCGGGCAGAAGAATGCCGCCCTGACCGCGATCGCCGATCTGCTGGACGCGCAGCGGGATGCCATCGCGGCGGCCAATCGTCAGGATCTGGAGGCGGGCGCGGCCAAGGGGCTGGACGCGGCGCTGCTCGATCGGCTCGAACTCACGCCCGGGCGGATCGACGCCATGATCGAGGGGTTGCGGCAGATCGCGGCCTTGCCCGATCCGATCGGCGCCATCTCGGATCTCGACTATCGTCCCAGCGGGATTCAGGTCGGGCGGATGCGGGTGCCGCTCGGGGTGGTGGGCATCATCTACGAGTCGCGGCCGAACGTGACCGCCGATGCCGCCGCGCTCTGTCTCAAGTCGGGCAATGCCACGGTGCTGCGCGGCGGGTCCGAGGCCTTCGCCTCGAACCAGGCGATCGCCGCCTGCATCCAGCAGGGCCTGGAGCAAGCCGAGCTGCCGGCCGAGGGCGTGCAGGTCGTGGCGACCACCGATCGTGCCGCCGTGGGCGCCATGATCGCCATGCCCGATTGCATCGACGTCATCATCCCGCGCGGCGGCAAGGGGCTGATCGAGCGTATCAGCCGCGACGCCAGGGTGCCGGTCATCAAGCACCTGGACGGCATCTGTCACGTCTACATCGACGCGCACGCGGACCTCGACAAGGCGTTCGCGATCGCCCTGAATGCCAAGACCCAGCGCTACGGCACCTGCAACACCATGGAGACACTGCTGGTCGATGCCGCTGTCGCCGACCGGATCCTGCCCAGGCTTGGGGCGGCCTATCTGGAGAAGGGGGTCGAGCTGCGCGGCTGCGGGCGCACCCGCGATCTATTGCCGGATGCCGTCCCGGCGACCGATGCGGATTGGGACACCGAATATCTGGCGCCCATCCTCTCGATCCGGGTGGTCGATGGTCTGGACGAGGCGATGGACCATATCGCTAGTCACAGCTCGGCACATACCGAATCCATCGTCACCGAGGATTATTCGCGGGCACGGCGCTTCCTGCGCGAGGTCGACTCGAGTTCGGTCATGGTGAACGCCTCGACGCGCTTCGCCGACGGGTTCGAATATGGTCTGGGCGCCGAGATCGGGATCAGTACGGACAAGTTCCACGCCCGCGGTCCGGTTGGGCTGGAAGGGTTGACCTCGCTCAAGTTCGTGGTGCTGGGCAATGGGGAGGTGCGTGTCTGAGCCGGATTCCGGGGATCCAAATGACCTGAGTGCAGTCTAATGAATTTCAGGTTGTCCTCGACAATTATCAATGCTGTCGTTGAGAATTAGGCCCGTTCTGATCGAGGCGGCTGTCAGGGCGTCTGGCGTGTAGGGCATCGATCCGTCTGAAATACCAGATATCGAGCTCTTTTTGTGTGCGATTCATCTCGATATTCGATCCCGGAGCGAAAGGGGCGATCGAGGTGCGTACCGCTTGAATTGAATAAAGAAGGCATTCGTTTTTTCGTCATCCAAACCCCAAACCCATAATGAAGGGAGGAGTGTCTTTATGGCACGTATCGTGATTCTTGGAGCGGGTATCTCGGGTCATACGACCGCCAGATACCTGGGTAAGTGGATTGGCAAGAAGCATGAAGTGGTCGTGGTTTCGCCCAAGCCCAAGTGGAATTGGATTCCATCCAACATCTGGGTCGGGGTGGGCGAGATGACCGAGGAGCAGGTCACCTTCGATCTGGAGCCCGTCTATAAGAAAATCAATGTCGCCTTCCATCAGGCGCGGGCCGTCTCGATCAACCCCGAAGGCAGCGAGGGTCACGAAAAGCCATTCGTGACGGTCGAGTACACCGAGTCCGGGCGCGAGGGCGAGACGGGCGAGATCGAGTACGATTTCCTCGTCAACGCGACCGGGCCCAAGCTCAATTTCGGCGCAACGCCCGGTCTGGGGCCCGATGAGGGCTATAGCATGTCGGTCTGCACGCCGGATCATGCCTCCAAGGCCAATGCGCTGCTGCGCGAATGCATCCAGGCCATGAAGGGTGGGGCCACCAAGACCTTCGTCGTGGGAACCGGCCATGGCATGTGCACCTGCCAGGGTGCGGCCTTCGAGTATATCTACAATATCGACCATGCCCTGCGCGAGGCGAGGGTCCGCGACAAGGCCCGGATCGTCTGGATCAGCAACGAGTACGAACTGGGCGATTTCGGCATGGGCGGGGTCCATATCACCCGCGGCGGCTATCTGACCAACGGCAAGGTCTTCGCCGAGTCGCTGATGGTCGAGCGTGACATAGAATGGATCACGCGTGCCGCCGTGAACAAGGTCGAGCCGGGCAAGCTGCAGTACGAGCTGCTCGACGGCACCACGGGCGAACTGGAATTCGATTTCGCCATGCTGATCCCGCCCTTCTCCGGGGTGGGCCTGAAGGCCTACGGCAAGTCCGGCGCGGACATCACGGATCAGGTCTTCGCGCCCAACGGTTTCATGAAGGTGGATGCCGACTACAACCCCAAAGCCTTCGAGGACTGGAGCAAGGAAGACTGGCCGAGGACCTATCAGTCGCCCAAGTACAGCAACATTTTCGCCATCGGGATCGCCTTCGCCCCGCCGCATCCCATCAGCAAGGTGATGAAGAGCCCCAACGGCACCCAGATCAGCCCGACCCCGCCGCGGACGGGCATGCCCTCGGCGGCGATCGGGAAGGCGGTCGCCGGCAGTATCCGCGACATCCTCAAGGGTGCCTCGGGTCCCACCCATACCGCCTCCATGTCGGAGATAGGTGCCGCCTGCTTGGCCTCGACCGGCTCGGACATCTTCAAGGGTACGGCGGCGAGCATGATCGTGTTCCCTGTCGTACCGGACTACGAGACCTATCCCGAATACGGCCGCAACATGGATCTGACCTTCGGTGAGATCGGCCTGGCGGGTCACTGGATGAAGTATATCCTCCATCATGTCTTCATCTATCAGGCCAAGCTGCGTCCAGGTTGGTCCATCCTTCCCGATTGATACAGCGCCCACTCCGGACGACGAGGTAAACCATCATGGCTGTCAAGAACAAAGAACCCTATCAGCAGGCCTACTATCCGCCGGTTCCGACCGGCTTAACCAAGTACATGCGGACCTCCATCATCTGGCAGTTCTACCGCTTCTGGGTCATCAATCTGAAGATCCTCAAGCTGCTGATTAAATCCCATAACTGATGCCGGACCGAGCTAGGGTCTAGCGAGCCATGCAGTGGACCGCCGCGATGCCATCGCGGCGGTCCACTTTCCAGTGCGGGACAATTCGGACGGATTCTGCTACCGTTTCCCTATCCGCCAATCGCCGCATTCCGTGGGTATAGGGGATTTTGCTTCCAGTTCGTCCCTCAGACTCGATTCAGATCCAGATACCCCGGAGGTCGGCTCGCTCGCAGCCGATCCTGGGGAAGCCCGCCGACACCCGATCTTTCCACGGTGCCGATCACATCCTCGATCGCGGTCGTCATGCGTTCTGATGCGATCGCCGGGTGTGCCCTCGAGTCATGATCGGCATCCTTGGCGGCACCTTCGATCCCGTGCACTACGGACATCTGCGGCCGGCCTTGGACGTATTCCAGAGTCTGGGGCTGGAACGTCTGTCGTTCGTGCCGCTGCGGGTCGCGGTGCATCGTCCGCAGCCGCAGGCCAGTTCGGAGGCGCGCCTGGCCATGCTCGAGGCCGCGATCGAAGGGCAGGCCGGATTCGCCGTGGATCCGCGCGAGCTGAGGCGCCAAACGCCGTCCTATACCCACGAGACACTGATGTCGCTGAGGGACGAGCTGGGTTCCCGGCGTTCGCTCTGTCTACTGATCGGCGCGGACGCCTTCGCCGGATTTCTGAGCTGGTATCGGCCGATGGAGATCCTTGAGCTGGCGCATCTGGTCGTCATGTGTCGCCCCGGATACGACCCTGCCTCGGAGCCGGCTCCGCATCGTCTCTATCGGGAACGCGGCTGCGAGGATGCGGCGGACTTGAGGGCCCTGCCCGCGGGCAGGATTCAGTTACGGGACGTGACCCAGCTGGGGATTTCGTCCACCCGGATCCGTCGGTTGATCGCGGAAGGCGGGAGTCCGCGCTATCTCCTGCCCGATCCGGTGCTCGATTATATCGAGCGTACCGGACTCTATCGCTCGAACCATGGTTTCTGACTTCTTTCGACCGGTGCAATGGCACCTTCAATACCTTCAGCAGAGGAGATCGCATGCAGCTTGAACAACTTCGGCAGCTCGTTCTGGATACATTGGTCGATATGAAGGCCAAGGATGTCTCGGTCATGGACGTGCGTGGCAAGACGTCCGTGACCGATTACATGGTGGTCGCTTCGGGGACCTCGGATCGGCATGTGAAGGCGATCGCCGAGACGATCGCCTTTCGCTCGAAAGAGGCCGGCGAGGCCCCGCTTGGCACGGAAGGCGTTGCCGAGGGCGAATGGGCGCTGGTCGATCTCAACGGGGTCGTGGTGCACGTGATGCAGGCCAAGGTGCGGGATTTCTACAATCTCGAGCGTCTCTGGTCGGCTCCGGCCGAGGTTCCCAAGCTGGCGGCGACGGCGCACTGACTCGCATGGTTTCGAATCGGGAGCGGTCGGCCGGGCGCTCATCCGGCCGGCCTTCGCTATGTCTGGTGGCGGCGATCGCGGACAATGGGGTGATCGGGCGTGACAATGAGCTCCCATGGCGCCTTCCGGCGGATCTGGCCCATTTCAAGCGTCTGACCCTGGACCGGACCCTCGTCATGGGGCGGCGCACCTGGGAGTCGCTCCCGGGTCTGCTGCCGCGCAGGCGTCATATCGTCCTCTCGCGGGATCCGGGATACGGCGCCGAGGGGTGCGAGCGGGCGGCCTCGTTGAATGAGGCCATCGTCCTGGCCGATGGCGAGCCGGAGCTGATGGTGGTGGGCGGTGCCGCGCTCTATGCCGAGGCCCTGCCGCGTGCCGACAGGCTCTGTCTGACCCTCGTGCATACCCGGGCGGAGGGCGATGTCCTCTTTCCCGAGTGGGATCGGGCCGGGTGGCGCGAGGTCGACCGCGTCGAGCGGCCGGCGGACGAGCGCAATGCATTCGCCATGAGCTTCGTCGAATGGCTGCGTCTCCCGTGAGCCGTGCGGGCGCGGGTCATCCCCCCGAACCGGGCTTGAGGTATCCCTCGCAGTCGAGCTGAACGGGCTCCATCGGTCCGTGATCGATGCGCAGTGCGGTCAGTGCCCCTCCCCAGAGACATCCGCTGTCGATCGCCCAGACGTTGTCTCCGCTCCAATAGCCCAATGTGGACCAGTGACCGAAGATGATGCGCTCCTGGCGCGTGCGTCTTCCGGGGACCTGGAACCAAGGCATCAGGCCGGGAGTCTGGGTGCCGATCTCGCCCTTCTCCTTCAGGGCCAGGGTTCCGTCACGGGTGCAGAACCGCAGTCGCGTGAAACAGTTGGTGATGAATCTGAGGCGGTCCAGGCCGGAGAGCTGCGGAGACCATCTGGCCGGTTTGTCGCCATACATGGCATCGAGGAAATCCAGGTAGTCGTCGTCGTGGCGAAGCGCGGCCTCGACTTCGCGTGCGCAAGAGATGGCCTGGGTCAGGTCCCACTGGGGTGGCAGGCCGGCATGGATCAGCGTCGCTCTGAGCTCGGGATCATGGTGCAGGAGCGGTTGATGGCGTAGCCAGTGCAGCAATTCTTCGCGATCTGAGGCATGGATCACGCTTTGAAGCGTACTTTTCTTGGCATGCTTGGCATTGCCATTGGCGAGCGCGAGCAGATGCAGGTCGTGATTGCCGAGCACGCAGATGGCCGACTCTCCGAGATTGCGGACGAAACGCAGGACCTCGAGCGAGTCTGGGCCGCGGTTGACCAGATCGCCGGCGAGCCAGAGCCGGTCTCGGCCTGGATCGAAATCGAGCAGGTCGAGCAGACGGAGCAGCTCGGAATGGCATCCTTGAATGTCGCCGATGGCGTATGTGGGCATGTGGGAAGGATGGGCGGGCGATCCGGGGCCGAAGGGATCGGACTGCCAATCCCTTCCGATCCGGAGGTCGACTCAGTGGAGACTGGTGGAGGCGAGCGAAAAGGCCGGGATTCTGGCCTCGAAGCGGGTGCCGTCCTCGGTGATCATTCCATAGCTGCCATGCATGCTGCCGAGCGGAGTCGCCAGGATGGCGCCGCTGGTGTATTCGTACGAGGATCCGGGGGCGATGGAGGGCTGCTCGCCGATGACGCCCTGACCGCGCACCTCCTGCACCTGTCCGTCCGCATCCGTAATGATCCAGTGCCGGTCCAACAGCCGAGCTGGCATATCCCCCTGATTCTGTATGACGATCGTGTAGGCGAACACATATCGGCCTTCGTCCGGCGACGAGCGATCGGGTTGGTATTGGCTTTGTGCCGAGATCTTGATCGGGAAATCTTTCACCTTGGTCTCCACAGCAGACAATGGCTTCGGAAGGCGTGATAATAGCTGAGAAAGGTCAATCGCAGATCACGGGTGGCGTGGACTTATGTGATTTCTCCATAATAATTAGATCGAGTTACAGAAGATTCTTGCTAGTTTACTCGAAGCGGCCACCCCTATGTTGATCATGACGAAACGCAGTCATCGGAAGACGGATCCTTTCTTGTTGCTCGTGCTCTTCGTGGCCGTCGCCATGGGCGTGACGCTGGCCTATCAGGTGTCCGTCTTCTCGGGGGCCGAGGAGGTGCCGATCGCCAAAGAGTCTCCGCCCGCGTTCCAGGTCGGCGGCTGATGGGACGATTTGCGTCACCGGGCAGCGGAAGCCCTCATCCTACATCTTCCCCTCATCTTCGCTGGTTTTCTCATGTCTGAACATTCCTCTCCCGACAAGCTGAGGGTCGCCGTCATCGGCGTCGGCTATCTCGGCCGCTTCCACGCCCTCATCTATTCGCGCATGCCCGAGGTCGAACTGGTCGGTGTCTTCGACACGGACGCCGAACGGGCCGGGACCGTTGCCGCGGAGGCCGGCTGTGCCGGCGTTTCATCGATCGACGACCTGCTCGACAAGGTCGACGCGGTGAGCGTGGTGGTCCCCACCTCGGCCCATCTGGAGGCCGCCGCCCCCTTTCTCTCGCGCGGTATCCACGTCCTGCTGGAGAAGCCGATCGCCGCGACCCACGACGCTGGGGCGGAGATCGTCCGTCTGGCCCAATCCAGTGGCGCCACCCTGCAGATCGGCCATGTGGAGCGTTTCAACGCCGGCGTCATGGCCCTGGCCGAGCGCATCCGTTCGCCGCTCTACATCGAGGCCCAGCGCATGGGCGGCTTCGTCGAGCGCGCCACCGACGTGGACGTGGTCTCGGACCTCATGATCCACGACATCGACATCATTCTGTCGCTGGTCGATGCCGAGATCAGCGCCATCTCGGCCGTGGGCGCCTCGGTCCTGACCGAGCATGTGGACATCGCCAACGCGCGCCTGGAATTCGCCAACGGCGCCGTAGCCAATGTGGTGGCGAGCCGGGTCTCGGAAAAGACCACGCGCCGCATTCGCGTGTTTCAGCCCCGCACCTATCTCTCGCTCGACTTCGTGAGCCAGACCATCGATGTCGCCGAGACCCGGTCGGTCGAGGGCGAGGCGAGACCGGCGATCGTGCGCGACCGCATCCAGGTCGAGCCCATCAAGCCGCTCGACCGCGAGATCGCCGAGTTCGTGCGGGGGATCCGTGCGGGTACCAGACCGCTGGTCGACGGACGGGTCGGACTCAAGGCCCTGGACGTGGCGCTCGAGGTACGCGCCTGCATCGCCGCCGCGGGCGAGCTGCAGCGCGAGTCGCTCCTCGCTCTTAGCGGCTGATCCCTGGGATCGCCGGGGTCGCCTCGGCAATGCCGCCAAGGCCGGCATCCAAGCCCTGGGCGAGTGCCGGGCCGTCGGATCAGGACTTCACGCCAGTCGCCCCGGCCATCTCGATGGCGATATCGATCGCCGTCTCCAGGCTGCCGAGTTCGGCCCGGTCGGTCCCGACCAGATCGAGTGCGGTACCGTGGTCGACCGAGGTGCGGACGATGGGCAGTCCCAGGGTGATGTTGGCGGCCCGGCCGAATCCCAGATGCTTGAGCACCGGCAGGCCCTGATCGTGGTACATCGCCAGGACGGCATCCGCCGTCTCCAGGCGTTTGGGGACGAAGGCCGTGTCGGCGGGCAGGGGGCCGGTCAGATCCATTCCGCGGTCGCGAGAGTCGGCCAGGACCGGCTCGATCACATCGATCTCCTCGCGTCCCAGATGTCCGCCCTCGCCGGCATGCGGGTTGAGCCCGCAGACCAGGATTCTCGGGCGGGCGATCCCGAAGCGGCGGCTCAGGTCGTGATGCAGGATCTCGATCACCCGTGACAGATGCTGCCGGGTGATGGCCGCGCCGACCTGGCTCAGCGGCAGATGCGTGGTGGCCAGGGCGACCCTCAGACCGGGCGTGGCCAGCATCATGACCGGCTCGCTGCCGCAGCGCTCGGCCAGGAATTCGGTGTGCCCGGTGAAATGGACGCCGCCCTCGTTGATGACCCCCTTGTGAACGGGGGCCGTGATCAGGGCATCGAAGCGTCCGTCGAGACAGGCGTCGCACGCCTGGGCGAGCGTCTCGAGGACATAGGTGGCGTTGCGCGGGTCGAGCCTTCCCGGCCGGGCGGCGACCTCGAGCGGAACGGGCTGCACCAGGAGTCGTCCGGGCTCGGATGGACGGGCGGGAGCGCCTGGGTCGAATTCCTGGATCCGGAGACCCAGGCCGAGCGCGCGGGCGCGGTCGGCGAGCAGATCCGGATCGGCGACGGCGATCAGCTCGGCGGGGTGCGGCCGCTGGGCGAGACGTACGACGAGATCGGGTCCCACCCCGGCCGGCTCGCCGGGCGTGAGTGCGAGACGAAGCGGATGCGTCATGGCGTCGCGCATCAGTAGTCGTTGCCCAGCCGGATCTCGACGTAGGCCTCGTCACGCAGCTGTCTGAGCCATTCCTCGGTCGCCTCTTCGGCCTTGCGGCGCTGCAGTGCCTCGCGGGCCTTGATCCGCATGATGTCGCTGCTGGTGTCCTGATCGCGCCGTTCGAGCACCTGGACGATATGCCAGCCGAAGGGACTCTTGAAGGGCAGGCTGACCTGATCGGGCGCCAGGTCGTTCATGGTCTCCTCGAATTCGGGGACGGTGTCGCCCGGATTCAGCCAGCCGAGATCGCCGCCCTTGAGGGCCGATCCCGTATCGTCCGAATGGGCCCGGGCCAGTGTCTCGAAATCGTCTCCGCCCTGGATGCGGGTGCGCAGCTGCGACAGACGCCGCTTCGCGTCCTCGTCCGAGACGATCTCGTTGGTGCGGACCAGGATGTGGCGCGCATGGGTCTGGGTGACGCTCTTGGGCGCGGCGGCCTTGATCTCGCGCAGCTTGATGATGTGGAAGCCGCTCGGGCTGCGCAGCGGATCGCTGATCTCGCCCTCGGCCAGGGTGAAGGCCAGGTCCGAGACCAGACTGGGCACGGCGCCCATCTCGAACCAGCCGAGGTCGCCGCCCTCCAGGGCGTTGCGGCCGTCCGACTCGCGCACCGCGACGCTGGCGAAATCGGCCCCGGCGCGCAGCTGGGTCACCAGACGCTTGGCCTTGCTCTCGGCCGCCTTGATCTGGGCCGGGCTCGGATTCTCTGGGAGGGCGATGAGGATGTGCTGCAGACGCACCTGTTCGCGTTCCACCAGCCGGCTCGATTCCTTGGCCAGGAAGCGGTCGACCTCCTGGTCCGTGACCTGGATCTTCTTGACCACCTCCTGGCTCTGGAGGCGGCTGGTGAGGATCTGCGATCGGGTGTCCTCGCGGAAGTCGTCGAAGTCGATGCCGCCGGCCTCCAGCGTGACCTGGAGCTCGGGGAGCGTGAGGCCGTTGCGGTTGGCGATGTTGCTCATGGCCTCGTTCAGGGTGGCATCGTCGACCCGGATGCCGAGCTCCTTGGCCCGCTGCTGCTGCAGATGCTTGAGGATGAGGCGGTCGAGCACCTGTTTGCGCAGCTGGGCCTCGGGCGGCAGAGGCGTTCCGCGCTGCTGCATCTGGGGGATGACCAGCCGGATCTCCTTGTCGAGCTCGCTGCGGACCACCACGTCGTCGTTGACGACGGCGACGATGGCGTCGAGCTCTTCGGTCGCCGCCTGGGTGATGGCCCCCGAGAGCGAGAGCAGGAGCAGTGCGCCCGTGCCCAGGGCAAGACGCGCGGACCGCAGCAGACCGCGGCTAGTTGGTGTGATACCCATAGATTCCTCGTTCCAGGAGCTTGTCGATCTGGTTGCCGAAGGATCCGAGACCCGCGAGCTCCAGTTGTAGCATGACGCTCGTGCTGCCGTTGCTGTCGGCGCTGCGCTTGAGATGCTGTCCCAGGATCCTCAGACGCCAGCAGCAGCGTCCGAACTCGACGCCTGCGAACGCCTCCACGGTTTCGTCGTTGAGCATGGAATAGAGCCAGCGCCCGACCACCCTCACCTTGGAGCCGAGCGGCATCTGGAAGGAGAGATCGGCGTCCTCGTATTCCTCGCTCTGGTCGTTGCCCAGGTTGTAGCGGTAGGCGAGGTTGAGCAGGCGCTCCTCGTCCGGTGCGTAACGGACTTGGAAGACCTGTTTCTCCCAGGGTTGTTCCGTCTCGTTCGGATTCCATTGCAGACTGGCCACGGCGGACCAGTCCTGGTGCAGCTGGGCCGAGAACTCGCCGGCCATCGATGAGGTGACGTCGCTCTCGGCGTCGTCGCCCGTCAGCTGAACCCGGCGCGAGTCGAAATAATAGATCTGTCCGAGGCTGGCGCGGAACAGCTCCTGGCCGGAGCGGTTGGCGATGGTTCGGGACGTGAGGCCGAGCGTGAGCCGGTTCTCGTCGCCGATGCGATCGTAGCCGGTGAAGCGGTTGGGACGGAACAGACTCGAGAAGCTGAAGTCCAGCGCGGTGGTGTCGAAACGGGGCAGGTCCGACTGATCCTCGTAGGGGGTCAGGACATAATAAAGTCTCGGTTCGAGGGTCTGCATGGCGCCGTGACCGAACCAGTCGGTCTCGCGCTCGAAGATCAGCTTGCCGTCGATATCCAGCCCGGGGATCGCATAGCTGGGCTTGTCGTCCATTCCGTCGCCTTGATCCACCAGATCGTAGCCCTTGTAATAGAGTCGGGCGCGCGGGATGAGGTAGCCGTATCCGCGCCGCAACGGCAGGCGCAGCGAGGGGATGGCGACCAGACGGCTGCCGTGCACCGCCGCGCTGTGATCGAAATAGTCGTACTGGCCGTCGAAACCGTATTCCAGGCCGTTCCAGGTCTTGGGGGCGACGGTCAGTTCGATGTGCGGCTTCTGGCTGTAGGGGCGGTTTTGGGGTGCGATGCTGGCGTCGACCGTCTGGAAGTCCTGGATGCGGGTGAGCAGGCCCCAGCCATCGCCGGAATAATAGAGGTCGGCGAGCTGGCTCAGATTTCGGACGCTGGTGGTATCGAGGCGATTGCCGAAATCGCCCAGATAGTCGTCGTCGGACACGGATGCATAGTCGATGCGGGTCGTCCAGCGATTGCCCAGCCGGCCCTGCTGAATGACCTTCAATGCGCCGCGCAGTCCCTCGTCGGGCGCCTTCTCGTCGCGAGGCAGGATCTCGGCGTCGACCTCCAGTTCCTGGAAGCTGGCGAGATGGCGAATCTGGGTGCCGAGCATGAGTCCGCGCAGACTCATGTAGCGCGGGGTGATGGTCGCGTCCATGTTGGGCGCGATGTTCCAGTAGTAGGGAATGCTGATGTCGGTTCCGGTCTCGTCGGAGGAGCCGAGCATGGGGATGAGAAAACCGCTGCGGCGGCGGCTGTCGATCGGGAACCTCAGATAGGGTGTGTAGAGCACCGGGATATCGGCGATTCGGATCCGGGCGTGGTGCGCCGTGCCCATGCCCTCGGCCTGGTCCAGTTCCAGGTCGCTCGCCAGCAGCGACCAGTCCGACTGGCCGGGCGGGCAGGTGGTGTAGAGGATGTCGTCGTAGCGCGTCACCTGCTCGGAAAGCATCCAGGCCCGGTCGGCGCGGCCGCGCAGATTGGCGTCGCCCGACATGCGGTAGCGGGCGTTCTCGATGTCGCCCTTCCTGGTTTCGAGGTTGTACTGGCTCTCATCGCCGGTGAGACGCAGTCCTGGAGACTCGAGATAGACATGTCCTGCGGCGTCGACCTCGCCCGTGCGCCGGTCGTAGTCGGACCGGTCGGCCTCCAGCCGTCGGTCGTTCTGCAGGATCTCGATGTCGCCCTCGAGATGGATGACGTCCTGGGCCTGGTCGTAGTCCACGCGGTTGGCGGTGATGTCGATCGGTGTCTTGTCGTCGAAGGGGGCCGCAGGGGCCAGATGCGTCACCCCGGGTCGTGGGCCGCAATAGTCCCAGGTCAGACCCTCGTACAGCCGGGATTCGGCAACGGCGTCCTCGCGCTTGTTCTGCGGCGATGTCGCCGAGGGCCTGGCCCCGGCCTTCTGCGGATCGCGCTCGGGCAGGTCCTGGGCCGCATCGGGTCCCTGCGCCATGGATGGCAGCACCTCGAGACCCTGCGGCTTGTGGCCCGGCGCTTCGGCGTGCAGTGGATCCAGCTCCGGGCGCTGGTCGTCGATCCGGGTCGGAGCGAAGACCCGAT
This sequence comes from Imhoffiella purpurea, assembly GCF_000585215.1. Lineage (GTDB taxonomy): Bacteria > Pseudomonadota > Gammaproteobacteria > Chromatiales > Chromatiaceae > Imhoffiella > Imhoffiella purpurea. The sequence continues at coordinate 24,531 of NZ_AONC01000043.1, read as the reverse complement.
CCCGTTCCTGGCGCGTCAGCTGCTGACCTTGCGCCGGGTCGGCCTCGGGGGCGTCGGGCGTCTGGGGGACTGCCGGGACGCACTCCGAGCCTTGGGCTAGGGGATCCGACGCGCAATCCTGGGGTGTGACGGCAGAGACGCGATCGTCCGACCAGAGGGGCGCGGCGAATAGGATGCTCTGTATCAGCGCGCCGATGCAGGCGCTGCGTCTGAGGTCGGCCTTGGTCGGCATGCGTCTGGCGAGCTCGTCGCTGAATGGGTGGACGGTTTGTTTTGAACCTGCAACCATGTCATATCCAGGCCGGGTCAGCAATCGCAAAGATGTTCGGTCCCGGTTTCAGGGCCGTTCCGGCCAATGGATCCACCTCCACCTTCGAGCTCCCCCGAATCCGATCCGGGTTCGGCTTCTGCGGGTATCTTCGTGTCAGAACGCTATGAGATGTTGCAGCAATGGCTGGCCGACGTGCTGGCCACCGATTCGTTCGAGCTGACCCCGGCCTCGTCCGATGCCAGTTTCCGTCGCTATTGGCGGGTCGCCCGGGAGGGGACGACCCTGATCGCCATGGACGCCCCGCCGGCCCATGAGGACTGCGGCCGCTTCGCCGATCTGTCGCGCCGTTTTCGCGCCATCGGGGTCAATACGCCCGAGATCCATGCCGAGAACCGCGAACAGGGGTTCCTGCTCCTGTCCGATCTGGGGAACCGCGTCTATCTGGGGGAGCTGGATGCGGATACGGCCGCCAGGCTCTACGCCGACGCCCTGGACGCACTGGCCGCCATCCAAGCCGGTGGGCCGGTCGAGGGACTGCCTCTCTACGACGCCCCCTTCCTGCAGCGCGAGATGGCCCTGTTCGGCGAATGGCTGCTCGGCCGTCATCTGGGCATCGCGCTCGACGCCGGCGAGCGGGCGATGTTCGATCGGGCCCATGCCTCTCTGATCGAGAGCGCCCTGGAACAGCCCCGGGTCTGCGTCCACCGCGATTACCACTCGCGCAACCTGATGCTGACCGAGTCGGCCAATCCGGGGGTGCTCGATTTCCAGGACGCGGTTCTGGGTCCGGTGACCTACGATCTGGTCTCGCTCCTGCGCGACTGCTACGTCGCCTGGCCGGAGGAGCGGGTGCGCGACTGGGCGCTCGGCTATCTGGATAAGGCGACCCGATCCGGCATCCTACGGAATGTCTCTGCCGAGACTTTCCTACGCTGGTTCGACCTCATGGGCATGCAGCGTCATCTCAAGGCCTGCGGCATCTTCGCCCGTCTGAATCATCGCGACGGCAAGCCGCACTATCTCGGGGACGTGCCGCGCACGCTCGGCTACATCATCGGCGTGGCCGAGCGCTATCCGGAGTTCGGCGATCTGGCCGACTTCCTGCGATCCCGGGTGCTGCCCAGGGTCTGACATGGGAGGTTGACGCCTTGGTCGAAGGTTTCTAAGGTCGGGCGATGCCGGTCCCATCCGCCCGCATCTATCTCATCCTCATCCTTCTCGCCCTGTCGCTGCAGGGCTGTCGGCGCGCGTCCGAGGCGGAAGGGCCGCCGACCCTCGGCTGGTACGTCTTCAAGGAGCAGTCCGGCGCCTTCGAACAGGCGGCCGAGTACTGCTCCAATCGATCCCAGGGACGCTACCGCCTGGAACTGGAATATCTGCCCACGGACGCCGATCTGCAGCGCGAGCTACTGGTGCGGCGTCTCGCGGCGGGCGACCGGGATATCGATCTCATCGGCATGGACGTCATCTGGACCGCCGAATTCGCCGAGGCGGGCTGGATCCTGCCATGGCCCGACGACCGGGCGGATCGGGTGCGAGAGGAACGCATCGCCGGTCCGCTCGCCAGCGGTTCCTACCAGGGGCGTCTCTGGGCCGCACCCTTCACCACCAACACCCAGCTGCTCTGGTACCGCACCGACCGGGTGTCGGCACCGCCGCCGACCTGGGACGCCATGATCGACGCGGCCGAGTCGATCGGCCGGGGCGGTCTGATCCAGGCCCAGGGCGAGCGCTACGAGGGGTTGACCGTCTTCTTCGTCTCGCTGCTCGCTTCGGCTGGCGGCTCCGTGCTGGACGAGAGCGGTCGCCGGGTCTCGCTAGAGACGGCACCGACGCGCCGGGCGCTGGAGGTGATGCGGCGTCTGGCCCGGTCGCCCGCCTCGGATCCCTCACTGGCGAGCCGCCGCGAGGACCAGTGCCGTCTGGCCTTCGAGAGCGGAAACTCGGCCTTCATGCTCAACTACACCTACGTCTGGCCGAGCGCCCGGGCCAATGCGCCCGAGGTCGCCGAGCACATGGGTTGGGCGCGCTGGCCGGGCGTGGATCCGAGCCGCGCGAGCCGGGTGACCGTCGGTGGAATCAATCTCGGCGTCGGCGCCCACGGCCGGCATCCGGACCTGGCCTTCGAGGCCGCCGAGTGTCTGGTCTCGGAGGAGAACCAGCGACTGGCCGCCCGGCTGGGCGGTCTGCCGCCGACCCTGTCCGCGCTCTACGACGATCCCGAGATCCGGGACGTCTTTCCCTTCGCCGAGGTGCTGCGCGCGACCCTCGCGGACGCGGTTCAACGGCCGCGCACCCCGCTCTACAGCGACATCTCCATCGCCATCTCCCGTACCCTGCATCCGCTGAACGAGATCGATCCCGAGCGCGACGTCGAGCGGCTGCGCCAGGCGGTGCGGCGTGCGCTCAACTCGGAGGGGCTGCTGTGAGCCGGTTCGATCGGGACGAACGCCGGCTCGGCTGGCTGCTGTGCGCCCCGGCGGTGCTGGCGATGCTGCTGGTCACGGCCTATCCCATCGGCTATGCGGTCTGGCTGTCGCTGCATCGCTACGATCTGCGCTTTCCGGACCGCCAGTCATTCGTCGGGCTGGCCAACTATGCGAGCGTCCTGACCTCGGAGGTCTGGTGGCGCTCGGTCTTCAACACCCTTCTGGTCACGGCCGGCTCGGTCGCCGTCGAGTTGCTGCTCGGGTTCGTCCTGGCCCTGGTGATGCATCGGGCACTGGTCGGGCGCATCGCGGTGCGGACCGCTTCCCTGGTGCCCTATGCCATCATCACGGTCGTGGCGGCACTGGGCTGGCGCTTCGCCTTCGATCCCACCACCGGGTTCGTCAATGCCCTGCTGGGCATCGACCAGGCATGGCTCTCCGAGCGCTGGTCGGCCTTCTTCGTCATCGTCGCCACCGAGATCTGGAAGACGACCCCATTCGTCGCCCTGCTGCTCCTGGCCGGGCTGACCCTGGTGCCGCCGGATCTCATCCGGGCCGCCCGGGTCGACGGGGCGACGGCCTGGCAGCGGCTCCGCTACATCACCCTGCCGCTGATGAAGCCGGCCATCCTGGTCGCGCTGCTGTTCCGCACCCTGGACGCCTTCCGCATCTTCGACACCATCTATGTCCAGACGCATGGTGCCCAGGATACCGAGTCGGTCTCCATCCTGGCCTATCAGGCGCTGATCGCGCGGCTCAACCTGGGGCTGGGCTCGGCGGTCTCGGTGCTCATCTTCATCGGCACGCTCCTGATCGCGCTCTTCTACGTGCGTCTGTTCGGCTCCGGCGTGCTCGGACGGGCAGGGGGGAGGCGATGAGCGGGACGCCCGTCGAGACCCAGGGTTCGCTGTCCGAGCGTCTCTTCTGGCGCTTCACCGTGCTGGTGCTCGTTCTCTATGCCCTGCTGCCGGTCGCCTGGCTGACCTCGCTCTCGCTCAAGCCATCCGGCGATCTGACCGATCGTCATTTCTTTCCGCGCGCGATCAGCCTGGAGCACTATGCCGCCGTCCTGACCGATCCCCAGTTCCCGGCGGCACTGGGCAACTCGCTGGGCATCGGTCTCATCGCTACCGGGATCTCGGTCGCGCTCGCCACCCTGGCGGCCTATGCCATCGTCCGGCTGCGTTTTCCCGGACGCCGGGCGGTGCTGATCGGCGCACTGGCGGTCGCCATGTTCCCGCCCATCGCCGTCATCGGCCCGCTGTTCGACCTCTGGCGGTTGCTCGGGCTCTTCGACACCTGGCTCGGTCTTATCCTGCCCTATATCAGTCTGACCCTTCCGCTCGCCATCTGGACCATCGCCGCCTTCTTCCGCGAGATCCCCTGGGAGCTGGAGCAGGCCGCGCGCGTCGACGGCGCGACCCGGATGCAGGCCTTCCGGCTCGTCATCCTGCCCCTGGTCGCGCCCGGCGTCTTCGCCTCCGCCATCCTGGTCTTCATCTTCGCCTGGAACGACTTCCTCTTCGCCGCGGCCCTGACCTCGACCACCGATTCGCGCACCGTCCCGGTCGCCATCGCCTTCTTCACCGGCAGCTCGCGCTTCGACCAGCCGACCGGCTCCATCGCCGCCGCCTCGGTGCTGGTGACCCTTCCGGTGGTGGCGCTCGTCCTGGCATTCCAGCGCCGCATCGTCGCCGGACTGACGGCGGGGGCGGTCAAGGGATAGTCGAGTTCGGGGCACAGACACCTGTCCGAAACGGAGACATCATGGCCGAGATCATCCTTGAGGGCGTCACCAAGCGGTTCGCCGACGGCACCACCGCCGTGCGGGACGCGACCTTCAGCATTCACGACGGCGAACTCTTCATCCTGGTCGGACCCTCGGGGTGCGGCAAGTCGACCCTGCTGAACATGATCGTGGGTCTGGAGGAGATGAGCGGCGGCGATCTGCGCGTCGACGGCCGCTCTATGCGTGGCGTGGACCCCAAGGACCGAGACATGGCGATGGTCTTCCAGAGCTATGCCATCTACCCGCACATGAGCGTGGGGGAGAACATCGCCTTCCCGCTCAAGCTGGCGAAGGTGTCGGCCGAGGAGACCGCGTCGCGAGTGAGCCAGGTCGCCGATCTGTTGGGGCTTGGTGACCTATTGGACCGCAAGCCGGAGACGCTCTCCGGCGGCCAGCGCCAGCGTGTCGCCATGGGGCGGGCCATGGTGCGGCGGCCCAAGGTCTTCCTGCTCGACGAGCCGCTGTCCAACCTGGACGCCCAGTTCCGAGGCCAGATGCGCGCCGAGCTGGCGCGGCTCCAGCGCCGGCTCGGCGTGACCACGGTCTACGTGACGCACGATCAGACCGAGGCCATGACCCTCGGCGACCGCGTGGCCATCCTGCGCGACGGGGAGGTCCAGCAGGTGGCGACGCCACGCGCGCTCTATTCGGCTCCGGCCAACCTCTTCGTCGCCGGCTTCATCGGCACGCCGCCCATGAATCTGCTGCCGGCGAGGATCGGGGACGATCGACTGTCTGTGGCTACGGCCGAAATATCGCTGACGCTCGACGAGCGGGCCGCGATCGATCTGCCGAATGGTCCACTGATCGTGGGGATTCGTCCCGAGTCCCTGGTGCCGGTGGATGACGCGGAAGCGGCGTCCTCGTTGCGCGGCACGGTCGATCTGGTGGAGTGGCTGGGCTCGGAGCTTTTCGTCCACCTGGAGCTGGGAACGGCTGGCTACGAGTCGCCTCCAGCCCTGACCGCTGCGGGCATGAATGCCTTGGCCGGCGAACGACGATTGATCGTGCGCCTGGATCCGGATGCCTCGCTCGAGAGGGGGCACATTCTCGGGCTGGGCGTTCCGCTATCCAGCCTGCATCTCTTCCACCCCGAGACCGGGGTCAAGGTGCGCTCGACGGCCTGATCGATCGCGCTCGATACCCGGATAGACTCCTTGTGAGCGTCTTCCCCGAGTCGTCCGATCAGTGGCCGAACCGGCTTACCATGTCAGACATGGACGCGTGGGAGGATTCGAGTTCGCGGATCAGCGAACCTAGATCGACCATGGCGCCAGCGATCTCGGTCGATTCCTTCTTCACCTCATGGACGTCCTCGGAGATCGTCATGGAGGTTGTGCTCTGTTGCTCCGCCGAGCTCGATATCAGCGCCATCTGGCCGCGGATCGCCAGGATCTGCTCGTGGAGGTTCTCGATATTGCGTAGCGATCGCTCGCTGTTCGACGAGGTTCGCTGGCCCGTCTCCCGGATGCTTTCCATGACCCCTCGCAGCTGCTCCGCCTCGCTCTTGATGCCGGCGAGGACCTGTCCGATCTCACCTGTCGCCTCCTTGCTGCGGATCGCTAGCTGTCTGACCTCGTCGGCCACGACCGCGAATCCGCGTCCACTCTCCCCGGCGCGGGCGGCCTCGATCGCGGCATTGAGCGCGAGCAGGTTCGTTTGCTCCGAGATGGCGTTGACGCTGTCCAGGATCTGAACGATGGACTGTGTCTTGACGTTGAGGCTTTCGGTCGTGGCGAAGGCCCGGTCGTTGATCTTCACCAGATCCTCGATGGATTGCTGGGCGTCCTGGTTCATTGCGCGCGCCTGGCTTGAGAGTTCGGTGAATTCCTGTGCGCTTTCAAGGGATTCGTTCGCGGCCTGGCGGATCTGGTGCGCCTTGTCCGTCAGGTCTTGAATGGCCTCGGCGATCTCCTGCAGTGCGCTGTCCGACTGTTTGACCACCTCGCCGACCTGAATGGAGACCTTTTCGAGCCGAAGGATACCGCCGCTCATGAACTGGACGCCCTGTACCAGCTGCTCGACGACGGATGTGAGATTCGAGGCCATGCGGTCGATCGCGCGCGAGATGGAACCCAGCTCGTCTCTCGAAGTATCGTTGATACTGACCGTGAAATCGCGGGTTTCGGTGATGCGGTCTAGGGTGGATTTGATGCGGTCGATCTTGCGCGTGAGCTTGAGCGTGACGGCCACTGAGATCCCGACGATGAGGGCCAGCAGGATCACGGCGACCAGACCGGTCGTGATCACCGCCAGCTTCGCCCCGGAGCGGTGTTGTTCCATTTCGGCGACGATGATCGTCTTGACCTCGTCCATGATCGATTTGACCTTTCCGATCTGGCCGGTTGCGGCCTTGAACCAATCGGCCGGGGCCGGGTAGTCGGAGGAATTCAGGCGGCCGTTTTCATCGAGCAGACGCTTCAGCACCTGCTTCATCCTGGTCCCCGTATCCGATTCCAGGATGGTGGCGAAGGGCTCTGCGAATTCGGGTGTCGCCACCGTTCCGAACAGGCTCTCGGCGCGGTGCAGGTCGGAGACATAGATCAGCAACGCCTGCTTGGCGGCCGGGTCGATCTCCTGAGCCGCCAGGATTCCGTTCACCTTGCCGCGGATCTGCCCCAGCTTCTCCTTGACCTCGGAAAGGTGCAGCGACATCAGCAGTTGCCGACGCGCCAGTGGGTTGTCGACGTTGACCATGAAGCGCACGAAGAGATCGGCGGCATGGGCGTTGACGTTGGAATAATATTGGAAGGCACCTTTGCCATCGCGTGCATCGACCTGGGTGCGAACGATTTCCCGTTCCTCGACCAGGGCGAGGAGCTGGTCCACTCCCTTGGCCAGATCCGGGTAGGGCAGCTGTCGGTCGTCGATCAGAGCGCGGAGGCGATCGATGGCCGCATTCGCCTTCTGTCTCTGTGTGAGGATCCGTTGGTGCAGTGTCGTGGATCCAGACCCGATGTAGCCTGCCGAGAGACCCCGCTCGACCGCGAGATGATGGGCGATGTCATCGATCCCATAGGCGTAATCGACGAGTCGCTCATTGATTCCGGCCTTCGCATAGCGATCGAACTCTTGAGTGATCAGGGTCCCCGAGAGCGCCATCAGCGAAACGAAGGCGATCGAGAGGATGGTGATCAGCGTGGCCTTCAGGCTCAGATGATTGAACATGGACATCTCGAATTCCTGGGTCTGCTTCGTGGTCGAAATCAGGGTGGCGTATGCGTTTCGTCGGCTGCATCGGGCCGGAAGATACGCGCGGAACCCAATATCTCCAGTCGCCTGTCGGATCTGGTCGTGAATCCGTCATGGGGAAGAAAACGGATCGGTTCTTGTAAGCCGATGAAGATGCGTGTTTTTGCCCGGGTGGCACGATGCTCGGGTTGCCACGGACCGGATCGGCCGGCGAGTTCGGCTCGCTCGATTCATGGATCGGCGATCTGGTTTATTGTGGTCTTTTCGTGTTCGTTCAATGACCCAGCTGTATTCGCCGTGCCTGGCGATCCGCGGATCGCACTTCCATCGTCGAGGCACATCCATTTCGAGGTGTCCGAACAACCATGGCCGTGACGCTTGCTCGATACGCCTGCTACGTTCTCATCCTGGCCTCGGCGGCTTCCACGCCAGTGGCGGCGGATTGGTCGTGGCGGCTGATGGATGGGACGCGGCTCGAGGTGGATCCTCGCACCCATCGTGCCTGGCATCTGGGCGAGGCTGGGCGGCGCCCGCTCTGGGACGGGGCGCATCGGCTCGAAGACGGAACCCAGGTGATCGTCAGGGATGGGATGGTTGTTCCCTGGGGCGGGATGGTGGATAGCTGGAGCCGTCCGGAATCCTTGGATGCGCGATCGCAGCCGGAATCGCCCGATTGCGCGCATTTGGTGGAGCGCATGTGCGGCACGAAGGGGCGGTGCGAGGGCGCGGAGTCGTGCCGCCTTGCGCGTCAGATCGAGTCGATGGCCAACGCGGCGGAGACGGAGGCGTCCGCGAGCGAGATCTCCGGACAGTGCCGAGAGGCGATGGCGAACGACTTCTTCGAGCCTTGCGACTGATCGCCCGATCGGACCGATCGAGACGCGGCTCGCTCAGGGGATGACCAGGGTGATCCCTGGATCGAGACGGTTCGGGTCCTCGAGCAGATGGCGGTTGGCCTCGAACAGCCTGTGCCACTGGGCAGAGCTGCCGTAGAAGCGTTTGCTGATCTGCCCCAGGGTATCCTTGGCCCGTATCCGGTAGACGCATTGGGCCGAGATGGCGTTCGCCAGTTTGAGCTGGCGCCGATGCAGTTCGTCCTCGGCGGTCTGAACGCCCTTGGCAGAGCTGGGGTCGGGTGAATGCCGGGCCTGCTGGTGTGACTTCTGCAATGCATCGAATGCCGCCGTGGCCGCCGCGCGCGCCGCGGCCGGGGTGAGGCTGCCGCCCTCGGAAGAGGGGAGCCGGTTCAGCAGCTCGGTCACGCGGGCCTCGGTCTCGATTCGCGACTGATTCGAGATTTGCAGCTCGCGCTCCAGTCGATCCGCTTCGGCCTCATGTTCCGCGACCCGGTTCGCCAATGCGTCGCGCTTGGCTTCCAGATCCTGATTGCTGGCGTTCAGCTGCGAGATCTCGGCCTCCTGTTTCGCGATCCGGCTCTTGAGCGCGGTGCGCTCCTGCCGCAGCCGATCGACCTCCTGCAGTTGCTCGGCCAGGCGTCGCTCGGCCTCCATGCGCGCCTGGTCGGCGCCCTTGCGGGAGATCGCCGATTCGCGCAGCTTGCCCTCCATGCCCTGGACGCGGCCCTTGAGTTCCTGGATCTGTTGGTGAAGCCCATCCAGCAGCTCTACATGAAGCGCCGATGCCTGGTCCGCCGCGCCGAGAGGGGAGGCGGCCTCGGTGGCGGGCGTCTGGATCGGTGTCAGGGCGAATATTCCTGCGAGTGCGAGCGCCGGAGTGGGATCCGCAAGGTATCTCGTTTGCCGCATCTCGTGTCTCCTCTCGCGACGCTCGCCGTCTACCAATCACATATCGGGCGCTCGGTCCGGTTTTTCCGGCTCGGGCGACGGGTTCTGTGGGTCTGGCGGTGGCGTCCCTGCCGTCGATGCCTCGCCAGCCGTCTTTCCATCCGTTGCGGAGCGAGAACGCACTCCGAGGATGGAGGGTTCAAGTCCAATGCCGCTTCGCAGGTTTTATCAGGCGACCGATGGCAGTCCGGCGAGCGCCATGGCCACTTCGCTTTCGGCGTATTCCAGATCCTTCAGCTTGCCGCCCAGATAGTCCGTATAGGCCTGCATGTCGAAGTTGCCGTGACCGCTCAGGTTGAAGAGGATGGTCTTGGATTCGCCCGACTCGCGGCATTTCTCGGCCTCGTCGATCGCGGCCCGGACCGCGTGGGTGGCCTCCGGCGCCGGGACGATGCCCTCGGACCGGGCGAACTGGATGCCGGCCGCGAAGCATTCGAGCTGGTTGTAGGAGCGCGGTGCGATATAGCCGAGCTTGGCCAGGTGGCTGATCTGCGGGGCCATGCCGTGATAGCGCAGTCCGCCGGCGTGGAAGCCCGGCGGGACGAAGGTCGAGCCCAGCGTGTGCATCTTGCACAGCGGGGTGAGGTGGGCGGTATCGCCGAAGTCGTAGGCGAAGAGACCCTTGGTCAGCGTCGGGCAGGCCGAGGGTTCGACCGCGATGCACTCGACCTTGCGGCCGCCGCGCAGCTGCTCGCCGAGGAAGGGGAAGGCGATGCCGGCGAAGTTGCTGCCGCCGCCGGTGCAGCCGATGATCATATCGGGATAGGTGTCGGCCATCTCGAGCTGTTTTTGCGCCTCGAGCCCGATGACGGTCTGGTGCAGCAGCACGTGGTTGAGCACGCTGCCGAGGGCGTATTTGGTGTCGTCGCGCTGGGCGGCCAGTTCGACGGCCTCGCCGATGGCGATCCCCAGGCTGCCGCTGCTGTCCGGGTGCTCGGCGAGGATGGCGCGGCCCGATTCGGTGGTGTCGCTGGGACTGGCGATGCAGCGGGCGCCGAAGGTCTCCATGAAGGCCCGGCGGTAGGGCTTCTGGTTGTAGCTGACCTTGACCATGTAGACCAGGATCTCGAGCCCGAACATGGAGCCGGCCATGGCCAGGGACGAGCCCCATTGACCGGCGCCGGTCTCGGTGGTGATGCGCTTGACGCCCTCGGCCTTGTTGTAGAAGGCCTGGGCGATGGCCGTGTTGGCCTTGTGGCTGCCGGGCGGGCTCACGCCCTCGTATTTGTAGAAGATCTTGGCCGGTGTCTGGAGCGCCTGCTCGAGCCTGCGGGCGCGATAGAGCGGGGAGGGGCGCCACTGGCGGAGGATCTCCCGTACCGGTTTGGGGATCTCGATCTCGCGCTCGGTGCTGACCTCCTGCTCGATCACCGCGCGGGGGAAGATGACGCCGAGTTCGTCCGGCGTGATCGGCTTCTTGGTGCCGGGATGCAGGACCGGATCCAGCGGAACCGGCAGATCGGCGTTGACGTTGTACCAGAAGCGGGGGAGATGTTGCTCATCGAGCAGATATTTGACTGGGTCGCTCATTCTGACGTATTCGCCTCAGTGGTGAGTAGGCGGCCGGCGGTGATGGAAACGACGCCCACAAGGGCGTTTCCAGGTGCACTCGACTGTGTCATGGTTCGCGGCGATCTCATCGTCGCCTTGTTTCCTCGGGTTACCGCTGGTCTTGCGTGATTGCGCGGCAAGTGTGCCAGTTTTGGCGGCCTGCTTGTATCCCATCGCGCCCGCTAGTTGCGCTAGGCCAGGTTCAGTCGGCCGGCTTGCCCTGTTCGACCTGATGCAGCGCCTGGCTGCGGTCCGATTCCAGATCCGCGTCGAGGAAGGAGGGATCCATCGGCAGGTCGACGCTCCAGTCGTCGGTGAGGTCGAGCGCGACCTGGCCCTCGGTGAGCACGAAGTCGAGCAGATGACCGGCGTGCTGCCGATCCTCGGAGAGGAAATGCAGGTGGAATCCGGGCACGTTGACGCCCTTGGTGTATGCCGGACACCAGAAGCCGACGAGCGTGCCCGAGATGTCCTTGCGTTCGAAGAAGGTCTGGGACTTGGCCGCCTCGGCCAGCGGCGGGTAGGGCGGCGTCTGGCGCGGGACGCTGCGATAGCGCACCCTGTCGAAATGGCCGTCGACGCGGATCGCATAGGCGATGTTGCGACTCGGCAGCGCCGCCTCCAGCCAGTCCTTGAAGTCGGAGAAGGTCTGGCCGGCCGGGGGTGTGAGGGCCAGGTCGCGGTCGAAATGGGTCACGGCCATGAAGGGGGTTCCGGCCGTTTCGGGCATGAGGCGAACGGTGCCGTCCGAGGCGGCCTGGTAGATCTGGCCCTCGAAGAGGATCGCTTCGCCGTCGAGCGCCTCGAAGGTTCCGAGTCCGAAATCGCCGTGCTCCATCACCTCTCCGACCTGGGCAACGGGCTCGTATACACCGGCCAGCAGGGCATCGATGGTCGAGACCTGGTAGAGGATATCGTCGCCCGCCTGTGCCTGGAGGCCGACGCCCAGGGCGAGTGCTAGGGCTGGGATTCTGGTCGAGAGCTTCATCGTTGGATCCTCGGTCGGGGTCGTCGATCATCCGTCCCGCCGATCGGGTGCGTGGCGAGCGGAATCAATTCGGGCATCCGTGGTCACACCTCGGGCTCGGCGATCCCGGGAGCGAGCAGCCGGTTGAACCAAGACGTGCCCTGGATCGTCCCGGGGTGCGTCGCTCGTGTCTCGGTCGATCCCGATGGCCGTCGGCAAGGCATTCTAACCATCCCCGAGACGCATGGATCCAATCATTCAGCTTTCCAGCCAGAGTTTCGACGATCCGGTCGATTTCGAGGCCGCCTGCCGCGCGGTGGTGCGCGCCGGCACCATCATGGCGTCGGCCGGTACCGGCGCCTACCGGGTCAAGGAGGAGATGAACCGGGTGGGGATCGGTCTGGGTCTGGATGCCGTCCATGCCGAGGTGACGCTCAACACGGTGATGGCGACCTGCGTCCGTGGGGCCAGAACCCATACCCTGGTCGGGACCATCCCCGCCGTCAGCGTCAACGCCGGTCGTATCGTCGATATGGAGGCGCTGGCGCTCGGCACCTCTCCCGGGACGTGTCCGGCCGATTTCGATCGCCGGCTCGATGCCATCGCCTCGCGTCCGGCACGCTATGGTCCGGTCATGACGGCCATGGCCGCCATGCTCGCCTGCGGGGCCTTCTGCTTTCTCAATCACGGCGGCTGGCTGGAGTGTCTGGGCGCGGCGATCGGCGCCGGGGCCGGTCAGTGGCTGCGGGCGACGCTCGTCCGCCGACGTCTCAACCAGCTCGGCGTCACGCTCCTGGCGGGCATCCTCGCCTGTCTGCTCTATCTCGGGGTCACCGGGATTCTGATGACGTTCGGGGTGCCCAGCTCGCGCCACGCGGCGGGCTACACCTCGGCCGTGCTCTTCCTGATCCCTGGGTTTCCGCTCATCACCGCCGCGCTGGATCTGGCCCGGCTCGACTTCAGCGCCGGGATCGCGCGGCTGACCTATGCCATCCTGGTGGTCAGCGTGGCCTCGATCAGCGCCTGGCTGGTCGCCGGGCTGGTCCATCTGGTTCCGCTGCAGGCCCCCGAGCTGGACCTGTCCGATCCTACCCTGGTGACCTTGAGACTGGTGGCGAGCTTCTGCGGGGTTCTGGGTTTCGCCCTCATGTTCAATACCCCGCTGCGCATCGCCCTGGCGGCCTCGGCGATCGGCATGCTGGCCAACACCCTGCGGCTCTATCTGGTCGACGTCCAGTGGCCGCTGCAGCTGGCGGCCCCGGCGGCGAGTCTGCTGGTCGGACTCATGGCGGCCTGGGTGTCTCCTCGGATGCGCTGTCCGCGTATCGTCCTCTCGGTGCCGCCGGTGCTCATCATGATCCCGGGCACGATCGCCTATCAGGCGCTGGTCTATGCCAACGAAGGCATGTCGCTGGAGGCGATCGCCAACGCCTACCAGGCCATGTTCATCGTCGCCGGGATCGTCATCGGTCTGGCGCTGGCGCGCATGCTGACCGATCGCGCCTGGGGGTTCGAGGGCCGGATCCCCGGCAATCCAGGCTGCTGAGACCGCGACGGAAGACCCTGTTTTTCCACGACACGGGCGTGCCCGAGGATTTTCGGCAGCCCCGTTCACTTTGTGATTAAATCGCGCCCCTATGTACCATCCCCTCCCACTCTACATCGGTCTGCGCTACACGCGAGCGAAGCGCCGGAACCATTTCATCTCCTTCATCTCGGGGACCTCGATGGTTGGGATCACGCTGGGCATCGTCGCCCTGATCGTGGTGCTGTCCGTCATGAACGGATTCCACAAGGAGATCCAGCAGCGCATCCTGAGCATGGCCTCGCATGCCACTCTGACGGATCCCTACGGGGGCATGTCCGACTGGCGCGAGATCCTGGAGAAGGTGCGCGCGCATCCGGACGTGGTCGGGGCGGCGCCCTTCGTCGAGGTGCAGGGGATGCTGGTCAATGGCTCGCAGGTCAGCGGGGCGCTGATCCGAGGCATCCAGCCGACCGACGAGGATCAGGTCTCGGACCTGCGTCGTGAGATGACCCGTGGCTCGGTCGACGATCTGGTGGATGGCGAGTTCCGCATCATCCTGGGACGCGATCTGGCCGCCTTCCTCGGGGTGGGGCCGGGCGACAAGGTGACCATGGTGACGCCTCAGGTGAGCGCGACGCCGGTCGGCATCATGCCGCGTCTCAAGCGTTTCACCGTCAGCGGCATCTTCGAGGTCGGCATGGCCGACTACGACCGCAACGCGGCCTTCATCCAGCTCGCCGACGGGGCCAAGCTGTTGAGCCTGGGCGACGCCGTGACCGGGGTGCGGCTCAAGCTGACCGACATGTGGGAGGCGCCGCGTCTGGCGCGCGAGATCGCCTACGACCTGGGTGGCGTCTACCGCCTCGTCGACTGGACCCAGGTCCACAGCAACTTCTTCAGCGCCCTGGCGATGGAGAAGCGCATGATGGGTATCATCCTATTCCTGATCGTTGCCGTGGCCGCCTTCAACATCGTCTCGACCCTGGTGATGGTGGTCACGGACAAACAGTCGGACATCGCGGTGATGCGCACGCTGGGGATCTCGCCCGGGCGGGTCATGGGCATCTTCATGGTCCAGGGCACGGCCATCGGTCTGATCGGAACCCTGCTCGGTATGGTCGCCGGGGTGATCCTGGCCCTGAACGTCGAGCCGGTGGTGGGGGGCATCGAGAGCCTCTTCGGCATCCACTTCCTCGATCCCAGCATCTACTACATCAGCGAGCTTCCCTCGGACGTGCATCTCTCCGACGTGATCGGCATCGGTGCCGGCGCCTTCCTCATGTCGGTCCTGGCCACCCTCTATCCGGCCTGGCGGGCCGCCAAGACCCAGCCGGCGGAGGCCTTGCGCTATGAGTGAGTCCATGTCGGTCCTGGAGGCCCGGGGGCTGGTCAAGACCTTCCGTCAGGGGCCTCAGGTGGTCGAGGTACTGAAGGGCGTCGATTTCAGGGTGGGCGAGGGCGAGCGCATCGCCATCCTGGGTGCCTCCGGCTCGGGCAAGAGCACGCTGCTGCATTGCATCGGCGGTCTGGACCGTCCGAGCGCCGGCAGCCTGCTGTGGCTCGACCAGGAGGTGAGCCGACTCTCCGAGTCGCAGCTCAGCCTGCTGCGCAACCGGCATCTGGGCTTCGTCTATCAGTTCCACCATCTGCTGCCCGAGTTCACCGCGCTGGAGAATGTGGCCATGCCGCTGCTGATCGGCGGGGCCAAGCCGGCCGAGGCGAGGGCCAGGGCTGGGGATCTGCTGGAGCGTGTCGGTCTCGGTCATCGCGGCACCCACAAGCCGTCCGAGCTCTCGGGCGGCGAGCGTCAGCGCGCGGCGGTCGCCCGCGCCCTGGTCACCCGCCCGGCCTGTCTACTGGCCGACGAGCCGACCGGCAACCTGGATCGCACCACCGCCGCCAGCGTCTACGAACTCATGCTCGAGCTCAATCGCGAGATCGGTACCAGTCTGGTGATCGTCACCCACGACCTGGAACTGGCCGCCCGGATGGATCAGATCTGGCGCTTGGACGACGGGTCGCTGGTCCGCGACGCGGCCATCGCCCGATAACGCTCCTTGCGGGCCTGGATCTGGCGCATCAGTTTCCAGCGCCAGATGATCTGGATGGTCAGATATCCCAGGATGCCGCAGACGGCGCCGCAGATGAGGCTGCCCAGCATCACCGGCGCGGTGACCGCGAGCCAGTTGTGCCAGTCCAGCCAGAAATGGACGTTGAATCCCTCCGCATGGATCCCGAGGATCCAGCAGCCGACCAGATAGGCGAAATAGAACATGGGCGGGATGGTCACTGGATTGGAGATCCAGACCAGGGCCTGTGAGATCGGCAGATTCACGCGCAGATAGATGGCCAGCGCGCCCACGATGAAGGTGTGGCCGACGGGCGGCAGATACATGACGAAGAGTCCGATCCCGAAGGCACCGGCGACCGAATGCCGATTGAGATGCCAGAGGTTGGGGTCGTGCAGCAGCTTGCCGAAGATGCCAAGATAGCGATTCTCAAGGATCGACTTGGGGGTCGGCATGACCCGTTTCAGCCATTTTTTCACTCGGCAGGTTCGCTCGTTCTGGGTTTCGGCCGGATGGCGCACGGGTAGATTAGCCGTGTCCGGCTCGATCGATCCACCTCGTCGGCAACATTTCGTTCATCGGCGTCGGCCTGCTCTTTGGCGGTGGCCCGAGCAGGCTCGTGTAGCGGTCGAGGGTCGATGAAACGGCTCTGGCCGCCGGTCTTCGTCGCCGGGGTCCTGAGCCTCTATCTCTCGCCCGGCATGCCGGCCTGGGCCGTTGCCGCGGCGATCCTAACCGCGCTTGGGCTCCGGTGCAAAGATTATGGATGGTCCTTGATCGCGGCCTTTGCGCTGGGTCTCGCTTGGGGGCAGATCCATGTCCCGCGGACGTCGAGCGATCCCTTCCCCGAGACCCTGGCTCGAACCTCTCTGACGATCGAGGGACGCATCGCCTCGATCCCGGTCCGGTCGGGTGGGGCCAGGCGCTTTCTGTTCGACGTCGAGCGCTCTCTCAATGGGGGCGCGCCCTTGCCGTTTCGAGGGCGGGTACGCCTCTCCTGGTACCGTGATGCACCGGTTCTCCGGGCCGGAGAGCGCTGGCGGCTCGAGGTCCGTCTCAAGCCGCCGCACGGTTACGCCAATCCGGGCGGTTTCGACTACGAGCGCTGGCTGTTCGAGCAGGGGGTCGGGGCGACCGGCTATGTGCGCAAGGGTGCGGAGCGTCTGGATGCCGGGCCGGGGTCCTATCGGCTCGCGCGCTGGCGCCAGCGTCTGTCCGAGCATATCGATCAGGTGCTGGAGGGTGCGCCGGCCGCCGGACTGATCCGGGCGCTGACCGTCGGGGACCGATCCGGGCTCGACGCGGACGACTGGGACGCCTTGACCCGCACCGGGACCAATCACCTGGTCGCCATCTCGGGTCTGCACGTCGGGCTGATCGCCGGTGGCGTCTGGCTGGCCGTGCGCTGGCTCTGGTCGTGCGGCGGTCGGCTGGCACTGCTCATGGCCGCGCCGCGTGCCGCCGCGATCGCCGCCCTGCTGGCAGCCCTGGGCTATGCGGCCCTGGCCGGTTTCGCCGTCTCCACCCAACGCGCGCTCATCATGCTCGCGGTACTGCTCGGCGCCCTTTATTGGGGAAGGGCGCTGAGACCCTATCACGCCTGGTCCATGGCGCTATTGGCCGTGGTGATCTGGGATCCGCTGGCGGTGCTGTCCTACGGGTTCTGGCTCTCCTTCGGGGCCGTCGGCCTGCTGCTGTTCGGGCTCGGGCAGCGGTTGGGGCGCAGGGGCCGCCTGGCCATCTGGTGGCGGGCCCAGTGGGTCGTCGCCATCGGGCTGGCGCCCCTGGTTCTGCTCTTCTTCGATCGCGCCTCGGTGATTGCGCCCCTGGTCAATTTGGTCGCGGTTCCTCTGTTCGGTCTGCTGCTGCCGCTGGTTCTGCTCGCCAGTCTGCTGAGCCTGATTCCGGGCGCTTCGCTGCCGCTCGTGCTGATCTCGGATTTGCTCGGCCGCTGTCTGCATGGGCTGGTGTGGCTCGGCGGGCAGGATTGGGCCGCCTATTCCTTGTCCGAGCGGCCTCTATGGGCTTGGGTCGTCGCGGTTGCTGGCGCGCTCTTGCTCCTGGCTCCGCGGGGTCTGCCCGGACGCTGGCTGGGTCTGATCCTGCTGCTGCCGGTACCCTTGTTGCCTCCATCCGTTCCTCCATATGGCGCGGCCTGGGTCCATCTCCTCGATGTGGGGCAGGGGCTGGCGATCCTGGTCCGGACGCGTGACGGCACCTTGATCTTCGACACCGGACCTCGCTATCCAGGCGGTTTCGATACCGGCCGGCAGATTGTTCTTCCCTTTCTTCGCGCCAAGGGGATCGAGCGTATCGATCGGCTGGTGATCAGCCACGCCGACCGCGACCATTCGGGAGGTGCCTCGGCCTTGATTCGGGAGATCGAGGTGGGGGCGATCCAGAGCGGGGAGCCGGAGGCGCTCGATCTGCCGGGCGCGACACCCTGTCGTTCCGGCGACTTCTGGCGCTGGTCCGGAGTGGAGTTCCGTTTTCTCCATCCGGAGACGGTGGGTGGGCAGGGCAACGATGCCTCCTGCGTGCTCCGAATCACCGCCGGCGGGCGGTCGATCCTCATGACCGGGGACGTGGGCAGGGCGGTCGAGGCGCGTCTGGTCGAGCGTTTCGGGGACGATCTGCGCAGCGAGATCCTGGTGGCGGGACATCACGGCAGCGCGACCTCGACCTCGGCGGTCTTCATCGATCGGGTCGCTCCCGAATGGGTCCTCTATGCGTCCGGGTACGCCAATCGTTTCGGTTTTCCGTCCCCGGAGGTTCGCGATAGGGTGGACGCATCCGGTGCGGATAGCATGAACACGGCGACTGCGGGAGCGATCGAAGTGAGGCTGAAGGCGGATGGCGGGATCGAGGGGCCGACCGGATGGCGCTCGCAGGCCGCCGGGATCTGGATCCATCGGCCCTGAGCGTTCGGGGCGGGCGGTTCAGTTGATGCGTTCGGGCGATTCCTGGACCAGACGGTATCCGCTCTGTCTGCGACGTCTGTCGATCGCCTTGAGACGTTCGAGGCCGGCCGCATAGGAGGAAACGCCGGTCTTGCGCACCTGGCTCCGGCGTGAGTGCAGATCGCCCCAGCAGGCGACGAGGGTCCAGTCACCGAACAGGTCTTCCACCAGATGTGCCTGATAATAACGGTCTTTTTCTGGCTGGATCCAGCGATACATGGGTCCCACATTCTCCTGGCGTCGCGACTGATCGGGCGCCCTCGATCTGTTTGCCGGTCCTGGTGGCGGCTCGTTCGGTGAACCGATCGGGTCAGTGGCCGACGCTCTCACGACCGACCGATAGGTCGGCTTTAGAGTGAGATTATCAGTAAAGTCAGGTGCTTGCCATGAATCAAGGCCGATCGGGGGCGCTATTCTACGAAAATGACCCCCGCGAATGGAAATTCAGACGTCCGGGGCGGCGAGGATCGCGCAGGTCAGCAGCACCAGGGTCTCGGTGATCTCGACCAGCGCGCCGGCCGTGTCGCCGGTGAATCCGGCGATCCGGTCCAGCATGCGGCGTCTGGCCAGGATGAGGATCGAGAGCGTCAGACCCAGCAGAATCAGACCCGCCCAGCCGCTCAGGAGGAGGCAGAGGAAGGCACTTGCCAGGGTCGAGAGCCAGGTGGCGCGCCGCGGAAGGTGACGCGACTGGTCGGCCGCCATGCCCTGCTCGCGGGCATAGGGCGTGGTGAGCAGCAGCCAGGACAGCTGCATCCGCCCGACGAAGGGCATGAGCACCAGCATCCAGGGGGCGTCACCGCTCATCAGGGCCTGGATTCCGGACCATTTGGCGATCAGGACCAGGACGATGGCGCTGACCGCGGCCGGGCCGCAGCGCGGATCCTTCATGATGTCGAGGGTGCGCTCGCGGCTGCCGAGTCCGCCGACCCAGGCGTCGGCGCTGTCGCCCAGGCCGTCGAGATGGATGCCGCCGCTCGACCAGACCCAGAGGATCAGGATCAGGGCCGCCGCGACCCCGGCATCGGCATGATCGAGGGCCGTGCCGGCCAGCGCCAGCAGTGTCCCCATGATCAGGCCCACGAGCGGATACCAGACCACCGAGCGGCCGGTCTCGGCCGGCGTCTCCCGGCCCGGATCCGGGAAGGGCAGCCGGGTCAGCAGACGGCCCGCGATCCAGAGCGGACGCGGGCTCATTCGGGTGCCCGATGGAACACCAGGCTCGGACGTCCGGGCGGTTCCGGGATGCGCAGCCGGGTGCGACAGGCGTAGGGCGCCTCGACCAGCAGGATGGCGTCGTCCGGCATCCGCAGCGTTTCGGCGACCAGCATGCGGATCACGCCGCCGTGGGTCACCAGCAGCGGATGCTGGCCGCAGCCTTTGAGGATGTCGTGCCGGGCCTGGCGCACCCGGTCGCGGAAATCGGCGAAGGGCTCGCCGCCGGGCGGTGTGTAGCCGACCGGGTCGTCCCAGAAGCGCGAGAGCTCGTCGGTGGGAATCTCATAGGCCGCCAGTCCCTCCCAGTCGCCGAAACGGCGTTCGGTGATCGCCGGCTCCAGGCCGAAAGGAACCCCGAGCCTCTGGGCCAGATCGCGGGCGAAATCGGCGCAGCGGCAGGAGGGCGAGCTGATGATCTCGGTCCAGTCGCAGGCGGACTCGGTGGCGAGCCGCATCTGCTCCCAGCCACGCTCGCTCAGCGGGTCGTCCTGATCGCCACGGAATCGAGCGCCACCCTGGACTTCGCCGTGGCGCAACAGATCTAGGAGGCGCTCGTTCATTCGCCTAGACCTCGGTTACGCCGGCTTCTGAAAAGGTCGCCATCCTCTGATGGACGACACAGGCGAGACGCAGCAGCGGCACCAGCGCCTCGCCGCCCGTGGCCTCGCCCAGACGCATCCCGAGATTCAGGTAGGGGTCCGCGTCGAGGGCCTCCATCATGAGCCTATGACCCGGCTCGGCCGAGGTGTGCGAGAAGATCATCCAGTTGCGCACCTCGGGCTGCAGACGGACGGCGGCGAGCGCGGCCGCGCTCATGATGAATCCGTCCACCAGGATCGGCAGTCCGCGCTGGGCCGCCGTGATGTAGGCACCCGTGGTGGCGACGATGTCGAATCCGCCGAGCCGGGCGAGCAGTTCCAGGATCGAGCGACCGGGGGCGAGATGCAGTTCGAGCGCGGCCTCCACGGCGCGGCGCTTGCGTTCCAGCCCCTCGGCGTCGAGCCCGGTGCCCGGCCCCACCAGGTCGGCGGCCGGTCTGTCCAGCAGGGCGCAGGCGACCGCGGTGGCGGGTGTGGTGTTGCCGATGCCCATTTCGCCGCAGATCAGCATTCGGGCGCCGCTGCTCAGCGCGCGCTCCACCCCGGAGCGGCCCGCGTTCATGGCGGCCACCAGCTGTTCCTCGGTCATGGCCGGCTCGCGGGCGATGTTTCCGGTGCCGAATCCGAGCCGCTCGGAGCGGACGTTCTCGACCGGGCCGGGGTCGGTCGCGATGCCCAGGTCGATGATCTCCATCCGCGCGCCGACCGCCTCGGCCATCACCGAGACGGCGGCCCCGCCTCGCGCGATGTTGCGCAGCATCTGGATGGTCACCTCCTGCGGGTAGACCGATATCCCCTCGGCGGCGACGCCGTGATCGGACATGAACTGGAGGATGTGGACCGGGTCCGGAGAGGGTGCCGAGGAGCCCTGCATGCCGGCGAGCTTGATCGCCATCTCCTCGAGACGGCCGAGCGATCCGCGCGGCTTGGTCAGTTGATCCTGGCGTCGGCGGGCGGCCTCCGCGGCCATGGCGTCGATCGGGAGAATGGGGTCCTTGACCCAGAGAAGCGCTTCCATCATCGGTCGATCTCCTGGACGGTCATGAGAATCGGGAGATGATCGGCGAGCGCGGCTGGGTGTATCAGTGGTGCCGTCTTCTGAACGAGACGTGATCTGTCGTTATGCATGTTTGATCTATCTATTGATTGAGCGAGCGCCGGGGAACTGTGCATCGATCGCGTTTCCCCGGGCCGAGAATGCCTTCAGGGCAGCTCGGGCTCGTAGCGCAAGGTCAGGTAGAAGGCCCGACCGGGACGATTGTATAGGTAGGCCGTCTCATAGTCCTCGTCGAAGGCGTTCTCCAGCCTGGCCTGGAGCCGCAACGAGGCGTCGATCGCATATTCGGCGCGCAGATCCACCAGGCTGTAGCCGGCGAGCCGTTCGCTGTTGGCGAGGTCGTCGAAGCGTCGGCCGGAGACGAATAGGGTGGCACCGAAGGACCAGCGGTCGAAGGCGCGGTCCAGGTCGAGCTGGAAGGTCTGCTCGGCGCGGCGCGGGAGCAGATTGCCGTCGTTGGCATCGTCGGAATCGTTCTCGGGATCCAGCAAGGTGAGCGTCGATCCAAGGTCCCAGCCCAGGATCCTGGCATTGGCGGATGCCTCGAGTCCTAGGATCCTGGCGCTCTGGATGTTGGCGGCCGAGTAGGAGGTCGAGTCGTAGGCGATGAGGTCGTCGATGTCCGTCTGGTAGAGACTCAACTCCCAGTCGCCCTGGCCGATGGTTCCGAGCGGAAGCTCGCCCCTGAGTCCGAGCTCCAGGCTGTGCGACTGCTCCGGATCCAGATCCGGGTTGCCGTAGTTGGGATAGTAGAGATCGTTGAAGGCGGGTGCCTTGAAGGCGGTTCCGTAGGAGGCCGAGACCTGGATGCCGTTGGCGAAGAGATAGCCGAGCGCGGCGCTTCCCGTGGCATGGGTGCCGAACTGCTCGTCGTCGTCCTGGCGCAGACTGAGTGTCAGGCTGGTGGGGCCGAATGCGCCCTGGTACTCGCCGAAGACCCCGACATCGTCGCGCGAGTCCTTGTCATAGTCGACGGTTCCCGAGACGCTGTCCCTGGTGTAATCGAGTCCTAATGTGAGCATCTGTCCTGGGGCGAGATTCAGGTCGTTCTGGAGCGAGAAGGTGTCGCGTTCGGTTTCGAAGCTGTCGATGAAGCGATCGTCGATTCCGGCGGCCTCGTCGTCGAAATAGACGCGATACTTGTCCCAGCTGTGGCCGGCCGAGAGGGTCAGAGTCCAGGGCGACAGGGGCTGCAGGGTCAGGGTTCCGCCGAGGACCTGCTGCTCGGAGCGCGAGCGGTTTCCGCCGTAGATGGTGCCGTCGAACTCGGTGCGGTTCTGCGAGCTCAAGAGATGCAGGTCGAGCGAGGCCCAGTCGCTGAAGCGATAGCCCCCGCGCACATTGACCCCGATGTTGCGGTAGCCGTCACGATCGTTCTGGAAGACGCCGCAGCCGGCATAGGGCGCGGGCCGCCCGTCGCAGGCATCGATGCCGTCGGTGCGCTCGACGTTGGCGCCCAGGTCGAACCAGCCGTTCTCGCCGCCGCCCGAGAGACCGGCCGAGGCAGAGAGTGTTCCGAAGCTGCCGCCGCCGACGCTCAGCCGCGGCGCCAATGGGCCGCCGCCGCGACGGGTGAAGATCTGGATGACGCCGCCGATCGCCTCCGAGCCGTAGAGGCTGGATCGCGGTCCGCGCACGACCTCGATCCGCTCGATCTGTTCGATCGGGATATCCTGCAGGGGCGAGGTGCCCAGGGTCGCCGAGCCGATGCGTACTCCGTCGATCAGGACCAGCACATGATCCGAGTTGGTTCCGCGCAATGAGACGGAGGCGACCTGTCCCGCTCCGCCGTTCTGCGAGACTGTCACGCCTGGGACGCCGCGCAGCAGGTCGGGAACCGAACGCGACTGGCGACGCTCGATCTCGGCGCGGTCGATGACGGTGACCGAGGCGAGCGATTCGGTCGCGGGCGTCGCCGTGCGCGTCGCGGTGACGACCACGGTGTCGAGCGTGGTGGGGGAGGTGTCGGCAAAGAGATTTCCGGCCAACGGCAGTGTCAGTGCCGCCAGCGTCAATGGATGCTTCATGTCGAAAGGGACTCCAGCTGTGATCCCTGCACACCCGCAGGGCATCGAACGAGAAGGGTGGCGAGATGCTGGACGAAGACGGGGCTACCTGGGCGCGGGGCGCCGGTCATCCCGGTCGGACGCCCCTCGCGACCCCGGTGAACGGGCCGAACGTCATGCCGAGCTGGATCCTCTCTGGATCCGGCGGCGGTTCTGCCGGCCCAGATCCTCAGGCCGGTCTCCGGGCTCACGAGCGGGCACAGGCCCGGACGCAACGCCTTCCCGTGACGGGGTCACAGTGGCATCAGGTCGCGTCTTCGACTCGTTTACCGTTGCGGGGGCAGCGCCGGGTTTGTCCGTCCCTTGCGGATGACGCACCGGCTTCCCGTTCAACCCTCGTGCCGAAAGGCATGGAGGGCACCTGAGGATCGAGCGCGCTATTAACCTTTCTTTTTCGTGGTAGGTCAATGCGTGACAGAGTGGAGATGGCGGACGAAAAAAGCCCGGCCAGTTCGACTGGCCGGGCTCGGATCTCGCGGAGCCCCTCGCGGGGCTCGATTCCGGGGATGGATCAGTAGTCCATGTCTCCCATGCCGCCGCCGGGCATGGCCGGAGCCGATTCCTTCTTGGGCTCGTCGGCGACCATGGCCTCGGTGGTGATCATGAGTCCGGCCACGGAGCAGGCGTTCTGCAGCGCGGAGCGGGTCACCTTGGTCGGGTCGATGACGCCCATCTCCACCAGATCGCCGAACGCACCGGTCCCGGCGTTGTAGCCGAAGCTGCCGGTTCCTTCGGCGACCTTGGCGAGAATCACCGACGGCTCCTCGCCGGCGTTGGCGACGATCTGGCGCAGCGGCTCCTCCATCGCGCGGCAGGCGATGCCGACACCCAGGGTCTGCTCGGCGTTGGCGCCCTGGAGGTCCTTGATCGCGCTCAGGGCGCGGACCAGGGCCACGCCGCCGCCCGGGACGATGCCTTCCTCGACCGCGGCGCGGGTGGCGTGCAGGGCGTCCTCGACGCGCGCCTTCTTCTCCTTCATCTCGATCTCGGTGGCGGCGCCGACCTTGATCACGGCCACGCCGCCGGCCAG
>NZ_AONC01000042.1 GCF_000585215.1 Imhoffiella purpurea | reverse complement strand
CCTGTGGATCGGGCTGCAGCGCGCGGCTGATTTCGTGCTCGCTCTTGAGGCTCAGCGCTCTGCAGGGGCGAGTTATGGGTAAAGCCATGACCCCTGGGAAGGTGGTAACAACCGCCTCCGCTCCATCTGGAATGACGGCCACGAATATCAGCCCATCATGTCCGTGGGTGCCAAGCGCCAATGCGTCCTGCTCCGTGATGCCTAACCGCTGAGAGAGCATCGGCAGGGTATAGAGAGACTGTCTCATTCCTCGCCCTCCCCCAGCTGGCGCCGGGTCAGGTCGAGCAAGAGCCGCTGCTTCTCATCCTCGCTGAACCCGGCCAGCAGATCGGCCAGCCGTCCATCCGTGGTACGCGGTGTCAGTAGCCCGGCATCCCCTAGGATCGTGTCTTCGATGGTCTGCGAGTAGTCCAGCAGCTCATCCAGCCCGAGACGGATATAGCCCTCTGTGACCTCCTCCGCGTGGCTCATGTGGTTGAGTAGCCGCTTGATGACCACGGCGGGGATGGATGCCCGGCTGGCTGCGCTGGTCCAGACGCGCCTCAGATCGTGGGGGATGACCCATAGGCCGGTGCGCTCCTGGAGTTCCATCTGGAGCTTTCGGCAGTTGTTCAGCGGCTTGCCTTCTCGCCGCCCTGGGAAGATGAAGCCCTCGCTGCTGCCGGTCTGCTTCAGGATCTCCCGGACCCGTCGCGTGATCGGTCGGGTCAGAGCTCGCCGGTTCTTGCTCGACTCGTCCGGGATGGTCAGGAGTCCACGCTTCAGATCGACCTGAGACCACGGAAGACGGGCCAGCTCGTTGAACCGTAGACCAGTCAGCGCCAGCGCCTCCAAGAGTAGGCAGGAAACGCGCCGGGCCTCGGTAATGTCGCCCTGCTCTCGCAGCTCATAGAGCGCCTGGAACCAATCTGGGAGCTGCGCCCTGGGAATGGTGGACTCCTTCCGTGGTACGCGATTCCATCCGGTCTGTCCGGCTCTGCGCCGGTTCAGGGCCACGGAAACGGGGTTGGCTCCCAGTACCGCTTCCCCTTCCGTGGTCTGGTAGTTCTCCCGCGCCCAGTTCCAGACCAGCCTCAGAACGCGCATGTCCTGGTCGGCTCGAGCCTTGCTCTCCTTGCTGCGCTCCTCATGGATGCGCTTGACCCGTACCGGGGTGAAATAGGTCAAGGGCTCATCGGCCACGTCCCTGAAGGTGACGAAGGATTCCCGGTACTTCTTGCGGGTGCCTTTGGTCAGGCTCGGGCTCTGCTCCAAGAACGCCTCCAGGGCCTCCCGATAGGTGAGCGTTCGCAGTTTCTCGGCCTCGGCCGCCCTCCTCCGCTCGACCAAGGGGTCTTCGCCCTGGTTGAGCTTCTCCAGCAGCTCCCGCGCCTGCTTGCGGGCAGACTCCACGGACATGATGCGTCGGTCTCCGAGTAGCCGATTGACCTTGCGGCCGTGGATCTTGCGCATCAGGTAGAAGCCCACAGTCGGCTCCTCCATCGTCCATTGCCCAGCCTGCTTGCCGATCCGCAACCGCAGGTGCAGTCCTGGGACGGATCCAGGGCCGCCACGATCTTGGGCCAAGGCTTCCCCGTTGGCGGGGATGGTGGCGGGGTATTTGCTCCACTGATCGAGCTGCCCCTGAACCCAAGGGTCCAAGCTTCGCTCGGAGAAGTTAAGATGATGGGCAGCCAATGACGGCCTCCGGTACAGGTCGCGAATGGTCAGACTCCCCGTGGTGTTGGTCGCACCTCGGGGAGTCGTGCGTCTGGGGGAACTTTTGAACAAGCGGACGCCGCTTAGTCATTGAATCCCCGCGTCTATTCCCGCGAACTCGGGGAACCCTGGGGGAACTTTTGGGGTAGGTTTAGCCAGTTATCCACAGGGTTCGCCAGGGGAACGAAAGTTCGGGGAACCCTAGAAAGATAAACCAAATCGGGCTATTAGGGACCGACAAGGGGATTGCGGGGGATGGGCGGGGATGCTCTAAATCGGACTGAAAATCCGCGTGTCGGTGGTTCGATTCCGCCCCTGGGCACCAAATACCAAGCATTTAGACGCGCCTCAGAGCGCGTCTTTTTGCGTCTGGACGCCTGATTCGCATCCTGCGGTGGTACCTATATTGGTACCCGCCGGCACCCTGCCGGATCCGTGCCTGATGGTGTGCAGTCGTTCGCCGGGGGTTTGGCACCGCAGTATGAACGTCATGCATGACTGACCCCGGCGCGCACAAAACCTCGGACACTCGAGACACAGCCCCTAGATCAGTTGCGGAAGCAACTTTGCGCCGACACCGCGCTCGAGCCCTGGTCACAGTACCCGGACGTCCAGGCCATCGATCAATTGTTCACCGCCGCCTCGGGCAAGGCAGCTCTGCCGATCTCTCTGTTCGAGGCCGCGCTGATGATCGGGCGCCGCCTGCTTGACGCCTCTGCTGCTTTGAACGCTCGCGCAGCCGAATTCTTCGCCACACAGATTCCCCCTCGTCAGGATAGATGTCGCCTCCCACCCGGGAGATGATGCGCAACCTTGGGGGTATTTGGATGCTGCCGGATTCGCGCTGGCGGACGCTCAACGGGAAGGAGCCCGGAGGGCGACTGGACGTTTGGTGTACAGCATCGCTTTCTGTGACCTTCACAGTCCTGCTGGTATCATTCTTCACGACATCTCAGCATTGGTTAGAGGGGTTCAGGGCGTACGAATACCAAAATACCCCCATTGAAAATGACCCGCTCTACGAATTTGACAAAGCAGAATCATCACGAAATGAATACTAGACCGAGCATTATCATCTCTTCTCGAGATGCCGAGCGACTTGAGGCTCTTCTCGATTCTATGGAATATGGGGCTTTCCCTGGGAAGGATGAATTGGAGGCGGAGCTTGCTAGAGCCGATATCGTCGAACCAGAAGATGTGCCGCCCAATATCATCACCATGAATTCGACAGTGAAATTTTGCCTGGAATCTTCTGCCGAGCAATTTACTTTGACGCTGGTCTATCCCAAGGATATGGATTCCAGCAGCAGCAAGATTTCGATTCTCGCCCCTGTAGGAAGCGCCTTGATCGGTCTTTCGGTCGGAGACGTCATCGAATGGCCCGGCCCCGGAGCACATGTCGTTCGAGTTCGCATTGATGAGATCGTCTATCAACCTGAACGCTCTGGTGAATACCACCGCTGATCCGCCAAGCTCGTCTTGCGGAGCAGTCACCGGCGCCATATGGAGCTTATGAGGTATTCGGCTGCATATGCCTGGACCAGAACTGCTTGGCGATTTGCGACAATGCGGCGTGTTGGTGACGCACCCGGCGCATCAGGCTGATCATCGATGTCGACAGACTCCCGCAGGATTCACTACCTCGAAGCACGGACAACCCTTCATGCGCGCTCGCTAAGATCTGCCTCAACGGCGCTTGCCGCGCCTGCTTCGATCAGGTTGCGGAGCACATCGAGGGCCTTATCGAGCACGCTCGAGGCGGTCTCGACCGAGTAGACCACGTAGGCAGGCAGACGCAGCGTCGGACTGCCCCGGACCTGGTACAGGCAGCCTCCGCGCAGGTAGTGAGCGGCAACCCGCTCGGGCACGAAGCAGGTTCCGCCGTTCGCCAGAATCAACTGCAGCCCCAGCCAGCCGATATTGGCGGTCTGGGCGGGACGTTCGAAGTCCGGATAGACCTTGCGGTGCTGGGCGTAGAAGGTCGGTCCCCAGTCCACATAGACGTAGCCGTCGTCCGGAACCTGCCGATTCGGATCGGTCCCGACCAAGAGCAGCGTCTCGTCGAACAGATGCTCGACCTGAATGCCGACGCCCTGCTGCGGGCTATACATCAGGGCGAGATCCATGGTCCCGGCGATGATGCGCCGCATCAGGTCTTCCTCGAAGCCGATCTCGGTATTGAGCGAGATGTCCGGCGCGACCTGGCGCATCCGTCCGGCCCAGCGGGGCAGGAAATCGTTCCAGAGCGCAATACGCGCCCCAATGGTGAGGCTGGCCGTGAACCGGCTGGGCAATCCGACGTCATGCCGCGCCTGCTCGAAGGTCAGCATCATCGTCTTGGCATGGCGCCAAAACCGCTGGCCTGCCGGGGTGAGTGTCGCCCCTAGGCGGTTGCGCACGAACAGCCGCGCACCAAGCGCCTGCTCCAGATTCTGGATACGCGCACTGACGGTCGACTGTGTAACGTGCACCCGGTTGGCCGCTTCGAGGAAGCTGCCATGCGCGGCCACGGCGAGGAAGGTCTTGATCTGGTCGATGTCCATGCTCTGAACTCAATCGGATCCGCGCAGTGCGGTTTATATCGGAATATACGATATAAGAAGCCAATAAATTCCGTTTTCATCATATGTCAGACAACAGTATTCTTGACGCAGAAAGTGCGGTTTCGGCTTCACTCAGCGGGCGCGATTCGGCCTGATATCGAGAGTGGGCCCATAGACGCGCCCTGTCGCATGCAACGGAGAGATGACGATGATCGCAGTCAGAGTGTTCATGAAGGTGACGCGAGAGCCCTTGAAGCGCACGCCGGTCGTCCTCCGGCTCGATGCCGACGGCTCGCAAACGCCACCGGTCTTCACGGACCGCAGCGGGCTGGCCAGCTTCGACCTGCCGCCGACCAGCGGCAAGGTCCTGGTCTCTGGTATGGAGCGCTACCAAGGGCGGCTCGCCGACGAGATCCCGATCGCGCTCTGGTCGATCACCCAATCGGAACAGGGCTCACTCGGACAGCCGGGCGCCTTTCCGAGCGGAAGCAATGCCTACCCGAGCATGACCACAGAGGCCGTTCAGGTCGGCGACCGCAGCGTCCTCACAGACAGCGAGGGCTATCTGGTGGATCCCTCGGACTGGTCCGAGGACTTCGCCCGGGCACTGGCCGCGCAAGAAGGGCTGACGCTCAACGCAGAGCACTGGGAGGTGATCCGCTACCTGCGCGCGCGCTTCGCGCGCTCCGGCACCCAAGCCTCCGTGCGCGACATGATCGCCCATTTCCGCAAGGTTTGGGGGCGTGAGCGCGGCAGCAACCGGTATCTCCACCGGATCTTTCCGCGCGGTGGCCCGCAGAAGCAGGGCAACCGGCTCGCGGGGCTGCTGCGAACCAAGGGTGAGCATTGACCGAGTTGGCATCGCTCAACCCGGCCGCCCGTCCGGGCGCGCGCGCACCAGCATGGGCGCATGCACCCAGATAAAGAGTCCGAAGGCGAGGATCCAGCTCACACCGCCAGCCATCAGCCAGATGTGATACCCGGCCGGGTCGAACAGCGACCGCCCCGCGCGCAACTGGCAAGCCCGAGTTCGCTGGGAGCAGGCTCCAGCTTGGCAACCCAGCACGTCGGTTTCATCGACGCCGACCTACATCCGCTCGTCCTTGGGCACATGATCCGTAAAGCCTGGGCCAACATAAAGCTGGCGGGGACGCGCGATCTTGCTGCCCTGGGTCTGCGACTGCTCCCACCAGTGGGCGATCCAGCCGGGAAGACGGCCGATGGCGAACATGACGGTGAACATGTTGGTCGGGATGCCGACCGCGCGCATGATGATGCCGCTGTAGAAATCGACGTTGGGATAGAGCTGCCGATCGACGAAATAGGGGTCTTCCAGAGCGATCTCTTCGAGCCGGCGGGCGATGTCGAGCAGCGGATCGCGGACGCCGAGGGTCGGCAGCAGACGCTCGGCGACCTTGCCCAGCATTCGGGCGCGCGGGTCGAAGTTCTTGTAGACCCGATGACCGAAGCCCATGAGGCGCACCTTGCTGTCCCTGTCCTTGGCCAGGCGCACGTACTCCTCGGGACTGATCCGGCCCTGATGGATCTGCTCCAGCATCTGCAGCACGGCGACGTTGGCACCGCCGTGCAGCGGTCCCCAGAGTGCGCAGACGCCAGCGGCGCAGGAGGCGAAGAGGTTGGCCTGGCTGGAACCGACCATGCGCACGGTGGAGGTCGAGCAGTTCTGCTCGTGATCGGCGTGCAGCAGCAGGACCAGATTGATGGCGTCGCGCACGATAGGGTCGCACTCGTGCTCGGCATAGGGCTGCGAGAACATCATGTGCAGGAAATTCGGCACGTAGCGCAGCGCCGGATTCGGATAGATGTAGGGCTGTCCGATGGAGTGCCGATAGGCGTAGGCGGCGATCGTGCGGATCTTGCTGATGAGACCGGCGGCGGCGCAGCGGAAATGGTCCTTGTCCTCCAGCTCGAAATACTCGGGATGGAAGCAGGACAGGGCGTTGATCATGGCCGAGAGGATGGCCATGGGCGGCGCCGAGCGCGGGAAGCCCTCGAAGTGATGCTTCATGCTCTCGTCGAGGTTGGCGCAGGCGGTCAGATTCTCCGAGAAGGTCTTGTACTCCTCGGGATTCGGCAGATGGCCGAAGATCAGCAGCCAGGCGGCCTCGACGAAGTTCGGCTCGCGCTCGAACTGTTCGATGGGAATCCCGCGATAGCGCAGGATCCCCTGCTCGCCATCGATGAAGGTGATGGCGCTCCGGCAGCTGCCGGTATTGGCGTAGCCAGGGTCGAGCGTGACGTATCCGGTACGCGCTCGCAGATCCTGGATGTCGATGGCACGCTCTCCCTCGGTGCCTTCACGGACGGGAAACCGGTACTGCTCGTCGCCCAGGATCAGGATCGCGTCGTCGGACATGGCTAGATCTCCGCCACCACCTTGTCGTAGAAGCCCAGGAAATCGTCCGGAGTCGCCCCCTCGCGCCATTCGATCGCGCTGCGCGGATGCTGGTTGAGCTGCCCGGTGATGTTGTAGGGAATGGACGGCCCCCAGTCGAGTTCCTTGCGCAGCGGCTGGATGTAGTTCTGGATGACCTCGATTACCGGGCGCATCTCGAACTTGGGATTGCGCAGGAAGCCGAGCAGCAGCTCGGTGTGGCAGTTGCCGGCGCCGCGGCCGAAGCCGAACAGGGTGGCGTCGACCCGGTTGCAGCCGAGGATGATGGCCTCGATGGTGTTGGCGAAGGCCAGCTGCAGATTGTTGTGGGCGTGGATGCCGATCTCCTTGCCGGTCCCCTGCAGTGCGGTCGTGTATTTCTTGTAGAGGCGATCGATCTGCTCGCGGTAGAGGTAGCCGAAGCTGTCGACGATGACCATGGTGGTCGCCGGCGTCGGGGCGATGGCGTCCAGCACGGTGTCGATCTCTTCCTCGGTGATGTTGGAGACCGCCATCAGGTTGGCCGTGGTCTCGTAGCCGAGCCCGTGGGCGTGGTTGATCATGTCCACCGCCTCGGACACCTGATGGGCGTAGAAGGCGACGCGGATCGTCGACAGCGGACTCTCCGCCGCCGGTACGATCTGGGTCTCCCAGTCGCTCTTGCCGGCATCGGCCATGGCCACCAGCTTGAGCCCGGTCTTCTCGGGATCGTGATCGCCGACCACGCGGCGCAGATCCGCCTCGTCGCAGTGGCGCCAGGGTCCGAACTTCTCCTTCGGAAAGGTCTTGACCGAGTTCTTGTAGCCGATCTCCATGTAGTCGATGCCCGCATCGACGCAGGCGCGATAGACCGCGCTCACGAACGCGTCGCTGAATTGATGGGCGTTCACCAGGCCCCCGTCCCGGACGGTGCAGTCGAGCACCTTGAGCTCGGGTCGAAAGGTGATCCAGGGGGCTTTGTCGGACATGGGCGACTCTCCATGAGGTCTATTGATCGGCCTGCCATTGTTATCCCAAAGGCATTGTCCTAGCAAATACCTATGGCGATTCTCGGCGATAGCCGCCGGCCCGGGGCTGGAGCCCGCCTGACGGGCGATCTTCAATCGCCGCAACCGCGCCGACATGCGGCAGCAACCAAACCGTCCCCGGACAGCCATCAGGACGTCACGCCGCCGGAATAAGCTGAGGCGATTTCGCCAACCCAGTCGCGGCGCACCGGAACCAGCGCCGTCAGGAGCCTTCCTCTGAACATTCCAGCGACCATGAGCCTGCCCGCGGCCAAAACCAAACCGACGCTCGCAGACCGGATCGATCAACAGGTCTTCAACGCCATCTATTCACGGGCGCTGGTCTACAACACCTGCTGGGAGGACCCGGCGGTCGACCGGATCGCGCTCGACCTGGCGCCGGACGACACATTGCTGGTGATCACCAGCGCCGGCTGCAACGTGCTCGACTATGCCCTGACCGGCCCGCACCGCATCCACGCGGTCGACGCCAATCCGCGCCAGAACGCACTGCTCGAGCTCAAGCTGGCCGGCATCCACCGTCTGGATCACAGCGACTTCTTCGCGGTTTTCGGGCACGGCTTCCACCCGGAATTCCGCGACCTCTACCAGGACGTGCTGCGCCAGGAGCTCTCACCGCAGGCGCTCGCCTTCTGGGACCGGCGCGCCGCCTGGTTCGGCAACCCCAACGGCAGCTTCTATTTCCATGGTCTCTCGGGCATCGTCGCCCGCGTCTTCCACGGCTATCTCAAGGTCCGCCCGCGCCTCGCCAAGAGCGTGCGCGACCTCTTCGAAACGGATTCGCTCGACGATCAGCGCCATATCTACGACACCCGCGTCCAGCCACTCATCTGGACGCCGAGCGTCAAATGGACCCTGTCGCGCCAGATCACCATGAGCATGCTCGGCGTGCCGCATCCGCAGCGCAAGGAGGTCCAGGCGCAGCATTCGCACGGCGTCGCCGGATTCGTGCGCGACTCCATCGAGTACGTCTTCCGCCAGCTGCCCATCTCGAGCAACTATTTCTGGTCGGTCTATCTGCGCGGCCGCTACACCGAGCACTGCTGCCCCGAATATCTCAAGCGCGAGAATTTCGCTGCGCTCAAGGCGGGGCTGGCCGACCGCATCCATCTCCACACCTCCACGGTAACCGAATTCCTGCGCAGCACCGACGAGTCCATCTCCAAGTTCGTCCTGCTCGATCACATGGACTGGATGAGCTCCTACTATCCCGAGGCGCTCGAGGAGGAATGGGCCGCCATCCTCCAGCGCGCCCGCAGCGACGCGCGCATCATCTTCCGCAGCGCCCATGCCGCGCCCAGCTATCTGGAGCGCATCGAGCTGGGAGCCGGAGCCGCCCGGACCCGGCTATGCGATCGGCTGGAGTTCCACCCCGAACTGGCCCAGCGTCTGACCATGCTCGACCGGGTGCATACCTACGCCGGCTTCCACATCGCAGACGTGCGCCCATGATCGCGAGCGACGCCCGTATCCTGGTCAGACTGCTGCTCGGCCAGCCCAGACGCGGGACGCACGCCGAGCGCCTGCAGGCCTTCTACGCCCCGCAGGCGCGCGACTACGACCGTTTCCGCGAGCGCCTGCTGCAGGGCCGCGAGGACCTGCTGCGTCTGCTGGATCCGCCGCATGGCGCGCGCGTCTTGGAACTGGGTGGAGGGACCGGGAGCAATCTGGCCCATTTCGGGGCGAGACTCGCGGAGCTCGGCGGCGTCGAGCTGGTCGATCTCTGCCCGGCGCTGCTGGAACAGGCGCGCGAGCGAACCGCGAACCTGCCGAACGTGCGGGTGATCGAGGGCGACGCCACCCGCTACCGCCCCGCCGAGCCGCCCGACTGCGTCTATTTCTCCTACGCGCTCACCATGATCCCGGACTGGCGCGCGGCCATCCTCAACGCGGTCGAAATGCTTCCTCCGGGCGGAACGCTCGGGGTGGTGGATTTCTACGTCTCGGACGCCGAAGGCGGTCCCGGAAACGTCCGCCACGGACTGCTGTCCCGTCTCTTCTGGCCGCGCTGGTTCGGTCACGACGGGGTCCATCCCAGCCCCGAGCATTTGCGGCTGCTGCGTGAGGTCCTGCCCGACCACCAGCTGATCGAACGTCTCGCCCCCGTCCCCTACCTGCCCGGGATGCGGGTACCCTACTACATCTTCGTCGGCCGCAAGGACGCAGAGCAAGACTGAGCGCCCCTACCATTCGAGCGGCGCCGCCCCAGGGATGAATGGGATACTATGGCGCCCCTATGCCAACGCCCCCGACCCACCCTGCCCCCGGCTATCGACCCGACATCGACGGTCTCCGCGCACTCGCCATCCTGCCGGTGGTGCTGTTCCACGCGGGGGTGCCGGGATTCGCGGGCGGATTCGTCGGGGTCGACGTCTTCTTCGTCATCTCGGGATTTCTCATCACCCGCATCATCGAGGACGAGCACGCATCCGGCCGCTTCAGCATCGCCGGCTTCTACGAGCGCCGCGTCCGCCGCATCCTGCCGGCGCTCTTCACCGTGCTGGCCTGCTCCACCCTGTTCGCGGCCCTGCTGCTGATGCCGACCCAGTATCAGGCCTATTCGCGCTCGCTCATCGCCGCGACCCTCTTCGTCTCCAGCTTCCTCTTCCGGCGCGAGAACGGCTACTTCGACCTGGCCTCGGACGAGAAGCCGCTGCTGCACACCTGGTCGCTCTCGGTCGAGGAGCTCTACTACCTCTTCTTCCCCATGATCCTGATCTGGGCCTGGCGCGGATCGCGCGACCGGCAGTTCCTGGTCCTGAGTCTCATCGGCGCGGTCTCCTTCGTCGCCTCGGCCGTCGGGCTCCAGCAGGACCCCGACTCCAAGTCGGTCTTCTTTCTGCCGCACTTCCGCGCCTGGGAGTTCCTGCTGGGCGCCCTCCTGGCGCTCGCCAGGCCGCGCCCGAGCATGCCCCGGCCCCTGGCCGAACTCGCATCCCTGGCCGGGGCGATCATGATTCTGGCCGCCGTCTTCGGTTATTCCGAATCGACCGTCTTTCCGGGAACGGCCGCGCTCCTGCCCTGCCTCGGCGCCGCGCTGCTGATCGCCGCCGGACAAGGGGGAGAGACCCGGGTCGGCCGGGCGCTCGCGAGTCCCGGAACGGTCTTCCTCGGGCTCATCTCATACTCGCTCTATCTCTGGCATTGGCCGCTGCTGGTCTTCGCCCGGACCTATCTGGGCACGGAGCCGAACGCCTGGCAGACGCTCGTCCTCATCCTGCTGTCGGTAGCACTGGCGGCCGCGACCTGGCGCTGGATCGAGCGTCCGTTCCGCGGCAGGCGGGGCCTGCTGACGCGACGCGCCCTGTTCGGAACGGCGCTGGCCGGAATGCTGCTCTTCGTCGGCATCGGCATTCAGGGTCTGACGACCCAGGGCTGGGCCGGCCGCTTTCCGCCCGAGGCCCGTCATCTGCTGCTGGCCGAGGAGGACAGGGATCCGCGCCAGCGCGAATGCATGAACGTGCGCCCCGATGCCGACGGCTGTCTCTACGGCCGAACCGAGGCGGCACCGAGCATCGCACTCTGGGGCGACAGCCACGCCGCCGGCTATGCCGCCATGCTCGGGGATCTGGCCGACGCCCATGAGACCAGCGTCGCCGTCTACACCATGCCCGCCTGCCCACCGCTGGTGGACTGGAGACCCATCGATCAGGAATGGCGGGATCGCTGTACCCGGTTCCAGGGGCTGGCACTAGGGCGCATCCTGGATGCGCCCAGCATCCGAACCGTCCTGATCGGGGCGAATTTCGCCAAGTATCCCTACCAAGACGGCAGTTTCGAGCTGGCATTGGGGAATGTTGTCGAGACCCTGAAAACCGCCGGAAAGCAGGTCGCTCTCATCGACCCCACGCCGCACACCGAACGCAAGGTCCCGGAGTTGCTGAGCCGGGAGTTCCTGGCGGGGCGGACGCCAACCGAGCTGAGCCAGCCGCGCGCGCGCTTCGACTCCGACACCCGGGACGTGCGTGAGATGCTGGACCGAATCGCGAGAGGATACGGAACCGACCGCATCCGGCCCGAGTCACGGCTCTGCGACAGCAGCAAGTGTTACTTCTATCGCCACGGGACCGTCTATTACTACGACGGCCATCATCTGAGTCTCAGCGGAGCCGAGGCCCTGAAGCCGCTGTTCGCCCCCCTGTTCGAGCCGGCGGGGATCATGGATCCAGACGCAGATCCGATTCGGCGAGGTCCATGAAATCCCGCCAGACCGCGTTCGGACTCCAGGTCGGCAGCATGAGTCCGAGCGCCTCTTCGTGGCTGCGGCCCTCGACGCATCTGGCGTACTGATAGATGAAGGCCGAGGCCCGGTAATTGACGACGCAGTGGATCCAGATCCGCGAATCCGGGAAGGCGGCCATGACGCCGAGGAAGGACCGGAGATGGGTCGCGGTCGGCGCCTCGAAGGGCACCGGGATGTGCACGTAGATCATGCGCCGGGCGGTGACGATGTTGCCCTCCTCGGGGATGGCATTCTCCGAGTTGGGCATCGCCAGGTTCACGACGACCTCGAATCCGGCCTCGGCGATCGCGCGGAATTCGTGCTCCTCCGGCTGCCCGGAGGTCGAGATCCGGTCCGAGATGCGGACATGGTTGAGGATGCTGTCGATGTTCATGTGACCTGCCAGTGAATCCAATCGTCGATCGAGCCGCCGGGAACGGTTCGCGAACCGCCCCGGCGGCCTCGGATCAGCCCTCGGTCGATCCGCTCGCCGCCCGCACGGCGGACCCGCCGTGGAACCACTCGCGGAGACGCTGGAACACCACGTAGAGCATGGGGATGAGGAAGATGCCGACCAGCGAGGAGGCGAGCATGCCCCCGAAGACGGCGGTCCCGACCCCGCGTTGGCTCGCCTCGCCCGCGCCGCTGGCGATGATGAGCGGCACCAGCCCCAGGATGAAGGCGAAGCTGGTCATGAGCACCGCGCGGATACGCAGCCGCGCCGCCGTGGCAGCGGCCTCCTGTATGGACCTGCCGCTGGCTCGCTCCACCATGGCGAACTCGACGATGAGAATGGCGTTCTTGCTCGCCAGTCCGATCAGCACCACGATGCCGACCTGGGCATAGAGGTCGTTCGACAGATTGGCGATCAGCAGCGAGAGCATGGCACCGACCAGACCCACGGTCACCGACAGCAGCACCGCCGCGGGCATCGACCAGCTCTCGTAGAGCCCGACCAGGAACAGATAGGCGAAGAGCACGGCCAGACCCAGCACGATGGGCGTCTTGCCGCCGGCCTCCTTCTCCTGGAAGGCGGTGCCCGTCCATTCGTAGCCGAATCCGCTCGGCAGCGTCGAGTCCGAAAGACGCTCCATCGCCGTCAGGGCCTCGCCCGAGCTATGTCCGGCGGCCGGACCGCCCTGGAGGGTGACGCTGCGATAGTTGTTGTAGCGCTGCAGCAGCTGCGGCCCCATGATGAGCTCGGGCGACATGAGCGCCCGGATCGGCACCATCTCGCCGCCGGCGTTGCGCACGTGGATGCGGTAGACGTCGGGGAACGCCTTGCGGTCCTGCTCCTCGCCCTGGATCTTGACCTGCCATACCCGGCCGAACTTGTTGAAGTCGTTGACGTAATAGCCGCCGAGCGTGGCCTGGAGCGCTGTGAAGATGTCGCTGACCTGGACGCCGAGGGTCTGCGCCTTCTCGCGGTCGATGTCCAGATAGACCTGAGGATTGTCGGTCGCCCAGGTCGAGAAGACCTGTGACAGGACCGGCTCCTGGTTCGCCGCGACGATCAGACCGCGCATGGCGCCGGCCAGCTCCTGCGGCGTGCGCCCCTGGAGATCCTCGAGCTGGTACTCGAATCCGCCCCCGGTCCCGAGACCGATGATCGGCGGCAGATTGAAGGGCATGATGCGGGCGCTGGGGATGCCGACGGTCTGGACCAGGATGCGATGGATGACCGCATCCACCTTGAGATCCGGCGTCGTGCGTTCCTCGAAGGGCTTGAGTCGCCCGATCAGGGTGGCGCTGTTGGACTGGACGCCGCCGTCGAGGATGCTGAATCCGGGGACCGTCAGGACGTGCGCGACCGCCGGATCGGCACCGACCAGTTTCTCCAGCTGTTTGGTCACCTCCAGGGTGCGGCTGAGCGAGGCGCCCTCGGGCAGCTGGATCTGGGCCATGAAGGCCCCCTGGTCCTCTTCGGGCAGGAAACCGGTCGGCACGACCTTGAACAGCCAGCCGCTCGCCGCGCCCGCCCCCAGCACCAGGACCAGGACCAGGAGCGAGAAGCGCACCAGCTTGCGCACCACCGCGGCATAGCCGTCGCGGACCCGGTCGATCCCATCCATGACGTAGCGCATCGGCCCCCGCTTGTGGCTCGGCTTGAGCAGGATGGCGCAGAGCGCCGGCGACAGGGTCAGGGCATTGATGGCCGAGATGAGCATGGAGAAGGCGACCACGGCCGCAAACTGCTGGAACAGCTGCCCGGTGATGCCGGGGATGAAGGCGACCGGCAGGAATACCGAGAGCAGCACCAGGGTGATGGCGAGGATCGGCCCCGTGATCTGGGTCATCGCCTTCTTGGCCGCCTCGCGCGGCGCGAGCCCCTCCTCCTCCATGATGCGCTCGACGTTCTCCACCACCACGATGGCGTCGTCGACGACGATGCCGATCGCCAGCACGATGGCGAGCAGCGAGATGGTGTTGGCCGAAAAGCCGATCATCAGCAGGAAGGCGAAGGTTCCGATGAGCGCTACGGGCACCGCGACCAGGGGAACGAGTGTGGCACGCCAGCTGCCGAGGAAGAGGAAGACCACCAGGATGACCAGGAGGAATGCCTCGAAGAGGGTATGGACGACCTTCTCCAGGCTCGCCTTGACGAATTCGGTGGTGTCATAGACCACCGCATATTCGAGACCGTCCGGAAAGCGTTCCGAGAGCCGCTCCATGGCCGCCTTGATGCCGTCGGCCACCGCGACCGCGTTGGCGCCCGGGGCCAGATAGATGGCCATGGCCGCCGTGTCCCGGCCGTCGAGCCGGCTGACCGAGTCGGACTGATTGGCGCCCAGCTCGACCCGTCCGACGTCCTTGACCAGAACCGTGGAGCCGTCCTGGTTGGCCCGGATCACGATGTTCTCGAACTCCGAGACGTCGGTCAGCCGCCCCTGGGTCTGGAGCGTGATCTGGAACTGCTGGTCCGGGGTCATGGGCTGGGCGCCGATCCGCCCGACCGCCGCCTGGACGTTCTGGCTCTGGATGGCCGAGATCACGTCGGTCGGGGTGATGCCGAGCGCGGTGAGCGAGTCCGAATCGAGCCAGATGCGCATGCTGTAGTCGAGCGGGCCGAACTGGAAGACCTCGCCCACGCCGGACACGCGCGACAGCGTGTCGATGACGTTGATGGTGGCGTAGTTGCTCAGGAAGAGCGCGTCGTAGGTGCCCTTGGGGGAATAGAGCGCCACCACCTGAAGCATGGCGGTCGACTTCTTCTTGACCGTAATCCCCTGACGGGTGACCTCCTCGGGGAGCTGGGCCATCGCCAGATTGGCGCGATTCTGGACGTTGACCGTATTGATGTCCGGGTCGGTGCCCAGCGCGAAGGTCACGTTGAGCGAATAGCTGCCGTCGTTGGCGCTCGACGACTTCATGTAGAGCATCTTGTCGACGCCGTTGACCTGGGACTCGATCGGCTGGGCCACGGTCGACTCGACCACGGCCGCGCTCGCGCCCGGATAGACGGCGCTGACCGAGACCTGAGGCGGGACGATGTCCGGGAACTGGGCGACCGGGATCTGGGTCATGGCGATCAGACCGGCCAAGGTGAGGACGATCGAGATGACGATCGAGAGCCGCGGTCGATCGATGAAGATGTCTGAGATCATGGCGTCTTGCCCCCGTCCATCGGCTGCTCGGGCGATGCCTTGACCTCCTGACCGGGCCGAACCTTCTGCACGCCCTGGGTGATGACCAGATCACCCTCCTTCAGTCCCTCGCGCACGGCGATCGAGGTCCCCTTGGCCGTCCCCGTCGTGATGCGGCGCACCTGGGCCTTGCTCTCGGCGTCGACGATGAGGACGTAGATGCCCTGCTGATCGACCTGCATCGCCGACTGGGGAATCATGATCGCCGACTCAGGCGCCCCGCGCTGCACCACCACACCCACGTACTGGCCGTCGACCAGCAGATCCTCCGGGTTGGGTATCTGCGCCCGGACCAGAACCGAGTCCGTCCCCTGGTTGGTGGTGACGTCGACGAAGTCCAGATAGCCGGTCTGGTCGTAGAGGCTACCGTCCGGCAGACGCACCTGGACCGCCACCTGATTCGGGTTGCCGCCCTTGGCCTTGATCTCGCGCCGCGCCTCCAGCAGTTCGCGCTGGGTGATGGGGAACTGGACGTAGATGGGATCGCGGCTGACGATGGTGGCAAGCACGCCGGTCGAGGGAGAGACCAGATTGCCGACCGTGAGGCTCGCCAGACCGATCCGCCCCGCCACCGGCGCAACGATCTCGGTATAACCGAGATCCAGCTTGGCCGACGTGAGCGCCGCCTCGGCCTGGGCGATGGATGCCTTGGCCACGGAGGCTGCAGCCTGGAGTTCGTCCACCTTGGCCTTGGCGATGTTCTTCTGTTTCAGCAGTTCGAGACCGCGCTGGAGCTGGGCGTCGGCATTCTCCGCGTCCGCCTTGGCCTTCTCGACGTCGGCCGCGCGCTGATCCACGATCGCCTGGTACTGATCGGGCTCGATCACGAACAGCACGGCGTCCCGCTCGACCATCTGGCCCTCTTCGAACTTTCGTTCCTTGAGGAAGCCCTCGACCCTGGCGCGCAGCTCGACCCGGTCGATCGCCGCGACCCGGCCGACGAACTGCGACTCCTCCTCCACCTGCTGGACCTTGGCCGGAACCGCCACCACGGCCGGGGGAGGCATAGGCGCGGCCGAGCCCGTCTGCTGCGGCTGACATCCCATCAGCCCCGCCAGCGCGGCGGCGATCAGGCCGAGGCCGACCCAGGAAGGAGGGCGTCGCCACCGCCCCTGAGTCCATGAAATTACCGCCTGGTCCGACCGAGTCCGAGCGATCGGCTCGGCTGTTTGGTATGACATGGATACACCTCCTTCGTGGTAGGAAATCGGGCCTGTCTCGATGGCTGCCGAGCCGGCAGCCATCGTGCGACGATCGACTCCGGATCGGTTATATCAGGCGATCGCCCATCGTCTCCAGGACGCGCGCCCTCAATCGCTCGACCTGGCCGTGTTCGTAGTCCCGCCGCTCGGGGCGCCCCCAGACGGGCGCGGGCCAGCAAGGGTCGGAGCGATAGCGCGCGATCACATGGATGTGCAATTGCGGCACCAGATTGCCGATGGTCGCGATATTCAGCTTGTCCGGGGCGAATTCCGACTCGACGAACGCGGCAAGCCGATCGGTCTCATCCCGCACGCTCCGGCGCAGCCCGGGCTCCAACCTGTGCAGCTCGGTGCGATCGGTCTTGGGGACGAGGATAAACCATGGCAGGAGCGCGTTGTCCATCAAGAGCAGTACCGTGGAAACCGACTCGCACAGGACATGCGTGTCGGCCATCAATCTGGGGTGCAGTTCGAACTGAATCATGA
The DNA here is from genome assembly GCF_000585215.1 of Imhoffiella purpurea. GTDB lineage: Bacteria > Pseudomonadota > Gammaproteobacteria > Chromatiales > Chromatiaceae > Imhoffiella > Imhoffiella purpurea. The sequence goes on along the minus strand of NZ_AONC01000042.1, from coordinate 25,460 downwards.
GGCATGGATCCGCTGGAAGATACCGCAATCGCATGAAAAACGGATGGCGACCGGGAAGACACGGGACGTCAGACGGAGGTGGCCCGAGCGAGCTCGCCGGATGGCGCCGACTCGCGCGCGAGTTTGATCAGCGTATCGCCCCGCAGCAGATAGGTGGCGAGCTGCGAGGGCGAGAGGGGTCGCGCGAAGAGATAGCCTTGCACGGCGTCGCATCCCTCACGCGCCAGGAAGCTCAGTTGCTCCTCGGACTCGACCCCCTCGGCGATGATCCGCAGCCCGAGACCGCGCCCCAGCGCGATGATGGTGCGAACCACCGGATCGCTCGGCGGCTGCCGTCCGATCTCACGGACGAAGCGACGGTCGATCTTGAGCGTATCGATGGGCAGATTCTGCAGATAGGCCAGCGAGGAATAGCCGGTGCCGAAATCGTCGATGGCGATCCGCACGCCCCCCCGGCGCAGGTCGGACAGGACATTGGTCAGGGCAGGACTCTGATCCAGGAGGAGACTTTCGGTGATCTCGATCTCGATGGCGCCCGGCTTCAATCCGTCAGCGGCACCGAGCAAGCGCTCGACCAGACCCGGCTGTCCGAACTGGCGCGGGGACAGATTCAGCGATATCCCAAGATCGAGCCCCTGACGCGACCATTCATGGAGCTGCCGTCCGACCTCTTGGATGACCCAGTCGCCCAGGGGCAGGATGATCCCGGAATCCTCGGCAACCTTGATGAAGGCGTCGGGACCGATGAGTCCCTGCTCCGGATCCTGCCAGCGCAGCAGGGCCTCCAGGCCGAGCGTCTCGCTGGTGGCGATATCGATCACCGGCTGATAGTGGATCTGGAACTCGCCGCGCTCGATCCCGCGCCGCAGACGGGCCTCGATATCCAGCTTGCGCGAGGCGGCCTCGCCCATCGACGGGGTGAAGAAACGATAGGTGTTGCGCCCCGTGACCTTGGCGGCGTACATAGCCGTATCGGCATGCTTGAGCAGCATCTCGAAGCTGTCGCCATGGTCGGGACCGAGCGCGATGCCGACCGACACGGTGCAGACGATATCCTTCCCCGAGCAGGGGAAGGGCTCGCGGAAACTGTCGACGATGCGCTCGGCGACATCCTCGGCGACCTGGGCCGCCTTGCTGCCGCCGATGATCACGGTCAGCTCGTCGCCGCCGAGCCTGGCGACCGTCGTGGTGAGGGAACCGCCCTGCTCGACCGCGGCCGAGACGACCGTTTCGACCTCGGACTGGAGACGTCTGGCGGCACCGCACAGCAGTTCGTCGCCCACACCGTGTCCCAGCGAGTCGTTGATGCGCTTGAATTCGTCCAGATCCAGGAACAGCAGTGCCACCCGGTCGTCGCGACGCCGGGCGTGAGCCAGGGCATCCGACAGATCCTGATTGAACTGACGCCGATTGGCCAATCCGGTCAGACCGTCGCGATAGGCGAGCTGATGGATGACCCGCTGGCGACGGCGCCGCTCGGTGATGTCGCGCAGCAGCAGGATGACCTGGCGATCGTCGATCGCGATGAAACGCGCGTCGAAACCGAGGGTCTCGCCATCTCCGCCGGGCATCTCGATCTCCAGCTCTCGCATCGCTTGCCCCGACAGCGTCAAGTGGATCTCGCGCATGATCGAGCTGCAGACGACCTTGGGCAGCAGATCGGACAGATTCGAGGCGACCTGTTCCGAGTTGTCGGACAGTCCCTGGATCATGCGCCCCGGCTTGAACTGCAGGATGTGCCCCTCGGCATCGAGCCTCAGCAGCGCATCCGGAATGGCGGAGATCAATGCGCTGTTGCGTGCCTCGCTGCCATGCAGGGCGGCCAGGGTGGCGCTGCTGCGCAGCAAATAGCGGATGCGGTAGAGGATCAGATTCCAGTTGATCGGCTTGGGGAGGAAGTCGGTCGCCCCGGATTCGTAGGCGCGCTCGATCGAGGCCAGATCGTCGAGCCCCGTCACCATGAGGATCGGCGTCAACCCAAGACCCGTCAGTTCGCGGAGTTTGAGACAGGTGGTGAATCCGTCCATCCCCGGCATCATGACGTCGAGCATCACCAGATCGGGGACACGAGCGCGAGCGCACTCGATGGCCGAGTTCCCGTCCAGCGCCCCCACGACCTCGAAACCCGCGTCGGTCAGATGGGAGCTGGAGAGCAACTGGACGGATTGATCATCGTCCACGACCAGGATCAAAGGCCGCTCGCGCGCCTCCGGTGTCGGGTCCAGGTCCGCCGAAGCCTTGGGGATCCGGGCATTCGGCTCAGGCGAATCCGGGCGGACCGCTTCCCCATCCCCACCCTCATCCTCTGACGCATCGGGAGCGCAATGCGCCCGAAGGGCGCTCCGGGTGTCGTCCAGGATACGCCCCATGCGCCGCGACAACTCCGCCGCCGACGGGTCCGATCCGGCCACATCTTCGGCGGCGACGCACCGTTCGAGCAGAACGCACGACTCGGCCAGACGCCTCGCCCCGACCGTGGAGGCCGCCGAGCGCAAGGCACGCGCGGCCTCGGCCACCCGCCCCAGCCGCCCCGTCTCGATTCCCTTGCTGATGCGATCGCCCAGGTCGACCGATGCGTCGAGGAAGTTGGAGATCAGGCGGCCAGGCAGCTCGCCCCCCCTGGACGGCACCGCGGATCCAAGCATCTCGAGCGAGGCGATGTCGAGAATCGGCAACGCCAAGAGCTTCTGGAGCTGGGACTCGACCTGGCCGAGGGGACGCTCCGGAGCGATGCGGATCCATTCGGCGGGGAGAGAGGATAGCGATCGGGCCTCTTCCGAGCGGATACCCAGGCCCGACCAGCGCACCAGCAGACTGCGCAACAGGGAAAGCATGACTGGTTTGGTCAGATAATCGTCCATGCCCACGGCCAGACATCGCTCCCGGTCCCCCACCATGGCGTGTGCCGTCAAGGCGATGATCGGGATATGTCGGCCGGGATCGGCCTGCTCCATCCTGCGGATGCGCTGGGTCGCCTCGTAGCCGTCGATCCTGGGCATCTGGCAATCCATGAGAATGGCATCGAAACCGCCCTGCGCAAAGACATCGACCGCCTCCTGCCCATCGGAAACGATTCGACATGCACACCCGAGCGCGTTCAGCATGGCCGCGGCGAGATCCTGGTTGATCGGGTTGTCCTCGGCGACGAGCACCCTCAATCCGAGCGGTCCATCGCTCGCCGCGCCGGCCGCGACTTGCTTCTCTTCGAAAAGGGGAACTTCTTGGGAGGAGAGCCCATGCAGACATTCGAGCAGTCTCGAGCGTCTCACCGGCTTGTACAGATAGGCATGGATGTCCAACTCCGACATCTGCCCCGACTGACAGACCAGGGTCGCAGGTACGAGCAGGATGCGCGCGGGCCCGGGCGTCGCGGCACCCTCGAGCGCATCGGATCGTTCCGCGAATGACTCGAGCCCCCCGAGATTCGAATCCAGCATCAGGAAGTCGAACGCCCGACCGCATGCGGCCGCGTCCGTCAAGGCGGCGATCGCACTCCGCCCCTCGGACCGCGCATCCACCTCGATCCCGGCCCGGGTGGCATAGTCGACGATCGTGGTACGCGTCGCCTCGTGAGGTTCCACCAACAAGAGACGCCGCCCCCTCAGCGATGCGAAATCGGGATCCGCGGCCGCCTCCCGATCGCTGATCGACAGGGGCACCGAAAACCAGAAGCGCGAGCCGCTGCATCCGTCACCCTCGACCCCGATCGCACCACCCATGAGTTCGGTCAGTTCCTTGGCGATGGCAAGCCCCAGCCCGGTGCCGCCGAACTCGCGAGAGGTGGATCCGTCACCCTGAACGAATGCCTCGAAGACCTGCCGCTGACGGTCGGGCGGGATCCCGATTCCCGAGTCCACGACCTCGATCAGGATCCTGGCCAGCAAGGCATCCCCGGACTCCAAGCGAGCACGGACCAGCACCTCGCCGGTCTCGGTGAACTTGAGGGCGTTGCCGAGCAGATTGCTCAGGACCTGGGCGATCCGGCCCGAATCGCCGATGACATGGCGGGGAAGATCGGGCGACAGATGACAGACGAGATCGAGCGACTTGGCATGCGCACGCTCGGCGAACAGATCCACGACATCCTCGATCCGCTCTTCCAGATCGAATTCGGCGCTATCGAGCGTCATGCGCCCCGCCTCGATCTTGGAGACGTCGAGCACGTCGTTGATGACCGCCAGGAGCGAGCGCCCCGAACCGATGATGGCTCGCACGAAACGGCATTGGTCCGAATCGAGATCCGTCGTCAGCAGCAGCTCGCTCATGCCGATGACACCGGTCAAGGGGGTGCGGATCTCGTGGCTCATGTTGGCCAGGAACTGCGACTTGGCCCGACTGGCCTGCTCGGCCGCCTCACGGGCCTGCTCCGCGCCGACACGGGCGGTCTGGGCCGCCTCGACCGCCTGGGTCAGCTCGGCATTGGCCCTCGACAGATCCGAGGTCCGCTCGGCAACCTCCCGCTCGAGCAGTTGACGATGCTCGGCGAGTCTGGCGTTCCGCTCGCCGATCTGCTCCAGCATGCCGTTGAATCCGTCGATGAGCCGTCCGATTTCGTCGCCGCCACCAGGAGAGGCTCGCAGGCTGTAATCCTGATCGGCCGAGACCCGTTCCATGTCGGCGGCCAGTCCGAGAATGGGGCGCGTCATGCGCCTTTGCAGCCGCTCCGAAACCAGATGAGCCAGCCCGATCGCGACCAGCAGCACGGCGATCAGGAGCGCCGAGATGTTGCGCAGATCGACATAGAGACCGTCCAGACTGGCCTCGATCGCCACCCAGCCGATCAGCTCACCATCCAATCGAATCGGCGCGGCGTAGACCAGGGATTCGAAGGAAAAGGCGGAGATCGCCTCGCCGCGCGGCAGTGCGCCCGAGATCCAGTCCGGCAGCGCGGTCTCACCGATCCCGGCCTCCGTCTCGGGGCCTTTCTCAAGCCCACGGCCGGACGCATAGGAGGCGAACGGCGTGCCCGAGCCATCGAGCAGCCAGCCATCGCGGACCTCGGGCTCGGCGCGCAATGCCTCCATCAGCCGGCCCGCGGCCTTTCGATCGCCGAACGCCAGGGCCGCCGTCGTCGTGGTGCCGACCGCCTGGGCCAGCACCGACACGTGTCGCAGCAAGGCATTGCGGTAGACCAGCGTCTCGATGCCGAGCACGGCAAGCATCGCGACCAGGAGCGACATCAGGGTCGTGGTCAGGATGATGCGCCTCAGTTTGCTGCTGATCGAGCGGCTCGCCATGGGTATCAGTCGAACGGGGATCTCATCGTGCGATACATCGGAACTCACGGATCACTCCATCAGTCGGCCGCCGCTATCCACGATATCGGCCAGATCGAGCAGTTGGGCGCTCACTCGCAGCTCGGCGTCGCGCGCCACCGACGGCGCGCTCGAATCCAAGCCGATCACCGACCCGCACCAGTGCGATCATTCCGCCACGGTGGGCGAAGCTGGGCAGATCGCCGATCTGTCAGCACAGGATGACCCCGCAACTCTCGGATGGCAACCGCCACGGATGCGGCACTCGAACGCGGGATATGGAGGACGTGGCAGCGGTGCAATCGGGCGGCCACTGGACGTTCGACGACGCGGAAAACGACTCGGCGTCCCTGCACGACACGCCCGGCGACGCTGGACAGCGTCTTGGCGAATCCACCCCGGCCCAACTGGCAGACACGCAAGGGCGTTTGCGAATTCGAGAAGGCGCTCTCGGGCCACTCGAAAGTGACGGAAACCGCACCCATCTGTCGAGCACGCATGCCACCTGGAATCCGGACTACCTACCCGGAACGGCTCCCCGAGTCCTGAATCTCATATCCGATCGACTCCCGATCGAGTTCCAGGCGCAAGGCGCTCATGGCCTCGCTCAGGTCACCGTGGCCGCGGAAGCCGAGCAGGATGTGGGGATCCTCATCCATGTGCGGCAGACTGAAGAGCTTGAAGGCCGGAAAGGCGTCGCCGAGACGCCTCATCAAGGGTATCAGGCGACTTTCGGGGACGCCGCGCACCACCAGGGCGGACTCCTGCAATGGCGGCCCACGTCCGAAGACCTCGTCCAGGGTCCATTCGGCCATCGGCCAGGCCATCTTTGGAAAGCCCGGCAGGAACCAGTGGCGGCGAATCGAAAAGCCGGGGATCCGGTTGATCGGATTGGGAACCAAATCGCTGCCCTCGGGCAGATCGGCCATGAGGATTCGGTTCGGATAGGCCTCGGCGCCGAACTTCTCCTCGAGCAGCCGCGCCGCCTCCGGGTGCCGGATCAAGGGGACGCCGGCGGCCTGGGCGGCGCAGGGACGGGTATGATCGTCCGGCGTCGCGCCAATCCCGCCGCAGACGAAGACCGGATCCGGACGCTCCATCGAGAACCTCAGATGCGCGATCAGAACCTCCGGATCGTCTGGAAGCAGCCAGCTCCAGGCCAGCTCGTGACCGCGCGACTGGATCCGCGACTTGAAGGCGGCCCGGTGCGCATCGGTCCGCGTGCCGTTGAGCACCTCGTCGCCGATCACGATGAGACCGAAACGGATGGTCGCGTCTTCCTGGTGCGCGCTCACGGTCAGTCCCCGGCGGGCATGTGGTCGATGAGGGCGTCGCGCTTGCGGTAGACGGTCCCCTGGAAGAGCGCGATCAGGTTCGACTCCTCGTCGGTCACCCGGATCAGATAGGTGGCCAGCTTGGGATTGATGGACACCTCCTCGGCCTCGGCGACCAGCACCCCCTGCCGCGCCGACTTCATGAAGGACACGGAGACGTTGACCCCTAGGGCGACCGTCCCGTACGCGTTGGAGGCGACCGCGAAGACCAGATCGGCGAGGCTGAAAATGGCTGCGCCGTGCGCCACGCCCACGGCATTCAGATGCCGTTCGCCGATCTCGAGACGGGCGCGTGCGCGACCGGGCGAGACGTCGAGCAGCTCGATGCCGACATGGGCGGCGAAACGGTCGTTGCCGAAGAAGGTGCGAAGGAGATCTGGATCCATGGAAGCTGGGCTCATATGTTTAGTTTGAAAGCGATCAGCCGCCAGCCTCCAGCGGCCAGCCGGTTGGAACGGCCCTCGAAGGTCGAGCCAGCCGCTGAACAGGGTGACGGCGCATTGGCGTCGATGAAGAACATGGAATGCTCGCGTTCCCCCGCTGGAGGCTGAAGGCTGGTCGCTGGCAGCTACTCGTCCAACAGCTCGCGCCAGGCCGGATGGGCGGCGATGAGCGCGAGCGCCTGAGCGAGCAGGGTTCGGCCCGGCTCCATCTTGAACCAGGTGGAGGCGCCGGAGGAATGCGGCAACGGGATGACGTCGGCCTCCCACCCTGCCTCGGAGCGATAGGGCCACTGGCGTCCCACCACCTCGTCGAGCTTGCCGCACGCCATCAGCTGGGAGATGGCGAGCTTGCCGATCGGCACGATCAGGCGCGGACGCAGCAGCTGCATCTCGCCGGTCCACCAGCCGCCGCACCGGGCAATCTCGTCGCGGTCTGGAACCCGGTCGCCGCCCTTGGGGTTCTTGCCCGGAAAGCAGCGGCAGACGGCGCTGATGAGCGTGCGCTCGCGCATCGCCTCCTCGTCCAGTCCGATCTTGGCGAACCAGCCGAAGAGCGTCTTGCCGGCCGTCCAGCAGAAGGGCCGGAGCTGCTCGATCTCGCGCGTGCCCGGGGCCTGGCCGATCAGCATCACCGGGGACAGGACCGTGCGGCTGTGGACCGGCGGCCCGAACATGCCGGGACAGCGCCGGCACTGCTCCAGCTCAGCATGCAGACGTTTCAGATCCGCGTGGCGCGCTTCCGGGGTTGGGTCGGACGAATCGGAAAGGGACATGGCTTCAATCCAGGCGGCGCAGGATCTTTTCGACCTGAACCCGATGCATGCGATTGTGAACGGCGGCCAAGGCGTGCCACTGACGGGCGGTCAGCGGACCGAACCAGGGATGCGGATAGCGGCTGCGCGAGGTCAGGGGGCCGAAGCGCTCGATCTGATGCGCGTAGCGCTCGACCAGATTGCTCAATGCCTCGACACGATCCGGTCCGGCATCCGCGTGGGGCCTGACGTCCTCCACGCGAATCTCGATGTCGTGATGCCGATCGGAACAGATGGCATGGATCAGGGCGGTGATGGCGGTATTGACCATCACCAGATGGTCGAGCGTCATATAGACCGACCAGTGACGGCTGCCGCTCTCGATCCCGGGAAAACGGCGGATGCGCACCGGGGAGGCCCCCTGCTCCGGTGTCAGACGCCCGCTGAGCGCGATGATGCGTTCCGCCTCAGAACTGAACCGGCGCAGGATGTTCGCCGGCGAGGCGAAGGAGGCATAGACGCGGATGCCGAGATCGGCGACCAGGCGCTCGTGCGCCGGGATCCGCGTCTCCGGCGGATGCGACTCGTCCCGCGCCCGGCCGATCATTTCCGGCTCTTGCCCCAGGTATCGCGCAGCCCGACGGTCAGGTTGAACACGGGACGATCCGGGGTCGAATCCGGATCGGCGACGAAATAGCCCTCGCGCTCGAACTGGAAGCGCTCGCCGGGCTCGACGCCGCGCAGGGCGGGTTCCAGCATGCAGCCGGTGAGGACGGTCAGCGATTCCGGATTGATGGCCTCGCGATAGTCGGCGCCGCCGGCCCCGGGCGTGGCCACGCCGAAGAGACGATCGTAGAGCCGGACCTCGGCACTGACGCCATGCTCCGCCGAGACCCAATGGATGACGCCCTTGACCTTGCGCCCCTCCGGATTCTTGCCCAGCGTCTCCATGTCGACGCTCGCCCGCAGTTCGACGACCTCACCGGCGGCGTCCTTGATTACCTCGTCGCAGCGGATGACGTAGGCGTTGCGCAAACGCACCTCGCCGCCGGGAACGAGGCGCTTGAAGCCCTTGGGCGGCTCTTCCTCGAAATCGGTGCGATCGATATGGATCTCGCGGCCGAAGGGAACGGAGCGCGTCCCCATGGAGGCGTTCTTGGGATGATTGCCGGCCTCCATCCGCTCGTCGCGGTCCTCGGGATAGTTGGTGAGCACCACCTTGAGCGGACGCAGAACCGCCATGCGGCGCGGCGCATTGGCATCCAGGTCGTCGCGGATTGAACTCTCCAACAGCGCCATCTCGACCAGGTTGTCCGACTTGGTGACGCCGATGCGCTCGCAGAACTCGCGGATCGCGCCCGGTGTGTAGCCGCGCCGACGCAGACCGGCAATGGTCGGCATGCGCGGATCGTCCCAGCCCTGGACGTGGCCCTCGCCGACCAGATCCGTCAGACGCCGCTTGCTCATCACCGTGTATTCGAGATTGAGCCGGCTGAACTCGATCTGGCGCGGCCGGCTCGGCACCGAGACGTTGGCGACGCACCAGTCGTAGAGCGGGCGATGGTCCTCGAACTCCAGGGTGCAGAGCGAATGGGTGATGCCCTCGAGCGCGTCCGAGATGGGATGCGTGTAGTCGTAGGTCGGATAGAGACACCAGGCGCTGCCGGTCTGGTGATGCACCACGCCGTGCTTGATGCGATAGAGCACCGGGTCGCGGAGATTGATGTTGGGCGAGGCCATGTCGATGCGGGCGCGCAAGGTGCGGGATCCGTCCGGGAACTCGCCCGCGCGCATGCGCTTGAAGAGGTCGAGGTTCTCCTCCACCGTGCGGTCGCGGTAGGGGCTGTCCTTGCCGGGCTCGGTGAGGGTGCCGCGATAGGCGCGCATCTGCTCGGCATCGAGCTCGCAGACGTAGGCCAGCCCCTTCTGGATCAGCTCGACGGCGAAATCGTAGAGCCGCTCGAAATAGTCGGAGGCGAAATAGAGCCGATCGTCCCAGTCGAATCCCAGCCAGCGGACGTCCGCCTTGATGGCCTCGACGAACTCGACGTTCTCCTTGTGCGGATTGGTGTCGTCGAAACGCAGGTTGCAGGTCCCGCCGAGGGATTGGGCCAACCCGAAGTTGAGCACGATGGACTTGGCGTGTCCGATGTGCAGATAGCCGTTGGGCTCGGGCGGAAAGCGCGTGGCGATCCGGTCGTGCTTGCCGGATGCCAGGTCCGCTTCGACGATCTGGCGGATGAAATTGGTGCGTGGCGGCTCGGCGGCGTCGGTCATGGTCTCTCGGGGGATGGTGAATCGGTGAACGCCGCATTCTAGCGTTTACGGCGACGAATGAAAGGATCTACCTGGGACTCGCACCACATCCACCGAGACAGGTGCGCTATCCTGATCCCCATCTTCACTCATGCCGCAAGAGACGAGGCTCAGATGCTGGTCAAATTCGAAACCAAGTCCTACGCCACCATCACCATGTTCGGCGATGTGGCGGTCGCGCTCATCAAGCTCATGGGTCACAGCGGCAGCGTACCTGGAGCATTGCTCGCCGAGGACGTCCCCGCCGCACTCGAACGTCTGAAGACCGCCGTCGCCGAGCACCCGAGTGCGCCCCTGGATCCGGAATCCTCGGCCCAACGCAAGAGCGGCGAGGAAAGCCAGCACGTCAGCCTCGCCCACCGCGCGCTGCCGCTGATCGAACTCCTCACCGCCGCCGCGGCCGATGAGGAGAACGTCATGTGGGATTACTGATCGAAGATTCGGATCAAGACGCGGCCGCGCGGGCGTCGATATAGGCCAGCGCCTTGTCGATGCGGCGCAGGGTAGCCTCCTTGCCGACCAGCATCAGGGTCTCCTCGATGCCAGGCGAGGCGGCACGGCCGACGATGGCGACCCGCAGCGGCTGGGCGACCTTGCCGAGATTGAGCTCGAGTTCCTCGGCGACCCGCTCGACGACGTGCTTGAGCTGCTCCTGGGTCCAGTCCTCGTGCGCCATCAGCTCGAATCCGGCACGCAAACGCTCGAGCGGCTCGCGGGCGACCAGACGCAGATGCTTCTTGGCCGAGCCCTCGTCGAACGCATCGAAGTCGCGATAGCAGAAGGCGCTGATCTCGGCCAGCTCGGTCAGGGTCTTGGCGCGGGCGGCCTGGGCCTTGACCACGTCGACCAGTTCCGGCCCGGTGGACGGATCGATGTCCAGGCGTCCCATCTGCGGGCTCAGCAGACGGGCGATGCGCGCCGGATCGGCATGCTGCAGATACTGCTGGTTGAGCCAGTCGAGCTTGGCCGTGTTGAAGCTGGAGGCGGCCTTGTTGACGTCGGCGATGTCGAACGCCTCGATCATCTCTTCGATCGAGAAGACCTCCTGATCGCCGTGCGACCAGCCGAGACGCACCAGATAGTTGAGCAGCGCCTCGGGGAGATAGCCCATGTCGCGATAGGAGATGACGCTCACCGCGCCGTGGCGCTTGGACAGACGGGCACCGTCGTCGCCGAGGATCATGGGGACGTGGGCATAGCGCGGCGGCTCGTGACCCAGCGCGCGCAGGATGTTGATCTGGCGCGGGGTGTTGGTGAGATGGTCGTCGCCGCGGATGACATGGGTGATCTGCATGTCGGCATCGTCGACGACCACGGTCAGGTTGTAGGTCGGCGAGCCGTCGGTGCGGCGGATGATGAGGTCATCGAGCTCGTCGTTGCTGAAGGGGACGCGACCGCGGATGAGGTCGTCGACCACGACCACGCCGTCGGCCGGGTTCTTGAAGCGGATGACGTGCGGCTGATCCGGGTCGACCTGACGGTGGCGGCAGCGCCCGTCGTAGCGGGGCTTCTGCTTGCGCGCCATCTGGTCGACACGCAGCTTCTCCAGCCGATCCTTGGGACAGTCGCAGCGATAGGCGAGGCCCTTGTCGAGCAGTTCGTCGATCACCTCGTTGTAGCGATCGAACCTCTGGGTCTGGTAGAAGGGGCCCTCGTCGTAATCCAGCCCGAGCCAGGTCATGCCCTCCAGGATGGCGTTGACCGATTCAGCCGTGGAACGCTCCAGGTCCGTGTCCTCGATCCTCAGCACGAACTGGCCGCCATGCCTCCGGGCATAGAGGTAGCAGAAGAGCGCCGTGCGGGCACCGCCCACATGGAGATAGCCGGTTGGAGACGGAGCGAATCGGGTACGAACTGTCATGGTCTTCCGGATGGGTATTGAGGTGAAAGTGCGAGATTCTACACAGAGCCTTGCGTCCCTGTCCGCTTGTTCGCTCCCCGGACCATGGGGTATGTTGCCGCCATGAGATTCACAGAGGCAGACAAGAGCAGCGGATTCCTGATCGAGGCCTATGGCGACGGCGGCATCCAGGTCAATGGACACCCCTACGCCCAGGGTCTGATCCTGACCCCGCAGCGCATCATCGCCCCCTGGGGGCCCCACTCCCCCCCCGAGCTGACCCCGGAACATCTGGAGCCATTGCTTGAGCTGGCCCCGCAGGTGGTCGTGCTCGGCACCGGATCCAGTCAGATGTTCCCCGATCCGGGCGTCTATTTCGATGTCATGTCACGCGGGATCGGGTTCGAGATCATGGACACCGGGGCGGCCTGCCGCACCTACAACATCCTGGTGTCCGAGGGGCGCCGGGTCGCCGCCGCCCTGCTCTGCTGCTGAACCCGCCCACGACAGGAGCCTCCGACCATGGATCGCACCATCGTCCTGTCCATCCTCGCCGCCGCCGTGCTGGGATTCCTCGGGATGCTCCTGATCATGCCCGACCCGGTCGATGACGGCGTCGCCCGTCTGCCCTGGCGGGTCGGGCTAACACCGTCCGGACAGACCCGGGTCTTCGGCTTCACCCTCGGCGAGACGACACTGAACGAGGTTCGGGACACCTTCGGCGAGGAAGGCGAGCTGAATCTGTTCCGAACCCTCGGCAGCCCGCCCAGCGACAGTGTCGAAGCCTATTTCGAACGCATCTATCTCCAGCGTCTGAGGGCCGATTTCGTCATTACGATGGATGTGGATGACGCCACCCTGGCAACCGCCTTCGATCGCGGATTGCGGATCAGTCAGCTCCCGAGCGGCGGCAAGAAGATCAAGCTCGATCCTGTCGACGCCGAACGGATGGCGGAGAGACCGATACGCGCGATCAGCTACCTGCCCAAGGCACGATTGGACGAGGCGCTGCTGAAGCAGCGCTTCGGAGAGCCCGGGGAGCGCCTCACCGAAACCGAGACGGGCATCGTCCACTGGCTCTATCCGACACGCGGAATCGATATCGGCCGCGATCCCGATGGGCGTGTCGTCATCCAATATGTCAACCCGGCCGACTTCCCGAAGGTGCTGGACCCGTTGCGGGCTGCGACATCGCCAGCGTCTTGAGTCTTTCGAGGGCGTATCGGGGGGGGAATCTCAGATTCGGCTTCGACCGCCTGTTTCCGATACGCACGGGCTTCGCAGCCGAAGCCGCACCGACACCAGCAGCTACTGCGGGTGACGCGGTCTAGCGTGCGCTGTCGACGTAGCGGTCGCGCGCGGCCTTGGCACGTTCGAAGATCTCGAGCAGACGATCGCCATCGGCGCGGCGAATGCTTTCGGCCAGATCCGTCATCTCGATACCGAAGCGGGCGAGCATGGCGCTGAGCGCCTCGCGGTTGGCGAGACAGATGTCGCGCCACATGACCGGACTGCTCGAGGCGATACGGGTGAAGTCGCGGAAACCGCCCGCGGCATAGCGGAAGATCTCGTCGTTCTCGCGCATGCGCGCGAGCGCGTCGACCAGGCCGAAGGCGAGCATATGGGGCAGATGGCTGGTCGCGGCCAGCACCTCGTCGTGGTGCGCGACCGACATGCGGGTCACCTCGGCCCCGCAGGTCTCCCACATGGCCGTGACCCGCGCCAGGGCGTCGGGATCCGTCTCCGGCAAGGGGGTCAGGATCACCCGGCGATTCTCGTAGAGCTCGGCGAAGGACGCCTCGACGCCACTGCACTCGGTTCCCGCGATCGGATGCCCGGGGACCAGGCGCGGCGGGACCGCCTCGAAGGCGGACAGGGCGTCGGCCACGACGCTTCCCTTCACGCTACCCCCATCGGTCACCACGGCCCCGGGCTCGAGCCGGTCGCGGATCGCGGAAAAGACGCCCTTCATGGCCCCCAAGGGAACCGCCACGAAGACCATGTCGGCCCCCGCGACGGCATCGCCCGGACTCTGGGTGAATCGATCGATCACGCCCAGCTCGACCGCGCGCTCGAGGTTCGGCAGCGAGCGGCCGCAGCCGACCACCTCGCCGACCGCATCGGCGCCGCGCAGCGCGCGCGCCAGGGAACCGCCGATCAGCCCGACCCCGAGGATGGCGAGGCGCTCGATCATGCGGCGAGCACGTCCTTGAGCGCGGCGATGAAGCGGGCGTTCTCCTGCTCCAGACCGATGCTGATCCGCAAATGGTTGGGCAGACCATAGTTCCCGACCGGACGCACGATGACCCCGAGCCTCAGCAGCGCCTCGTTGATGGGGGCGGCCGGACGCCCCAGATCGAGCATGACGAAGTTGCCGACCGAGGGGATGTAGTCGAGCCCCATCTCCTGAAAGGCGCCGGTCAGCTGCTTCATGCCAGCGCGATTGAGTTCGACCGAGGCGCGGACGTGATCACGGTCGTGGATGGCCGCCGCGGCCCCGGCCTGGGCCGGGGCGTTGACGTTGAACGGCTGACGAATGCGGTTGAGCAGATCGGCGAGACGCGGATCGCTGATGCCGTAGCCGACGCGCAGCGCGGCCAGACCGTGGGCCTTGGAGAAGGTCCGGAGCACGATCAGGTTGGGAAAGGTCTCGACCCAGTGGGTGGCGTCCGGGAAGTCCGGCTCGGAGACGTATTCGGTATAGGCCTCGTCCACCACCACGATGCAGGTCTTGGGCAGGGAGCCGATGAAGGACCGGAGCCGCTCGGCCGAGAGCCAGGTGCCCGTCGGGTTGTTGGGGTTGGCGATCCAGACCACGCGGGTACGCGCGTTCACCAGATCCGACATGGCATCGAGATCGTATCCGTAATCGCGCGCCTTGGCGACGCGCGCCGTCGCACCCACCGACTGGGTCGCGATCGGATAGACCGCGAAGGAATACTCGGAGAAGACGGACTCGACACCCGGTTGCAGAAAGACGCGGGCGATGATGTCCAGGATGTCGTTCGAGCCGTTGCCGATGGTGATCGCAGCCGGCGAGACCTGATGGTAGTCGGCGAGCGCGCGGCGCAAATCGAAACCGCCGCCGTCGGGATAGCGGCCGAGCTCGGCCAGACAGGCGGCGATGGCCTCGCGCGCCTTGGCGCCCGGGCCGAGCGGATTCTCGTTGGAGGCCAGTTTCACCGAGTCGCGGATACCGAGCTCGCGCTCCAGTTCGGACACCGGCTTGCCCGGCACATAGGGATTCAGTCCGGAGATCCAGGGTGCGGCGATGCCGAGGAAGGGATTTTCAGCTTGGGTCATTGGAAGTCACGCATGCGTTGTACCTGAACCCGGCGATCGGCACCGCAGAGGCGAAAAACATTCGACGAGATGGAACGACGCATCCATGCATGCCCCATCCCGACGCTCGAACGCTTCGCGTCCTTCGCGGTTCAATGGCCGTATTCCGGTTGGATGATCACATCACGGCCACCGGATAGGAGCCCAGGACCTTGAACAGCAGGGCATCCTTCTCCAGATGCTCCAAGGCTGCGGCGACCGGCAGGTCCTGACGGTGTCCCATGATGTCGATGAAGAAGACGTAGTCCCAGATGCCGCGGCGCGAGGGGCGCGACTCGATACGGGTCATGCTGATCCCGTGGGCCGCCAGCGGCAGCAGCAGGGCGTGCAGGCCACCCGACTTGTTGCGGCAGGAGAGCAGCAGGCTGGTCTTGTCCTGTCCGCTCGGCGGTGAATCCTGCTTGCCGATCACCAGGAAGCGGGTGGTATTGCCCGGATCGTCCTCGATCCGCTCGGCGAGCACCTCGAGACCGTAGATCTCGGCCGCCTGGAACCCGGCGACGGCGGCGCCTCCCGGATCGTCCGCCGCGATCCGCGCCGCATCGGCGTTGCTGCCGACCGGAACGCGCTCGGCATGCGGAAGATAGCGATCGAGCCAGCCGCGGCACTGGGCGAGCGATTGCTGATGCGAATAGATGGTGCGGATCGCGGCGAGATCGGTTTCCTTGCTCATCAGATGATGATGAATCCGCAGCGACACCTCGCCGGTGATGCGCAGCGGCGAACTCATGAAGAGATCCAGGGTATGGTTGACCACGCCCTCGGTGGAGTTCTCGACCGGCACCACGCCGAAATCGCAGGCGCCGGCCTCGACCTCGCGGAAGATCTCGTCGATGGTCGCCATCGCCTTGGTGACGACCGAGTGACCGAAATGCTTGATGGCGGCGGCCTGGGTGAAGGTTCCCTCGGGCCCGAGAAAGGCGGCGTTGAGCGGACGCTCCAGGGCCAGACAGGCGGACATGATCTCGCGGAAGAGACGTGCCATCTCCTCGCCGTCGAGCGGTCCGGGATTGGATTCCTTGATCCGGCGCAGGATCGAGACCTCGCGCTCCGGACGGTAGAACTGCACCGCCCGTCCATCGGATTCCGTCTTGATGTGCGCGACCCGCTGGGCGCAGCGGGCGCGCTCGCTGATCAGCTGCAGAATCTCCTGATCGATGTCGTCGATCCGCTGGCGGACCGCGTCGAGCTCGTCTTCCGTGCTGCCTGTCGTCATCGTCGATGCCTCCGGTCAGCAGCCGAGGCAGCGCACCGAGAGCACCCCATGGATCGCCCGAATCCGCGCCACTGTATCCGCGGGACAGGGCTGCTCGAGATCGATCAGGGTCACGGCGACATCCGCGCGCGAGCGGTTGAGCATGTCGACGATATTGATCCCGGCATCGGCCAGATCGGTCGAGATCTGACCGACCATGTTCGGCACGTTGCTGTTGACGATCGCCAGTCGCTGGCCACCGGTGCGCGGCAGGCTGATCTCGGGGAAATTGACCGAGTTGGTCACGTTGCCGTTCTCAAGATAGTCGCGGACCTGATCGGCGACCATGATGGCGCAGTTGTCCTCGGCCTCCTTGGTCGAGGCGCCCAGATGGGGCAAGGTGATGACGCGCGGATGGTCCTTCAGCAGGTTGCTCGGAAAGTCGCAGCAATAGGCGTAGAGATGGCCCTGATCCAGGGCGGTGACCACGGCGTCGTCGTCGAGGATGCCGGAGCGCGAGAAATTCAGCAGTACCGCCCCCTTGGGCATCAGCTGGATGCGCTCGGCATTGATCATGTGTCTGGTGTGCTCGTTGAGCGGCACGTGGAAGGTGACGAAATCGGAGCGCGACAGCAGATCGTCGATGCTGAGCGCGGCCTGGACGTCCCTCTCGAGCTGCCAGGCTCGGCTCACGGTGATACTCGGATCGTAACCGATGACCTGCATGCCGAGGGCGCGCGCCGCGTTGGCGACCCTGACCCCGATGGCGCCGAGTCCGATCACGCCGAGTGTCCGCCCAGGCAGCTCGAAACCGGCGAACCGCTTCTTGCCGGACTCGACCGCCTCGTTGATCGCCGCGTCCTCGCCCGACAGGCCGCGGGCGAAATGCCATGCCTGGGGTATGTTGCGCGCGCTCATCAGCATACCGGCGAGCACCAGTTCCTTGACCGCGTTGGCATTGGCACCGGGCGCATTGAACACGGCCACGCCGCGAGCGGTCATGTCCGCCACCGGGACATTGTTGGTTCCCGCCCCGGCGCGACCGATGGCCTTGACGGTCTCCGGAATCTCCATGTCGTGCATCTTGGCCGAGCGGACCAGGATGGCGTCCGGGTGGCTGATCTCGGATGCCACCTCGTAGAAGTCGCGCGGAAGCCGCTCCAGGCCGACCACGGAGATGTTATTCAACGTCTGGATCTTGAACATAGGAAGTCGTGGCTCGTCAGTGAACAGCGTTCAGTGAGAAGAAGTGGGGAGCATCAGCGGCCGGAGCCACAGGCGGCCGACGACCGACCACTGATCGCTGCCCACTGAATTCAGCCCTGCGTGCGCTCGAACTCTTGCATGAAAGCGACCAGCGCCTCAACCCCTTCTTCGGGCATGGCGTTGTAGATGCTCGCGCGCATGCCGCCGACGGACCTGTGCCCCTTGAGGGTGGTCAGACCGGCGGACTTGGCCTCCTTGAGGAAGCGGTCGTCCAGTTCCGGATTGGCCAGGGTGAAGGGGACGTTCATCCAGGAGCGGGCCTGGGGATCGACCGGATTGTTGTAGAAGGCGGAGGCGTCGATGATGTCGTAGAGACGCTTCGCCTTACGGGCGTTGATCTCGGCCATGGCCTCCAGCCCGCCCTTGTCCTTGAGCCATTGGAACACCAGTCCGGCCAGATACCAGGCATAGGTCGGCGGGGTGTTGTACATGGAATCGCCGTCGGCCTGGACCTTGTAGTCGAGCATGGTCGGGGTGCCGGCGATGGGCTGGCCGATGAGATCCTCGCGCACGATGACGATGGTCAGCCCGGCCGGGCCGATGTTCTTCTGTGCCCCGGCATAGATGAGACCGTACTTGGAGACATCGACCGGGCGCGACAGCAGGGTCGAGGACATATCGGCGACCAGAGGCTTGCCGTTGGTCTCGGGCACATAGGGGAACTCCACGCCCTCGATGGTCTCGTTCGGGGTGTAGTGGACGTAGGCCGCCTCCGCGCCGAGCGCGAGCTCTTCCTGAGTGGGGGCACGGGTGAACTTGCAGTCGTCGGTGGCCGCGGCAACGTTCACCTCGCAGAAGCGGCGCGCCTCGGCGATAGCCTTCTTCGACCAGGACCCCGTGTTGAGGTAATCGGCCTTGCCCCCGCCGTGCAGCAGGTTCATGGGTACGGCGGAGAACTGGGTCGAGGCGCCACCCTGCAGAAAGAGCACCTTGTAGTTGGCCGGGATCTTCAACAGCTCGCGCAGATCGGCCTCGGCTTGGGCGGCGATGGACATGAATTCCTTGCCGCGGTGGCTCATCTCGGCCACGCACATGCCGCTTCCCTGCCAATCGAGCATCTCGTCCCGTGCCTGGGAGAGGACCGGTTCGGGCAGCATCGCCGGACCGGCGCTGAAGTTGTAGACGCGAGCCATTCTGACATTCCCCATAGAGGTTTCGGTTAATCGTCGGTGTCGGAGTCGACACCCTCTTGCGGATCCGCGGCATCGTCCGGATCCGCGGCGGCATCCTCTTCGGCACCGCCGTTCTCTTTGTCGCCCTCGAGGGCGACGATACGCTCGACGAAGACCAGGCGCTCGCCCTCGGCGAGATTGATGAGCTTGACGCCCTGAGCGCTGCGGCCGACCGTCGGGATCTCGTCCACGCAGGTGCGGACCAATGTCCCACCCTCGGTGATCAGCATGATCTCGTCACCGGGCCGCACCAGCACGGCGCCGACCTGGGCGCCGTTGCGCTCCGAGGCGCCGATGCCGATGACGCCCTGGGTTCCGCGCCCCTTGGTGGGGAATTCCTCGACCCGGGTCCGCTTGCCGTAGCCGTGCTCGGTGACGCTGAGCACGGTCCCCGGCTCGGGCACCACCAGCGAGATGACCCGCTGATCCTCCTTGAGCATGACGCCGCGCACGCCGTGCGCGGTGCGCCCCATCACCCGGACCTGTTCCTCGGGGAAACGCACCGCCTTGCCGGCCGAGGTGAAGAGCATCAGGTCCTGCTTGCCGTCGGTGATGGCCACGCCGATCAGATACTCGTCGTCGCGCAGGTCGATGGCGATGATGCCGCGCGAGAGCGGCCGCGAGAAATCCTTCAGCGCGGTCTTCTTGACCGTTCCGGCGCTGGTCGCCATGAAGACGTAATAGCCTTCCTCATAGTCGCGCACCGGCAGCATGGCATTGATGCGCTCGTTGGGCTCCAGCGGCAGCAGGTTGACCATGGGGCGCCCGCGCGCGCCGCGCCCGGCCTGCGGGAACTCGTAGACCTTGAGCCAGTAGACCCGGCCGCGACTCGAGAAACAGAGCACAGTGTCGTGCGAGTTGGCGACGAAGATGCGGTCGATGAAGTCCTCCTCGCGGAAGGAGGTGGCGCTGCGGCCCTTGCCGCCGCGCTTCTGGGCCTGGTAGTCGCTGATCGGCTGGGCCTTGGCGTAGCCCTGGTGCGAAAGGGTCACCACCAGATCCTCGGGGGCGATCAGATCCTCCAGGGTCAGATCCGTATGGTCGATCTGGATCTCGGTGCGGCGATCGTCGCCGAACTGCTCGCGGACGGCGACCAGTTCGTCGCGGATCACCTCCATCAGACGGTCGGGATCGGACAGGATCAGCAGCAGGGCGGCGATCTTCTCGAGGATCTCCTCGAACTCCTTGAGGATCTTCTCCTGCTCCAGACCGGTGAGACGATGGAGTTGCAGGTCCAGGATCGCCTTGGCCTGGCGCTCGCTGAGCCGATAGCCGTCCTCCGTGAGCCCCAGGCCCGCCGCCAGATCCTCCGGACGGGTCGTCTCGGCACCGGCGCGCTCCAGCATGCCGGTCACGGCACCGGGCAGCCAGGCCCGCTCCATCAGACGCTCGCGCGCATCGGCGGGACTGGCCGATGCCTTGATGGTGGCGATGACCTCGTCGATGTTCGCCAGCGCGATGGCGTAGCCTTCCAAGACGTGCGCCCGATCGCGGGCCTTGCGCAGCTCGTAGAGGGTGCGGCGCGTCACCACGTCGCGACGATGCCGCAGGAAGTACTCCAGCACCTGCTTGAGGTTGAGGGTCAGCGGCTGGCCGTCGACCAGAGCGACCATGTTGATGCCGAACACCTGCTGCATCTGGGTATGCTGGTAGAGGTTGTTCAGCAGCACCTCGGCATGGGTGTCGCGCTTGAGCTCGATGACGATGCGCATGCCGTCCTTGTCGGACTCGTCGCGCAGACCGTCATGGGCGATGCCCTCGATCTTCTTTTCCTTGACCAGCTCGGCGATGCGCTCCAGAAGCCGCGCCTTGTTGACCTGATAGGGCAGCTCGGTGACGACGATGGCCTCGCGCCCGCTGCGCGACTGGACCTCGGTGGTGGTCCGGGCGCGCATCACGCAGCGGCCGCGGCCGGTCCGATAGGCCTCGCGGATCCCACGTACCCCATTGATCAGGGCGGCGGTCGGGAAGTCCGGCCCTGGAACCAGCTCCATCAGCTCGTCGAGGGTCGTCAGAGGATTGTCGATGATGGCCAGACAGGCATCGATGACCTCCCGCAGATTGTGCGGCGGGATGTTGGTCGCCATGCCGACGGCGATGCCGGAGGAACCGTTGACGAGCAGGTTCGGAATACGCGCCGGCAGTACCGAGGGCTCCTGCTCGGTGTTGTCGTAGTTGGGGACGAAGTCGACCGTATCCTTGTCCAGGTCGTCCAGCAGGGCCTCCGAGATGCGCTTCATGCGCACTTCGGTATAGCGCATCGCCGCCGGAGGGTCCCCGTCGACCGAGCCGAAGTTGCCTTGACCGTCGACCAGCAGATAGCGCATGGAGAAGGGCTGGGCCATGCGCACCATGGTGTCGTAGATGGCCGCGTCACCGTGCGGGTGATACTTACCCATGACGTCGCCCACCACGCGGGCGGACTTGCGATAGGCGCGGTTCCAGACGTTGCCCTGCTCGTGCATGGAGAAGAGGACGCGCCGGTGCACGGGCTTGAGTCCGTCGCGGACGTCGGGGAGTGCTCGTCCGACGATGACGCTCATGGCGTAATCGAGATAGGACTGGCGCATCTCGTCTTCGAGATTGATTGGCAGGACTTCTCTGGCGAAATCTGGCATGGGCGTGATGAACCGACTTGGTGAGACCCTTATGACGTCTCGCGCGACGCCACATCAGGCTGTTCTAAACCGGTCGATTCTATCATGACAGGGCATGAGCCGCTCTCACCGCCGACACCTGCATCCTCGCCAGGCGATACCGCTTCTCCTTGGCCGACCAGCTCAAGCCCGATCGTTCCAGTACCCGATTCCATCCGGAACGCTCAGATCGGGCGCGGGCCTGGCGAACAAATAGCCCTGAACCAGATCGGCGCCATGCTCGACGGCATATGCCAGCTCGCCCTCGGACTCGAGCCCCTCGGCCAGGACCTGAATACCGAGCTCGCGCGCGATACCGACGAGCGCCTTGAAGATAGCCTGACGTTCGCGGTCGAGATGGATATGGCGCATGATTCCCATGTCCACCTTGATGATGTCGGGCTTGAGCAATGCCAGGAGATTGAGGGAGGCATAGCCGCTGCCCACGTCGTCCAAGGCGACGCGATAGCCGACCTCGCGATAGAAGTCGAGAATGCGCTTGAGGTGATCGATGTCTTCGACCTTCTCGGTCTCGACCACTTCGAACACGATCTGATGCGGCTCGAAACCGAGCCGATTCGCCCAACGAACCGTGGTCTGCAGACAGTGCGCGGGGTCGTAGATGGCCGTCGGAACGAAATTGATAAACAGCAGACCCTCGACCCCAACGTGCGCCGCGCAGCGCAAGGCCGAGACCCGAGCGAGCCGATCCACCTGGAACAGCAGATCGCTGGTGAGCGCCTTGGAAAAGATCTCACCGGGAAACATCAGCCCACCGTCCGGACGTCTGGCGCGCAGCAAGGATTCGTGGCCCACGACCGAACCGTCTGTCGCGCTCAGAATGGGCTGGAACCAGGATAGGAAGGATTTCCGGGCGACCACCTCGACCAGATCGCGCGCATCCAGCAGTTCCAGCCAAAGGTCCAGCGTCCGTGCCCGATTGAAGCTCTGAAAGCTCAATACCTCGCCCGACGCAAGTTGCAGGACCGAGATGTCGGCGGCCTCGCTCGCGTTGAACGGCCGCGAATCGCGCACAGTCTCCAGGAACTCGACCAGACGGGTATCCGCGAGCGTGACCACCATATCGTCCCGTGACTGAACGAAGCCGTATCGGTCGAGAACCTCGACGACCTTGTCGAGCAGCTCGCGCACGCTGCAGGTGATCAAAAGATCGCCCTGACCTTCGAACAGCACGGGGGGCTTTCGGCATTGTCTACAAGGCATCTTGAGGGCCCCCTTTGCACCATCGGTCACGCCGGCATGAGGGTCTGGATCGCCCCCTCATCCCGGCACGACGGAAGGGCAGCTCAACGCATGAGTTCGCACATCTTCTCCGGCGTCGGATCCAAGACGACCCCTTTCTCGGTGACGATCGCATCCACGAGAGAGGCGGGGGTGACGTCGAAGACCGGATTGCGGGCGACGCAACCCTCAGGGGCCAGACGCCGTCCGCCGCAGCTCAGGAGTTCCTCCGGATCGCGCTCCTCGATCGGGATCTCGGCACCCGAGGCGACCTCCATGTCGATGGTCGAGGTAGGCGCCGCCACCATGAATTTGATCCCATGATATTTGGCCATCACGGCCAGGCCATAGGTTCCGATCTTGTTGGCAACGTCGCCGTTGGCCGCGATGCGGTCCGAGCCCACGATCACCCAGCCTACGCCTCCAGTCGCCATCAGGCTGGCCGCGGCACCATCCGCCTGCAGGGTCACCGGAATGCCGTCGTGCATGAGTTCCCAGGCTGTGAGACGCGATCCCTGCATCCAGGGACGCGTCTCGTCGGCATAGACCCGGGTGATCTTGCCGGCGGCGTAGGCGCTGCGCACCACCCCAAGCGCAGTGCCGTAACCGCCGGTGGCAGCCGCACCGGCATTGCAATGGGTGATGACCTCGGTCGGCCCCTCGATCAATTCGGCCCCCAGATCGCCGAGACGACGGTTCGCCGCGCGATCCTCGTCATGGATGGCGATCGCCTCCCGAAGCAGACGCTCGGTCGGGTCGGTCGTATCCAGCTGCTCGATCAGCGCACGCATACGACGGATCGCCCAGAAAAGATTGACCGCCGTGGGGCGCGAGGCGGCCAAGCGCTCCAGGTCGGCCTCGATCGCCGTCTTCCAGTCGCTCCCAGCCGAGGCGAAGGCCGAGCGCCCGGCCAGCACGACGCCATAGGCCGCGGCGACACCGATGGCGGGGGCCCCGCGGACGACCATCGCCCGAATCGCATCCGCGACCGCGTCCGCCCGATCGTAGGAGAGGAACTCGGCCCGTTCGGGCAGGATGCGCTGATCCGCGAGATAGAGACGGCCCTCGTGCCAGACGGCGGCATCGTCTGGGGTCGGAACGGTCGGGGTCGTGGTTTTCATCGAAGGCTCCTTATGGCATTTTGCCGCGCATTCTCTCTTATTCGCAGCCACAACCAAAGGACCGAGCGATGCAAGCCGAACTCCTCATTCATGCGCAATGGGTGCTTCCCGTCGATCCAAAGAATCGGCAACTGACCGACCACGCCGTCGCCATCGCGGACGGTCGTATACAGGCCGTCCTCCCCTACGAGGAGGCTCGGCGCTCGATCCAGGCCGAGCGGGTGATCGAGCTGCCCGGACATGCGCTCATCCCCGGTTTGGTCAACGCCCATACCCACGCGGCCATGACCCTGATGCGCGGATTGGCGGACGATCTGCCGCTCATGACCTGGCTTCACGATCACATCTGGCCGACCGAGAAGCGCTGGGTCGACCCGAGCTTCGTCGGCGACGGCACCCGGCTGGCCGTACTGGAGATGCTGCGCGGCGGGGTCACCTGTTACAACGACATGTATTTCTACCCGGAGGTCACCGCCCAGGTAACGGCAGAGGCCGGCATGCGTGCCGTCATCGGCATGATCGTGGTCGACTTTCCGACCGGCTATGCCGATTCCGCGGACCAGTACATCGCCAAAGGACTGGCACTGCAGGATCAGTATCGCGATCACCCATTGATCCGAGTCGCCTTCGCCCCCCATTCGCCCTATGCGGTCTCCGATGCCCCGCTGCAACGCCTCGCAGCGCTGGCCGATGAGCTGGAGGTTCCCATTCACCTCCATCTCCACGAAACGCACGACGAGGTCGTCCAGTCGCTGCGGGATCATGGCGAGAGACCCTTCGCCCGAATCGACCGACTCGGCCTGATGGGTCCATCCCTGGCATCCATCCATATGACCCAACTGGAAGACGACGAGATCCAGCGGCTCGCCGAGACTGGAGCACACGTCGTGCACTGCCCGGAATCGAACCTGAAGCTTGCCAGCGGATTCTGTCCGGTCGCCAAACTGCTGAGCGCAGGTGTCAATGTCGCGCTCGGAACGGACGGAGCCGCCAGCAACAACGATCTCAACCTGCTGGGCGAGATGCGCACGGCAGCCCTGCTCGGCAAAGGGGTCGCAAACTCGGCAGCGGCCGTTCCAGCCCATGCCGCACTGCGCATGGCGACGATCAATGGTGCCAAAGCACTTGGATTGGATGACGAAATAGGATCTCTGGAAGTGGGAAAATCGGCCGATCTGGTCGCCGTCGATCTTCGCGATTCGCACACGCAACCGCTCTACAATCCAACCTCTCACCTCGTGTATGCCGCTGGACGGCATCAGGTGCGTCAGGTATGGATTCAAGGACATCAGGTCATCAAGGACGGCGCCCCATTGACCCTGAATCCGGCCGAAACGATCTCAGCCGCACAGGTCTGGGGAAGCCGTCTGGCAGAGCATCACCAGGGATAAAGGCAGACAAAGTCCTCGAACCTTCAAACATAAAAATCATCATCCAATAGGGCGCATCTCTTCGCGCCCTTAGCGTCATTGCGGTTTTATTTTCTCACGCGCAAAGAAGAAACCCCTGGCTCCTTATGGGAGTCAGGGGTTTCGGGATAAAGCCC
>NZ_AONC01000041.1 GCF_000585215.1 Imhoffiella purpurea | reverse complement strand
CGCTATGCACCGCAGCTGCGTACGCTGCTTGCTGAGAACTTTCAGATTGTCGGTCATTGAGAGCCGAAATCCTGCATTCGCTAGGTATAATAAGGCGACATCCAACCGGGCAGAACGGACACCATGAACAAGAAGGATCTCAGCGAGCGGGATATCTGCACCAAGTTCATCACCTCTGCCCTGCGCAACGCAGGATGGGACGAGCAGTCTCAGATCCGCGAGGAGGTCAGCTTCACCAAGGGCCGGATCATCGTCCGCGGCAAGCTGGTGAGCCGCGGCAAGGGCAAGCGGGCCGACTACATCCTCTACTACAAGCCAAACATTCCCATCGCGGTCATCGAGGCCAAGGACAACGCCCACGGCATCGGCGACGGGATGCAGCAGGCGCTCGGGTATGCGGAGACGCTCGACATCCCCTTCGCCTTCTCGTCCAACGGCGACGGATTCATCTTTCACGACCGCACCGGCAGCGGTGATGTGACCGAGACCCGTCTCGCGCTCGATGCCTTTCCCTCGCCAGACGCACTCTGGGCACGCTACCGTGCCTGGAAAGCGCTGACGCCCGAGGCCGAACGGATCGTGCTGCAGGACTACTACGACGACGGCAGCGGCAAGGCGCCACGCTACTACCAGGTCAATGCCGTCAACGCAGCCATCGAGGCCATCGCCAAGGGCAGCGACCGCGTCCTGCTGGTCATGGCGACCGGCACAGGCAAGACCTACACCGCCTTCCAGATCATCTGGCGGCTGTGGAAGGCGGGCCGCAAGAGGCGCATCCTCTTCCTCGCCGACCGCAACGTGCTCGTCGACCAGACGATGGTCAACGACTTCCGCCCCTTCGGTCCGGCGATGGCCAAGCTCTCGACCAAGTCCAAGACCATCGAACGCGACGACGGCAGCCAGATCGATCTCGCCATCGCCCTCGACAAGAAGCGCCGCATCGATACCGCCTACGAGATCTATCTCGGGCTCTACCAGGCGATCACCGGCCCCGAGGAGCGCCAGAAGCTCTACCGCGAATTCTCCCCCGGCTTCTTCGATCTCATCGTCATCGACGAGTGTCATCGCGGCAGCGCCGCCGAGGACTCCGCCTGGCGCGAGATCCTGGAGCACTTCTCGGCCGCCACCCAGATCGGCCTCACCGCCACGCCGAAGGAGACCGAATACGTCTCCAACATGGCCTACTTCGGCGAGCCGGTCTATTCCTACTCGCTCAAGCAGGGCATCCGCGACGGCTTCCTCGCGCCCTACAAGGTCGTCAAGATCCACATCGACCGCGACGTCGAGGGCTACCGCCCGGAGCAGGGCCAGCTCGACCGCGACGGCGAGGTCGTCGAGGACCGTCTCTACAACGCCAAGGACTTCGACCGCACCCTGGTGCTCGACGAACGAACCAAGCTCGTCGCCTGCAAGGTCACGGAGTTTCTCCACCAGAGCGGCGACCGCTTCCAGAAGACCATCGTCTTCTGCGTCGACCGGGAGCACGCGGCCCGCATGCGCCAGGCGCTGATCAACGAGAACGCCGATCTGGTCGCGCAGAACCATCGCTACGTCATGCGCATCACCGGCGGCGACACCGAGGGCCAGGCCGAGCTCGGCAACTTCATCGACCCCGAGGCCCGCTACCCGGTGCTGGTCACCACCTCGCGCCTGCTCTCCACCGGAGTCGACGCCCAGACCTGCCGGCTGATCGTGCTCGACCGCGAGATCGGCTCCATGACCGAGTTCAAGCAGATCGTCGGCCGCGGCACCCGGGTGCACGAGGACACCCGCAAGTACTATTTCACCCTCATCGACTTCCGCGGCGCGACCAGCCACTTCGCCGACCCGGACTTCGACGGCGAACCGGTGCAGATCTACGAACCGCGCCCGGACGAGCCCGTCTCACCGCCGGATGAGCCTCCGGCGGACGACGAGGCGGCCGATACCGGGATCGAGGAAGACTCCGGCGACTACGAGGTTCTGGTCGGCGATACAGCGGACATCGACACCCCAACCGGCGGCAACGGACGCGAGAAGGTCTATGTCGACGGCGTCGCGGCCAGCATCGTCGCCGAACGTGTCGAATACCTCGACGAGCAGGGCAAGCTCGTCACCGAGAGCCTGCGCGACTTCACCCGCAAGGCGCTGCACCGACACTTCGCGAGCCTCGACGACTTCCTCAAGCGCTGGAGCACGGCCGAGCGCAAGCAGGCGCTGCTCGACGAGCTGGCGGCCGAGGGGCTGCCGCTGGAGATCATCGCCGCCGAGCTGGGCAAGGATCTCGACCCCTTCGATCTCGTCTGCCACATCGCCTTCGACGCCAAGCCGCTCACCCGTCGCGAGCGGGCCGAGAACGTCAAGAAGCGCGATGTCTTCGCGCAATACGGCCCGCAGGCCCGAGCCGTGCTCGATGCGCTGCTCGACAAGTACGCCGACGAAGGCGTGCTCAACCTCGACGACACCAAGGTGCTGCGCATTCCGCCCTTCGACAGGCTCGGGACACCGGTTCAGCTCGTCAAGGCATTCGGCGGCCGACCAGGTTTCGAGCAGGCCGTCCACGCACTTCAATCCGCCCTCTACCAGGAAACCGCCTAGTCCCCATGTCCGTCCGTACCCGCGTCAAATCCATCCAAGACATCATGCGCCAGGACACCGGCGTCGACGGTGACGCCCAGCGCATCAGCCAGCTCTGCTGGATGTTCTTCCTCAAGATCATCGACGACCAGGATCAGGAACTCGAACTCCTGCGGGACGACTACCGCTCGCCCATCCCGCGCCGGCTCCAATGGCGCGCCTGGGCGGCCGACGCCGAAGGCATCACCGGCGAGGAACTGCTGGATTTCGTCAACGGCGACCTCTTCCCGACGCTGAAGAAGCTCGCCGTCACCAGCGCGCCGGGCGATCGCCGCCGGGTCGTGCGCGACGTCTTCGAGGACGCCTACAACTACATGAAGTCGGGACAGCTGATGCGTCAGGTGGCCAACAAGATCGACGCCATCGACTTCAACGACCTGCGCCAGCGCCAGCATTTCGGCGACATCTACGAACAGATCCTCAACGACCTGCAGTCCGCCGGAAACGCCGGCGAGTACTACACCCCGCGCGCCGTCACCGCCTTCATGACCGACCGCATCGATCCGCGCCCCGGCGAGATCCTGCTCGATCCCTCCTGCGGCACCGGCGGGTTCCTCACTGGCGCCATCGACCACATGCGCAAGCACTACGTGAAGAAGCCGGAGCACGAGGAGACCATGCAGACCGCCCTGCGCGCGGTCGAGAAGAAGCAGCTCCCGCACATGCTCTGCGTCACCAACATGTTGCTGCACGGCATCGAGGACCCCAGCTTCGTGCGTCACGACAACACACTCGCCCGGCCCTACATCAGCTACGGGCAGGGCGACCGCGTGGACATCGTGCTCACCAATCCGCCCTTCGGCGGCCGGGAGGAGGACGGCATCGAGTCCAACTTTCCGGCCCACTTCCGCACCCGCGAGACCGCCGATCTCTTCCTCGCGCTCATCATCAGGCTGCTCAAGCCGGGCGGGCGCGCCGCCGTGGTGCTGCCGGACGGCACCCTCTTCGGCGAGGGCGTCAAGACGCGACTCAAGGAGCACCTGCTGGAGGAGTGCAACCTGCACACCATCGTCCGGCTACCGAATTCGGTCTTCAAGCCCTACGCCAGCATCGGCACCAACCTGCTCTTCTTCGAGAAGGGCACGCCGACCCAGGAGGTCTGGTTCTGGGAGCACCGCGTGCCGGAGGGCCAGAAGGCATACTCCATGACCCGGCCGATCCGCGTCGAGCACCTGAGCGACTGTGTCGCCTGGTGGGGCGGCGCCGGGCGCGAGGGCCGCGAGGAAGGCCCGCAGGCCTGGAAGGTGGGCATCGACGAGATCAAGGCCCGCGGCTACAACCTCGACATCAAGAACCCCCACCGGGTCGAGGACGACCTTGGCGACCCGGAGGCCCTGCTCGCCGAACTCGACGCCGCCGAGCGCGAGACCGCCAGCCTGCGCGCACAGCTCAAGGAGGTGCTGGCCGAGGCGCTGCTGCGGTAAGGCCGGTAGGGCGCAATAGGCCGCTTGTGAGCCCTGGCCACCGTGCATGATGCCCGTCGAATCGTTGCTTGGACCAGCGTCACTGGAGCCAAAGGCGGCCGTATTGCGCCGGATGTACGCGGGCGGATGGATCGAGGCTCCCCGCAACCGGCCATGCGGCGCAATACGCTATCGCTATTGCGCCCTACGGGTCGACGACCGGTCACGAAATTACCTTGTTGCGGCGATTTCGCGGGCGATGCTAGATTGAGTGCAATCATTTCAATCATTCCGCGAGGTGAGCATGGCGACCAATCTCGTCGTCCGCAATGTCGATGCCGATGTCGTCAAGGCGCTCAAACAGTCGGCGGCCGCGCACGGCCGCAGCGCCGAGGCCGAGCACCGCGAGATCCTGCGCAATGCCCTGAGCCGTCCGCCCCGCCGCTCGTTCGCCGAGGTGCTTGCAAGCATGCCCGATGTCGGCACCGACGAGGATTTCGCCCGCCATCCGGACTCGGCCTGATGTATCTGGTCGACACCAACGTCATCAGCGAGGCGCGCAAGGGACCGCGCGCCAACGTCGGCGTGCTGGATTTCCTGAGCGAGGCGTCGCCCGGCGATCTGTATCTCAGCGTCCAGACCATCGGCGAGCTGCGGCGTGGAGTGGAGCGCATCCGGAACCGGGGCGACGCACCCCAGGCCCGGCTGCTCGAAGACTGGCTCGATCGCGTCCTGACCGAATACGCCGATCGCATCCTCGACTTCGACGCCGACTGCGCCCAGGTCTGGGGCAAGCTCATGGCCCCGCATCCGCAGCATCCCATCGACAAGCAGATCGCCGCCGTCGCCCTGATCCACGACCTCGTGGTGGTCACGCGCAACACCAGCGACTTCGCCGGCACCGGCGTCGCCCTACTCGATCCCTTCCAATGAATCCAGACTCATTGCTCGCGCTCTATGAGCGCATCGCCGATGCGCCCGACGCCGTCGCCCGTCTGCGGCGGTTCATTCTCGATTTGGCGGTGCGGGGGAAGCTGGTGCCGCAGGATCCGGCTGATGAGCCAGCGACGGAGCTAATGACGCGGATTACCGAGGAGAAGACGCGGCTAGTCAAGGCGGGAAGAATCAGACGATTGCAGGTTGATCCGGTTATTCCGGAGGAAGAGCCCTTCATTACCCCGTCAGCTTGGATTTGGACACGCCTGGGCTCGGTCGGCGATTGGGGATCAGGCTCCACTCCTCCGAGAGGAAACCCTGACTTCTACGGTGGCGATATCACCTGGCTGAAGTCTGGCGAGCTCAATGACAACAGGCAGCTTTCCGGTTCGGAGGAGACGCTCACTGAATACGCGGTGAGGAACGGGGCGTTTAGGCTGAATCAGCCAGGCGACGTTCTGATTGCTATGTATGGCGCGACAATCGGGAAACTAGCGATTCTAGCAGAGCAGGCCGTAACAAATCAGGCGGTGTGCGGCTGCACGCCTCTACGAGGTGTCTCCAACCAATTTTTGTTTCTGTACCTGCTCTCTCAGAGAGCTCAATTTCGGTCGGCAAGTGAGGGCGGTGCTCAACCGAACATTTCCAAGGTGAAGATTGTTTGGACGCCCTTTCCGCTTCCACCCCTCGCCGAACAACACCGCATCGTCGCCAAGGTTGATGAGCTGATGGCGCTGTGCGATCGGCTAGAGGCGGCTCGCGCGCAGCGGGAGTCGACACGCGACCGGCTAGCGGCGGCGAGCCTCGCCCGTCTCAACGCTCCCGACCAGGCCACCTTCATCGAGCACGCCCGCTTCGCCCTTGACACTCTGCCGGCCCTCACCATCCGCTCCGACCAGATCAAGCAGCTGCGCCAGACCATCCTCAACCTCGCCGTGCGTGGCAAGCTGGTGGCGCAGAACCCGGATGATGAGCCTGCGGATAAGTTATTGGAAAGAATCACAGGTGCAAGGTCTTCTCTAACGGACATTCGCGGAATCAGGAGAGTCAAGGCGCTCCCGCCAATAACTGATGCCGAAACGAAGTTCGAGTTGCCAGACGGATGGGCTTGGACTCGACTCGGTAACCTCAGCCAATTTGTCACGAGCGGATCTCGCGATTGGGCACAGTATCATTCGAACGAGGGAGCAATCTTCGTCAGGATGGGAAATCTATCGAAGGACCACTATCATCTTAGGTTGGACCACGTTCAGCGAGTCAAACCGCCTGCCGATGGCGAGGGCACACGTACCCGCCTTGAAGCAGGTGACATCCTGATCTCCATAACCGGAGATGTCGGAATGCTCGGCTTGATCCCGGAAGGCTTTGGTGAGGCATACATCAATCAGCATACGGCAATGGTGCGGCCTATGCCGGAGATGCAAGGTCGTTATCTACCCGAGTTGTTCCGATCACCGTTCGCACAGGACCAATTCAACGAGCCTCAGCGAGGCATCAAGAACAGCTTTCGGCTAACTGATGTGACCCAGTTCGTCGTCCCGCTCCCCCCCCTCCCAGAACAACACCGCATCGTCGCCAAGGTCGACGAACTGATGGCTCTGTGCGACCGCCTCGAAGCCAGCCTCGCCACCACTGACAGCACCCGCCGCCGCCTGCTCGACGCGCTGTTGCATGAGGCATTGGCGCCAACCGAGATAGCCGACTCGATCGAACCCGCCAAAGCCCTCGCGAGCTAGACCTTCTCCGTCACAAGAGCATCGGCCCCCTTTCAGGATCTCAGCGTAGCGACGAGCCGCTTCGGCTCGAGCAGCAGATCCAGCGCATCCTGCACCTGAGTACAGACCAGGTCCGCGCTCGCCAGCGTCGCCGCGCAGGCGCCCTCACGCTGGATCAGGGCCACACCGACGGCGGCCGCGGCCAGCATCTTGGCGTCGTTGCGACCGTTGCCGATCGCCATCACCCGTTCACGACCCAGTTCCGAGACGAAATCGAGCTTGGCCTGGTCCTGGGATTCGACCGGAATCACCGTCACCCCGACCGGCAGGCCCGCCAGACGGTCGGCCGCCAGACCGAAGGTGTCGGCGGTGATCACGTGCACGCTCAGGTTTTCGGCCAGCGCGGTCAGCGATTCGCGCACGCCGGGCAGTAGCTCTCCATCCTCGGCGAGCGTGCCGTTGTAGTCGCACACCAGATGTTCGAGGCACAGCCAGCCGAACCCCGGAATCTCGATCTCGATCATATCGCCCTCGTTTCGACGCATTCGTGAGCGCCGGAGCATACAATGAATGCACAGTCGTAAGCATGAAATGCATATTCATCCTTGAAGCCCTCGCGGGCGAAGCACCGAGCGCAACGCATAAGCGTTTGAAACACAAGGTTTTCTGACGCAAGCGCATTTCGGCATGCTATTTGACATACATCAGATGCCAATCCCAAACACGACAGGAGCATCAGATGTCATTCTTCAAACGCGTCACACTGGCGGTCTCCACCGGAATCGACCGTATGGTCGGCGAGATCGAGAACCACGATGCCGTGGTCGAGGCCGGTATCCGGGAGAGCCGGCGCCTCTACGCCAAGGCCAAGGTGCGGTATGCCCGCATGCAGGAGGACGGGCTCCGTCTGCGGCGCCGGCTCGATGGACTCCGAGCGGACGAGAAGGCGTGGCGCGAGCGCGCCCTGAGCTGCCCCGCCACGCCCGAGGGCGAGGAGAAGGCCATCGCCTGTCTGAGCCGCGCCAAGCGCTCGGCCGAGCAGGCCGAATCCCTGACCGACACCGTCAGACGCCATCTGGAGGTCGAGGCCCGTCTGGGTCATGAGATCGAGGGTCTGCGCCAGCGGGTCGAATCGATGGAGCATCGCCGCCAGATCATGCGCAGCCGCGAGGCAACGGCCAGTGCCGCCTCGCGCATTCGCGAGACGGACACCGGCGGTTTGATCGACCTGGACGACACCTTCGAGCGCTGGGAGATCCGGGTCACCGAGTCCGAGCTGACCACGGACACCCTGTCCGACACCGACCCGCTGGAATCCGAGTTCGTCGCCGCCGAGTCGCGCGCCGCGCTCGAGGCGGAACTGGAGACGCTCCGGCGCGACCGCGACGATCTCTCCGGAGGTGCACGATGAACGGCCAAGCCATGCAGCGTCGGGCTATCCCCGACGAGGAGACGCTCAGCCTCGACCCAGCGGCGCTCGATTTCAGCGGACAGTGCGCGAACGAATCCGAGATCCAGTCCCCGGCACCCGACCCCGAACCCCGCAAGACCCTGAGCCTCTCGCTCCTGCTGCGCGGACTCGGCGGACTGGTCATCGTCGCGGCCTTCGTCATGTATCTCTTCCAGGGCTGGCGCGAGGGTGACGATCTCACCCGCTCGCTCCTGCTGCTCGGCCACACGGTCATCCTCACCCTTGCCGGTTTCGCCAGCGGTCATCTACTGCACGAATCCAAGGGCGCCAGACTCTTCATCGCCCTGGCCCTGGCCGCCGTGCCGGTCAACTTCGCCTTCCTCGGCGGTCTGACCTACGACCAGCTGACCTGGGATGCCCCGCTCGCCCTGGATGGCACGGAATCCTTCTGGACCGCGACCAGCGGAACCCTGGCGCCGGGCGCGATGCTCGCGCTCGCCGGCGCCAGCCTGCTCGCCCTGGCGCTGGCGACCTGGGTCGGATTCCTCGTCATGGCCCGACGCTCGGCCTGGGCGCTGACCGGGCTCTATCTGCTGGTCAACGCCGCGCTCCTGATCCCCACGCGCGGCGACCTGGCCACCTCCGCGATCCTGCTGGCGTTCGGCGTGCTCGTCGGCGTCTCGGCGCTGCAGCTGCGCCGCCGCGATCCCTCGCTCGCCACGCCCGAGGGCGTCTTTGCGCGCGCACTGCCGATCCTGCCCCTGCTGGTGCTCGGCGGACGCAGTCTCTGGCTCTATGCGCCGGATGCGGTCTTCTTCACCACGCTGACCCTCATCGCCTATCTGGGACTGCGGCTCGCCGCTGGCGCGATGCGTGCCGATCGGCCCTGGCGTGGCGCACTCGAACTCGTTGCCTTGCTGTTCGCCCTGATGAGCGCCAGCCTCGCCTTCGATACCCTGATCGACTCGCACCTGCTTCCGGACATCGTCGAGGTGCCCCTGGTCGGCGCCCTGCTCGCCGCGCTCCTGGTCGACCTCTCGACACTGGGCGGAAGATGGAGCCATCAGTATCGGGGCGCGGCCGCCCTGGTCGCGAACCTGGCCATGCTGCTGAATCTGGCCGCCTTCGGTGGCTTGGGCAACGCACTGGCCGCCCTGAGCATCGGGATCGCCACGCTCGTCCACGGCTATCTCTCCAGGTCCAGGTTCATCTTCGCCATGGGGCTGATCACCGCGCTGGCCGGACTGGGATTCGCCGCGGAGGACGCCCTGTCCAGCTTCACCATCGGGGGCTGGAGCGCGCTGGTCCTGCTGGGGATCCTGACCATCGTCACCGGCTCGGTCGTCGAACGTCACGGGGCACGCATCAAGGCACGGCTCCTGCGCTGGCACCGCCATTTCGAGCCGGAGGTCTGACCCCAATGCCGCTCGGACCACAGGAGGCAACCGAGCGGCATGCCCCCATTTCCGCCGCAATCGTCGACACCGGATACCCGCCATGCCGAGCAACCGCCATCTCACCCCGGAAGACCGCGACTTCTTCGCCCTGCTCACCGAGACCGTCTACGCCAACCCCTTCGGCACCGACCGGGACCGGCTGACGCGACTGCTCGGCCGGGAGGCACCGCTCGACACCGTCTCCCAGGCCATCCTCTACGATCGGCTGATGCCCGCCCTGGAACGGCGGCTCGACCGGCTGCGCGACCGGGGGCTCAGCCGTCTGGACCATTTCACCGGCGAGGACCGGATGCTGATGCGCCAGGTCTTCCTCTTTCACGGCTACCAGCATCACTATGCGCTCTTCGATGGACTCATCGCCCATCAGCGGCTCGGGCACGGCACGGCGCCCGACCTCGGCTGGATGCCGAGCCTGCTGAACGCACTGCTCGGCTACGGCTTCGACCCCAAAGAATCGCGCCGCTGGATCGCCCTCTACTACCAGCTGCGGCGGGCCTACTACTTCATCGAGCGCGCCCTGGTCGGACGCAGCGAGCCGATGCGCGCCCTGCGCCGCTCGCTCTGGAACAGCGTCTTCACCACCGATCTGCGCAGCTACACCTTGCTGCTCTGGGAACGCATGCAGGACTTTTCCACCCTGCTGCTCGGCGAGACCGGCACCGGCAAGGGCTCGGCCGCCGCGGCCATCGGCCGCTCCGGCGCCATCCCGCTCGACGCGCAGGGCCAGGGCTTCGCGCGCGGGATCGAGCAGACCTTCACCGCCACCAACCTCTCGGAACTCTCGGAGGGACTCATCGAGTCCGAGCTGTTCGGTCATCGCAAGGGCGCCTTCACCGGCGCGGTCGACAACCACGAGGGACTCTTCTCGCGCTGCGACTCCTACGGCACCCTCTTCCTCGACGAGATCGGCGACCTCGCGTTGCCGGTGCAGACCAAGCTGCTGCGGGTCCTGCAGGAGCGCACCTTCACCCCGGTCGGCAGCCACAAGCCGCTGCGCTTCGAGGGACGCATCGTCGCGGCGACCAACCGCTCGCTGGAGGATCTGCTGAGCGGCGCCGGATTCCGGCACGACTTCTTCTACCGGCTCTCGGGCAACATCATCCGCATGCCGACGCTGCGCGAGCGGCTCGCCGACAGCCCCGGCGAACTCGATGATCTGGTCGAGGCGCTACTGGGACGCATGATCGGCGACTCGGCGGACGTCATGCAGGCCCGCATCATGGAATCCCTCTCGGAACTGCCGGCGGACTATCCCTGGCCGGGCAACGTGCGCGAGCTGGAGCAGGCGTTGCGGCGGGTCATCCTCAACGGCCGCTACGTCCCGGACGCCCTGCCCGGCGACCCGGCTTCGGCGGCCGACGCCTGGCTGGCGGCGGCCGATGCAGGATCGCTCGACGCCGTGGAACTGCTCGGCGGCTATTGCCGCAGGCTCTACGACAGACTCGGCACCTACGAGGCCGTCGCCCGAGTCACCGGGCTCGACCGCCGAACCGTCAAGCGGCATATCGACGGCCGCGAGACCGAATAGCTCGAAGACACGTATCTCGGCCATTTCCATTATCATGACGTGGTTTCAGCGCCGCGCCGGCACCGCCGCCATTCGCCTCAACCCGAGAGCCCATCATCCCCATGCCCAGAGTCGACACCGACAGCTTCTACCGCTATTCGCTCGAACACTACGGCCACACGGCCAAAGGTGTGCAATGGCAGTCCGCCGACACCCAGATCGCGCGCTTCGAGGTCCTGCGGGGCTTCCTGCCGGACGACCTCTCGACCCTGACCATCGTCGACGCGGGCTGCGGACTGGGCGACTTCCACGGCTTTCTGGAGTCTCGGGGCGAGCGCCCCGGATGCTATCTGGGCATCGACGTGGTCGAGCCCATGGTCGAGGCGGCCCGGGAGCGCACCGGCTGCGAGATCCAGCTGCTCGACGTTTTGACCGATGCCCTGCCCCAGGCCGATTTCTACGTCTGCAGCGGCGCCATGAACACATTGACCCGAGAGGAAACGAAAGCCTTCATCGAGCATTGCTTCATGGCCTCCATCCAGGGCTTCCTCTTCAATCTGCTCCTGGGCCGGGACACACTCCACAGCTACAACCTCTGCACGCCCGAGGAGGTCCGCGACTGGACCGCGCACCTCGACGCCGAGATGGACACCGCCGACGGCTATCTGCCGGACGACTTCACGGTCGCGCTCATGCGCCGGGGGTGAGCCGCCTCGCATCCTCGGAAGCGGGCTGAAGAGCGCTCTCGAGACCAGCCGAAACCAGTCATCGACCGACATTCGCGCCGAGCGAGGTAGTGGCGAGGGCTTCCTGACGCCAGTTTAGGGTACGGCTTAACTCGACACCTCCTTGCGTGGTTCATGGTCAATCAATATGATTCACTGTGAATCAAAACCCGAAAGATCGAGGAGATAGCCGATGGCCAAAGCCGCAACGCGCGTATTGACCGCGCACGTCCCTGTTCCGCTGGCCGAGAAAGTCGATCAAATGGCCGACCGCCTAGAGCGCTCGCGCGGTTGGATCATGAAGCAGGCGCTTTCCTCCTGGATCGCCCTCGAGGAGGAGCGTGATCGTCTCACCCAGGAAGCCTTGGCCGACGTCGATGCAGGCCGAGTCATCGACCACCAAGCCGTTCAAGCCTGGGCTGATCGCCTGGACGCGGATGAACCGCTGCCCGTCCCGCGCTGATGGAGCTGAAGTGGACCGGCAAGGCGCTCTCTGATCTGGCGCGGCTCCACGAATTTTTGGCGCCGGTGAGCAAACCGGCGGCGGCACGCGCCGTTCAGGCACTCGTGAAGGCGCCGACCAACCTGCTGACGCACCCTCGAATCGGCGAGCAATTGTTTCAGTTCGAGCCGCGCGAGGTCCGGCGGCTGCTCGTGGGTCAGTACGAGGTACGCTATGAGATCTCCGGCGAGATCATCTACGTTCTACGACTCTGGCACACCCGAGAGGCTCGGTGATATGGATTGGCCGCCCATCACTATGACTTCATATGCAAGCTGCGTCCCGACGGCCAAAGAGACTCCCCGGCGAGACATTGAAGCGAGAGCAAAAGCCATTGCATCACTGTCGAAACGGCGGAAACTGCTACAGACCAGGAACCGCCGCACAGCCCTCGACTACCATGAGGTTGGGACTTCGGTTGGCCCCATCGTGATCAAGAATGGTGAGTCAGAAAGCGCCAGTGGTGGCAGCGGAGGTAGTCAGCTGCTTGTCTCTCAGGTCTCTATCCGCTCGATCGTCAGATAGAGGCTGCCCCGATTGTTGTCGTACAGGCCCCAGGCGTCGTTGGCGAAGCAGTAGAGATAGCCGGATTTCTGCGGCGAGAAGGTCCGGTGCGATCCGATGGTGAAATACTCGCCGGACGGTGGCGTCCCGCTACCATCCGCGTCGGGCTGATTGGCGACCATTCCGGTCAATGCGAACCAGGGGCTGTCCTCGCACCGCCGCGTTCCCCCGAAATCCGCCTCCTGCTTCTGCGGCCGCTTGCGATAGAGCCTTTCGATCCCC
Organism: Imhoffiella purpurea; assembly: GCF_000585215.1. Classification (GTDB taxonomy): domain Bacteria; phylum Pseudomonadota; class Gammaproteobacteria; order Chromatiales; family Chromatiaceae; genus Imhoffiella; species Imhoffiella purpurea. The sequence goes on along the minus strand of NZ_AONC01000041.1, from coordinate 26,933 downwards.
CCGATCAGATCCCCGAGGGCATAGGCCCAATGGCGCGGCTCGAACCGCCCGCCCTGCAGCCCATCGGGTCCGAAGGAGTTGAACCAGTCGATCCACTCGCCCTCGGCATGGAATGTATAGGTCGCATCGGCATCGAGCCAGACCCCGGTGTCGTTCCATCGGTCCCGCGCGAAGATGTCACGGCTCCATCGCTTGCCCGGCCTCAGGTTGCAGGTTCGGCGATAGGGCGATTGGGTGATCGGCGGAATCTGGTGACGCTCCCAGACGCAGGGATGCAGATCGATCCAGATGCGTTCCTCCGAGATCAGCGGGACGGCCCGGGGCAAGGTCCTGAGCTTGCTCCAGATGCCGTCGAGGTGATCGTGGAGGACGCCGCAACTGTCCGGAGTCAGTTGATCCAGCAAGTCGGAATCGAGCCTCAGCCCCTGGGCTTCGGCATGATCGGCCATCCATTGCAGGGCGATATCGGACAACCCGCACTCCGGATGCCCGCCTCCGACATCCCCGTGATTGCCGGGGAACCAGAGCTGCTCGAAGGTCGTGCCCTCGGGACGCGGCGTTTCGGGCAGCCGCCACAGCGTCGGGGCAAAGCTCGAGCGGATCTCGTCGAGCGCGACGGCATGATAGGCATGATGCACCCTGGCATCGAGACGCGTATCGTGGAATTCGTAGCGGCCGGGATCCTCGAGCAGCAGATCCGCGAGCACCATGTCGTCCGGGATGCCGCGCGCGCCGACCGTGTCCCACACGCCCACGAAGTGGATCTCGGGCGGACGATCCTTCTCGCCGATCAGCCTCGGCCAGTCTCCGCCCCAGACGGACTTTTCCTTCTTGTGGCGATAGCCTCGGTCGTAGGCGGTGTCGATACGCTTCCAGGTTTCCTCGGGGTCCAGTCCGCGGATATCGAGCAGGCCGCATCCAAGGATGAAGCCGCTCAGACTGCGCACGGTGTAGGCGCCACGGCTGAAGCCGAACAGAAAGATCCTGTCGCCGCTTCGATACTGGGCGCAGAGCCACTTGTAGGCGCTCTGGATATTGCGGTCGAGTCCGCGGCCGATGCCGCCGTCGATCATGCGCTTGAGTCTAGACCCTTCGGTCCCCACGCCCGGGTGATAGTATTTGAGCTGGGTATCGTCCTCCTCGCACGCGGCGAACAGCTTGACCACGTTGGTCGGCGTCGGGACGCCTTGCCGGGCCTGTTTCGGCGTATTCCAGGTACCATCACAGCAGACGACGAGATTCCGATGAGACATCGCTGGATCCTTGTGTGAGAGCGCGGGATTAGAGTGTAGCTCAGGAGCGGCGCATCGCCGTGTACGGAAATTGCTCTCCGGCACTCCCAAGACCCTGGAACCGGCGACGCCGGACGAGGCCGACGCGACGTCTCGTCATTCGCAACCGACGATTCAAGAGTTCCATTCAGGATTCGAGTGAGAGCTCTGCGCCTCGAGCGCTGCCGCGAACGGACCAGGCGACATCCGCGGCCTGGCGGTTGCCGGCCACATCGTGCACGCGAAAGACACGAGCACCGGCCATCACGCCGAGGGTGGTGGTCGCGCAGGTCGCCGGCATGAGGGCGGTCGGTTCCAGTCCGCCGCAGATGGAGCCCAGGAAGCGCTTGCGGCTGGTTCCGAGCAGGACGGGAAAACCGAGATCGACCAGACGGTCCAGCCCCCCGATCAGGGCCAGATTGTGCTCGAGGGTCTTGCCGAAGCCGATGCCCGGATCGAGCAGGATATGGGTTTCGGACACACCCACGGCCAATGCCGCATCCACCCGTCCGGCGAGATGATCGCGCACCTCGGCCACCACGTCCCTGTAGCGCGGATCGTCCTGCATATGGTCCGACCGGCCCCGTCGATGCATCAGCACGATGGGTGCGCCGCGCTCGGCGGACAGTGAGAGCATGCGTGCGTCATCGAGTCCGGCCGAGACGTCGTTGATCCAGTTCCCGCCCGCGTCCAGGACCGCCTCGGCGACCTCGGCGAGTGTCGTATCGATGCTGATCGGTACCTGCGCCGGGACGCGGTCCCTCAAGGCTTTGATGACGGTCAGCACGCGGCGCTTCTGTTCCTCGGCAGGTATGGGCCGAGATCCGGGTCGGGTCGATTCGCCGCCGACGTCGATGATGTCGGCGCCATCCTCCAGCATGTCGAGGGCATGCGAGACCGCCGCGGCGGTATCCAGATGACGGCCGCCGTCAGAAAAGCTGTCCGGGGTCAGGTTGAGGATCCCCATGATGAGGGGCGGTTTGGATGAGGATCTGAGATCTGGGATCATGGTTCGCGATTACCATCGTCATCGACGATCGTATGCACGCATGATTGCTTGCCGGATCGATCGTCTCGTTCGTCGGCGGATCAGGATAATCCGAGCGATTGGCGAACCAAATCGGTTTTTTCGTTCCCGATCCGGACATCGCCGCGCAAGGGGATCCCGAAGGTCTCGACGAACTGCCCACGAGGCATCGAAGCAATCTATACTTTGCCGCCGATACGGGGCCGGTTTCCACAGTGCCTGTGACCGTGCCCTCGATTCCTGATTCACACAATCCAGGGGGAGCATTCGATGATCTCGGATACGAACGCAGACGAGCGACGCACATCGGAACGCATTTCATGGGAGTGCTTGGCGAGGTTGCTCCCCTTGAGCCTCGAGCCCAAGGATAGCCTGGTGGGCATGCACCGGGTCACCGGATGCAATATCAGCGAAGGGGGTCTTCAGGTCTGTACCGACCGGCTGTTCGCGCTCAAGTCGCGCCTGCTGGTCGAAATGGAATCTCCCGATATTCCAGAGGGCATCCAGGCGGTCGGCTCCGTGGCCTGGATCTCGCCCACCACCTCCGACGACCGCTGGTGCGTGGGCATCGAGTTCTCCGATGTCGGCGACAGTGCCCTGTCGAGCATCCGCGTCCTGATGCGACAGCAGACTCGACATCACTGAGCGGAATCTTCGAGCACCCGGATGCCTGTCGAAATGCTGCCGATGTGCGCCTTTCTATTGCGACCGCAAGTGCTCGTAGATCTCCATGTAGCGCGCCGCGGGCCGGCTCCATGAGAAGTCGGTCTGCATGCCATTGACCCTGAGCTGGCGGAAATATTCGGGAAAGCGCCGCCACAATCCCAAGGCACGACGCAGCGCGCCTTCCAGCCCCTCTTCCGTGGGATCGTCGAAGACATAGCCGTTTCGCGATTCGAAGGGCTTGTCCGAATAGTTGGCGTCGTGCACCGTGTCCGCCAGCCCCCCGACTCGCCGCACGATGGGGACCACACCGTACTTCATCGCGATCATCTGTGTCAGCCCGCAGGGCTCGTAGAGGCTGGGGATGATCAGCATGTCGCATCCGGCATAGATGAGATGCGCCAGCGATTCGTCGTACTCCAGGTTCAAGCGGCAATCCTGGCTCTCGGACGTCGCCTGTTTGAGCCGCTGGAATTCCTCGTCGATGTCGGGATCCAGCGCCGATCCCAGCAAGACCAGCTGGCAGTCCTCCGCGAGCAGATAATGGATCGCATGACGGATGAGATCGACGCCTTTCTGGCGATCCAACCGGCTGACGATGCCGAAAACGGGTTTGTCCGCCTCGACCAGCCCCATCCTGGTACGCAGCGCCCGCCGGTTGGCCGCCTTGAGCGGCAGCGTATTGGGGCCGAAATTCACCGGAATGAGCGGGTCGCGCTCGGGGTTCCAGACGGCGTCGTCGATACCGTTGAGCACACCGCCAAATTTATGCGCATGGGTCTGGAACAGCGACTGCAGCCCCATGCCCTGCTCGGTGTTCTGAACCTCCCAGGCATAGCGCGGCGACACGGTATTGACGAAATGGGCATGGACGATGCCGCCCTTCATGAGATTCGCCATCCCCTCGTCGTTCGGATCCAGCAGCCGGTCCGGGTGCATGAGGCGCAGCGGATCGAGCCCGACCTGACGCAGGATGTCCCCCTCAACCCGGCCCTGGTAGCCGAGATTGTGGAGCGTATAGCACAGGCGCATGGTGTCGAGACCCAGGCGCCGATGGATCTCGGACCAGAGCACGGGGATCAGTCCGGTCTGCCAGTCCTGGCAATGCAGGATGTCGGGGGGACGCTCGGAATGCAGCAGATATTCGAGTACCGCGCGCGAAAAGAAGGCGAAGCGCTCGGCATCGTCCGGCTCGCCGTAAACGCGCCCGCGCCGGAAATAGTCCCGAGATGTCCGGGGATCGATGAAACGGTAGTCGACGCCCTCGATCTCTCCGCCTAGCACGCAGCAGTCCAGACACTGGTCGTGGTGCGGCACCGAGAGACTCGGCTGGATCTCGTAGAGATTCTGGAAGACGTCGAGATTCGCGACGTCATAGAAGGGAAGAAAGATCTCGATCCGTTCGCCGCGCCTCGCCAGCTCGCGGCTCAGACCCTGCACGAAGTCGCCGAGGCCTCCTGCCTTGGCGATGGGCGCACATTCTGCGCTCACCATGGCGATATACATACGCCCGATCTCCTTGTCCGCTGATGTCCGAGCCAACCGAGGATGATGCCCTTCTTCCCACCCCTCGCGTGGGCTCAATTCTCGCGTCTATAGCTCAATTCCGGGGGCGGGTGAAGATCCAACGCCTGACGCAAGAGATCAGGATCGTCGACCTTGACCAAGAACTGAAAACGTCCACCAGGCCCGACGACATAGCGATGACCGAAGAGGTCGATCTCGGAGTTCGGCGGTGCCCAACCCTGGATGCGCAGCTCGGCCTGGACCATGAGGCGCGTTCCGCCGAATGCCGGCTTACCATAGACCAGACGGGGAATCGAAACTGCGTCCTCGGTCTCATTACGCTCAGAAGACGGCGCCGATCCACCGCCCCCGCTTTCCGGCAGCTGGACATCCACTCGGGGAGCAGATCCGGAAGCGAGCCCTGGCCCGCCCGCCTCCCCCTGTCCGCCGTCCGGGCCAGACGATGGAATACCGGCTTGGGTTTCGGTCTGCGCCAAGGCCGGACCGACCTGGACCCGATCGGACGCTCCAAGGGGCTCGGACCCCGGAGATACGAACGATCCGGATCGCGCTTGGCCCTCAGAATCCGCCCAGGCCCCGCCGCAGGAGCCCGTGCTGGCGCCTGAGAAAGGCAATCCGAGGCTGGAGGCCGATTGCAGTGTGTTCGAGCGCGCCAGAGACAACCAGCCCCCGGAGTCGTTGACGAATCCGAGCTCGACCTGAAAACGGCCGTGGTTGCCGCCCAGATCGAAGGCCGTCCGGCCTTCCCCGCCGATCCCGGGAAACATGATGCGCCGCTGATCGGCCAGAGCCATGCGGCCGTCCCCTTCGACGCGATGCAGCCGGACGACCGGGATGGCGGTCCCTGCGTCGAGCGGAAAGGCCGGGGCGAACTTGATGAAGTCGTTCGCATGCAGAGACCAGTCGACCCGCAGAAGCCCCCGGTCGCCGGTGAAGATGACGACAGAGGTATCCGTGACCTCGCGGGGGAACTCCGGGTGCAGAGGCTGCGTCGGCGGATCCAGATCGGGCATGGCGGCAGGATTGCCCGGAATCCCACGGCCGTCCCCACCATTCCGACCGGGATCCTCATCCTGCTCTCGAACTCGAGACTTGGGGAGACCTCGGGCGAGATCCGAGTTACTGTCGATTATCGGATCCCCCGCGGACAGGAAGCGATCGCATCGGCCGTCGCATCAGACTGGTGACACGGCATGTTCGGCCTCGTCCAGTGCGAGCTCGGCCGGCTGGGTACGGGCATACAGATGTGGAAGCCAGGCTTCCCCCCAGAACAGGAAACAGCTGGTCTCGGCCTCCAGGATCAGACGGCGGGCACGCACCATGGCATCGGCGGCGACCTCGTAGCCTCCGGTGGGCTTGGCACGGCACAGATCCCAGTAGCGGTCGCTGAGGTGCCTGACCTTGGCGACCGCTTCGCATTGACGGGCGTTTCCGGCCCAGCGCGACAGATCGTCGCTGCAGTCGGATCCGGCGCTCCAGGTCGTGGCCTGGAACCGCGCGTGCGGCAGCGGACGCAGCGCGGAGACATAAGGTGTCAGACATACGGGCGTGATCGGGCAGGTTCCGGCACGGATCGCTTCCATATAGGGCTCGAAGAATCGGCCGAAGAATCCGGACGGCTCGTGCATCTGCCTGAACCAGGTCCCGTTCTCGCCATCCGACCAGCTCGTTACCAGGCGTCGTGCCTCGGGGCGCGGAGATCCCGAGGCGCGCCAGCAGACCTCGTCCTGGAACCAGGGCAGGTCCAGGCCGCCGGCCTGGGCGTTGGAGAGATCCCGGTCGCGCGGAACGATGCCGATACAGACGCCTTCGTAGCAGGCCACATAGGGTCTGAATCCATCGTTGATGCCGTCCTCGGGACGGACGCGCACCCCGTCGACGACCACGTATTCATAGCCGGCCGCGACCAGATCGGGAATCATCTCGACGGTGAAGGCCAGTTCGGGTGGCCAGAAGCCCTGAGGCGTGCGACCGAACACCCGCTCCATGATGGCGCGTCCGCGTTCGAGCTGCTCGGACCAGTCCGCTCTGGAGATCAGCGGGAAGATCGGATGGTAATACCCCATGCCGATCAGTTCGATGTTCTCGGCATCCCGATAGCGCTGCAGCATGGCCGGAATATCGACCAGATGCCGGTAGCGGTCGATCACCTCCGGATCCAGCAGCTGCTCCAGCAGAACGCCGGAGAATCCAACATGCAGTCTGGCCACGTCGCGATAGCGCTCGGCATAGCGTATCGCGCGCTCATAGCAGCGCATGATCTCTTCGGCCTCGCGCGGGTTGGCCTCGATCAGCAGCCGAAGATTCCCCGGAGGCTGATGCATGTGCAGACCCAGCGCGTGATGGATGTTGGTCTCTGTCATGGATCCTCGCAATGCGCGGACCTCGCCATACCCGAGCCCGGCGTCAGAGGACTCGGGCCGTCGGGAGGCAGGCCGCCGTCTGCTCCAACATTAAACAAAGGACAGATGGCGGTCAAAGGCGGGGAAGCGTCATCGCCGGCTACACCTCGAATCGGAGGGCGTCGAGATCAGCGGCCCTCCAGGACCATGATGCTGCGCGAGCGAGCCAGGATGGAGCTGGATTCCAGCTTCGTCTGATCGTCCGGCGACATCACGTCGGTGGGCGAGGCCCGCGCCGTGTCGAGGGCCAGATACCAGTCCATCCCATCGAGCGCGGGCAGCTCGAAGCAGCGTGCACGCTCGCTCATGTTGAGCATGACATGGAGCATGGACTCTTCGGGACGCGCCGGCGCCAAGGTGAATGCCAGGATCTGATTCTCGGGATCGTCCCAGTTGGGATCCTCGAGTTTGTGACCGTGCCAGACCACATCGGGCAGGTCTCTCCCCGGAACCACGCGACCGGAGAGGAAATGGCGGCGCTGCAGGCTGGGATGACGCTTGCGCAGGGCGATCAGACCGCGAACGAAACGCAGCATATGGCCGTTGGTCTCCAGCAGCGACCAGTCGAACCAGCCGATCTCGTTGTCCTGACACCAGGTGTTGTTGTTGCCCTGCTGCGTCCTCAGCACCTCGTCTCCGGCCAGGAGCATGGGGATCCCCTGGCTCAGGAACATGAGCGACAGCAGATTCTTGGCCTGGCGCCGGCGCAGACCCAGGATCTCGGCGTCCTTGGTCTCGCCCTCGACCCCCCCGTTCCAGCTCAGGTTGTCGTTGGTTCCGTCGCGATTGCCCTCGCGGTTGGCGAGATTGTGCTTGCGGTTGTAGGACACCAGATCCCACAAGGTGAAACCGTCGTGACAGGTCACGAAATTGATGCTGTTGATGGGCTTGCGCAGATTGGCCTGATAGAGATCGCTGCTTCCGGAGAGACGCGTCGCCACCTCGGGCACCAGCCCCTTGTCGCCGCGGACGAAGCGGCGGATGGTGTCGCGATAGCGGCCGTTCCATTCCATCCAGCGGTAACCGGGGAATGTCCCGACCTGATAGAGACCCGCCGCGTCCCAGGCCTCGGCGATGATCTTGGACGCGGCCAGGGTGTCGGACAGCTCGATCTCCCAGAGCACGGGCGGATTCGCCATGGGACGACCGTCCGCGTCGCGCGCCATGGCGCTGGCCAGATCGAAACGGAATCCGTCCACGTGCATCTCGCGCACCCAGTATTCCAGGGCGTCGAGGATGAAATGGGTCACCAGCGGGTGATTGGCGTTGAGCGTATTGCCGCAGCCGGTGAAGTCCAGATAGATCCCCTTGTCGATCGCGTCCAGACAATAGAAGGTCTCGTTGCCGAATCCCTTGAAGGTCAGGGTCGGACCGCCGCTGTTGCCCTCGCTGGTGTGGTTGAAGACCACGTCGACGATGACGCCGATGCCCGCCCGATGCAGGGCCTTGACCATGTCGCGGAACTCGCGGCGATGGGTACCCTGATCGGGCGTGACGCAATAGCCCGGATGCGGCGAGAAGAAGCCGAAGGTGCTGTAGCCCCAGAAATTGCGCAGGCCCGCGTCCCAGACCGCATCCGGGACATCCTGCTCGTCGAAGGCCATGACCGGCATCAGTTCCACATGGGTGATGCCGAGATCCTTCAGATAGGGGATCTTCTCGATCAGGCCGAGAAAGGTCCCCGGATGCCGCACGCCCGAAGTCGGATGGCGGGTGAAGCCGCCGACATGCACCTCGTAGACGATGGTCTGCTCGGATGGCATGCGCAGTGGCGTATCGCATTCCCAGTCGTATTCCTCGGCCAGGACGACCGCCCTGGGGGAATCGTGAGGCTGTGCACCTTCGCGCTGACGTCTCCAGCGGTCCCAGGAATCGACATTGACCGCGCGCGCCCAGGGATCGACGAGCTCGATGCGCGCGTCGAAGCGCCAGCCGTGGACGTGCGGATCGTTCGGCCCTTCCATGCGCCAGGTGTAATGCGTGCCGGGGGCGAGATCCACGACCAGCACGTGCCAGGAGAAGAAGGTCCGGTGCGAATGCGGATCCAGGCGAATGACCTGAAAGGGTTCCTCGCTATCGGCGCCCTCGTAGAGCAGAAGCTCGGCGCCCGTGGCATGGCGGCTGAAGACCGAGAAATTGACGCCATCGTCCTCGACGGTCGCGCCCGGCGGGTAGCGACGCCCTGGAAGGATGCGGTAGGGGGCCTGAGAGACTGACATGGCAGCGATGCGTCTGTTGGTGATGGATCACAAGATGGGGATTGACTGGACGCAGGGAACAGCGAACCACGCGCGGAACGAATGGCTGAATATCAGCCGATTCGATCATAGCATGACGAAGCCGAGAGGCTTCGAGTCATTTGATTTCTCTGGAGCGATCGTCAGTCGTGCGCGAACGACTCGCGCATCCAGCGTACCGCGATGACGAGCCCCAGGGCGGACACGGCCGAGCCGACGCCGAAGGTCAGGACCGGACCGTAATCCGACCACAAGAGTCCGCCCACCAGGCTCCCGGCCGCGCCTCCGGCGCCGAAGCTCAGGCTGTTGTAGAGCGCCTGGCCGCGCCCCTGGGTCCTGCCGGGAAAGAGATGATGGACCAGATGGATGGCGGCCGCGTGAAAGGTGCCGAAGCTCGCCGCGTGCAGAAGCTGCGCGCCGATCTGCACGGCGAGCAGATCGACGCAGGCGCCGATGGCGAACCAGCGCACCGCCGCGAGCCCGAGACTCCAGATGAGCACCCGACGCGCCCCGAAGCGGTCGAGCAGGCGGTGCATCACCAGAAAGACGGCCACCTCGGCGACCACGCCCAGTGCCCACAGCTGCCCCACCGCCGTGCTCGAATAGCCGGCCGACTCGAGATGGATCGAATAGAAGGCGTAGTAGATTCCATGACTGAGCTGCATGAGGAAGCAGGCGGCGAAGAAGGCGATCACCTCGGGACAGCAGAGGAGCGCGCGCAGCGACGGCGATGCTCGGTCGCCGCTCGCCGGGGGACTGTCCGGAATCAGAAGCGTGCTGATCAGGATCCCCAGAACCAGGGCCAGGACCCAGACCGGAACGATTCCCAGCGAGCCCCGCTCGACGAAGACGCCGAGCGCGACCACGACCAGGACGAATCCGATCGATCCCCAGACCCGAACCAGGGCATAGCCCGTCGGCCGCTCCCTGAGATGGTTGAAGGTGATGGCCTCCATCTGCGGTAGCGAGGCGTTCCAGAAGAAGCTGAAGAGCAGCATGGCCAGGGCCATGCCCCAGAATCCGGACGCGGCGAAGACGACGAGGAACCCGAGGAACGCCAGCAAGGAGCCGAGCTGGACAAGGCGCATCCGCCTGCCGCCGTGATCGGCCAGATGGCCCCACAGCATGGGCGCGACGATCTTGGTGGCGGACAGAATGGCCATCAGCAGACCGATGGCCAGGGCATCGAAGCCCTTCGATTGGAGATAGAGCCCCCAAAAGGGCACCAGCGCCCCCAGCGAGGCGAAATAGAAGAAGTAATAGCTGGAGAGACGCCAGTAGGGCATGGAAGGGAATCTCGTCAGGGACCCGACGAGGTCCTATGGGAACGAATCGATATGGGCGCCTCAACATCCCCGTCTCGATCAAGGGGATGGAGAGGCCCCGCGTGCCGGGGAGAGATCAGCTCGACGAGGTGCCCGAAAAGGGCGGCAGCGGCGGTTTCACCTCTGCGTTCTGGCCCCGTTGACGCAGCAGATGGTCCATCAGGACCAGGGCCAGCATGGCCTCGGCGATCGGCGTCGCGCGGATTCCGACACAGGGGTCGTGACGGCCGGTGGTGACCACATCGACCTCCGCCCCGGAGCGATCGAGCGTGCGCCCCGGGATGCGGAGGCTCGAGGTCGGCTTGAGCGCGATCCGCACCACCACATCCTGCCCCGAGGAGATGCCGCCGAGGATGCCACCGGCATGATTGGACAGGAAGCCGGCGGAGGTCATCTCGTCGCGATGCTCGGTCCCCTTCTGCCCGACGCAGGCGAAGCCGTCGCCGATCTCGACGCCCTTGACGGCGTTGATGCTCATCATGGCGTGGGCGATGTCGGCATCCAGGCGATCGAAGATGGGCTCGCCGAGTCCGGTCGGAACACCGCTCGCCACGACGGTCACGGCCGCGCCGATGGAGTTGCCCTCGCGGCGCAGATCGTCCATGAAGGATTCGAGCCGAGGCACGGTTTCGGCGCAGGGCCAGAAGAAGGCGTTCCGCTCGACCTGATCCCAATCGAAGGTGTCGGGACGGATGGGTCCGAGCTGCGAGAGATGGCCGCGGATCCCGATCCCGCAGCGCTCGGCCAGATATTTCTTGGCGATGGCGCCGGCCGCCACCCGCACGGCCGTCTCGCGCGCCGAGGAGCGCCCGCCGCCGCGATAGTCCCTGACACCGTACTTCTGCTCGTAGCTGTAGTCGGCGTGACCCGGACGATAGCGGTCGGCGATCTCCGAATAGTCCTTCGAGCGCTGGTCCTCGTTACGGATCAGCAGACCGATCGGGGTTCCCGTGGTGCGCCCCTCGAAGACGCCGGAGAGGATCTCGACGCTGTCGGATTCGCGGCGCTGCGTAGTGTGGCGCGACTGTCCCGGCTTGCGCCGGTCCAGATCCACCTGGAGATCGGCCGCCGAGAGTTCCAGTCCGGGCGGACATCCGTCCACCACCCCACCGATGGCCGGACCGTGACTCTCACCGAACCCGGTGACGACGAAAAGCTTCCCGAAGCTGCTTCCTGACATGATCAGTACGCGGGCGGAGGAACGAGATCGCCGGGGTTGAGCCAGGCATTGCCCTTGGCCAGCACATCGCGCGACAGGGTGCTGGTCGCCTGGTGCAGCTTGATGCCGTTGATGATGTAGTTGTAGCGGGCGCTCAGATAGTCGTATTCGGCCTGGAACAGATTGCGCTGCGCATTGAGCACGTCCACCTGGGTGCGGGTACCGACCTCCAGTCCGGCCTGGGTCGACTCAAGGGCCGAGCGGGCCGAGACGATCGCGGCCTGCCGCGCCTTCACGTCCTCGATGCTGGAGAGAATGCCGCGGAAGGAGTCGCGCACCTGCTGGTTGACCGTGCGCCGCGTCTGATCGAGCCGATCCTGGGCGGCACGGAACTGATATCCGGCCTGACGGGTGCGGGAGGTCACGGCACCGCCCTGGAAGATGGGGACGTTGACAGTCAGCCCCACATAGGCGGTATCGGAGTCCGTATCGTACTTGGCGTCCGAGCGCGTCAGGTCGTAGCCGGCCTCGAGGTCGACCGTGGGCAGGTGGCCCGAACGCTGAATGGCGATCTCCTGCTTCGCCGAGTTGGCCGCCTCGCTCGCCGCGATGATGCCGTAGTTGCTGCGAATCGCCGTTTCCGCCCAGGTTTCGAGCGAATTGGGCTCGGGCGGCGCCAATGGCAGCTTGTCTCCCAGGCGGGCCAGAGGCACGTTGACCTGGCCGACGATGGTGCGCAGGGCCTCCCAGGCGTTGTTCAGGCTGTTCTTGGCGGTGATGAGCTCGGCGCGCGCGCTGTCGTAGGCGGCCTGACTCTCGTTGACGTCGGTGATGGCGACCAGACCCACCTCGAAACGCTGCTTGGACTGCTCCAACTGGCGCTCGTTGGCGCGCAGAAATGCCTCCTGCACCGTCACCGCATCCGAGGCGCGCAGCACGTCGAAATAGGCCTCGGTGGTTCTCACCATGAGATCGATCTGACTGTTGCGGAACTCCGCCTCGGCCTGGGCGATGATGTTGTCCGACTGCTTGAGACCGAGCCAGTTGGCACGGCTGTAGACGGACTGCTGGATCACCGCCGTCACGTTCTGGGTGCCATAGTCATCCTGGCGATCGAAGGCGAAGCCATTGGTGCTATGGCCGCTGGAATCCACGTCCTGATACTGAGCGCCGCCGGATACGCTCAGGGTCGGAAGCAAGAGCGAGCGGGCCTGGGGCTTGCTCTCGCGGGTAGCGAAGAGCGTCTGTTCCGACTCGCGCAGGGTGGGATCGCTGACCACCGCCATATCGTAGATTTGAAGGAGATCCTCTGCCTTGGCGACGCTGCAGAGACAGACGTTGCAGAGGGATAGACCGAGCAGGGCCGGAAGAACTTTCCGCATCTCTCTTGGTTCCTGATACAAGCGGAAAAACCGCATATTCATTAAACGCCCAGTATAGGGGACAAAGGGCCGCACCCTCAACGCGCCGGCATCCGCCGACGTCTCCGCGCGACCGAACGGCAAGGCGGCGGGCATGCGAACCGGAGCCCCGGCGCCCGGCATTTGTGCGACACTGCGGGCATTCCGATTCCCCGAGCGCGATGAGCGTGAACAGAGCCCCCGACCTCACCACAGACCCCATTCCCCACCATGGACGTATCGTCCGGAGCCGCTTCGAGCCAGCCTGGTGGCTGCCCGGCCCACATCTGCAGACGCTCTGGCCCAGCCTGATACGTACTCGGCCCTCCCTCGATCTGACCGCAAGACGCATCGAGCTGAACGACGGCGACTTCATCGACCTGGCGATCGGGGCCCCCGCCGGACCGCGCGTGCTGGTGATCCACGGACTCGAGGGCAATCTCGATTCGCACTATGCGGGCACGCTGCTGAAGACCCTGGAGTCGGCGGGCTTCCAACCCGTCTTCATGCATCTGCGCGGCTGCTCGTCCGAGCCCAACCGGCTCGACCGCGTCTATCATTCGGGGGCGAGCGAGGACTTGGCCGAGGTCCTGGGCCAGCTCGCCGAGGATCCCCAGGGCATGCCGCTGGCCGCGATCGGATTCTCGCTCGGCGCCAACCTGCTGCTCAAATATCTGGGAGAGCACCGTGAGCCGCTGGTTAGAGCCGGAATCGCCATCTCGGTTCCCTTCGTCCTGCGCGACTCCATGCTGCGTCTGGATCGGGGGCCGTCGCGCATCTATCGGCGCTACCTGCTGGACAAGCTGCGCGCCAATCTCAGACGCAAATTCGCCGATCGTCCGCTACCGCTCGATGCGGATCTGGACGCCATCCGCGATTTCAACCAGTTCGACGAGCTGGTCACGGCCCCGCTGAACGGCTTCGAGGGGGTCTTCGACTACTACAACCGATCCAGCTGCCGCCCGTTCCTCGAGCGCATCGTCACCCCCACGCTCATCATCCAGGCCGAAGACGATCCCTTCATGTACCCCACCACGGTGCCCTGGGAGCATGAGCTCGGACCGGGGGTGACGCTGGAACTGGCCGACCACGGCGGTCATGTGGGATTCGTGGCCGGCGCCCTGCCCTGGAGGCCGGTCTACTGGCTGGAGGAACGCATCCTGGAGTTCCTCGGTCAGATCCGCTCGGCGGAGATCTGAGCCCGGCGATCACTTCCTCCACAGCATGTGATCGACATACTGCTTCACCCGGCGATGTCCGGGGGTGTCGATGGTGGTGAACTGGAGATTGGTGCGATAGCCGCCCTTGTCGCGCCGCGCGCGCAGGACGCGGGCGTAGACCTCGACCGGATTCTCGGTGCCGAATCCGGGCGACAGGGACATGATGACCTCCGAATAGGTCGGCAGGATCAGCGGCAGATCGGCGCTCATGCCATAGTAGCCGAGATCGTTGACCTTGCCGACGAAACGCTCGGAGAGGATGCGCTTGTCCTCGACGCGGCGGAAGACGGCCGGAAAATCGACCAGGATGCGTGGCGATTTGCGCACCTCGATGGCCGGTACCGCGATCGGCCGCGGACGTGTGACCGCCTTCAGCTCGTAGAGCTTCACCGGATTCGCCTTGCCCTTGACCATCACCTCGTTGACGGTGCCGATCTGGATGTGGTCCGCCGCGCCCCGGTAGGTCTCCTCGCTCAGGAGGATCTGGCCGCGCAGCGAATAGGCTTCGATACGCGCCGCCAGATTCACCGGATCGCCGATCACGGTGAACTCGCTATGGATATCCGAGCCGAAGCTGCCGGCCATGACATCGCCGGTGCTGACGGCGATGCCGGCATAGAGCCTGGGTTCGCCGCGCGACTCGCTCTCGCGATTGAGGTCGGCCATGGCATGCTGCATCTCGACCGCGCAGGTGAGCGCTCGGAGCTGATCGTCTCCGCGCCGCTCCGGGGTCCCGAAAAGCGCCATGACCGAATCGCCCATGAACTTGTCGACGATTCCGCCATGACGCTCCACGACCTGTGCCATGGCGGCGAAGAAGCGGTTCAGGAGTTCCACCATCTGAACCGTGGGGAGCGACTCCATGAGGGTGGTGAAACCGCGCAGATCGGCGATCAGAATGGTGGCCCGGGTTCCGACGATGGGCTTGGTGGACTGGAGGAGATCTGCGAGCTTGACGGCCAGGCGTTCACGGACCGCGCTCTCGAGCTGACCAGGAGCCGCGGCAAGGTCCAGATCATCGAGGACAGCGGTCAGTCCGGCGAGTAGCAACTCTCTGTCTTTGTGCTGCATGACCGCGAATTCACTCCCTCCGGCAAGAAATTGACAATCTTCATGGGTGTCGACCGGCCGATCGCGCAATTCTAATAGTCTATCGTGACAAGCAGCCAGATCCGATCAAGCGACGGACGCGGCCATCGAACGCCTTCCGCTCGACCCGAGATTCGAGGAAGACCCGACCACCGGCTCACGACCGCCCTTCAGAAATTGCCCCGAGAGAACCCGTATGGACCGTTTTACACGAAATTACAGTATCGCGCTCGCCGTGCTCGTAGGCCTGGCTCTGGTCTTCGGGATCAAGTCCACCTGGCAGCCGAAGGCCTGGAATCTCGACAAGATCCTGACCTCCGACGAGATTCTCGCCGACTATCCGTATCAGTTCCGCCTGCGCTCGCTCGAGAACGGCGTGGCCACCATCTCGACGCCCCGCTCCTTCGACATCCCGGCGATGCGCTTCCTCGAGATCATCCATCCGAATCTCGCGGGACTGGCCCAGGACGACCCCAAGATGGTGGCCGCCCAGCAAGAACTCATCGATCACCAGAAGCGCGCCATGGGTCTCATGCTGGCCCAGCCCCAGGTCCAGACCGTCGATTGGGAGCTGGATACCCAATGGCTCGCGGACCATGGTGTACAGGTACCCAAGCGCGGTCAGCCCGGATCCTGATCCGAGGGTCCGATCCGCGGACCTGGACACGACTCGCGCCCCGCCGCCACCTGCTGACCGGAAGGGCGCGAGAGACAAGGCGATCGGAAACCGGCTATAGTTGCCAATCCATACTTTAGCGATTCCATCCGGTTTCACTGCGCCCTGGTTCATCCCGACCGGGTCGATCCATATCGACCCATTTCAGCGCCTGGGCGGCCCCGTACCGGATTACTCGACCTCGACCCGGAGCAGGTGCCGCATGCAGGCCGACAATCAAGCATCCCTATCCAAGCACGACCATGTCAGTCCGCAGCGACGCATGGTCTACAACCTGCTAGCCTGGCTCTGCTTCGGCCTGGGCTTCGTCGGCATCCTGGTTCCGCTCATGCCGACCACCGTGTTCTGGATCTGTGCCGCCTGGCTCTGGCTGCGCAGCAAGCCGCATCGGGTCCGCTTTCTGGTCGAGCATCCCCATTTCGGCGAATCCATCCGCCGCTTCCTCGAGCACGGCGAGGTCTGCCGCACCGGCAAGAAGGCCGCCATCATCGGCATGAGCGCGAGTCTGGTACTCTGGATGGTCGTCTTTCGTCCCGCCTGGACCATCGCCCTGCTGGTCGGCGGCATCCTGGCGCTCGTCGCTCTCTGGATCGCCACGCGTCCCGAGGGCGAGCCCAGGAAAATCCAGACGCAGGCCAAGGTCACGCTCGACCCCGGTGCCTGGTCGAGAAACAGAGCGACCGCGGAGTCGTCGCCCCA
This sequence comes from Imhoffiella purpurea, assembly GCF_000585215.1. Lineage (GTDB taxonomy): Bacteria > Pseudomonadota > Gammaproteobacteria > Chromatiales > Chromatiaceae > Imhoffiella > Imhoffiella purpurea. The sequence continues at coordinate 10,238 of NZ_AONC01000041.1, read as the reverse complement.
CTCCCAGGGCTGATCGATGGGCGCCATCCTGCTGGTCGACAATGGATCGCGGCGAGCGGAATCGACACTGAATCTGCGCCGTATCGCCTCGGCACTGTCCGAGCGCCTCGACAAAGCGGTCCTGCCCGTCTCGCTGCTGCACTCCAACCAGGTCGATCCCGGACTCCTGGACGGGCGTCCTGCCGAGACCTTCGCCGACGCCGTGGGCCGTCTGCTCGCCGACGACCGGCGCGAGCTCATCCTGCTGCCGCTCTTCTTCGGCCCGACCCGCGCGATCTCGCAGTTCATCCCCGACACCCTCTCCGAACTCGTTCGGATCCATGGTCCCTGCAGACTGAGGACGGCCCCCGTGCTCTGCCCGCTTCCAGGAGGCGAGCCCCGTCTGGTCGACATCCTCGCGGACAATGTCGATCGGGCCGCCAGCTCTGCGGACAGCAAGCCGAGCAGAGTCGTTCTGGTCGACCACGGCTCGCCCATCCCCGGAGTGACCCAGGTTCGCCGCTGGCTCGGCGAGCGTCTCGCTCAGCGGCTCGCACCTGGGATCAGACTCTACGAGGCGGTCATGGAGCGCCGGCCGGGAAGCGAATACGATTTCAACGGCGAGCTCCTGGAAACCCTGCTCGATCGCCTGGCGGAACAGGACACCTCGCCCATCGCGCTCGCCATGCTCTTCATGGGACCGGGGCGCCATGCCGGACCCGGCGGCGACATCAGCGACATCTGCCGACGGGTCGAGACGCGCCACCCCGGACTCCAGCTCTACCCTTCCCCGTTGGTCGGAACCCATCCAGGACTCATCGATATTCTGGTCTCGCGCCTGAGACAGGCGGAGACGCTTCCCGCCATCGGGTACTGAACGGCCGCTCGACCTGAATCGGATGCGATGGGCGCTCAGGCGTCGGAAGGCGGTTCCGCGCCTCTCCTGACAGACCTCCTTTCACGCCAGAGGCGGTTCCGCACCTCTCCTGACAGACCTCCTTTCACGCCAGAGCTGGGGATGGGCGAAGCCCTCCCAACCCCAGCGCAGCCAATCGAGCAATCGAAAGGCGAGCCACAGCGCCCATCCGAGCATGAATCCGCGATAGACCCACATGGGCACGGACAGCACCCGGACCTCGGGTAGATCGGGACCGCCCCGATCCGCGTACCAGTGGAGGAAGGTCCCGCTGGATCCATTGCCGGCGATCTGCATCTCCGGGCGGCCCAGCAGCCCCTGCTGCACCGCCCCGACCAGGCTCGCCAGCGCCAGCAGCGTCAGCACTAGGAGCCCGACCTGGATCAGGTTGTAGCGCCAGACACCATGGGTCTCGTCGAGTCGGCGCCGCAGCCCCAGTGCGAACAGCCAGCCGGCGACCACCAGGATCACCCACACCTCGGACAGGGCGAGACCGACGCCGAGCAGCAGCCAGTCATGCGTCCGCAACGGTGTCGTCCGGGTCCGTCCCAGCCCCCAGGAGAGGACGGCCAGAACCAGCAGCACGCCCCAGAAGAGCACGGCCGGCCCGACGCGGGGGCCGCTCGCGAAGAGCACCCAGCGATCCCGGGGCAATGACAGCGACAGATCCAGGTTCACGGCCTCGGCCCCCAGATCGGGGCGCCGAGGACTGAAGCCGTATGTCAAGGGAAGCGGATCGCGCCAGGCGAGATGCATCCGCTGCGCCCCGGGCACCAGCGGCAATTCGATCCCCTGGGTCCCGGACGGCAGCGCCAGGCTGCGTCCATCGATCTCGAGGGCGAGCGGCTCGACACCCTCGGGCAGCCGAATGAGGTGCGAGCCGCCCTGGCTGCTGCGCACGGCCAGGTCGAGTTTGGCATCGCTGCCGCGGGGACCTGGCTCGACCCGAAATTCGACCCGGTCGATGGTGAGCGTCGGGCCCGGCTCACCGATCGGCCGGGTGATTCTCAGATGGAGCGTCTCACCGGGCAGAGGACTCCAGGTCGGAAGGGAGCGCCCCTCGCCCCTGGGCGGATGGACGGGAGGGATCCCGTCGTATTCCAGGTGCCAGAAGGGACCCACGTCCAATCGCCACCGCTCGGCGATTCCCGCCTCGGAAGAGGCGACCAGATCCACCCGTTCGCGCAACTCCAGCCTCGAACCCCAGGATGTCTCGGTCTGTCCGGGGGGCAATGCGACCTGGATATGCCCATCCTTCACCCGCTGTCCTTGGGTCTGGACCGACTCCCCCGGCAGCAGATCGAGCCTCAGCATGATCGGAAAATCGGGCGCCGACAGACGTTTCACCCGGGTCTCGGCCGTCCAGTCCACCCCGATCGAAAGATGCCGCTCGATTTGGACCAGCGGCGGCAGAGTCCCCTGAACCAGGCTCCCTTCGGCGGTCTGTCGCGCCTCGGACAGACGCACCAGCCGGATCTGACCCGCGGGTCGGCCGCGCGCGTCCAGGCCGTCGAGACGCCAGCCCTCCATGTCCGAATCCAGGATCCGGGGCGTCATGGGCAGCGAGATGTCGATCTGATTGCGGGCGGGCAAGGCGCCCTCGAGCGCGAGTGCATGCCGGCCCGGCCGCAAGGGGATCAGCAGACGGCCCTGGGCGTCGCGGCCCAGACGATCCAGGATCCGGCCGTCGAGCCTTGCCTGGTCGGGGATCCAGTCTCCGCTGCCGCCGGGAACCGGGGCCGCCATGGCCGCGGCCGCATCCAGGGTCAGTTCCAGGACGAGACGATCGGGCGTCGCCCGAACTCCAAGCGAGGAGAGATCGATGCAATCGGGCAGACAGTCCGGCGGCGCGAGCAAACGCGTCCTCAGCGCGTCCAGGAGCTCCGGAGATGGATACTCGGAGGCCAGTGCCCGCTCCGCCGGCGCTGCCGCCAAGAGGGCGCCGCACAGGAGCACGAGCTCGATAGCGCCACCCGAGCGTCCGGGCCACCGGATCCCGGCCAGGCGCAGACCCAGCAGGATCGACAAGAGACAGCCGGTCAATGCGGCGACCAGATTCCAGAAGGGCGTCAGCAGCCAGAGCCTGGCCAGGTCCGAGGTGGCGACCGGTCCGGACCAGACCAGGTCGAAACGATTCCATTGCCAGTCGGGCACGCCTTGACCGGTCTGGATGCGCGCGTTCGGATCCAGCGCCGGAACCGGGCGCGACGGCTCGGGAGCCGGAGCGGGTTTGGCGGCGGGCGTTTCCATGATCGAGGACCGGGCGGATTCGGACAGGATCTCGGCATCCTCCCGGATCGCATCGAACGCGAAGGCCTGAGGGTTCCCCTGCCCAGCGTCGGCCGGACGATGGAGCCCGATGCCGACACCGCCGCCCTGCTCGAGCTGGGGATAGAGCGCGGAGCGAACCTCCGAGACCAGAAACGGCAGACCGACGATCAGCAGCGAGATCAGGGTCAGACGCCGATACCAGAGCACCAGCCACCGGAGCCTGAGCGCACCCTTCTGGATCGCGTCGGCGGGCAGCAGCCGCAGCAGTGAGGCGGCGGCCAACAGGTTCAGCCACACCAGCTGCGGAGCGCCCGGCTCGTGCCAGGTCAGGACCAGCGCGCACCAAGCGAGCGTCCCCCAGCCCCAGCCCCAGAGGCGCCCCACCCCGAGCGCGAGGATGAGGACGAGGAAGAGATCCAGCAATGTCCAGCGCGTCAACCAGGAGCCCGGGTCGTTGTCCACGCCCGAGACCGCCAGCAGATCCCATCCGGGCGGCAGGCGCAGATGGCCGTCGACCTGATCCAGGGTCGCCAGCCAGCCCGAGGCGGGCAGCCGTTCGGGCGGCCCCTGGAGGCGGGCATCGGCGACCAGATCGAGCTGTCCCTGACGCACCTCGACCCCGGCTGGCCCCGATGGATCGAGCCGGGTGATGAGCGACGGGGTTCCGTTCACGCGGACCTGACCCAGCTGCAACGCCGGATCCGTGTCCAGACGCGACGGACGGTTCAGCTGCCCCTGGATCCGGTCCCGGACGCTGTAGCCCGACCCGTCGAAATCGAGCCAGAGTTCGCGTTCCAGCCTCAGACGGTCCGGGGCCGGATCGGCGTCGCCGCGATGCCGCTCGACCAATTGCAGTCGGTTGCCTTTGCCGACCAGATAGAGCGGGAGACGCGCCCAGCCGCTCGGAATCGAGGTCTGTCGCGGATCGATGGGCCTCGGTCCCTCCAGCTCGACCTGACGCAGTTCGGGATGGGCGGAGAAGGCCCAGACCTCCTCCGCCGGCCAGGGTGCCTCCAGATTGCGCCTGGAAAGCGACTCGACCGCACCGGCATGATAGGCGGTCACCTCGACCACCCAGCGCCCCGGCCGCACCTCCAGACTCAAAACGCCATCCGCGCCCAGACGGGAGGGTAGCTCGCCCCGGATCGCGATCGGAACGCCCTCGGGCAGGGTGACGGGACCGATCCGCTCCTCCCGAATCCCGCCGGAGACCTGCAGCTCGAGCCGGGTCAAGACCCGAAGCGGCAGGCTGTCATCGAGCCGGCGGAAGACCTTGATCCGCATCCGGTCCTCGGCCTCCGTCGAGCGCGATTCCCCTGAATCCGCGAGCCAGAGCCTTCCGCCCTTGTCCAGACGCGGCCGGGGGCTGGGTTTGCCATGCGTGTTCAGCGTCACGAGCCCGGTGTCCGGCGCGAGGGCGAGCGAGGCCGGAGGCTCGCCCCAGACGAAGCGTCCGGAGAGACGATGATCGCCTGCCTCGAGTTTCACGGACGGGCGTCCATCCCGCTCGATTAACGCCAGTGGGTGCCCGTCGCCGTCCGTCACCTGGACCGGCCAGGCGTCGGCATCGCCGGGCAGCAGGATCCAGTCATCGGCAAACAGATGCCAGCTCTGATCGAAACGCCCGCCCGAAGATTCGACGTCCAGACGCAGACGCCCGGGCCAGGCGCAGATCCGCGGCCGGCCGTCGGGCCCCAAGGGGCAGTGGCGCGGATCGACGCCCTGCCCGCTCGGATCCAGCACCCAGGGAATCCAGGCGCGAAGCGGTTCGGGAATCCGCTCGTCGGCCATCGGATCGGGCGCTCCGGGATCCGTTTCGGAAGGGGGCGCAGGCGCCTGAGCCCAAGCCTGGATGCAGATCGCCATGGATAAGGCGATGGACAATAGGTGCTTCGATAGCGACCCTACCCTCGACATGACACTGGACACGATGATGGCCTCCTGGCGCGAATGTCGATTCTGTCCGATCAGGCGATCCGGCGGCACGCAACACCGGATGCCCGCTCCGTCCGCCTCGCATGGCCGGCACATGTCGTCAAATCCTCGACCCGATCGCTCGGCCAGATCGAGTCCGGGCCTTGGCGAAGCGCTTTCCAGATCGAAGTCCCTCCGGCTACACTTCGAACGATACTCCAGCCAGACGAATCTTGATGCACCATCAGATCGATGTCCACGAGGCCAGGAGGCAGCTCTCGCGCCTGATCGCATCCGCCAGGTCCGGTGCGGAAGCAGTCATCGAGGGTTTCAATTTCGCGCCCTCGCCACCCGGTTCCGCCCGCCATGCGTCAGCAATCCTGGCATTGATTCTGTCGAGCTTCCTCACGCCACTGCCCGCGGCAGAGATTCCCGATGCCGCCGATGCCTGTGTCAAGGGGATGAACGAAACGACGCCCTCGAGCGAGTTCGTCGCCATCGAGGAGGGCCGCGCGGTCAGGCACGAGCGCACCACGCTCGAATGGCAGCGCTGCGCACTGGGTCAGACTTGGGATGCCGACTCGAACGTATGCAAGGGGCGTCCCAGGTCGGTGACCTGGGACCGGGGGAAGAAGCTGGTCGCGGCCGTCGAAGGCGACTGGCGTCTGCCGACCGGGGAGGAGTTGATCAGCATCGTCGAGCGATGTCATCCCGCCCCGACCATCAATCCTCAGGTGTTTCCCAACACCCGGGGGGGGCTCTACTGGACCTCCTCGGTGGACAGCGGAGGTTTGGGCAGAGTATGGAGCGTCAGTTTCTTCAAGGGAAGCTATTACCGCCAGGGAACGTCCCAAAACGGCCTCATCCGCCTGGTGCGCGGCACCATGAAGGACGGGGCAACGCCGTGAAGCGACTCACCAGGGGCGGTATTCGAGCCCTGGGATGGCCTCGCGATCGAAGACATCGGGCAGTGCCATCATGAGATCGCGCAGCTCGTCGTATTCCATGTGGCGCCCGTAGGATGCCTTGGCTGCGTCGATTGGCAGTTCCACCCAATAGCGCTTCGCGTCTGGATCGCACAGGATCTGCAGGGTATTCTCCTGCGCATCGATGATCCCCAGATAGTCGTCCGCGCTTTGCAGGCGTGGAAGCAATTGCTCACAGATGGCACGGGTGCTCATCTCGACGGCGCTCGCCGATGAGACGGACTCCCCGGATCGGTCGAACAAATAAAAGACTCGGTAGTGCATGGTCGAGGATCATCGCTCCTTAAAATATTCCAAAATGCCTCGAAGCCGTTGATTATAACTCTCAAGCTGCCCGCGATCATCGTCGAAATCGTCTCCATCGGAGACTTTCGGCGGACACTCTGAAGCGTCCTCGCCCCAGACCTCGAACCTAGCGACTCGTGTCTCACAATCCCCATATCATCAGTGCCGAGTCCGCCGAGCGACAGTTCCGGGCGCGCGTCTTCAAACCCGCGGAGGGCATCTTCCTCTTTCATCCGCGCGCACTCGAACGCCTGATCGCGCTTCACCTGGACGCCGTCGATCTCGATGGGGACATCCCGGCGCTCGCCTATTATCTGATGCCGACCAGCGCCTTCCTCGAGGCGCTCGAGACCGAGAACCCCGAGGCGCTGGTCGTGGTGGAGGGACTCAGTCTGCCCGATCAGGTGGTTCTGCTGCCGACCCCGCTCAGCCTCCGGACCGATCAGGCGGGATTCGTCCGCCTGCTGCGCGACTATTGGGCACGCCGCTTCGAGGGCGAGGTCGCCCGTGCCTGGCAGCTCGCGCGCGACGACAATCAGGATCAGAGCCGTTTCGGCCCGGACAGGCTGCGTGCCATGATCGGTCTGCGGGCCTTCGCCGAGGTTCGCGACGTTCTGGAGCGCGACTCCGTGATCCCGCCGGGACTGGATGAGCACTGCGTCTGCCGCGCCTTCGTCGCCCTGATCGTCCGGCTGAGGTATTTCAGCCCGGGCGTGCGCGGATACTTCTTCCCCTCCATCCGCGAATGGGGCGAGCTGGATCAATGGATGGTCGAGAGCGGAATCGACCTGCCGCCACCACGATCGGCCGGCAGGCTGCCCAACCTGCTCGAACGGGCACGGCCCGATCATCGCTGCGGGCATCCGGCACGCCAAACCCTGCTGCCGCTCGGCCTCACCTATCTGCGCCGGGATCCGGACCACGCCGATGAAGAGGCGACGGTCGGCGGCGCCGAGACCAAGGCGCCCGCCGACATTCGTCAGACGCTCGACCCGAGCATGCTGGACGCCCCGCTGGAGGGGGCGAGCGACGGCGCGGAGGCCCGATGTCTGGCGGCCCTGCGTCAGGGGTTCCACATACCGCGTCAGGACTGGCGCAGCCGTCTGCGCAATCTCCACCAGGCATTGTGGGTCCCCGTTCTCGGACTGATGCTGATGCTGGGCGGTCTGATGCGCTGGCCCGGGCGGCCACGCAAACCGGCGAGAGGGATGCGGCTGCGTGCCCATCTGGTGCTCTTCAGCCGCGAGATCCGGCTGGCCCAGCGAGCCGAGCATCAGGATCGCTTCTCGGTCGCCATCGCTCGTCTGGCACGGGCGCAGCGACGCTTCGAGGCCATGGGCGAACCCTGCGCCCCGGACGCCGAGCGGGTCAGGCGAATCCTGGTCCAGAGGAGATCCGGCACCCAGCAGATACTGACCGATCTGCTGGCGGCGAAATGGAAGCTTCCGCCGGCCTCGTCTAGCGCGTTGGACCATCTGATCGAGCGGCTGAGCGAGGAGCTGCGCAGCCCGGGACGCGCGCGCATCGCCAAGAGCCTGTTGAAGGATCTCGAACGCGTGCTCTTGGAGAGCCGCACGACCTACTATCGTCTGCGTCCCCTGCAATGGATATGGAGCCGGGGACGCCAGCGCCTGCGCCAGATCCTACCCTTCCAGGCCAATCTCAAGGCATTGCGGGCACTGGACAGCGCCATGAACCGACTGGAGCGCATCGGCTGGTCGCTGCAGGAGACCGAATCGCACCGGGTGACCCTCGAAGCGCTGGCCGAGCGGCTGAGCCAGCAGCTCGACAGGGATCTCAAGCCGCACCTGGAGCGCGCGCTCTGTCAGGCCGACTTCGTTCCCATGAACCACCGCGAGCGGGTCGCCTTCCACAAGCTGCTGTGCGAGCTGCTGGACGTGGTGCAGCGCCGCCGTCATCTGAGGTTCACCGATTTTCGCGACATGGTGGCACGCAATTCACTGCGGCTGCCGGATCTCAGGCTGCGCGAGTTCCTGATCGGAGACCGGCTGTCGCGCTTCGACCGCTATGCCGCGCTGGCGCTTCCGGGTCTCTATCAGCCGGGCGAGATCTATATCAAGGGCCTGCAGCAGCTGAGCGCCCCGCTGTTCGGCACGCCGTCCGGACGTCTGGTGCTGCGCCATCTGATCCTGCCGTTCGGCATCGCCTTCCTCGGGCTCAAGACCATCGACGTCCTGGCCGCCTACATCACCGATCACCATTCCTCGCTCCATCTGGCGACCATCTGGCTGGTCGGATCCCTTGGGCTCGCGATCAACGGGATCGCCCATACCCGCGCCGGGCGGACCGGATTTCGGGTCTTCATGATCAGTCTCTGGTGGACGCTGCGGCTCATCCTCTACGACGGTCTGCGCAGACTGCTGCGATGGCGGCCGGTCAGCACCCTGCTCAATACCGGCGCCATCCGCGGACTGGACCGCTATCTGTTGCGTCCGGCACTGACCGGAACCCTCATGGTGGCGCCCTTCGTGGGGATCGACTATCTGGTGAGGGACGACCCGCTCGAACCTGGATTCTCGATTCTGGCGCTCATCCTGGCCTTGGGTACCCTGGTCCACAACACGCCGGCCGGCAGGAGGCTGCTGGACGATCTGGCCAGCTCGAGCGTGCAGATCCTGCGCCGTCTGAACCAGGCGCTGGTCATGGGGCTGGTGAAGGAGCTGATGCAGTTCTTCAAGGAGCTGACGCGACGCTTCCAGCAGGGGCTGCATCGCATCGAGGAACTCCTGAGCCATCATCTCGGCGAATCGGCGCTGCAGCTGACGCTCAAATCGCTGATGGTCCCGGCATGGGGCCTGCTCCAGTCTCTGATCAAATTCTACGTCACCGTGCTGGTGGAACCCCAGGTCAATCCCATCAAGCACTTTCCGCTCGTGACCATCGCGCACAAGCTGATGCTGCCCTTCCTGCCGGTCATCACCGGGATCATGGTCGATCTGCTGGAACCCCTGCTGCCCAAATGGATCACCTATCCCTTCGTCACGCTCACCGTGCTGCTCCTGCCCGGACTGGCCGGATTCCTGGTCTGGGAGCTGAAGGAGAACTGGAAGATCTATGCCACCAACCATGGGTCCCTCAAGGACAAGGACGGACCTCGGCCCGAGCTCATGGTGGTCCGCAGAACCGATCTGCCGAACGCGCCGATCGAACCGGCGATCGTCGGATTCCACGGCGAGACCATGAGAGGGCTGCTGCGCCGTGGGTTCCACAGCGGGACGCTGCCCAAGGCATTCGATCGTCTGCGCCGCGTCCTGCGCACCCAGATCCGCGAAGAGACCGAGGCGCCCCAGCGGCTGCGCGAGGCCGAGCGGCATCTCGCCGAGATCGAGAACCAAATCCGAGTTTTCTGCGACCGCGAGCTGGCCTACGCACTGCGGCAGCGCTGCGAGGACCCGGTCTGCGACCTCGTCAGGGTGGAGACGCGCCGGCCACGTCTGTCACCGGCCTCGTTCGAGCTCTTTCTGGAGCTTCATACCCGCCGTGACGCCTCGACCGACCAGACCGACCCGAGTCCGATCGAGCTGGAGCTGACCCTCTATCTGGTCGAACCCGAGCTGCATCTCTCGGCCAGGGTCTCTGGACCGCTCGACCGTCTCAGCGGGATCTGCTGGGAGCTGGTCAACGAGGATCTGCGCATCTTCAGCGGACGTGCCGGGGCGCTCCAGGGGCAATTGGATCCGGCTTGAACACCTTGATCGAATGGGCGATCCGTCCGGCATTCAGCCCGATCCCGAGGGATCTTCGAGACTGAAGACCGAGACGGCCTGGGTGAGCACGCGGGTCTGGTCCTCGAGGCTCTCGGCCGCGGCCGCCGCCTCCTCCACCAGGGCCGCGTTCTGCTGCGTCACCTCGTCCATCTGCGTCAC
>NZ_AONC01000040.1 GCF_000585215.1 Imhoffiella purpurea | reverse complement strand
GGCGGCTGGCGGCTGGCGGCTGGCGGCTGGCGGCTGGCGGCTGGCGGCTGGCGGCTGGCGGCTGGCGGCTGGCGGCTGGCGGCTGGCGGCTGAAATTCACTTTTCCCGGTCGAGTAGGAGCCGCCGGTAGAGATAGATCTGGCCGCTTGGATCGCGCAGGGCGAGACGTCCCTGATCGAGGGCGTATTCGAAGGTCTGCGTGAAATTCTGCTGCCGGTTGCTGAGCTCGATCCGATCGCCGAGGACGCGGATCTCGCCGTCGATATGGCCGTTGCAGGCGGAATAGAGCCGATAGAGCGTCCCCTGCACGATCAGAAGACCACCCTGATTGTCCTCCCACACCCCCTCGACGAGACCTGGGGTCCAGCCGGCCGCGAGCTGTTCTCCTGAGGACATGACGCCCTGATAGACCTTGTCCGCCATCCTCGACATCTCGGACGTGGAGGGTGAGGGATTCATGGCCCCCGACCAGGGGCCGAAGACGGATGGCCAACCCGGCGGCACCCCATGACCAGGATTCGCGGCGCCAGGCGTCCCTATCTCGTTGAAGCCCATGCTTTCCATCATGCGCGCGATCGCTCTGGCCATCGCCTGGGCCGGCGTCTCTTCCGCCTGTACCCGGCCGGCCGCGCCCAAGCCTATCAGCAGTGCCAGCATGAGATGGGCCAGTAGGGATGGGGTCGAACGAAGGGCTATCATGACAGAGGTCACCAAAACGCGGATTCGGGGACACTCGGACACTCGTTCGCAGTGAGGATACGAATTGGCCGCGCATCCGGGCATGGACGGTGGCGCAGTCTACCAGACCCACTCGTCCGGCGGATCGAATCGATCGTCCGTCAGCGACTGGAAGCCTGTCTGCCCCCGGTTTGATCCCGCCATAGCGACTCGTCCGGAACCGGAGGCAAAAGATCGCTGGCACGCAGCCCCTCCGCCCCCAGACGCGCGGCATAGATGACCCTATAGGTCAGGACCCGCTCGACATAGCCGCGCGTCTCGGCGAAGGGGATCCCCAGGATCCAGACGTCCGCGTCGGTACAATGCCTCGGCAGCCAGCGCATGACGCGATGGGGCCCGGCGTTGTAGGCAGCGGTCGCCAGGGCCGGATGGCCGAACCGGTCGCGCATCGAGGCCAGATAGCTGCTCCCCAGGACGATGTTGAGCGCTGGATCGACGAGATCCCAGCGCGATGGGGCCTCGAGATCCAGGCTGGCGGCGACCTCGCGGGCCGTTTCGGGCATCAGCTGCATGAGTCCGACGGCCCCCACCGGCGAGGCCACGGTGCGCGCGAAGACGCTCTCCTGACGCAGGATGGCGAAGACCCAGTCCGGCTGGATGCCGATCTGCCAGGACTCGTCCAGGATCCGCTCGCGGTAGCGCAGCGGAAAACGCAGCTCCAGGTCGTCCCAATAGCCGGTGCGGGCGAGCGTGAAGATGGCCTGATCGTGCCAGCCCCGGACATCGGCGACGAAGGCCGCCGCCATCAGATCCGCGGGCTCCATGCCCCGGGTGAAGACGCGCCACTCGCGGCGCAGATCGGTCTCGCGCCCGAGCCGATGGAGCTCGACGAGACGCCGATAGGTGAAACTCAGCACGATGCGGCGGATACGCTCGGGCTCGGCCGGCGTCGGGCGATGCGCCAGATTGTAGGACGCCCCGATCCGGTCCGCGGCCAGGAATCCCCAGAGACTGCGCTCGCGGGCCGCCTCGCGATAGCCCTCGCGCGCCATCTCGGTCAGGCCGAGCCTCTCGTCCGCCCTCGCCTTCCAATAGAGCCAGCGATCGCGCTTGGCCTGACTCTCGGGCATGCGCGAGACCCATTTCGCGACCCAGTCCCAGGCGCCGAGCGCGACGGCGGACCTCAACCTGAGCGCCTGTCCGGCCTGATTGGATGGCGTCTCGACCAGACGGTCCCAGTAGAGCAGCCCCAGACGATCGCCGCGCTCGGCAAGCGCGCGCCCGACGGCGACATAGGCCGCCCGTGCCCGGGCCGGATCCGTATCGAGCTTGCCCCGCCAGCGCTCGATCGCACGCATCGCCTTGCCTGTCGAGACCGCGTTCAGCCGGACGATGCCATGTGCCAGGACCGAAACCCCATGTCCATCCGCCGCTGGCGTCCAGTCCGCGTCCAGCAGCCGCTCCGGGTTGGCGTCCAGTTCCAGCCACTGTCGCGGCCAGTCCCGATCGGTCTCCGGCAGCATGCGCGACAGATAGCGCACCAGGCCGGTGTTGCCGGCCTCCATCGTCAGGTTCAGCCGGTGACGGATTCGATCGGTCGTCAGCCAGCCGGCATCGCGCCAGGCGGCGAAGAGCGGATCGCACTCGGACGGCCGGGACCCGGCGAATCCCCAGACGCGATCCAGATCGCCGCGGGTCTCGGCCAGGCGGCCGGTCTCGATCAGGGCGCGCAGATAGAGACAGCGACGGGCCATGGAGTCGCCCGGACGATAGATGCGGGCGTAATCCCGCCAGCGTCCCGCCTCGGCCAGTCGGGCCAGATAGGCCAGACGCAGCCGCTGCTCCAGTTGGGTGTCCGGATAGTCGTTCAGAAAGGACTCGACGTCGGCATCCGGCGCCTGGCCCAGATCCCGCGTCAGCTCGGCGAAGCGCAGATAGGGATAGAGCGGATATTCCTTCAACGTCTCCGACAGTCGGGCGAATTCGCCGCGGTCGCCACGCTTCAGGGCCGACTCGGCGGCCAGGAAATCCTGACGCGGATCGGCGAGCACGGCACCGGCGACGAGAATCGAGACGCCGGCCAAGACAAGGGGTAGCATGTAGCGAATTGAATGAATCACGGCAACGGAGGTGAGAGACGGCCATGAGAGCGACCATTATGGCACTGATTTTCCTTTTGATCGGCGCGGCCGTCGGCGGCGTGCTCGCGATCGGTTTCGGCGCCGGCATGGGGGCGGCCGGAGGCCTGGTGATGGGCGCCCAGGCCGGCGTCTGCCTCGCGGCCGACACCGCCAGGGAGAAGGGCCTGGCCGACCCCGAGACGCTGAACGCCATCATCATGCAATCGATCGCCACGATCCGGACCAAGGCCGCCGCCGTTCCGAGCGAAACGGGTATCGAGTGGGTCCAGGACGCGGACGGCTGTGCCGAGCTGCTGGAGAAATTCTCGGACGGCCCCAAGCCCAGAGAGGGATGACCGGATCCGATCCGTCGATCGGGTCTATCCTGAGAGGAAACGCTCAACAGGAGGTCCGGCTCCCATGTCCCAGATCCGCCAACCCGCAGTGGCCGACCGCTTCTATCCAGGAGACGTCGCAGAGCTGGAGGGGATGCTGGACGCCTATCTCTCCAGCGCCGAGGTCCATGCCCCACCGCCCAAGGCATTGATCGTTCCCCACGCCGGATACCTCTACTCCGGCCCCGTCGCGGCCAGCGCCTACGCGACCCTCGCCCCCGTCAGCCGAATCCTGTCGCGCGTGGTCCTGCTGGGGCCGAGCCACCGCGTCCCGCTGCATGGCATCGCCACGAGCCTGGCGACGGCATTCGCCACCCCGCTCGGCCTGGTCCAAATCGACCGGGAGGCCGTCGAGCGGGCTCTCCGGCTCGCGCAGGTGCGTCCCATGGAGGCCGCTCACGCGCTCGAACACAGTCTCGAGGTACAGCTGCCCTTCCTGCAGCGGGTCCTGGACGACTTCAAGCTGGCCCCGTTCGTGGTCGGGGAAACGAGCGCCGAGGCGGTCGCCAAGCTGCTGGAACGACTTTGGGGCGGTCCGGAAACGCTGATCGTCGTCAGCTCGGATCTCAGCCACTATCTCGATTACGACTCGGCCAATCAGATCGACCGACTCACCTCGGCGGCGATCGAGTCGCTGTCGCCCGATGACATCGGCCCGGACCATGCCTGCGGACGCTATCCGCTGCGCGGTCTGCTGGTGCTCGCCCGGCGTCTGGGCCTGAAGGTCCAGCGGCTCGATCTGCGCAACTCGGGCGATACGGCCGGCACGCGGGATCAGGTCGTGGGATACGGCGCCTATGCACTCCACTGAGCCTCGGATCGGCCGGAACGCCGAGCAGACCTATGAGGATCCGCAACGTGCCTCGCTGATCGAGACGGCGTCCCGCTCCATCGCCCATGGATTGGAGCATGGCTCACCCTTGACGGTGGAGCCGGACGACTATCCTGAACCGCTGCGCGAGCCGCGCGCCACCTTCGTCACCCTGCACATTGCGCGGGATCTGCGCGGCTGCATCGGCGTGCTGGAGCCGCGCCGGCCTCTGGTCGTGGACGTGGCGCAGAATGCATTCGCCGCGGCCTTCGAGGATCCGCGATTCCCGCGTCTTCGCAAGCAGGAATTCGGTCGGCTGGCGATCCAGATCTCGGTCCTGAGTCCCGCCGAACCCATCGATTTCCAGTCCGAGACGGAGCTGTTGAACCGGATTCGCCCGGGGCGCGACGGACTCATCCTCAGGGCCGGCCGCCATCGCGGGACCTTTCTGCCATCGGTGTGGGAGCAGATCCCGGATCCGACCGAATTCCTGGAGCACCTCAAGCGCAAGGCCGGTCTTCCCTTCGGCTATTGGTCGGCCGACATCGAGATTCTGCGTTACACCACGGAGTCCTTCGGTTCGACCTCTGTTTGAGATCGGCCTGGATGCGCGACACTCAGCCAGCGCCATCGTTGGTCGGGCGGAGCTTGCATGGACGATAAGAGCCAAATTATGCTCGATAAGGTTGAATTATCGGACTGGGTTTTACATCCCGGCCGATGACTTCACCCGCCTGCTCGAACAAGGTCCGACGCCATTCTCGAACCGAGAGCCCTCACCGGAATCGCCCCGAAACTATTCCATCCCGACGCCGGCGACCCGCGAACCGCAATCCGGACAGCAGCCTCCCCGGATCCGATTGGACAGCACCTGGAATCCGTAACGCTGGATCAGACGCGCGCCGCACTGGTGGCAATAGGTGTGCTCGCCCCCGTCGCCCGGCAGATTGCCCGTGTAGACATAGCGCAATCCGGCCTCCTTGCCGATCTCGACCGCCCGCTCGAGGGTGGCGACAGGCGTCGGCTGCGCGCCGCGATAGTTGTAGGCGGCGCGGAAGCGCGAGACATGCCAGGGGATGTCGGGCGAGAGCGAGCGGATGAAACCGGCGATCTGCCCGAGCTCGGCGTCCGAGTCGTTGACGCCTGGAATCACCAGGGTCGTGATCTCCAGCCAGATGCCCATTTCGTGATAGCGGCCGATCGCGTCCAGCACGGGTGCCAGTCTGACCCGACTCAGATTCCGATAACTCTCGTCGCTGAAGAACTTGAGATCCACGTTCGCCGCATCCAGCAGCGGACCGACCTCGCACTGAGGCGCCTCGGAGATGTATCCGTTGGTGATGAAGGCGTTAGCGAGACCCGCCTCGCCGGCCTTGCGGGCGGTCGCGCAGGCCAGCTCGTAGAAGATGGTCGGCTCGGTATAGGTATAGGCGATGGTACTGGCACCCGAGTCGAGGGCCGCCTGGACGATCTGATCGGGCGTGACCCGCTCGCCTGGAATGCAATCGCCGAGCAGATCGATCCGCGGACAGATGACGTCGTCGCCCGCGCCTGGCACGTGGCTCGGCAGATGCTCGCGCGGCCACTGCGAGATCTCCCAGTTCTGACAGAAGTTGCAGAGCAGATTGCAGCCCACCGCCGAGATGGAATAGGCGCTGGAGCCGGGATGGAAATGAAAGAGCGGCTTCTTCTCGATCGGGTCCAGGTTGCGCGTGATGACGCGATCGGTCACCAGGCTGTAGAGCTTGCCGCCGCTGTTGTAGCGAACGGCGCAGACCCCGCGGCCGCCCTCGGGAATGACGCAGTCATGCGGACAGAGCCCGCAATGCACCCGATTCTTGTCGAGCCGATCGAAAAAGCGTGCCTCTTGCATCGTGGCGCCCTCTGTCTGAATCACAAGGACTTGGAAACAGCAAAATCGTTGTCCAGATTATTGACAGCGCTGCAGAGAGCTTCCCGACTCTTCAAGGATATGCGCGCGGATCTCCTCCAGCCCCCCAACCCGAACATGTGCCCTCGGCTGATCCCTGACAGACGAAGACTGGAGAACTCGCATCCGCGCCTGCAGCTGCGATACCGGCGCTCCAGGCCGCTCCGACAGGCATCGAAGGACTTCGAACATGGAGCCGGGATCGTAACCCGCAGCCTTGAGCAGATGCAGGGCATCCGCATCTGCCGCGCGCTCCGTATCGAGATCGAAGTGCTGAACGATCGAACCGTAACGGATACGCTCGGCATCGGTCGGGGCATGATCGCAGAAATGTCCCAGACGCTGATGGGCGATCTCATGCGCCAGAACGGCAGCGAGATCGCTCTCGTTCCTTACGAATGCAATGAGTCCGTCGCTAACGACGAACCGGTTGCCACCAACGGCAAAGGCCGTAGGCTCCAGATTACGGACGACGAAGAAACGCCAGTCATCGACATGATGCGGATCCACCTGCGCCACGATCCTCTGCCCCAAGCGCAGAACATAACGCCTGACCGGATCGCCTGCAAATCGAAGCGGCCATGATTCGGCGATACGCTGCATGGTGCTTGCGCCTGCTTGCGCGGATGCGCTGCAATCTCGGGTCTCGTCGCCACCGCCCAAAAGCCCGCCAAGTAGCCATAAACCAGCCAGGGACAGACTCACGGTCAATCCCCGGCCGTCACCCGAGTGAAGGGAATGGGCACGATTCAGCTCCGAACGACGAAGGTCGACTCGTCGACATCGTAGCTGCTGCCCACTTGGACACGGTGCTCGATCAGATACGTGCCTGTCGGCACATCGGAAGGAATGCTGATCTCGGCATCGGCCACCCAGCCTCCGGCTGCCCTCGAGGCGGATTTAGACGGCAGCTTCGCGACATTCTTTCCGTCTTTTTTCAGAACCCAGCTTTCGGTGACCCGCGCCTTGCTCACCCCCTTCGGCAAGGCCAGGGAATAGTCCGTGCTGATGTTCACCGGATCACCGTGCCTGACGGTCCGTGGCGAGGATTTCCCTTTCCGTATCTTGACCTGGGGGCTGGACGGCGCGGTACTCAGGCCGTAGACCCTGGCATCCTTGGAGGCCGAACGGACCTGGCGGGCGTTGTATTGTGAGATGACGACGCTCCCAAAGCCCACCACGGCGCCCACCGCGGCACCGGCGGCACAGCCTCTGGCATCTCTCGTAATCAAGGCCCCCACCCCGCAGCCGAGGGCGGCGCCGATCGTGGTTCCTATCGCTTGATCCTGCACGCTTCCCGTCGAGCTGCAGCCCGATGAAATCACCGTCACCGCAACGAGGGCGACGGCCAATCCGACTCTCTTCTGCATCCCACTCATCTCATTGCTCCTGACAATTCGACAACAGGGTTCCTCGATCCATTATTCGCAAGAAATCATCATCGCACCTCATCCAGTCATGGGGTCCGCCCTACCGATCGTAAAGACGAACCGACCGAGAGGGCGAACGCTCATCCACATCATCTTTTCAGTGCAGATGTCAAATCATTCGGCGGGAGCACCAGAGGGGATCGACATGACCGAGTCAGAATCATCATAATAAGGATTCCCACTCTTGGCCAGGGGGATCTTAGCATTCAATGCCTTTAGAGCACTCTGGACAGGAGGAATCGGCGGCGGCTGAATGGCTTCGAAATAGGTGTCGTCACTGACATATTTACCACTACCGGTCGGAAACTCGACACCGATCTTCAGATTATGGCGCTCGCCATCCACTTTGATGTAGGAGCGGAAGGTAATAACATAGTCGCTCTGCAGGATATTTTGCACCTGCTCGACGATTCTCTGCATCTGTTCGGTAGTCTCCCCAATCACATAATAGATCCCGAAGGAATTCTTCGAGAGTGCCTCGAGGTTCCTGAAATAGCTCTGATCCACCTTGGAATAAGCCAGGGAATAAATGGGAATAGGGATCTCGAGATTGGAGATGCGAGTCATCAGTTCATCGCGATTAATCGAACTCCCTTCATCCTTTCCATCCGACATCACCAATATCGAGCACGACACGATGTAATTTCCGGTGCGCACCGATCCCTGAGCACTCATGGCACACATCTGCATCGCTGCACCGATGGTATCGTACAGCCTCGTCTTCATCCCATCGACCTTGATGTCGGCCAAACGTCGCACGAGGGCAGCGCCATCGCGCTCGAATTCCGAAACCAGATCGAAACCATTCTTGGTATCGCGGATAGCCAATATGGCGACTTCGTCCTGGGGTCTCTTGCTCTCGATGAAACGTACCGCTGCCCTCCGCGAATCATCGAATGGCTTACCCGCCATGGACTTACTCGCATCCACCACGATCACTGAGCGCGTAGCCTCCTCGCGCTTGCGAATCGATTGAATTCCGTACTGCCGCTTCATCGGGTCATAGGGCCGCCCCTTGACCATCAGGCCGATATTCATTTCATTGAGATTGACCAAGGGCTGCATCTGGGAATCGAAGGTACGCAGATATACCTGCACGAACGGATAGAGCGTGTAGTCGGTCTTGTAGATCTTCACTCCGTAGTTGCCCGGGGCCGCGAAGCCATACCCCTGAGCGCAGACCGAAGCGCTGAGAAAGATGAAGGCGACAGCCGCCAACATGGTCAATACCCGCACTCCGGACATCCCATCGAATCGCGACAAACGGCTCTTCATTGCTATGACTCCTATGTGAATCCAGGGTCGTCGACCCTCAATCGGTTTTCCTGGCGCCCTTGTACTGGAAGCCCCAATCGCTTCCGCTAGCGGGCTTGCTTTTTGGGCGAGGCTTCGGCGTGGATCTTGCGACCGCCTTGGGCTTTGGCTTCGTTCTCACCTTGGGCTTGGTCGTCGGTTTGGGCGTGGTCTTGGGTGTGGTGGTCACTTTTGCAGTGCTTTTTGGCGTAGTGGTCACCTTGGGCTCGATCGTGACACTTGGCGCTGTGGTCACCTTCGGAGTCGTGCCCGAACCCGTCATGGGCGCAAGCGCAGCCGGCGCAACGACCGAAATTGCAGCGGGCGACGGAGCGGAGGCACCCACAGGCGCCTCAGTTGAAGGTGCCGAGGCGCTGCGCAGCGTTTCGAAAAGCTCCATCAGATTCTGCTTGGGCTTGGGCTTGGCTGCTTCGGCCGAACTCCGAGCCGCGTCGGGCTGCTCGTCGGAGAAAACCGATGGCACAGGCGATGCCGCCCGAGGTGTCACGACAGCAGCGTCCGCAGTCGCCGGGTCGGCCTCCGTCGCGTCTGCAGTCGTCTTGACAGCTGCTGCCGGAGATGGCGACTCCTGCCCTCCCGCCGTCGATACGCCTGCACTATCGGGTCGTTCAGAAACGCCGTCCGGTTTCGATGTCGAACGCTCTTCGATCGAATCTGTCTCTGACGCGCTGGAGACCTCCGGATCAGATGAACCGCCCTGCCCCATCCAGAGCCAATAGCCACCAGCTGCCGCCCCTCCCAGGAACAGCATGGACGCCAAAATAACGGCACTACTTCGGCGAGGTCCGGACTCGACCTCTGGAGGTTGACCGACCCGGATACTCGCGGTGGGAGCAGCTCCGGTACGAACCGAAGGCAACTGCACGCTCGGCAACGCATAGCCGGCCGTATCGACCGAGGGCTCTGTGCCAGCCGGGGCCAGAACGGTCCGCGCGCTGCCCGATCCGGATTGAATCAGCTCGAATACCGAGGCCAGCTCGGGAATGGACTGCTGGCGAAGATTGATATTGAGTTCGAGTGCCTGCATGACCGCCGAGTCGACGAGCGGCGGAATATCGGGCAGGAAGCTCGAGAGCGGCTCCATGACTCGGCCCGTGACACGCTCGTGAGCGGCGGGCGGCATCTGACCCGTGAGACAGAAATAGAGGATGGCTCCCAAGGCATAGACGTCCGATCGGGCATCGGTGCCGGTGCCGAGCACCTGCTCCGGGGGACTGAACCCCTGGGTCACGGCGCGTCCGATGGTTCGAGTCACGGTATCGGCCGCCGCCTCCTTGGCGATGCCGAAGTCGATCAGCATCACCCGCTCATGCTCGTCCAGCAGCACGTTTTCCGGTTTGAGATCCCGATGCACCACGGGCGGATCCTGGGCATGGAGATATTGCAGGGCCTCGCAGAGCTGCTGCACCCAAGGCAGGAACACGAACAAGGGGATGCGTCCGCCGCGCCGCTCCTGCTCGGTCCGCAGCGTGCGATCCCCGCCGAACTCCAGCACCTGATAGACCATGCCATCGGCGCTGAAGCGGTCGGTGATGTCGGGAATGGCTGGATGCGTCAGACGGCCGAGCAGACGTGTCTCGTATTCGTCGAAATAGAGCTCGGGGACCTCCTTCAGCGCCCGGCGTTTTCCATGCAGACGCAGATCGTCGACCAGATAGGTGACGCCGAAGCCCCCCTTACCCAGCACGGCCGAGACACGGTAGCGGTCGTTGACCAGGGTGCCGATGTCCAATAGCCACCCGAGCACTCCGCGCACCGCGCCGGTGGACAGGGTATCCAGATGGGCGAGTTCGAGGCCGCAGTCCCCGCAGCGGTATTCCCTCTGGGCCAGCTCTGAGGCGAGATTCGTCGCCCCGCACTTGGGGCACCGCCTGGTCTCGACAGAGTCGCTCATGACGGCATTTCTCGCCGAGTGCCCAGACGAGGAGCCGAGCAATTCCGGCCTCCGGCCCCGATGGAGATGAAAGGTTCCGGAATCATGCTACACCCGACGATCCTTGATCTTGAGACCGACCAGGGTCAGGGCGAAGAACCCCCCTGCCTGGGCAAGGAGATACCAGAGGATCCTGGGCCACTCGCCGACGACCGGAATCAGCAACTCACCAGTGGGGCCTGTAGCCGCCAGGAGCTCCGGATCCAGTGTCGAGCGCATGGCATCGATGCCCCAATAGGCGATCACGACGACCCTGGCCAGGTCCTCGGTCGCTCCGGACAGGGCGACGACCGAATTGGAGAGAATGAACTGAGGGATCAGCAAGAGCGGCAGGGCCGCGATCGCCTTGTCGTTCGAGTCGACGAAGGAACTGACCGCCAACCCCATCGCCGTGGCGGCGAATCCGGATAGAAACAGCGTCAACAGCCGATCGAGGAAGGACCCGTTCAGATCGAGCATATAGGTGACGATCGCCAGAAAGCTCGCCACCTGGATCAGGCAGAGGACGGATAGCGGCAGCACCTTGCTCAATAGGTAGGCAGGGAGCGTGACGGTCACCGAACGCTCGCGCAGATACACCGGCAGTTCCTTGACGATCTCGCGCGCGGAATTGATGCAGCCGAACCAGATCGCAGACAGGACCAGCACGAAGGCGATCTGGCCCTCCGCGCTAGCGCGCGTGACCAAATCGCCATCGGTATGGAATACCGAGCCGACCACCAGGGCGATGAGGGGTGCCTGCAGGAGCAGAACCAGGAGGTTGATGCGATCGGAGAGCAGCAGATCCAGGTAGCGATGCGTCAAAGTCAGCATCTGACGAAGATCGAGCAGCCTCCAGGGGCGCCACGAAGCGCCCGTGGCTCCAGCGGCATGATGGGGCGCCTGCTTCGCAGGAACGCTTTCGAGACGCTGCTCGACATAGCGCTGGTGCTGCGGCGAACCCTCGAAGCGCGACCGCCAGTCCTGCCCCCCGGCTCCTTCGAGGGCCTCGTAGACGTCCGAAAGACGTCCCACGCCGAAATGCGCCGCGGCTTCGTCGGGCGGTCCGTAATAGACCAGCTGCCCCCGATGCAGCAGGGCGACGAGATGGCAGGTATCGATGTTCTCCAGGCTGTGCGTCACGCAGGCGACGGTCTTGCCATCCTGGGCGAGATCGGCGAACAGCCGCATCATCCGCTTGTCCGTGCCCGCATCCAGACCACTGGTGGCCTCGTCGAGGAACAGGATCTGCGGATTGGCGACCAGTTCCACCGCCAGACTGACCCGCTTCAGCTGACCGCCGCTCAAGGGTTCCGGCGTATCCACCGCGAGATCCGCCTTCTCGGTGAGCCCCACGCGCTCCAGCACCCGAGCGATGATGGCATCGATCTCGCGACGGGAGGTATCCGGGGGCAGCCTCAGGCGTGCCGTGTAGCGCAGCGCGCGGCGGACGCTGATCTTGCGATGAACGATGTCCTGCTGGGGCACATAGCCGATACCCGACCGGAACAAGGCGAAGAAGCGATAGAGATCGACATCGTTGTACAGCACCTGCCCGGAGGACATCGGGCGACGGCCGTTCAAGGCATCGAGCAGGGTGGACTTGCCCGATCCGCTGGTGCCGAAGATGACGACGAACTCGCCGGGCTCGATCACCAGGCCGATACCGTCGAGCAGATGGCGAGGCTGACCCGTCCTGCGGTCGGTCACGGTTTTGGTCAGACCGGCCGCGACCACTCGAATACGGTTGCCTGCATCCACCGGCTCCAATGCGGAACCGGTGAAGACGAAGACGAAACTCGCGAATGCGACCCGGTCGCCCGGCGCAAGCCGGGTCGAGGCTCGTATCCGCGCGCCATTGACCCAGGTGCCATTGACGCTTCGCAGGTCTTCCACGAAAACGCCGTCCGGCCTGAGAGTCAGCCGCGCGTGCTCGCGCGAGACCAATGGAGAAATAATGGGCAGGCCACAAGCGGGCAGGCGACCGACCACGATGCTTCCGGGCTGATTCGAGCCAAGCGTGGCCGCTGCCTGTGAATCGCCATCGGAGCCCGAGTCGACTGCAGGGAGCCGGACCTGAATGAGGGTTTCGCCGAAGGCGATCCAGTCCCCGTCCGATAAGGCCGTATCCGTGGAGATCGCCGACCCATTGACGAAGAGAGGTGCGTCCCGGATGGGTGACAAAAGGGCCGCGCCACCTTGAAACGACAGGTGGGCATGCAGCGATCGGATCCCGGAACCCGTAATCGAAACCAGATTGCCCGCATCGCTTCCGATGGAATAAGCGACATCAGGTATCAGGTCAATCCTCGCGAGCGAACGTCGGGAGGTCCTGAACTCGACCTGCGGCATTGACGGCCTCCTGCAACGTTTCAGGCTCGTACGCGCTGAGCGCTCGTAAACGAAGTGTCAATTCCCCTACGGGACGAGAGGCTAACAGGCAGGCAAGTGGCAGGCAAGCATGAACATCCACGTACGGAATATTCCGAGTCCGTGAGCGGATCCATGAGAACCCCGTTCGCGCGGGAACCGGCAGCGGATCTAACCCCCTTTGAGGCCCGCCTGCCTCGCGATGAACGCCCTCGCCGACTCGCGCAGGTCGACGGCCGTCTGCCAGTCGCCCCCCTGGGGAATGAGCGGCGCACCAATGAACAAATCGACCTTTCCGGGGCTGGGACGAAAGCTGTCGCCCGGCATGCGTGCGCGGGTACCATGGATGGCCACCGGAATCAGCGGCACGCGTGCCTGGGCGGCGACGGCGAAGGCCCCCATGCGAAACGGCAGCAGACCCGGCTGCTCGCGGAAGGTACCCTCGGGAAAGAGAACCAGGCCCGCGCCCCGCTCGAGCGCCGCGCTCAGCTGTGCTGACTCCGAGCTGCCGCGCTGCGGATCGAAGCGATCGACGAAGAGCGTCCCCATGCGAGCCAGGTATCGGCCCACTATCGGGTTGGCGGTCAGCTCGCGCTTGGCGACGAAGGACACCGGGCGATCGAGCGCCAGAACGAGCACCGCCGCATCCAGATAGCTCTGGTGGTTGGCGACCAGGACGAAGGGATGCTCGAGCCCTTCCAGGTGCTCGCGGCCCGAGACATGAAGCTGCATCCCGGTCATGCCGGCCAGCAGCCGCAGCCCGGATCGGGCGAGCGACCAGCGCAGCTTCAGGGTCGGAGCCAGGATGCCGGCGATCCAGAAACCGGGCGCGAGCAGATAGAAGAGCGCCCAGGCGTAATAGGCATAGAGCCTTCCGGGCAGGTCCCGCGCCAGACGCGCGAGGCGCTGACGCAGGCCGGATAGGCCGACCCGAACCAGCTGCCAGACGGGACGTGGAGGCCCTTCGAACAGCTTGCCGGCGAGATAGCGCTCGCGCGTATCGACCCGACGCAGCTTGCCGCTGGAGGTCTTGAGCACGGCGCGGGGCGGCGCCAGGACGATCTCGTCGGGCGGCAGACCCAGGACGTCCGTCGCCAGTTCGCGGGCGCGCTGCTGCAGCGCCGCTCGGCGGCCCGGGTCGTGCTCCTTGGTCTCGGCGACGATGACCAGCCGCTCGCTGCCCTGCCTGGGATCGGCCGCGGCGAAGGCCACCACGCAGCCGTTGCGGATGCCGGGCAGCTCGCCGAGCGCCTGCTCGACCTCGTAGGGATAGATGTTGCGACCGCCCCGGATGATGAGGTCCTTGACCCGCCCGGACAGATGGATGTCGCCGCCGGCCAGATAGGCGCGATCGCCGGTCTCGTGCCAGCCGTCGCGGATCAGCCGTGCGGTCGCCTGGGGATTGCGGTAGTAGCCGCGCGTCGCCGAGGGTCCCTGGAACTGGAGCAGTCCCTCGTGGCGCTCGGGCAGCTCGCGGCCCTCGCCGTCCACCACGCGGACCCGGTATCCGGGCAGCGGACGGCCGCAGGCGACCACCTCCATGACGTCCGGATCCTCGCAGCCGACCGGCAGCGCGTAGCCCGAGCCGGCGAACCGGACCCGATCGATGCAATCGACGCGCGGTCCACGCTCGACCGGCGGGAAGGCCAAACCGACGGCCGCCTCCGCCAGCCCGTAGACCGGCGCCAAGGCATTCTCGCGCAGACCGCAGGCGGCGAAGCGCTCGGTGAAGCGGCGCAGCGTCTCGGCGCTGACCGGCTCGGCGCCGTTGAAGGCGCGGCGCCAACAGCTGAGATCCAGCCCCTCGAGCTGCGCGTCCGAGATCCGGGTCAGGCACAGTTCGTAGGCGAAGTTGGGCGCGGCCGAGAGGGTCCCGCGATGGCGGTGGATGGCCTGCAGCCAGCGGCCGGGCCGGGCCAGGAAGGCCAGCGGGGACATGGAGACGAGGGGCACCCCGAAATAGAGGCTTCCGAGCCAGGCCCCGATCAGACCCATGTCGTGATAGAGCGGCAGCCAGCTGACGAAGACGTCGTCCGGACGGATCGCGACCGCCTCGCCCATCGCCCGGATGTTGGCCAGCAGATCGGCGTGCGACAGGGTCACGCCCTTGGGATCGCCGGTGCTGCCCGAGGTGTACTGGAGGAAGGCGATGTCGTCCGCGTCAGGCACGGCCCAGTCGTCGAGCGGGGTTTCGGTCCCGATCCCTTCGAGGGTCAGCACCTCGCGCAGCGCGCCGACCTGGACCTGCATCACCTTGGCGATGGTGCGCGCCTCGGGGACCGTGATCATGAAGCTGGTCCCGGCGTTGTCCAGGATACGGGCGTGCCGGCGCAGATGGTCTTCGATCTGCTGCGGCCTGGCCGGCGGATAGATGGGCACGGGCACGCCGCCGGCGGCGAGGATGCCGAAGAAGCTGAAGAAATAGTCCGGCCCGGTGGGCAGCATCACCGCCACCCTCGCGCCCCGCGCGATCCCAGCCCGGGTCAGCCGTCCCGCCACCCGCGAGGCCCCGAGCGCCAGGTCGGCATAGCGGATCGGATGGGGCCCGTCATCGCCATCGTAATAGAGGATGTGCGTGCGCTCGCCGGCGCGGCGCCGATACCAGTCCAGCGTCTCCAGCAGTGTACGGGCCTCGGCCGGGGCCTGGAGATCGCCCGCGTCGGCGGCGATGGGCGCCGCCGCCGTCCGCGTGTCGCCCTGGGTCGCCCCGATCTCGGCCATTCGCAGCAGATCGGCCGGGGTCGCGGCCGTCAGCGCCTGGTCCGAGAGCCGCACCCCGAGCCCCCGCTCCACCCGCGCGATCAGCTCGGAGCGGCTGAGGCTGTCGAGGCCAAGATCCGATTCCAGACGGGTGTCCAGCCCGATGCCCTCCGGGGGCTCTGGCAGCCTGGATTCGCGGGCGAAGGCCCTGAGCAGCTCGAGCAGCCGATCGGCACCTTCCTGAGCGGGGTTGGGGACGGTCATAGTGGATGTCGATGGATGAGGACGCGGGACGAGCCGAGTCTAGCACAGCCGCGTCCGCGGTCCCGATGCCGAAGACCGCTCGCGATCCGCTCAAGGCACCGGCTGGAAACGGCGCGCGTAGGGTTCGTCGGTGGGATCGTTGACGAACGGGTCGGTCGAATCCTGCGGCGTGCGGACCTCGACCAGCATCGACTCCTCGAAGACCCGGCCATGCACGTCGCTCGCCTGGATCAGAATCCGATGGCTACCCTCCTCCAGATTCTCCGGAAGCGGCAGGGTCCAGAGATGGCTCGAATGCAGTGCCCATTGCCAGCGCGCGAGCGGACGCTGGCTCTCCGCCTGGCGCCGGACGCCGCCGAGCAACTCGAAGCCATTCGCGCGGTTGCCCAGATCGCCATTCCAGATCCGGTTGCGGATCTGATCCCCGCTCTGCAGCGCATATCTCAGCACGCTCAGCTGACGTCTCAAGGCATGGGGATCGGGCGATTCGAGCATCCCCTCCCCGTCTCCCGCCTGAGTTCGCAAGGCCCGGACCGGATCCCGATCGTCGATCCACGCCCAGACCCGAGAGCCGCGCGAACCGTTCCAGAGATTCACGACCAGGTCGGTGGAGGCCAGATCGGCCGGCGTCAGCAGATGCGAATCCCCCAGCGTATTGTCGCTGCCCGGCGGAACCGGATCCCGATTCACCTCGTCCTCCAGCGACCAGTCGCGGATGCGCTCGAACCAGTCGCGGAAGGCCGGAGAGTCGAGCGACAGGCTCATCTGCCGATCGATCGGCTTGCCGGTCGCCTTGAAGGTCTCGGTGAAGCCATTGCCCTCGAACCGGAAGATGAAATAGCCGCGCGGCGCACCCATGCGCTGGAGGGACTCCGGGATCCGATCCGAGTCGAAATCGCCCGACCACCAGGAGCCGGCGGTCGCGCCCACGACGATCTGCGGAAAGGGGATCGGAAAGGGATGCGAGGCATCGGCCCAGCCAGCGTAGTAGTCGCCCGGCTCGAAACGGTCGATGGTGTGGGTGTGACCGCTCAGCGCCAGCGCCGGCCGGCCCTGGGTCCAGGCGTCGCCGATCCAGCGATAGCCCAGGATCTCGTACAGCCGCTCGACCCGATCCTCGGAGTGCTTGATGGACGCCTGGTCCAGGAAGGAGACGATGGGGATATGGGTGTTGAGGACGATCAGATGATCCTCGGGGACATGCTCCAGATCCCTCTCCAGCCATTCGAGCTGGATCTCGGAGAGACGTCCGTCGTAGTCCTTGCCCTCGGCGCAATGGTCCCAGCGCGCATCCGGCCGCCCGGACGGATCGGTCGGCGAGCAGGGATACTCGACGTTGTCGAGCACCACGAAGTGCACCTTGCCGATCGTGAAGGAGTAGTAGCGCGGACCCCAGAGACGGCGAAAGGTATCGGAGGCGTCGGCATCGCTGTCTGCGTCCAGGTCCAGATCGTGATTGCCCTGCACCAGATAAAGCGGAACACCCGCCAGACTCAGGGTGTCGAGCAGACGCGGCATGAGCCCCAGATCGTCCCCGACGATATCCCCTTCGATCAGCAGCAGCTCGACATCGTCGCGCTCGGCCAGCTCCTTCGCCAGGGTATCGCGCACATAGCCGACCTCGAGATTCGAATAGGCCTGGGTGTCTCCGGATACCAGGACGCTGAATGTCTGCATGCACCGGGTCCCGATCAGCGGGAAATCGATGGAGTCGGGCAGATCGCCGGTGGGCGCCAACCCCCCGAACCTCAAGCTCTTGGACGAGCCGGCGGACTTGTGGACATAGGCGAAGCGGGGAATCCCGTCGGCCCCGAGCGGGGCACGATAGCAGTCCGGCGTCGAGACGAAGATGTCCATGTCGCCGCGATAGGCGGACTCGGGTATGAGATAGCGGCCGCTCGCGTCCGTCAGCACCACCTCGCGTCCGTTGGAGACCATGACGCCGCCGATCCCAGGTTCGCCGGCGCCCCTGAATCCGTCGCCGTCCAGATCCTCGAAGACGATCCCGGTTGCACGCCTGCCGTCGCTCTGAGAGAGCCCCCGCGAACGGACCGTCCCGAGATCCGTCCATGCCGGGATCGAGCTCCAGACCAATCCGCTCCCGGCGGCCAGAGCCGCGGCCAAGACCATCCATTTTCGTCTCACTCACAGGTCCCCACAGTGGCTCTTGTCGGCGCCCCCATGCCGCCGATGCTTTGGCCGCTAGGATTTCATCCCAATATTGCAATTCCATCGCCATCCTGTTGCGCGATTGAGACGATCCTCCGGACGTCGGATTCCCGGTCGCATCCACCGGTCGGCTCTGGCATTATCGATGGCGTTTTCGAGCGAGATAGAACTCGCCGAGGTGCAAGATGTGAAGACGTCAAGCGGCACGCTCCCTAGACTCCGTAACCGGATCGGTACCGGATTCTTGCTGGCCACGATCGTCTCGTTAACGGCCCTCGCCCTGGACACGGCGACCGGATTGCCCTCCACCACAACCGCCCTTCTGGCCGCCCTGACGATCGGTCTGGCCCTCATCCTCGTCTTCTTCGTCCTGCCCTGGAGAGGCATGCGCGAGATCAGCCAGCGCAAGAGCCTCGAGGCCGAACTGCGCGCGCGCATCGCCGCAGTCGAGGCCGCGGGCGACGCTATCGTCATCACCGACCCTCATGGCCACGTCCTCTACGCCAATCCGGCCTTCTCCACACAAACCGGATACAGCCTCGAGGAGGTCAAGGGCAAGCACACCCGAATCTTCAAGAGCGGCCGCCATCCAGCAGATTTCTACGCCGACCTGTGGAAAACCGTGCTCGATGGACGCGTCTGGCGCGGCGAGCTGTTCAACCGGCGCAAGGACGGCTCGCTCTGCGAGGAGGAGATGACCATCGCACCCGTGCTGGACGATTCCGCGAGGGTGGAATATTTCGTCGCCATCAAGCGCGACATCAGCGAACGCCGCAACATGGAGCGCGCGCTCCAAAGGGCGAACCAGCAGCTTCAGAAGAATCTGGCCCAGATCCGCCTGCTTCAGGAAGAACTCGCGGAGCAGGCCATCCGCGACCCGCTGACCGGACTCCACAACCGACGCTATCTCGACGAAACCCTGCCGCGCGAGCTGGCCCGCGCCCAGCACGAAGGCTATTCCATCACGGCGGCCATGGTCGATGTGGATCATTTCAAGCGCATCAACGACACCTGGGGGCACCCCGCTGGCGATGCCCTCCTGAAATCGCTGGCCAAGCTGCTGCAGCAACGATTCCGCGAGGGGGATATCGTCTGCCGGTACGGCGGCGAGGAGTTCCTGGTCCTGCTGCCGCACGCACCCGGGCATAACTGCCTATCCCGCGCCGAGGCGCTGCGACTGGAGTTCGCCGAGGTTCGGGTCCCCTACCAGGACACCCAGCTCCAGGCCACACTCTCGGTGGGGTTGGCGAGTTATCCCGAATGCGCGTGCTCGAGCCTGGAGCTGATCGGCAACGCCGACTCGGCACTCTACCGGGCCAAGCGCGGAGGCAGGAATCGCATCGAGGTCTTTTTGGCGCAAACCTCGGCCGAAACGACGGAATCCACTCGAACCCGAGCAGCACCCCCACCATAGGATGGGCGCATCGCATCATAACGCAGCGGGTCTCTCTGCTATTCACCTTGCTGTTACAATCCCCACCCGATTCGATTCCGAGGCACATCCGAGAAAGATGGCATCCGCAACCTCGTCCTCTCAGACCGAGCTATCGACCCAGGCGCGCATCGCCACCATCGGCAAGCTCAACTATCTGGACTTCTTCGGACTTGCCACGCCGCCTTTCCGCAATACATCCGGCATCGCCGATCTCTTCCTCAACGGCCAGCTGTCCGCCGCCCAGTCGCGTCTCGATTCCGTCCTGAATGGCCGCGAGGGCGGCATCATCGTGATGAACGGGGCACCGGGCTCGGGTAAGACAACGCTCGCCAACCATGTCGCCGACCGGCGCAAGGACAGAGACCGGGTCGCCAAGATCAACCGCACCCTACTGGCGGAGGACGAGTTCCTGCAGATCCTGCTGCATGCCTTCGATATTCCCTCCGAGAATCTCACGCCCAAACAGTCCCTGGAGCGCTTCGATACCTTCCTGAGGAAACGGGAGAGACAGAAGAAGCGCGTCATCCTGGTGATCGACGAGGCTCAGAACCTCAAGCCGGGCGTGCTGGACATGCTCCCCCATCTGCTGCGAGCCGAGGACGACAACCGGCCGGCGCTCTTCATCATCCTCATCGGCCAGGACGCCTTCGAGCATACGCTGGTCATGCACGGCAGCCGGCAACTGAAGGAGATGATCCTCTACCAGACCTATCTGACCAAGCTGAATTCGGGCGACACGGCGGGCTATATACAGCATCAGCTGAACGCGGCCGGGCTCACCCAGGAGAATCCGCTCTCGGAGCGGGCCATGCTCCGCATCCATCAGCTGACCGGCGGCAGCATGCGGCTCATCAACACCCTCTGCGACTTCGTGCTCTTCAACGCCAGCATGGGACGGATCCGGCGCATCACGCCCGACCTGGTCCAGACCACCTTCAACGCCCTCCAGTGGGAGCCCTCCAGCGACGGCCAGACGGACAAGGATGCATCCAAGCCGGCGACGGCCGACAACCAACCCCGCCTCGTCCTCGAATTCCGCGACAACACCCCGTTTCCGCTCGACAAGGAGTCGGTCACCATCGGCCGTGCGACCGACAACGACATCTGCATCCGCGATCTGCGCATCAGCCGCCACCACGCCAGACTCACCACCAGCCGCCAGGGCATCTCGGTCGAGGATCTCGAAAGCACCAATGGCGTCTATGTCAACCGGGTGCGCATCAAGGTCCGACTGCTCCAGGACGGCGATCTCATCGCCCTCGACGAGCACCGGATGCGATTTTTGAATCCGCAGGGCACCCGAGGCTGACCCAGCCGACAACGCTTGAATTTGCGGTAGAGCGTCCGCCAACCCACAGGCGACCGCGCGGCGATTTCCCCCGTGTTCCGCGAGCAGCCCGAGAATTGCGGTCGTTGTCAAGAAAGATGTCGCCTCGCTCGATGTCCCCCGTTTCGGGGACAAGGGTGTATCGCAGCAGCAGGATTTGAGCGGAGATACAGGTCGCTTACCCTCAAAACCGTCCATCCCGAGGATGCAATCCGGGTGATCGGCCAATAGCGGCACGGGCATCGTCGAGAATTTCCCGATCGGGAACAGCCGAATGGCGAACCCGGCTCTGCTCGACTCCGCTATCCAATGTCCGGTCTCGAAACCCGCCCTTGACTCCCTCCGGGTGGATTGGAGTTGGATTTCCTATCAGGTCAACGACAAGGCACTCGAACAGGTAAGCCCAATGATCAACATCAGCTATGCCAGACCGCACCACGACCGAGTCCACGAATCCATGATGCTCGCCTCGGCGGCGATCGCGGCGTCGCAGCCCTATTCGCTGACACTCAAGAACCAATCGGCGTCCCCCTGGACCTTCTTCGTCTATCAGCAGATGCCGAAAGAGGCGTCGGCCAACGTGTTCTCCCTAGCCTGGTTCGCCAGCCCGTTCGTGATCGTTCCGAACAACCAAATCAGCTTCGAGTGGGACGTGGATTACGGCTTCGTCTGGGGTGCCACCGGCATCGTGCGCCCCGGCGTCACCTTCGATGGCCAGGGCCAGCAGCCAGCCAGCCCGAGCGGCGCCAACACGACCCAGTTCACCACCAGCCCCGGACCGCACCTGACGAGTCCGGTGCAAGGCGATCCCCAGGGCTCGCTGGTCATCAAAGATGCCTCCAACGTGCCGAACAACACCTTCTCGGTCGGTATCAGCATGTCCGGTGCCGGCACCTTCGTCACCTCCGCCGGGCCGAACCTGCTCCACACCTTTACGCCCACTCCGAGCTATTGGATCGCCGCCGGGAACAACGTGAGGGTGGGTGAGATCCTCGACATCACGACGATCACCCAGACCGCGAACGTCGTGTTCCCCGTGAATGTCTACAAGCAGACCTACACACTCAACCAGAGCAACACCTGGGACAACACGACCGGTCAGTGACGAGGGCACCGGGCGGGCGAGTCATTCGCCCGCCGACAGAGAGCCACTGCCGATTCCAACCCAATCAAACAGGTGAATTCAAGATGCTCAGACTCCGCCTTTACCTGCCACTGCTTCTTGCCGCCGCGGTCAGCTTCGACGCCCTATCCGAGGGTAACGAGCAGGTCGCCGTCGGCACCAATCCGGTCACCACAGGTGCGATGATTCGCGGCATCACCCTGCAGGGGCCCGCCGGCGCCTCCGGGACCTCGACCGGCCGGACCTGCGACTTCTCCAAAGAAGAGGTCGATCAGGCCGGTCGTCTCACGGATGCGTCCATCAATTGCAAGCCAGGCGGAACCACCCAGCAGGTCCTGGTCGGTCTCCCGGGGCGGTTCAACGCCTACTGCGTGATCGTCTCCGGCGGTGTCAAAAGTGGTCGCGTCATCCAGGCCCCAGTAGGCGATGATGCCAACCATTGCCTGCTGTCTGGCGTCACGATAAAGGATGCGACCCAGCAGTTTGGCGGAGCGGTATGGCGATAATCCGCTAGCAATGGGCCGATACCTGCTCCGGCCGAAAAGCGGCCGGAGCACCTCGGAATGAAGAAGGAATCGCCCGATGACTGAGGCTTTTTCGACCTACACGCTATGGTTCGTCAATGACTCCGGGTATGCCGGAGAGGTCTGCGTCTACCAGCAGCCGGACAGCCAACAGAACTATGAAACGCTGGCGTGGATGGTGACCGGTGCCAACCCGAGCGTCCAGGTCGAATTCACCTGGAGCTCGGAATTCGACTTCCTGTGGGTCCAATACGGCCCAACGCGGGCACAGCAGGTGAAGCCGGCGACCAGCCTGGGCAGCTTGATCGACATCACGTACAACGACTTCGGTTTTACCTTTGGCCCCATCCAAACGCATGCGGAGGCGGGGCGCCTGGTCGTCAGCTCCGATGGCACCATTCCGACACATGCCGACGCGGTCGCCGGAATCGGCATGGGCGGTGCGGGCACCTTTGCAGGTCAGCTGCGCCCGAACGCTCGAATGCCTTTTACCCCCTCGGCCGCGCTCACATGTCTCATCACCTTCGGCAATTCCAGGGTCCAGGTGAACGACAGGCTCGACCCCGCCACCCTCAATCCCTCGGGCAAGATCCAGTACAGCGGTACCAACCGCATCATGACCGCAAGACTCGATGACGCGAACACCTGGCGGATCACCCCAGGCCCACCGCAGTCGTCCGCTACGACGGCAAGCACCGGGGGAGTCAAGGTACCCCGCACGACGCTGCATTACGTCGCGGGGAGAGGACTCGTGTGAGATTGGAACGGCGCCTTCGCCTGCGCGAGCGCACACGGCACCTATCGTCACTTCAAAGAGAACAACGCCATGATCAGTTCCCTCCCCGTCGGCACCGTCTGTCCTTTCGCCGGTCAGATCGATCCTCGTGGAACCACCAGCACACCGAATTCCACATGGGCGGGCAGCGCCTGCCCAGCGGGCCGCCCCGTTTCCCCGCAACCGGCCCCGGACGCACCGGCGAACAACCTGGAGGCCCAGGGCTGGATGCTGTGCGACGGGCGTTGGCTCGCCTGCGATGCCTTTGCGGAGCTCTATGCGGCACTCGGTGACCTCTATGGATCAAAGAGCGATGGCGGAACTGCCCGATTCAGGATTCCCGACTACCGCGGGCTGTTCCTGAGAGGCTTCGATGCGGGCTCCGGAATGGACCCGGATGCCGCCCAGCGGCTTGCGGCAAACGGCTCGAGCACCGCGAATCAGGTGGGCTCGTTCCAATGCGACGCGCTTCAGGATCACACCCACAATTACGATGTCACCAATGCTTCCGCTGTCTCTCAATCCGGACAAGCCGCGGGGGTGACGATCACCTCCAAACCGACCACCTCTCCCAACACACCGGCAGCACGGGTCTCGAGCGGGGAGACAAGGCCGCGAAACATCGCGGTCAACTACATCATCAAATTCCGTTGAAAGGATCAAGAAGCGTATCGCGTCGCCCACGCCGTCCAGGCGACGCACGCTCAGAGAGTACCGCCGCTTTCCGCGGCCCAACGCACCACCTCGGCCACGCTGTGCACATCCAGCTTCTGCATCAAGCGCTTGCGATAGGTGTCCACGGTGCCTGGGCTGATGGAGAGGATTCGGGCGATCTCCTTGCTGTGCAGCCCCTGGGACAAGAGGCGAACCACCTCCCGCTCCCTGGGTGAGAGCGTGACGGTCGGATGCCGATCGCACCGGAGTGGACGCAGCTTCCCGGCGATGGCGGGGGACATGAAGGTCCCGCCGGCGGCAACGAGACGCACGCCCAGGATCAGCTCGTCGAAGAGGCTGGCCTTGAGGACATAACCGGCGACGCCAGCCCGCTCGGCGTCGAGCGCGGTGGCCGGGTCTTCGTACATGGTGAGCAGCAGGATCCGCGTTGCCAGCCCCGCGGATTCGACCCGTCTGGCGATCTCGATGCCGGTCGCTCCCGGCATGGCGAGATCCAGGACGGCAATGTCGGGCTTAGAGTCACCGATCGCCTGCCACGCATCCTCCCCGTCACCGACCTCCCCGACCAGTTCGATGTCCGGCTCGGCGCGAAGCAGCGATGCCAACCCTTGACGGACAATGGCATGGTCATCGGCCAGAACGACTCGCATACTCATGGCATCGCGGTCGGTGCCAGCGGGATGCGAATGCGCACCAGGGTCCCCCGACCATGGCGGCTGCGCAAATCGACCCGACCTCGCACCGCGTCGATCCGCTCGCGCAGGATACTCAGCCCCATTCCGGACCGGCGCTCGCTGGAGGAACGCGGGGCGAGACCGATTCCATCGTCGACGATCGCGAGCGTCAAGCATCCCTTGGGGCGGGCGCGAAGATAGACATCGATCCGGCTCGCGTGCGCGTGATGGACCGCGTTGCACAGCGCCTCGCGGAACGCCAGGAAGCACTGGAGCTTGACCGATTCCGCCAAGACCAGAGGCGTCTCGTCGGCGTGAAAGATGACCGGGAGACCGGCCAATTCGGCACTCTCGTTGCACTGATCGAAGACCGCCGCCGTGAATGAGTGCAGCGTCAAGGGAGCGGGACGCAGCTCGACGTTCACATCGCGCAGCTGATCCAGTGCGTTTCTCGAGCCGACCACCAGCCTGTCGAGAGTGCCCGAGTCCAGCGGGGCCCCGCGCCGCAGCATCGATCGAGCTTGTGCGAGTTCCACATTCAGGGCGAGCAAGGTCTGACTGACGCCATCGTGCAAGGCCGCGGCCAACCGACTCCTGATCTCACGCTCGGCCTCTTCGCGCAGACGCAGGGACAATCGAGCCGCCGCGGCACGCTCGCGCAGTCCATGAATGCACGAGGAGAAGTCCTCGACGAGATCGGTGAGCAGCGAGGATTCCTGTGCCTCGAATGCGCCTGGCATGCTCGCAAAGATCCCGAGGACGCCCGAGGATGTCTCGCCGACGCGCAGGGGCAGCAGGATCGCCGAGCGATGCCCGAGACGGACGGCAGACACGCCCCAAGGAACGGCGCTGGCGGCATCTGAAGCGAGGTCGGGAACGACGATCGCCTGGCTTGAAGCGCGGACCAACCGAAAGAGACGGTCGTGCTCGGGGACGGCGAG
Source organism: Imhoffiella purpurea (assembly GCF_000585215.1). Lineage (GTDB taxonomy): Bacteria > Pseudomonadota > Gammaproteobacteria > Chromatiales > Chromatiaceae > Imhoffiella > Imhoffiella purpurea. The sequence goes on along the minus strand of NZ_AONC01000040.1, from coordinate 166,889 downwards.
GGAATTCCGCAGATCCCGGCCGAGGTCTCTCCCGCCCCGACCGGCTCGAGCGACCCATCGCAGCCGGGGACGCGCCCGACTGTCTCGATAGCCGATGCAGGCAAAGGCGTAATCGGTGCGATCGACCAGGGTCTCGCAAACGGCATGGAGTAGGGTTCGCTCGTCCGAGGCGTGAACGAAAAGACGGTTGCAGCGATAAACGACCGCTTGAGTGGCTTTCAGACGCGCCTCCGCCCGTTCGTCAGTCGATGAACGGATCCTATACGCGTCCGGGGTACCGACCAGAGTCCGTTCGAGCGCGGCCTGCACCTCTCTGCGGGAGCTCTCTTCCCGAGGCGCAGCGGCGTCGACGGAATCGCTCAGCTGCCAGCCATGGCGCGCGACCACAGGAAACAAGCGCGAGAGGTCGCGTCCCCGACCGCAGGCATTGGCATCAATACCATGAAAATACAACGAGATGAAATCTTCGGAACCATGGGCATTGTCGCTATCCATAACGATTTTTCCTGAGATTGGCTTTTCTACACGTCTTGTAGACGAACCACTTGACTGCTGGTTCCATCCGCCCTGTGGCGGATGGATCTATCTTAGAGCAAGCGGGGTAGCTCAACTAGGGAGATAACGCCTATCCATAACCGGAGCGGCCTCTGATCCAACTGATTGGAGCGATGGCATCAGGGCGGCGATCCGGACCGATATCAGCGACGCGCCTCGACTCGCACGCCGTCGTCGATCTCTCGATCCGGATGGACGATGACCTCCTGACCGACATCCAATCCGGCGATCAGCTGGGTCCGCAACGCCCCTCGGCGTCCGATGCGAACGGTGACGAGACGGGCGCGGCCATCCTCCAGGCGAAAGACGGCCCATTCATCCCCCGACCGGAAGAGGCTGCTGGTCGGGACCTGGAGCACATCCTCCGACTCCCAGAGAACGAAGCGGGCGTTGACGCGGTATCCGTGTCCCAGGCGTTCCCAGCGCGCGCGCGGCGAGACGAAGTCGGCGATCACCCAGACCCGCTGTTCCTCGACGCCCAACGCCGAGATCTTGGTGAAGCCGGTCGGCTCGATGCGGCCGACCTGGGCCTCCAAGGGCTCGGGCTGGCCCCAGCGTTCGAGGAGGACCCGCATCCCGGGGGCGAGACGCACGGCATCGGACGAGAGCACGTCGACCTCGATCTCCAGCTCTCCCGGATCGCCGATCTCGAGGATGGGGTCGCCGGGCTGGACCACGCGCTCGCTCTCGAAGGCGCGCGACAGGATCCGGCCGGAGACGGGCGAGCGCAGCTGCAGGACGCCGGTTTCTGAGGATTCCCGCTCCCCCGCGTAGCCCAGCTCGGCCCCGGCCGAGACCAGTTCCTGCCGTGCCGCACTCACCCGGTGGCGCGCCGCGGCCAGCTCGGCCCGAGTGCGGCGCGCCTCGGCATCGGCCTGATCGACCTGGGTGCGCGAGACCATGTCCCGGTCGGCCAATCGCCGCATACGCGAGCGCTCCTTGGCGGCGAGATCGGCGGCGGCCTCGGCGGCCCTGGCCGTCTCCAGCCACGCCTCCAGATCGGATGCGGCGGCCTCGACCCGCGCCTTGGCCTGCCGGTCGTCCCGCTTGTTCAGGGCGGGGGCGGCCAAGGGATCCAGGGTGGCGACTACCTCGCCGGCGGCGACCGCATCCCCCACGTCCAGCCGGAGACGCCGCGCCTGGGCGGCGATCGGGGCCGAGATCGCATAGGGCTCGATCACCCGGGTCCGTCCCTCGGCCTCGAAGGCGACCTCCAGGTGCCCGCGGGTCACGGGCTCCACATCGACCAGACGCGGCGTCGGGCGCATGCCCCAGACGAGCAGGAGGACCAGCAGCAAGCCGCCGAGCAGGACGTAGAACAGACGGCGGAATCCGGAGGGCTGTCGTTTCATCATTCGCGGGTCTTGAGCACGGCGACCAGATCGAGTCGCGTCAGACGGCGGGCGACCATGACCCCCGACAGGGCGGTGGAGACCAGGATCACCAGCGCCGAGAAGGCGTAGACCGATGGCTCGATGACGAGCGGAAAGCGGTAGAGGTCGGAGGAGACGCCCTCGACGATGGCAACGATCAGCAGTGTACCGATCGCGAATCCGACGGGGATGGCCAGGAGCGTCAGCACCAGGATCTCGCCGAGCAGGATGAAGGCGATCTCGCCGAGTCCGAATCCGAGCACGCGCAGCGTGGCCAGATCGCGCGCACGCTCGGTCAGGGCGATGCGGGCGTTGTTGTAGACCACGCCGAAGGCGATGCTGCCGGCGAGCAGGCTGGCGACGAAGGCGAAGCTCAGAACGATCTCGACCATGGAGTCGGTGAAGCTCTGGATGGCGCGCAGGCGGTCCGTCACCCCGGCGACCCTGGGCGCCTCCTTGAGACGCGCCACCACCGCCTCGCGGGCGCCCGGGGCCAGATCGATCAGCGCGCCCGAGATGGCCTCGCCCTCGCCGGCGAGCCGGTCGAGCGCCTCCAGATCCATATAGGCCGACACCCCTGTCCATTCGCTGACGACGCCGACCACGGCGATCTCGCGCCTGTCGCGGCATCCCTCGAGGAAGTCGACCTCAAGCCGGTCGCCCGGGCGCACCCGCAGGATCTCGGCCAGATACTCGCTGATCAACAGACCCTCCGGCGGTATCTCCAGCACCCGCAGCCGATCGTCGAGCACACGGCGCAGCCGGCCGTCCGGCGGCAGGCCCTGGATGGCCGTGCGGTAGCTGGCGTGCGCGTGCCGCAGCCGGACCGCGATGCTGCGCGTCGGCTCGACCCAGTCGACGCCGGGCAGCGCGGCGAGCTCCTGGACCGCGCGACGGGAGGTCGGCTCGACGAAGGTCAGACTCAGATCGTCGCGCTGGGCCAGACCGTATTGCACCTGGATGAGATAGTCCAGCGCCCCTTCCTGGAAGCGGCCCACCATGAGGATGCCGCAGCCCATGGCGATGCCCAGGATCGAGAGCCCGGCGCGCAGCGGCTGGCGCTCCAGGTTGCGCAGGATCATGCGCACCGGCTGGCTGAAGAAGCGCTCCAGACCCAGGCGTTCGATCAGGATGGGCCGATAGAGGGCCGGCGGCTCGGGCCGCATGGCCTCGGCCGGCGGCAGCCGAACCGCCCGCCAGAGCGCCGTCAGAGTCCCCAGGAGCCCGGCCGCCAGCGTGACCAGCACCGCGATGCCGACCACGCGGGACGCGATCCGGAATTCGAGATAGGGGAAATGGAAGAAGTCCCGATAGAGTTCCGCCATCTGCTGGGCCAGCCAGATCCCGGCCGCGGTCCCCAGAAGGAGCCCGAGCAGGACGATGAGCAGGACCCATTGGACATAGTGCCAGCCGACCTGGAGATTGGTATAGCCGAACGCCTTGAGGATGGCGATCTGGTCCCTCTGGGTGCCGATCAGACGGGTCAGGACCACGTTGAGCAGAAAGGCGGCGACGCCGAGGAAGATCCCGGGCAGCAGCTTGGCCATGCCCTGGAGCTGCTCCAGCTCGGCGCTGAGATAGCGGTCGGAGAGCTGATCCTCGCGCGCCAGCGCGCCCAGGCCGCCGTAGGGTTCGAGGAGCAGATCCAGGCGCTCGATCACATCCTGGGTGCGGGCATCCCGGGTCAGGGACAGCACCAGGTCGTTGAAGGCGCCGTCCATGTCGTAGGCGTTCGCCAGTTGGGTGCGGTTCATCCAGAAGATGCCGTGACGCGCATAGTCGGGGAAGATATCGCCCGGCTTGATTTGATAGATGTATTCGGGCGAGAGGGCGACGCCCACGATCTCGAGCCGCTGACGGCGGCCGTGGATGATGGCCGCGAGACCGTCTCCGGGATGGAACCCATGGGCGTCCGCGAAGGACTGGCTCGCGACCACCTCCTGGTCCCTGCCTGGCTCGGGCAGTCGCCCCTCGCGCAGGAAGAGCCGGTTGAGCTCGGCATTGCGCCCGTCGGGAAGCGAGACGAGCACGCCCGTGGCCGGGTCCTCGAAGTCCGGAATGTCCAGGTTGACGCCCGCCACCACCCGGGTCTCGACCCGCTGGACGCCGGGGATGCGCTCGACCGACTCGCGCAGGGGTTCGGGTGCCCGCTTCAGCGAGGCGAAGACGGCGGCGAAGCGGTAGTCGCGGTAGAAGGCGTCGCGGGTGAGCGTCAGCGAGTCGAGCGACGCGAGCGCCATGATGAGGGTCGAGACCCCGCCGGCGATGACCACGCCGATGGCCAGCGCCTGGCCGCGCATGCGCCAGGTCTCGCGCAGCAGCTTGCGGCTCAGGGCGCTCACCAGCTGAGCTCCGAGGGTGCCAGCCGGCTCCCGTTCTCGCGGATCGACTGGATGCGTCCGTCGCTCATCTGCACCACCCGGTCGGCCATGGCGGCGATGCCCGCATTGTGCGTGATCACCGCGGTCGTGGTACCCAGCTCGCGATTGATGCGCTCCAGGACCTGCAGCACGATCACCCCGGTGCTGGAGTCGAGTGCGCCGGTCGGCTCGTCGCAGAGCAGGACCCTGGGCCGCTTGGCGATCGCTCGGGCGATGGCCACCCGCTGCTGCTCGCCGCCCGAGAGCTGAGCGGGAAAATGGTCGAGCCGGCCGCCCAGACCGACCAGGTCCAGGGCCTCGTGCGGCGCCATGGGATCGGCGGCGATCTCGGTGACGATGGCCACGTTCTCGCGCGCGGTCAGGCTCGGGATCAGGTTGTAGAACTGGAAGACGAAGCCGACGACCTCGCGGCGAAAGGCGGTCAGCTCGCGATCGCCCGCCCGGGTGAGGTTCCAGCCGTCGCAGACCACCTCGCCCGCGCTCGCCCGATCGAGCCCGCCCAGGATGTTCAGCAGGGTCGACTTGCCGCTGCCCGAGGGACCGAGCAGCACCACCAGCTCGCCGGAATAGAGATCCAGATCCACGTCCTGCAGCGCGGGGACACTCACCTCGCCCATGACATAGGTCTTGGCCAGGCCGCGCACGACGAAGACCGAAGAGGCGGATTCGCTCGGCATCGGAAGAGGATTTCGCAGGATTCGTGGATGTTATGATCCGGGCAGTCCCGCGCGATAGCGAGGCACCCAGTCAACGGGCATACTAGCACCGCATCATTTCACAACGGATGAGATCGAGATCAAGCGATGGCGAATGACACCAATGTGACCTGGCACGAGCATCAGGTCTCACGTTCCGACCGCGAGGCCATGAAGGGCCACAAGGGTTGTGTCGTCTGGTTCACCGGACTCAGCGGCTCGGGGAAGAGCACGCTGGCAAACACCCTCGACCATCGGCTGCACGGCCACCGCATCCATAGCGCCGTGCTCGATGGGGACAATGTCCGCCATGCGCTCAACGCCGGGCCCAAGATGCTGTGCGCCACCCACGGCGACGAATTCGCCGAGCGTTTCGGACTGGGCTTCTCGGCCATCGACCGCGAAGAGAACATCCGCCGCATCGGGGCCGTGGCCCAGCTCTTCTCGCAGGCCGGCATCATCGCCCTGACGGCCTTCATCAGTCCCTACCGGCGCGACCGCGACCGGGTGCGTGCCACCATGGGGCCGGACGAGTTCATCGAGGTCTTCGTGGATACGCCGATCGAGATCTGCGAGCAGCGCGATCCCAAGGGGCTCTACAAGAAGGCCCGGGCAGGAGAGATCAAGGGATTCACCGGAATCGACGACCCCTACGAGCCGCCGCTCTCACCTGAGCTGACCCTTCATGCGGGCCAGAAATCGCCCGGCGAACTGATCGACGAGGTGATGAAGTATCTCCTGGAGCGAGACATCATCTCCCTTTGAGGAAAAAACAGCCGCCAGTGGCACTGGCGGCTGGTAGCTGGTAGCTGGTAGCTGGTAGCTGGTAGCTAACCTACCCCTGTTCCAGCAGCTTGCGCAGATCGATGACGGCGGCGTTGGCCCGCGAGATGTAGGAGGCCATCACCAGCGAGTGGTTGGCCATGGGGCCGAATCCGGTGCCGTTGAGGATCAGCGGACTCCAGATCGAATCCTGGGTGTCCTGCAGCTTGCGAATGATCTGCTGGAGCGACACCAGCGCATTCTTGTCCTCGAGGACGCTCTTGAAGTCCATTTCCATCGCCTGGAGCGTATGGATCAGGGCCCAGGTGTATCCGCGCGCCTCGAAGAAGATGTCGTCGATCTGGAGCCAGGGCGTCTTCTGGACGGTCTGCACCGGCACCGGGGTCGACTGACGCGCGCTGGGATCGCCGGCCAGATCGGTGTTCAGATTGGCCTCTCCGACCGCGTAGGACAGCCGCTGGGACAGGTTGCCGAGACGCTTCTCGACCAGCTGCAAGTAGGCGGTGAGGTTGTCGGCGCGGGCGAAGAACTGACCGTCGGTGGCCTTGTCGTCGGCGAGACGATTCAGATAGCGGGTCAGCGCGACCAGACCCTTCTTGTACTCGGACTCGCTCGAAGGCAGGATCCAGGAATTCGAGTTGTAGTTGAACTGGGGCTGGGCCACCTGCAGGTCCTTGTCCTCGATTGACTGCGACTGCGCCCGGCTGAAGTCGTTGCGCAACGAATCCGCGAGATCGCGCAGCTCGGTCAGGACGCCGAATTCCCAGTTGGGGATGTTGTCCAGGTAGACGCCGGGCGGGGTCATGTCGTTGGTCAGATAGCCGCCCGGCTTGTTCAGCAGGGTGTCGCCGATCCGAATGGCGGTCGCCGCCGTGTAGGTGCCCGTCACCAGCTTGCTCTCGTCGCCGCCGAGCATCTCGAGGGCGTTCTGGTGGACGTCGAAGGTCGCCGGCGAGCGCGACCAGATGATCCCAAGGATGATCACCACCACGAAATAGGTGACGAGGAACAGCCCCCCCGTCCACCAGATGCCCTTCTCCTTCCAGATGCGGGGATCGTAGAGCGCGATGAGGCGCTTGACCCGTGTCTTCAAATCCGGTCTTTCCAAAGAGAGGTTTGGACTCATAGAAAACTCCTCATATATAAAAACCTTAGGATATCCGCAACCCGAATGACCCGGAGCCTCGGCCAGAATAACCATATGCTTCACTAGGTAGTGTTGGGGCTAAACCACCAATTGCCACCCTCGGCGAATCTCCGAGCGATCGCCTGACCGCTCGGCATCGGCATACCCTGTCGTGAATCCTCAGGCGAAATCGTGCTGGATGATGTCGACCACCCTCCGGCAGATCTCCCGACCGTAATCCGTCCACAACCCCTGCCCCCAATAGCGATAGCAGCTGGTCTGGGATGCCATCAGATGGAAGAGCGCATTGCGGTAGCGCTCGTCGCCGGTCGCCGTCCCCGGAGTCAGGACCTTTTCGCTGAAGAGCGCGCTGGCCTCTTCCATCGGCCCCAGCACGTTATCGTAGCCCTCGACCCAGGAGAGATCGCTGGTCCAGCTGCCGCCATCCATGTGGAAACGACCGTCCTCCTGCTTGAGATCCTCGATCGTCCGGGCCAGTTTCTCCGGACCGTCGCCGGGCTGAATGCGCGACCAGATGCGATCCTGGAAGAGCGGCTGGACCTCGGGCAGATCCGACACTTCGACCCCCAAGGCGAACAGGTGTTCCAGGTATTCGCTGACGTTCATCAGCGGAGTGGCCGAATGACTCGCGGCGGCGGCCACCTCCATGAACTTGCCCGGGAACTCGTTCATCATGACCCCACCGTTCTCGCCGTCGGCGATCTGAGTCACCAGCGGCGGCACGGACTTGCCGGCGAGCTCGAGCCGCTCCAGACCCTGCGCCTCGTACCAGGGCTGCATCTGGGCGACCAGCTTGGTATCCGAGCCCTGGGTCTTGACGATGGCGATGATGCTGACGCTCTCGCCGTGCGAATTGGTGCAGACCAGACGATGCGGAAGATGCGGACGCTCCGGATGGCGCCCATTGTCGATCTGCTGGACCGTGTGTTCCTGAACCAGAACCCATTGATAGCCGCAGTCGACCAGCGTCTTGACGTATTCGTAAGCCACGTCCGGATGGTTGGGCAGGGCCATTTCGGAGGGCGAGAAGCCTCTGACGCGCTCCAACGCCTCCCAGCCGAAGAGGGCGGCGAAATGCTGCTGGAAGGCGCGCACGTGCAGCCGGTAGTCCTGCACCGGCGTCGAGGGCGCGACCGCGTGCCCCCAGGGCATGCCGAGCCACTCGACCGCCCAATTGTAATCCGGATTGCAGGTGATGGTCTTGAGGGCGTCGATGACATGATCCTCGCCCATCTTGCGCAGTCCGTGGAGCAGGGTACCCGAATATTCCAGCATGCAGCGCGGCGACTTGCCCTCCCCGACCAGCTGTGGGATGAATTCGCCCATGCGCTTGTAGCACCAGACGAAGGCCGGGGCGTTGTAGTTATCCCCGATGTGCTGGTTGTGCATCATGTACTGCAGATTGCTGATCAGCGCCGCGGTGCGCAGGTCCTCGCCCCCAGCCGGGATCAGCGGCTGATGCTGGTGCAGCGCGATCGCGCAGGCCGCGCGGATGGATCCGAAATCGACACCACCGCGCTCGGCGAAGAGGGCGCGCGCGCGTCCGCCCTCGACGACCGTCGCCACCTCGGCTTCGTGACCGGAGACATTGGGGACATCACCGACATATTCGGACAATTGGTTCACGGTCAGCTCCTGTAGATTCAATGAATGTGGTCGATCTTGGATGCAGGCCCGGCATCAGACCGGGCGATCGTCCGAAGGCGTCTCGTCCGCCTGGACCTGCCGCAGCGCTTGGGACGCGGTTTCGGAAGACTCCATCTCGATGGAGTCCGAGACATCCGCCGCCCCAGGCTCGACGGCGGCCGTATCCGCATCGGCGGACTCGGTCGGGGCCTCGTCCGCCGGAACCTCGATCCCGATCCGGGCCATGGCCGCGCGGCTGGACGCAAGATCGGCCTCGGCACGCGGCACCCATGCCTCGCCCCAGTAGATGTTGCAGCTGGTCTCGGCCCTCAACAGATAGAACATGGCCTCTTCGATGGCCTCCGCATGGGGGCCTTCGTGGATACCCCGCTCGCCCGCGAACCAGCGTGCGTCGTGGATCGCGCGGCTGAGACGCTCGAAATCGGCCACCGCATGACGCTGAGGCTCCGAGCCCGTCCACTGGGTGAAGTCGCGGCCATGATGCCAGCCGGTGTTCCAGGCACCGGTGCGCACCCGCACCTCGCCGTGCGCGCCATGGGTGTCGAGATAGTCGCTGATGAATGTCGGCGTCACGTCCGACTCGCCCGCCGCCAAACGTTCGAGCAGCGGCAGATAGAAGACGCTCCAGAAATTGGCCCCTTCGGTCACGTTGCGGAACCAGCCGCCGTTCTCGCCGTCCGTGCAGGTAGCGACCAGCGGCGGGAAATCGCACCATTTGGTGCGTTCGGCGACCTCGTTGAGGAACCAGTCGAGCTCCATGCCGGATTCCTGCGCGTCCGACAGCTCGCGATCGCGGACCACCACGACGATCTCGTCGTCCCCGTAGCGGGCGATGTGCGGCCGATAGCGCAGCTCCTGCCAGCTCATCTCGGTCACCGGCTCGACATGCTCGCTGTCGACCATGACATAGCGGAAGCCGAAGGAGCGCAGCAAGGGGATCAGCTCCATGGAGAAGCCCATCTCGGGGGGCCAGAAGCCCTGGAACCTGGGGCGCCACAACAGATGATGCGCGATCCCCAGCCAGCGGCGCAGATGCTCCTTGCGATCCGCTTCGGGAATCAGGGGCAGAACGGGGTGATAGTAACCGGTACCGATCACCTCGAACAGCGACTGGTTCTGCAGGTGCCAGAGCAGCGAGCCGCAATCGACGATCCCGTAGACCTGCTGCTGGAAAACCGGATCCGAAAGCGTCTCGAGCAGGGTGCCGGACAGGGACAGATGGACCCGGGCCCGGTCCTCGTGACCCCATAGCGACCTGGGGATGCGATCCAGTGCGAACAGGATCTCCTTCGCCTCCCAGGACTGATTCGCGAGCAGCTCCTGGAGGTTGCCAGAGGGCTGATGGAGATTGAGCACGAGTGCGTGATGAACCGTCATCTTGATGAAACCCCGTCGGTGACCTTTGTCGAAGAGAATATCAAAGCCGGCACGAGAGACCCACTACAGCGGCATGACCCTGACTTCGTTCCTCGACTCGGCGGAACACGCGACGGTCCGTTTTCGGTCTCCTCACCGCAGACAAGGATCAATGGTGTCGGGGATTGGGTTCCGGATTCCCTCGGAAGAGGCATGGACGATCGATCGCACCGAGGGCACTGCGCCCGAGCGCATTCGGCACTATCATGCCGCAGTGGAATTGAGCGACGCATTGACCAATAATCGCAGGGCACGCGAGGATGCGTGAAGATTGCGATACCCCGTACCATCCAGGACGAGACCTGTTGACACGTGCGTCGCGGCCGTTGCAATCACAGGGGCACGAGCGAACGGCACCGAGGATGAAAACCAAAGATCAAGAGGCAAGCGATTGACATGGCCGACGACAAAATCGTAACCAAGAAGACGGCGGCGAAAAAGCCGGCAGCCAAGAAGACGACCGCCCGCCAATCGGGTGCTGCCGCGGCGACGACCAAGACGAAGGCCGTAGCGAACAAGCCTGCCGCAACCAAGCCGGCGGAGCCCAGGAAGAAGACCACCGCCACCCCAGCCAAGAAGACCGTGACCAAGAAGACGGCCGCTGCCGCCCCCCCCAAGGCGGCGTCTGCGCCCAAGGCGATGTCCGTTGCGGACGACAGTCAGGGCACGCTGAAGCTGCTCGCCAACGCATCCCAGCAGAAACGCATGGCGATGATCCAGGAGGCGGCCTACTACAAGGCCGAGAAGCGGAATTTCGCGCCCGGACACGAGGCGGCGGATTGGGCCGAGGCGGAACGCGATATCGACGAACTCATCGCGCGCGCCAGGGCGATGACAGGCTCCTGAGAGCCTGAGAGGCAGAGGTTCTCGGCTCGGCGAGCCACCTCTGGCCGGCCGAGACGTGGTGAATCCAAGCGGCACGTCTCGGCTTTGGGCGCCAGCGCAGGACAAGCCGCCAGAAGAAGCGTTACAGGCCCAATTCGTCCAGCAGATCCTGTTCGATGGCGGACGTCGTCGTTGGAGCGACCGTGGCTGCCTGACCGCCTCGCTGTTCTTCCACGATTCGATCCGGATCAACCTCGACCTGCTCGAACTCGTGCAGCTTGATGAAGTCGGTCTTGTCCATCGCCAACTCCATGTAGAAGACGTTACGGCGCTCGGTGGTGAAGGCCACGCGGCGCGCCTGAGCGCGGTCCAGATTGGTATCGATGCTGACCAGCACCTCCTTGTTGATGGTGAGCATCTTCGGCTGGTTCTGGTTGATGGAGACCAGAAGCTTGTGCCCCACGTTGCCGGTGAAGTCGCCGACGATCTGATTCATCAGTTCGCCCAGCATGTTGCCGACCTCGTCCGAGGTATGCTTGGTCGCCAGCTCCGACTCCGGCATGCCCATGTTCATCATGTAGGCCCGATAGATCTCCATCGCCGACAGCGAGGAGAAGTTCATGATGACCAGGCCGGAGAAACCACCGTCGAAGAGCACGAAGCACCCGATATCGGGCCGCAGACAGGTGCGGGTGATCTTCTGCACCATCGGCGAATAACTGATCTGAGTCCCCGTGGCAGTGGTCAGAACCTTTTTGACGGAGTCGCACAACATCACCAGGATGTCGTCCGTCGAGAGCGTGTTGGATTTTGCCACCTGTATCCTTCTCTGCAGAATCGAATCTTGATTGCCGCCAGAAGCATCGGCTCGCGCACGAGGCTGGCGGATACCTGGGGCATTCGTCCGGGCATCCCGTTCGGATGCCGCACGAATGCGCCAACTCATAATAGATCTTTTCCAGCTCGCCCTTGCGACGGATCCCCGGTTGGGGGATCGATCGAAAGCGCCTGGATCGCGCGCACCTGCCGAATCGCTTCGCCGCGAGGGGAGAATCGACTCCAGCCTCCTCAAGTGGATACTATCTTTACGCTTCTCAAGCCGGAGACGGGATCCTCCCATCTTTCCGCAGCTCATCCACGGACACCTCCCGCGCGATCCACGTCTTGTACCCGATCTCCGCCCCCGGCGATGTGATCGAATCCACAGGGCCGTGCCCCCGCATACTCACCGCCAATACCCAGATAAATATCATGGTCTTCAGCGTCACCAAGAACATCCGTTTCTCGCATTGCGATCCGGCCGGGATCGGCTTCTATCCGCGTTATGTCGAGCTCTGCAACGAGGTCGTCGAGGACTGGTTCCGCGATGGGATCGGCATCGGCTTTCGCGACCTTCTCGAAGAGCATCGGCTCGCCATCCCCACGGTGAGGCTCGAGGTCGACTTCCTGGTCCCGAGCGTCTATGGGGATAGATTGGAGTTCACCCTGAGCGTCGAGGAGATCGGAAACAGCTCGCTTCAGCTCGCGATCAGTGCCTGGAACGGCACGGAAGAACGGATCCGGATCCGGCTCAAGGGCGTCATGGTATCGGTGGACGACATGCGGCCCATCCGCATCGACGAGGCATGGCGCCGGCGATTCTCGGGGTTCATGCGGTAGGGATTCCAACCTCACCCATCCGAGTGCTTTTCCGATCGATGGATTCCATGATAGACAGTCCCTTATGAAGATCCTACACGCCTTCTGGCAACCCGATCAGGACGCGACCTTCGTTCAAAGAGGCAATCTCTGGCTGTGGACGGAGACTCTGCCAGGCCGCCGCTCCGGACGCACCCAGGCCGGAACCTGGCACCCCTTCCAGCTGGACTCCAACGGCTGGGCCGAGCTCCTGGACACCCTGGGCATGATGCCTCCATCCGGACGCATCATGCCGCTCCTGGAATCGCGCCCGCTCTGGCTGCCGAGCACGGAGAAGGCACCGCTGCCATCGCACCAGCTGGCCAAATCCTGGCCCGAATCGATCGAGACCGAACCCTCCGCCATCAAACCCTGGGATGTGGACTGCTTCCGGCTCGACACCCCCATCAAACAGCTGGCGGACATCCATTTCCTCGCCTTCTACAAGGCGGAGGGGCTGGAGCCGGGCAGCGACTTCCTCTTCTGGTACTGGCTGACCCAGAACCTCAAGCGCCTGCTGATCCGCGACCAGTATCTGCCGGCACTCGTCTACCACCAGCCGCCGACGCCCAAGGGCAAACGCAAGGCGCCCCCCTTCGAGATCCACAGCGCCTGGGAATGGAGTTCGGACGAGTACGACCGGCTCATCGCCGACGCCGCCGAGCGCATGCCGGCCGCCTGCGCGGCGGGCATGGAGGGACTGGCCGACCCGGAGTCATTGCTGCGCCATGTCAGCGAGGTGCTGCTCGACCGCCTGCTGCGTCGGCTGACCTTGCCAGCCACCTTCCGCAAGAGGATCGAGCGCACCCTGCTCGACGCCTGTCTCACGCCCTCCGCGAAACCGGCTCCCTGGCCGGCACCGGGCACCGGACTGGACCACTACCGTCACTGGCACCGGTGGCGCCAACGCATTCGGGGCAGCGGCCGCGACGCCTCCTTCACGCTCGGCTTCCGGCTGATCGAGCCGCCGGACGCATCGGAGGACGACTGGTCGCTGGAGTTCGTGGCCATCCCCGGGGAGGATCCCTCACAGCGCCTTCCGCTCGCGGACTATTGGTCGCTTCCGGCTAAGGAGCGCGAGCAGGCCCGCCGCCAGCTCGGCGCCGATTTCGAGACCCAGGCACTGCTCGATCTGGGGCTCGCCGCGCGCATGCTGCCCAACCTCTGGGAGGGATTGGACACCGCGACGCCCCAGTCCGTGACGCTCGACCTGGATGCCGCCTTCCGCTTCCTCAAGGAGGATGCCTGGATCCTGGAGGACGCCGGCTTCAAGGTCGTCGTCCCCGCCTGGTGGACGCCCAAGGGACGACGCCGGATGCGCATCCGGCTACGCACCGGCGCGCCGCGCGAGAAGGCCTCGGGCAACGCGGCCGGGACCGGCATCCTCAATCTCGACAACCTCATCCAGTATCGCTATCAGCTCGCCATCGGCGACGAGACGGTGAGCGAGGCCGAATGGGAGCAGCTGGTCGCCGCCAAGACCCCATTGGTCCGCTTCCGCGGCCAGTGGGTCGAACTCGATCGCAACCAGATGCAGGAGATGCTCGCCTTCTGGCGCGAGCACGGCCAGGAACAGGCCGAGATGGATCTCCAGTCGCTGCTCCAGCGCACCGCCGGGGACGATCTCTTCGAGGTCGACCGTGACGACGCCCTGGCCGAGATGCTCGAGGGTCTGCGCGACCGCGGCCGGCTGGAACCGATCCCCGACCTCCCCGGCCTGAACGCCGAGCTGCGCGATTATCAGCGGCGCGGCGTCGCCTGGCTCGCCTTCCTGGAGCGCCTCGGCCTCAACGGCTGTCTGGCCGACGACATGGGTCTCGGCAAGACGATCCAGGTCATCGCCCGGCTGGTGCAGGAGCGCGAAGCGGGCGAGCCGCCCTCCCCGACCCTGCTGATCGCCCCGACCTCGGTCATCGGCAACTGGCGCAAGGAGGTGGAACGCTTCGCGCCCCAGCTGCCGGTGCTGATCCACCACGGCCCCGGCCGGGCCAGCGACGCCAAGACCTTCGAACAGGCGGCGGCGGACAAGGCGCTGGTCGTCACCTCCTACGCCCTGGCGCGCCGCGATCAGCCCATCCTCGCCGCGGTCGACTGGCACCGGGTGGCGCTCGACGAGGCCCAGAACATCAAGAACCCCAAGGCGGCCCAGACCAAGGCCATCGGCAAGCTCAACGCCACCCACCGGCTGGCGCTCACCGGCACCCCGGTCGAGAACCGGCTGATGGATCTCTGGTCCATCTTCAACTTCCTCAATCCTGGGTATCTCGACACCCAGGCGCGCTTCCGCAAGCGCTTCGAGCTGCCGGTGCAGCGCGACCAGGATCCGGTCCAGACCGCGACGCTCAAGCGTCTGGTCGAGCCCTTCATCCTGCGCCGGCTCAAGACCGACAAATCCATCATCCGCGACCTGCCGGACAAGGTCGAGGCGATCCAGTACTGCAATCTGGGACGCGAGCAGGCCGCGCTCTACGAGGGCGTGGTGCGCGAGGTCGAGCGCGACCTGGAGGAGAAGGAGGGCATCGAACGCCAGGGACTCATGCTCTCCACCCTCATGCGGCTCAAGCAGATCTGCAACCACCCGGCCCAGTTCCTCCAGGACGGCAGCCCATTCAGCCCCGAGCGCTCGCACAAGCTGCAGCGGCTCCAGGAGATGCTCGAGGAAGTCATGGCCGAGGGCGACAGCGTGCTCATCTTCACCCAGTTCACCGAGGTCGGCGCCGCGCTCGAGCGTCTGGTGCGCCAGGAATGGCGCCACAACGGCTTCTATCTGCACGGCGGCACCTCGCGCAAGCGCCGCGAGGAGATGATCGCCGCCTTCCAGGATCCGGCGACCGAGCCCTCCATATTCGTGCTCTCGCTCAAGGCCGGCGGCGTCGGCATCACCCTGACCAAGGCCAACCACGTCTTCCATTTCGACCGCTGGTGGAACCCGGCGGTGGAGGACCAGGCGAGCGACCGCGCCTACCGTATCGGCCAGGAGAAGCGCGTCTTCGTGCACAAGATGGTCACCCTCGGCACCCTGGAGGAACGGATCGACGAGATGATCCGCGCCAAGCAGGCGCTCGCCGGCGCCATCGTCGGCAACGACGAGTCCTGGCTCGCCCAGCTCGACAACGAGCGCTTCAAGGCGCTCATCCAGCTCAATCGCGACGCGGTGGTGGACTGACCAATGGCGACACACGGCAAGACCTGGTGGGGACAGCGGTTCATCTCGGCCCTGGAGGGCTGCATGGACCCCGGGCGTCTGCAGCGCGGACGCAGCTACAGCGGCGACAGCCGCATCCTCGACTTCGGCATCGACAAGGCATTGGTGAGCGCGACGGTGCGGGGCAACGTCAATCCCTATTTCGGCGTCTACAAGGAGCCCCACTACAAGACCCAGATCCGCCTGACACCCATCCCGGACCAGGACTGGGACAAGGCCATCGCCAAGATCGGTGCCAATGCCGCCCTGGTCTCGCAGCTGCTCATGGGCCAGATGCCGGACCGCATCGACCAGGTGTTCGCCGGCATGCGCCTGCACCTGCTGCCCCGCAGCCGCGACGACTTCGCCCTGACCCAATGCTCCTGCCCCGACTATGCCAACCCCTGCAAACACATCGCCGGGGTCTACTACCGTCTGGCCGGAATGCTGGACGGCGATCCATTCCTGCTCTTCGAACTGAGGGGCCTGTCGCGCGAGCGGCTGCACCAGTCCCTGAGCGACACCCCACTGGGCCGGGCGCTGGTCTCGGTCATGGACGAACGCGAGGAGACGATCGAACCCGCCGAGTCATTCTTCACCCGGCCGCAGCCCGCCGAGTCGGCGCCGGACTACCGGGACTTCTGGAACGGCCGAAAACGCCTGCCCACCGAGATCGAGCCGGCGACACCGCCGGTCGTACCGGGAATCCTGGTGCGGAAGGCCGGAGATTTTCCGGGATTCTGGGACCGGGAAAATTCGTTCGTGGAGGTGATGGAGGAGTTCTACGGCAGGGTGAGGACGAAAAGCAAAGGCATCTTGTAGGTATCCAATCATGGGCGGGCTCTGTTCGAGTGCCCGCCCCGCTCGGCAGCCCGAGGCTATCCCTTCGCCGACGTGATCCTGTAAAGATCTCTCTTGGGACCACCATCCTCGCCATAGCTGACCCACTTGCGATGCAGATCCAGCTGCAGCTGGACATTACGGGAGGGATCGTTCAGATAGACGGACCAGGCATCCCGGTTCGTTTCACGGAATTTGTAGGTAGGCTTCCCACTCGCGTCATACTCGGACCAGACATTGGCGCCGGTCTTGACGTACTTTCCGTTCGGCACCTGCACCTGGGACACGTTCCGACCCGTGACGGCCTTGGCGTCCGTGATCTTATATAGATCGCGCTTGGGACCACCGTCCTCGCCGTAGCTGATCCATTTGCGATGCAAGTCCAGCTGCATCTGCACATTGCGAGAGGCATCGTTCAGATAGACGGACCAGTCGTCCCGTTGCGTCTCCTGAAAGCTGAATCTGGCGTTGCCGCTATTGTCGTATTCGGTCCAGGTGCTTCCGCCTGTCTGGGCGATACTCCCGTTCTGGAACTGGACGAAGGCGACGTTGCGGCCCGTGAGCGAGTTCGAGTCCGCGATGACATGCGAGGAACCGACAGCGAGTAACGCCAGGAGGAGAAAGAAGGTCAATCGACTTGCGGCCTGCTGTACGTGATGCATAGATGCCTCTTTTTATGTGTACATGGCCGTTAACGATGTTGACTCCAGAGCAGAGGGTTTCAACCGAAAAAACCCGCTGAATAAGCGGGTTGAGCGATGTTCGCGTGCCCGGATCGGCCAGAAGCCCTGAGTCAGGTGGATCCGCCTCCGCTCGAACGGACGCGCATGAAGTCAGACCCAGTTGCCGATCTCGAGCCCCCTCACCCGCAAGAACCCCTCTGAGTGTTTCGCTATCCGAAGTCGTCTCTCTTCTGGGGCGGACAATCCTCTATCGATGCGGGAATATCCTCCGCCAGCCGACGCCCTTTGGCGAAATAGTCATCCCAGACACGCGGCCTGGGCTTATGAAGGATGCTGTCCCCCTCGCGTCGAATCTGCACTTCACCGGCTTCGATCTCGAGGTCGACAGGCACGTGTTCGACCTGATTGCCGCCGCCATTGCGGTCAGTCTTCACGAAGCTTGGGGAGGCAGGATCGGATGCATTCGACTGATTGTTGGCCATGCTATTCGCCCTGAGCAGCTGTCGTGGACATCAGCTTGGATTTCAGAAGGATGCAGGTCAACCAGCATTCGCGATAACGAACAAGCTGCCCCCTTCGCCCGACCCGATCGAACGGCCTCTTTCCCGCCCGCCCCTTCCTTTTTCGAATCGGATCGATACCTACTCCGGTATTCGTGATACGAAACCATCGAAGGGGTACTCGTGAAGATCGACTTGAACGGCAAGACGGCACTGGTCACGGGATCGACGGCCGGCATCGGACTGGCGATCGTGAAGGGGCTGGCGGCGACGGGCGCCGAGGTGATCCTCAACGGCCGCAAGGAGGCGACCGTGGCAAGGGCACTGACGGAGGTGAGAGACTCGGTGGCAGACGCGAACGTCACGGGATTCGTCGGCGATCTCGGGAATGCGGAAGGCTGCGAGGCGCTGGTCGCGGCGCATCCGAGCGTCGACATCCTGGTCAACAATCTGGGCATCTACGGTCCGCAGGACTTCTTCGAGACGCCCGACAGCGACTGGAACCGTTTCTTCGAGACGAACGTCATGTCCGGCGTGCGGCTCTCGCGCGCCTATCTGCCGGGGATGATCGAGAAGGGCTGGGGTCGGGTCGTCTTCATCGCCTCGGAGTCGGCGCTCAACATCCCCTCGGACATGATCCATTACGGATTCAGCAAAACCGCTCAGCTGTCGATCGCCCGGGGGCTCTCCAAGCGGGTCGCCGGAACCGGGGTCACGGTCAACTCGGTGCTGCCCGGCCCCACGCTCTCGGACGGGCTTGTCGAGATGCTGAAGGACGCGACCAAACCTAGTCAGTCGATCGAGGAGGCGGCGGCCGAGTTCGTCATGGCCAACCGGCCCTCGTCGATCATCCAGCGGGCGGCGAGTGTCACAGAGGTGGCCAATATGGTCGTCTACGTCTGTTCGACGCTCTCCTCGGCGACCTCGGGCGCGGCATTGCGCGTGGATGGAGGCGTCGTCGACAGTCTGGTCTGAACCGGTCGCCATCCCAGCGGGAGTTATATACCGAGACGACCGAAACTGGGCTCAGTTATCGCCCGCGAACGCAGGGGAACCGATCGACAGCGCTTCCGGCTTGAGCAGCGAGAGGGCCTATCCCCGCGAGCGCGGGGGAACCTGATCGAGAAGAAGGCCAGCGGAATCTCGCTGGGGCCTATCCCCGCGAGCGCGGGGGAACCGTCGGGGTGCTGGATGCCTGCCTGATCAACGGGGGCCTATCCCCGCGAGCGCGGGGGAACCTTCAATTGAGCGGCGAGAATATCGCATTCGATGGGCCTATCCCCGCGAGCGCGGGGGAACCGACCTGGGCACGGGTATTCGACGGGGCGAACGGGGCCTATCCCCGCGAGCGCGGGGGAACCTCTCTGAATCGAGTCGATCCGCAGCCGAATCGGGGCCTATCCCCGCGAGCGCGGGGGAACCGCGCTGAAGGCTTTCGAGTCTCATTGAGGTGCGGGCCTATCCCCGCGAGCGCGGGGGAACCCGCGGCAGGGTGATGAGATCGAAGAGCCATTCGGGCCTATCCCCGCGAGCGCGGGGGAACCCTGCCGAACTTCTCGTTGTCGATCAGCCAGAACGGCCTATCCCCGCGAGCGCGGGGGAACCACCAGTAGATCCGGCACTGACTTCGGCTACAGGGGCCTATCCCCGCGAGCGCGGGGGAACCAGATTCAACTCCCGCGATTAATCCGTATTCGTGGGCCTATCCCCGCGAGCGCGGGGGAACCGTAAAGGCGTCGAGGGCCTTGGTATCCGCTTCGGGCCTATCCCCGCGAGCGCGGGGGAACCCTGAACAGTGCGTAGCCGTCAGCCATGACGGGGGGCCTATCCCCGCGAGCGCGGGGGAACCGAATGGGCCAGCGTGACCGCCGTTCTGCGCGAGGGCCTATCCCCGCGAGCGCGGGGGAACCAGGTGGTCCGGCATCTGGCCGCGCGCGAACGGGGGCCTATCCCCGCGAGCGCGGGGGAACCCAGGCCCCGCACTACCACATCCTCTGGGACTACGGCCTATCCCCGCGAGCGCGGGGGAACCACCTTGAGGATGCGACCCTGAATCACGACCTTGGGCCTATCCCCGCGAGCGCGGGGGAACCGGCCGGCTGGGTCGGGACCGGGGCGGCGACGGGGGCCTATCCCCGCGAGCGCGGGGGAACCATGGGCGGCCTGGGTCGCCCCCGGCACCCTCGGGGCCTATCCCCGCGAGCGCGGGGGAACCAGAATTCCTCATATCGGCTCCTTACTCAGCCGGGGCCTATCCCCGCGAGCGCGGGGGAACCCCGAGATCGTCGTCGACGGGACGGATGTCGCGGGGCCTATCCCCGCGAGCGCGGGGGAACCATCAGGATCGTCTGCGCTGTCAGTTCGAATGCGGGCCTATCCCCGCGAGCGCGGGGGAACCCACAGGACCAGCAGCCCCGCCAGATTGACCACGGGCCTATCCCCGCGAGCGCGGGGGAACCTCGAGAACCCGTGACCCGTGCTGACTACGCCAGGGCCTATCCCCGCGAGCGCGGGGGAACCGAGCACGGCGGCCGCCTCGTCCTTGACCACCAGGGCCTATCCCCGCGAGCGCGGGGGAACCCGCTGCAACAGCCACACCATACGGGCGTCCGCGGGCCTATCCCCGCGAGCGCGGGGGAACCGAGGACAGCGGCATCCTGCTGTCCGCCTCGATGGGCCTATCCCCGCGAGCGCGGGGGAACCGTCGCGGATCATGCCGAGGTCAGCGATCGTCGGGGCCTATCCCCGCGAGCGCGGGGGAACCGTTCAATCGGCTTTTCGCGCGCTTGGCGTGACCGGCCTATCCCCGCGAGCGCGGGGGAACCCACGGACGCGGTTCCGCCGGACGCGGTGGGCAGGGCCTATCCCCGCGAGCGCGGGGGAACCAGTGACGTTGCTCATGACTCTTTCTCTTCTTAGGGCCTATCCCCGCGAGCGCGGGGGAACCTGTCGGCCTGCAGATCCCCGGCGGTTCCCGTCGGGCCTATCCCCGCGAGCGCGGGGGAACCCGGCGCCCAAGGCCGAGGGCGCCGCGGCGGCTGGGCCTATCCCCGCGAGCGCGGGGGAACCACTCCGGCGACGGTCCCGCCGATCCATGCCCCGGGCCTATCCCCGCGAGCGCGGGGGAACCATCCTCCGATTCGGTATCCGCCTCGGCGAGCAGGGCCTATCCCCGCGAGCGCGGGGGAACCCCTCGTTGAACTCCTCGCGATCTGAAGAGCGGGGGCCTATCCCCGCGAGCGCGGGGGAACCCCGACATCCTGGGTGGATCTGGTCCATTGCTGGGGCCTATCCCCGCGAGCGCGGGGGAACCTTCTTGGGCCAGCGAAACCGCCAGCTTCATCAGGGCCTATCCCCGCGAGCGCGGGGGAACCTCGATGCGGAAATAGGGCAGCCCGGTCAGTGCGGGCCTATCCCCGCGAGCGCGGGGGAACCCCGACGCCCGAGGTGAAGCGGTCGATGAAGGGGGGCCTATCCCCGCGAGCGCGGGGGAACCTGGAGCGCCTCCACGAGATCGGACGCCGGAATGGGCCTATCCCCGCGAGCGCGGGGGAACCCCCCGTTTACCAGAGCGCGGCGGTCGTCCGCGCGGCCTATCCCCGCGAGCGCGGGGGAACCTCGTGCCGCTGAGCAGATTCGGGTCATAGGCCGGGCCTATCCCCGCGAGCGCGGGGGAACCTTGGCATGTCTTTCTCGGCGCGATCGTTTTCTGGGCCTATCCCCGCGAGCGCGGGGGAACCCTCATGCTCCATGCCGTCGAACTCGGAACGGCGGGCCTATCCCCGCGAGCGCGGGGGAACCTTGCGCGGCGACACTAATCCATCCACTAACCAGGGCCTATCCCCGCGAGCGCGGGGGAACCGGCTCCAGAGGGAGAGAATCGGCAATGGCCGCGGGCCTATCCCCGCGAGCGCGGGGGAACCCGTCATGCCATTCGCCAGCCGGACCCCAGGGCGGGCCTATCCCCGCGAGCGCGGGGGAACCGAACGTACCTGATACCAGCGTCAAATATTTCAGGGCCTATCCCCGCGAGCGCGGGGGAACCTTCAGCTTCCTGGCACGACCAGCCTAGATGGAGGGCCTATCCCCGCGAGCGCGGGGGAACCTCTTACAGTTAAACCCATGCACTGCAAGAGAAAACAGACAAATAGACTAAATTGCCAAAGAACGAATTCACAACGACTTTCGCACCAACCACAGCCCATCTACATCAACCAACTCCTTCGGTGGCGTTCCGAGCGTGGCTATCCCGATACCTCCGGTCGCCTTCACATCGCGCCAAACCATCACGATGCTTCCTTGCGGTTCAGCTTTGTGCCAATCGGAGAGTACCTTCCAGGTTCGGGAGCGGACACCTGGATTCATCCGTGGCGAGATGTAGACCGTCGGAGCGACTTCGAGCATCAGCGACCCAAGAAATCCCCGATATCGATCGGTAACGTCACGCGTCACGATCATGACCAGTGGCACCGGTTTCCTCCATGCGGATGACTTGCTTGATCCGGTCGATCATCGTAGGAATCACGTCCTGCTTGCGGAACACGTTAGCCGCTTCCCGCCTGACGAGCCGATCCACGGTTTGGGAATCGGTCTCCGCCTTCTTGGCAACCGTGAAGGCAATCTGGAGGGTGATGGTGTCGCGGAACAAGTCGGCGATGTCGAGGACGAACGACTGTCCCGAGTCCTCATGGATGAATCCGAGCTGCGGAATGGCCGCGACGGCCTGAACCGCGATGGCCGCCGCAGCTTGAACCGCGGTCGCGGCATGATTGATCGCCTGATTCGGAATGTCTGCCGCATTCGGGTTGGCACGGTCGTAATGACGACCTTTCCACTCGATACCGTAACGCTGCGCCATCAGCTGATAGGTAGCCTTGACGCGGGAACCCTCGATACCTCTCAAGGTGTCCAGATCTCGATGGGGCAGCACCTCGCCGAGACGTAGGGCGTACATATGTCGGGCGACGCTGATCCGGCGACGCGGATTTCCCCACAGCTCGGCTTGGCGGCGTGCGATGTCCGAACGGTCCGGCATCAAGGGCGGCGCGGTGTAGCAGCGCACGCCATCCTCGCCGACCGCAGCCATCAGGGTGCCATGTCGAGCCAACAGACGCAGTGCATCATGGGTGACGGTGCTGCCGGGTCCGAGCAGGATCATCGAGACCGTTTGATGCGGAATCTGCACCGAGTATGGCTTCAGCGAGTCCTTACCCTGGAAGAAATGCAGACAGCCGTCGATCACGCACAGCTCGCCACGCTCGAACCAGATCAGCCCATGCCGATCGGCATGCGGCATCCGCGCCGTTTCGAGACCCAATCGCCCCTTCAGCATGAGCGGGCCGGCTTCAGCAACAGCATCCCAAAGCCGAAGGCGCGGTGGCGGCCAATCCCGCGCCGTAACAGCCGGGTAAAGGCATCGCTGTCGCCAACGCGCAATAGGCCTTTGAACACCGCATCCGGGCCAGCAAGTGGCCGCGCTTTGCGCTGCCCCGCCTCATCGACTCGGCCACGCCGGATCACACGACTCAGCCGAAAGGCATCCATGCCGACTGTTAGCAACTGTGCCGCATCCTGTTCGGCAAACTGCTTGCGCAGCCACTCCGCGTAGATCGTTTCGCGGCCGATCGGCTGTTCAGCCGAGGGTTCTGCTTCGACGGCATGCAGGAAGACATCTCGCTCGCGCCCCTCTTTCGACCGAAGCACGGGACGTACCCGAACCTCGAACCCCAGGGGCTGCCCCCTGGTCCAGGAGGTTGGAAAGGCTCGCACGGCGAGGCCGTCCAAGCCCAGCGCCTGCGCCACGTCGGGAGTCGCCAGTGCGGCATCGTCGCGGAGTGCTTCCGGGGATTGGCCCGAGTAGGCCAAGAGTCCTTGCCGCCCGCCAAGGTGACGAAAAGGTTTCGGGGCTTGCTCGCCAAAGGCCGCCGTCAGCAGTGCATGCAAGGCATATCCATCATCACCGTCGGGCGACAGCAGACGATGGCGGGTAGCCCAGATCGCCAGGGCTTGGGGATCCGGCGCGCAGTGCAGCAAATAGAGGCTCATGCCGGACTCTCCTGGTCCTTGATCCGACCTTCCCGAATCGGCCGCCAGCCGCCGTGCACGCCACTGGTCCAGTTGCGCTCGTCACACAGCTCGACCAGGCGGTCGCCCGGCAATGTCCCCTCGCCGTCCGGCCATTGCAGCCGCGCTCCTTCTGGCAGATGAGTCGGCAAGGGCACGGAGCGCAGCACGTCCAGGACGGTTTCGCCCTCGTGCCAACCGGCGAATAGCCGGCGGCTCGGGAGACACGGCTTACGCCCGATGAAGAGTGGGCGAGCCGGATGATCGAGGGCCGCCGCAAGGTCATCGAGTGTCGGCGGCTCGTCGGACGGTTCGAGACGCAGGACGACAAGCATCGAGAGATCGGCGTGGTAGTCGCGAAAGCGGCGATGAGGACTCTGGTAGGTACCAGCCCCACCGGCCCGCTCTTCGGGTGTGCCCCATGTGGTCCAGCCTTTGTCGTCTTTCGACAATCGCGCATTCTGGTTGTCTTGCAGACGGGTTCCAGACTGCTCCATGCGTGCCCCCAAAACGAGCCGTTCCTGCAATCGACCATGGTTGCCTGTTTCCTCGCGCCGCCAGCCCAAAGCGTTGGCCAGCAAGCCAGTCACCATCGACAGCGCCGGGAAGTCGCGGATGATGCCGAAGTTGTCGATGGTCTCCCCGCCGAACGCCATCAGCGGCGCTTCCAACCGCAGAAGCAGATGGCGACTCATGTCAGCACGCCCCTTGCACGATGGCCGCGGCTGTTCGGGTGGCGAGATCGTTCAGGTTGCAGCCTTCGGCATCGGGAATCTCGACCGGATCCAGGGCCATGACACGACGAACCAGCGAGGCGCCGTAAGCCGCGTCCATCTTGGTGATCTCGCTACCGAGACGTGCGACGGCCCGCTCACGTATGGGTCTGTCGTCCCTCGCCGACAACGGCAGGGCGTCATGGAAGGCACCCGCCAGGCTGCGTGGCTGCCAGTCGCCCATCTCGACCAGCATGAGCTTCGCCCAGTCGAAGGGCGCGGTCGATCCACGCTTGGCACCCGGGCTGACGGTCGCGATCAGGTGCAAGAGGTGCTCGACGACCTTGCCGGCCAACTCGCGTTTCTCCGGTGGAGTCGTATCGGCGAAGCAGTCCTTGGCCGGGATGCCCTCCAGGTTCTCGACCAGTTGACGGACATCGACCACGACGTAGCCGTAATAGAGCCCAGAGGCCAGCTCGGTATCGAAGATGCCCGCCGAGCCGAGCTCGCCGCTTTCGACGTTCAGGTCGTCGACCACCGTGAAATAGTCGTTCTCGACCTGAGCTTCATGCACGCTGAACGCATGGGCCACGTAGACCGCCGCATCCCGGCTGGCGAGGACGTCGGAGGTGACCATTCGGCCGAACAAGGCAGACTCCAGGCCGGAGCCATGCTTGAGTGCCGCGATGTTCTTCTTCTCATCCTTGAGCATCTTGGTCACATTGGCGCGAACTGTCTTGTCGTCGGTGCCCGCCTCGACCGACTCGATGCAGCGCCGCACCAGATAGTCGATCTCGGCCTTCCCCATCAACACGGCCTGCCCGGTGTTCAGCGCCTCCTCACCCTTCATTTCCTTGCCCGCCTTGTCGACCAAGCCGCCATTGCGCAAGGCCTCCACCGCCGCTTGAGCCAGGGCCTCGGAAACCCCGCCCTCGATGATCCGCTTGCGGATCAGCTCCAGCGTTCCGCGCGAGCGGATCGCCATTGGAACCGCCAGCTCGGACAAGGCAAACCGGTCGTCCGCGATGCGCCAGTGACGCTTCAGGCATTGCGACGAGATCCGCGTCCGCATGGCGTTCCCCAACGGCAGTCGCTTGGCGAGTCCGGCGTCGTCACGATTGATCAGCGCGGCGGGATAGGTGTGCAGGCTGTGGATCTGGATGAAACGGGGTTGAGTCGTCATGGCGTTACGGTTCCTTGTGATGCATTCAAGCGGCTTGTTTGTTGGACCGGGCGACGGCGGAGAAATAGCGTCCAGCGATTTGCATTCGGATGGCCTCGGCCCGCTCCTCCTCTCGACCTTCGGACAAGATCAACCAACCCAGCTCGTGCCAGTTCGGAGCGACCTCCTTGGATGCGAGCAGACGCAGCAGGCGTGGCAGGAGTTGGCGAAAGGCATCCCCACGCGAGGTCAGGAGCTTGGTCACCCGCGACTCCGATACCCCGGCTTCGCAGAGCTGATTCCCGAACGCACCGCTGGCATGACCCGCCAGCGCCATGCCATGGGCGATCAATGCCCACCGGCGCCAGGTTTCAGGGTGCCAGTCCTCGGGATCGAGGCCGGCATGGATGAGCGCCCGTGCCAGGGCCGCGACCTGATGCGGGCGGATATCGCCATCGGGATCCAAGCGGGCCAAGGCCGCTTTCTCGCCCTTACCCAGACCATGAAGGTCGCCATCGAAGCGAGCCGCCTGGCCCATGAGTTGGGCCAGCTTGGCGATCGGCGAGCCTTCGCGTTCCGCGCTGCTTGGCGCTTGGCGCTCAGTGTCAGAGCTGGACATAGGGCGTCTCCTTGGAGTCCTTTTGCGTCTTGTAGTAATGGGCCAGGGTCGGCAGGGTCTTGTCGCTGCGCAATCCGCCATGCAGGCGGCTCATGGCGGCGGCGCGGGCGCGATAGCGTTGCTCGCCGCTGCGCGGTCCCGAGTCGAAGGCATCGGTGAGAATCGACTGGGCACGCTCGGCCATGTCCAGATACCAGCGCAAGCGCATGTTCCCCGGCTGCTCCGATTCGATTTCCTCGTTCAGTCCGAGCGGACCGCCGAAGAAACGCGCGTCTTCGTACTGCTCAAACGGCTTGGAGAATAGATTGGCCTTGTCCTTGGCGCTGTCACCGAATGTATCTTTCGGCGCACCGTTCTCGAAGAGGGTTGCCAAGGCCGTCCACAACAGGCCACGCATCTTGCCGATATCGGATACCCGCTCCTCGGCAATCTTGGCGAGCCCATCGGTCTTCTTCTGGATCATAAAACCGCGAACCTTCGGCGAGATGGGTATTCCCCGTTCGTGGTAGCCCTCGGTCTTTCCCTGTCCACGGGTGACCCCGCGCGCCAAGATGAGGATTCCCTGCTGACCATCCTCCTCGATCAATGCCTGCGCGATCGGCGATAAGAATTTCTGCCCGAACAGCAGCTCGGATGAGAGTTTGTAATCGAACCCTTTACCGGTGATGGTGAGCGCCTTGCCCGCCGCCATCTCGACAGGCATCCAGGGGTCGCCCGTGACGCCATTGCGGCTCTTGGCGTCGATACGCGGCGCCTTGCTGCCGGTTGCCAGTGCCGACACTCCATCGGTAGATTCCAGGAGACGAATTCGGCGGCAGATCTCGATGTAGAAAGGATCGAGTGCGGCAAAGGCAAGGCTGTCGGTTCCATTCCAGGGCCGCAACCAAACCAGGCCAATCCCGCCTTGCTCGCAGAGCTCCATGTCTTGCACGATTTCGGCGCGACAATCGAGCAGACGACGGACATCCCGTGCCCAGCGTCGACCCCAGCCGCCCAAGGGAACCACGCCCAACGCAGGGCGACTCGCAAATCCACCGTTCATCCTCGAGATTCCGTAGTTTCCGGCACCAAGAAATCCTTCCTGGGTTTGCAGGCTGATCAAGGCAAACAGCCAATCCTCGGGCTCACAATGCCGCATGCGAGCTGCCTTGAGGTCGTGGTTCTTCGATGTGACCAGCATGTCCAACTCATCCGGGGCGAGGAGTCGGTTCTTCCACGCCGTCAAGGTCTTCTCGGGGACAGGCGCTTGCATCAGCGCCGGGCGCTCGGGAGGCGCGATCAGACACCAAGCCGCCCCATCCGGATCATCCGGCGTCAGGGCCAAGAGCGCAGCCTTCCAGGCCGCCTCATCGGCCAAGGGCTCGGTCTGGCCAGCCTCATGCAGGGCCATCGCCGCGAGTTGGACCAGAAAGGCATGCCAGGGGTGACGCTGATGCGGCCGCAAGGCCGGAAAGTCGCGAATACGGTCCTCGGCCAAGAGGACGAAAAGATCAGGCAAGGTGAGCCGAATTCTTGTGCCGTCGGCCAAGCGGGCTCCGATCAATGTTTCTTCGAGCAGTGAATAGCGCAGCGTCATCACGAACTCCCTTGTCGGATCAGCCGTCGAGCTTCTCCAAACCCAGACGGCCGTAACGGAACTGGACATGTCCCAGATTGAAATGGACCGCTTCATCTCGGCGTTCGACCTTGGACGGCGTTGAATCGGCATCGATGCCCTTGACGAGGAAATGGCGAACCGGCAGCTGTCTCAACGGCTGGCCGAATGGTCCGGCCGGCGCCGGATCGAAGGTCAAGAGACGATCGCGCACCCCCAGACGGGTGGCGATGTCGAGATCGGTTGGGAAACCCTGCTGTTGGTCGAAGGGCTTGTCGATCTCCAGACCATGGAGCCGGGCGATGGTCCGTTCCGCCCCACCCCTTCCCTCGACCTTATTGCCCAGTAGACGCCATCCTTCGCCGAGAGATTCCATCTCGAGGAGCTGGTCGGGATGGGTCGCGGCCTCGACCAAGTGACGGTTGTCCTCGGGGATGACGACCGCCGGCCGCTCAAGGATGAGGCGGCGGGTAGCCTCAACCGTGCGCAGATCCGGATAGATACCGTCGCCATCATGAAAGGGCCCCAGGCCATGCTGGGAGGTCGTGAGCATCGGTGAAAGGTCGTGGCTCGGTGGAGTCAGAACGATCGCATGGGCGGTTCCATAGCCTGGAGGGCGCTCCTCGTCTGGGCGCGGATGGCGATGCAATCGCCCGATACGCTGCAGGAGCACGTCCATCGGACAGAGATCGGTGATGAGGAGGTCGGCGTCCAGGTCCAGACTCTGTTCGAGCGTCTGGGTGCCGACGACGATACGGGGGCCAGGTGGACGGCGCTTGCCGAGTTGGGCCTGGATTGCCGCGTCCAGCAACGGCCGGTCCTCCCGGCTGAAGCGGCTGTGATGCAGGGTCTTGGTCTCGCCGACAGCAAACAACCAATCCGATGCCTGGGGGTGTGCCTCCAGCGCGCGGAAGACGGCCAGTGCGGCGGGCACCGTGTTCCTCACGATCAGCACCTTGGCTCCAGTCGCCGCCGCCTCGATCGCCAGGAGTGCGATCGCGTCGGGCGCATCCATGAGGTCATGGAGGGACCAGGCAACCGCTTTCGGACGCGTCGTCGAAGCGATCGCGCACAGACCGCCACGGTCGGACAGTGCTGGGTAGGGAGCCTTGCAGGCAACCTCGAAGCCTGGAATCGAAGGCCGCCCCTGACTGCCGATCGCCAGATATCGGGTTCTCGCGCTGGCCCCCAAGGTCGCCGACAGCAGCAAGGCATGGCCGCCGCACGCGAGATGCGCCTGGAGCAGGCGTTCCAGCAGCAGGGTCATGTAGGGATCGGAGGCGTGGACCTCGTCGACCACCAGCAGGCTGCGGGCCAGCAGCGCATGGCGCAGATGGGCGTGACGGACCTGGAGAGCACCCAGAAGGGCCTGATCGATGGTCCCGACGGCGATCGGTGCAGCCAAGAAACGCTTGGGCGACTCTGCGGCCCAGCGGCGATGCGCCTCCGCGTCGCTCGGGTCGTCGAGCCATAGCACCTGAAAATCGGGCAATGCCTTCGGTTCTTGGCCGTCCGCGCTCGCGTAGCCCGGCAAGGCGCGCACCGCAACAGGAGGCTCGTTCGGCCACAGACGATTGACGGCCTTCAGAACGCGCTCATACACCTGGCTCGCCGAGACTCTGGTCGGCAAGGCGAAATAGAGACTGTCGACCTCGCCGCGCTGGAAGAGGTGGACGAAGCGCCACAGCGCCGCCTCGGTCTTGCCGCTACCGGTTTCCGACTCCAGGACCAGCAGTGGGCCGAGCGCAGGATCCGCCATGGCCGCCTGGATCGGATAGGGCGGATGCCCATCGAAAACCGATTCGAATCCGGGCGGTTCGATCGCGAGTCGGGATTGCCAAGGTGCCGCATCCAAGCCCAGTGCGTCGATGGCTTGATCGGCGAAGGCAGAAACCTCACGGGCGCGGTCCCCTTCACCATTGGACAGTGGAAAGAAGGCGGTATCCGATCCGAGCCAGTCGGCCAACTGGACCAGTCCGGCGAACAGGTGGCTGAAGGCCGGGGTCTCGGGAAGCGGATCGCCACCCGATGCGAAGGCATCCGGATAGAGCTCGACGACCCCTCGGCCGATCTCGGCGAGTACAGGAGCCGGGTCGTAGAGAACTTCCCCGTCCATCGCGACCACGGGTTTCCAGATCGCGCGCGTCCAATCGCCGACGCTCTCGATGATCGGGCGGCCATGGTGACTGATGCTGGCCTTGAGGAGTGGCTCGACCGCCTCGCCCCAGGTGCAGAGTGCCTCGATCGGCAAGAGGGCGACCAACTCCTGCAGAAAGGCGTCCTCGGCGAAGAGCTTGGTCGCTTCGAGCCCATGCCCGGCATGGGCGGGCCAACCGCTCGGGATGGCACCCTTATCCCATCGCTTGGCCTGGAATCCGCTGTTCGCCTTGCCGAGATCGTGGAGAAAGACCAATGCCGCAAGACGTGCCAGATCCCTTTCCGTCAGCGACCGTCCGGCAGCCCGTTCCAGAGCCCTTCGGATCGAACCGCATCGAGTCAAGCGACAGAAGCAGGCCGCCACATCCACCAGATGGTCGGTCAATGCGTGCCATGCGGTTAGGTTACGATCGGCGTCGTGCTCCAGTTTGCCAAATGCGTTTAGTTGACCGAGCCGCTTCATCAATCCCCTTCCTTTGGGCGCATGTCGAAAATATCGCCACTTTTTCGTTCACGCTTTGTAGCAGAATAATTCCTCCAGGTAACCATGTGCCGTTCAATCTGTGGCGGATGCGACCATCAGACTTTAAACACCAACCGACCTACAATGGGATCAAACCCAATCCTGCTCGACATCTCACGAGGATCATACCGACTCCAGCGAAACCTCCTCGGTCGCGCTCCGCGCCAGCCGACCGCTGCGGCGGCGGATGATCGAAAGCGCCAGACAGGCCGCCATGAGCAGACAGACGCCGATGAGCGCCCAGAGGCCGTTTCCCGAGAAGAGCGAGCTGCCCAATACGATGACGCCCAGGCCGACCAGCGCCTGCACCGGCAGACCGAACAGCATGTAGGGAAGGAACCGCGCCCCGCCGAGGATCAGCAGGAAGCTCTGCATCAGCCAGGGCAGCGGAGAGGCGCGCATCATGACCACGACCTTCCATTCGTCGACCGGTTCGATGCGCGGGATGCGATAGCCGCGACGCCGCGCCAGGACGCACAGGGGTTTGGAGAATCCCTGTGCGACCAGATAGGACAGGGCCATGTTGGCGGCCATGCAACACCAGGAGACGAGCAAGGCGGGGCCGAGACCGTCGACGAGGCCACCGATCGTCATATAGAAGGCAAGGATCGGAAAGCCCAAAGCGGGTAGGATCGCGAAGGCGAGCATGAAGGCCCAGAGCGGCACCTGGCGGAGCCCGGCGAGGATCAGTCCCTGCCATTCGCCGACGGGAGGGATCAATCCGAGACCCTGCCCGGCCAGCACAAGCCCGATGAGGAGCGCCGCCGCCAGCACCGGGAGCCGGTATCCGGGCGGCCTCGTCCGGCCGTCGATGTTCGAGAAGTCGTTCTGAAGATCCATCGATTCCGTACCCAATGAAAGTGCGAGCTGACGATGTCCTCGATGCGAGTCCTGAAGACCGAATTGCGCCGCTGGCTCGGATCCGCACGGGTGAGAACCGGGCGGGTCGCCGCCTTCGCGGGCCGGTACTACCGTGGCCTGAGCTATCTCTGGAACCTGCTCGTCTGGTCCCGGATCTCGGCGGGCCGGGTCGGCCTGCTCCCGGTCGAGCTGCCGCTGGAGGTGCTCCGGCACAAGGGCGTGACCGCCAGACCGCCGCATCTCGAGGTCGCCGGATCCGCGGATGCTGACACCTTCTCGCGCGGCTTCGCGGAAGTCTATGCGATCCTCTTTGCGAATCTGCAGTCGGAGGATCTACTGTCCTCCTATCGGCACGCGATCCCGGGTCCGGCCTTTCGCGGCGTCTATCTCTGGGACTCCGCCTTCATCGCCCAGATCTGGAAGTGCTGGGATCCGCAGGCCGCCCGCGAGCTGCTGCTGTCCGTGATCGAGCTGAGGGACGGCGACCGGCTGCAGCATGTCGTCACCGAGTTCTCGCAATCGCGCTATACCCAGCCGCCGCTCGTGGCCTGGTCCGCCATGGAGGTCGCCCGGACGCTCGACCGGGCCGACGCCCGCGCCTTCATCGACGAGATCTACGGACCGCTCGCGGCCTACCAGCGCTGGCTCGACGCCCACCGCCGTCTCGACAACGGCCTCTATTTCTGGGCCCACCCCTACGAGTCCGGGGTCGAGAACGCGCCACGCTTCAGCAACACCGACGAGAGCGTGCTGCGCAATACGCGCGCGATGGCGGCCCCCGACCTCTGCAGCTATGTGATCCTCCAGCTCGACGCCTTGAGCGAGATGGCGCGTCGGCTCGATCGTCCGGCCGAGGCGGAGGACTTCGCCATTTCGGCCGAGACGCTCCGCGAGCGCATGAACGCGCTGCTCTGGAGCGAGCGCGACGGGCTCTACTACGACCTGGACGGCGCCGGGGTGCATGTCCCGGTGTCGACCATCGCCTCGCTGCTTCCGCTCTGGGCCGGCGTTCCCGACCCGAATCGGGCCCGACGCATGGTGGCCCGCATCATGGACCCGGCTCACTACGGAACGCCCATGCCACTGCCGTCGGTCGACCGCTCCGCGCACGCCTTCGAGAAGGATATGTGGCGCGGCCCGGTCTGGATCAACACCGCCTACGGGGTCGTCCAGGGGCTGTTGCGCTACGGGCACGACCGCGAGGCCGGCGAGTTGAGCTACCGTCTGTGCCGTGGGGTCTATCAGGTCTTCCGCGAGGAGCGGCAGATCTACGAATTCTACGATCCGGACAGCTTCCACACCCGCGATCTGCGCCGCAAGCGGGGGAACTGGTGGAAGGCATTCACGCTCGGACGCGGGCCGCAGCGCGATTTCGTCGGCTGGTCCGGGCTGGTGAACACGCTCTTCCTCGAATTGCTACTGGGGCTGGCTCCGACCCCTTCGGGTCCGTCCATCTGCCCTCGCCTGCCGCCCGAATGCGCCGGCATGCGTTTCTCCGTCGAGCTTCCGTGGGGCGGCGGACGTCTGAGTCTGGACTGCGAGCCTGGAGATGGATTCTCGGGTTCGTGGGACGGCCCGGCAGGATCGATCCCCTTCCGCACCAACTTCGCCGAACGCATCCATTTGGGGAGCTAGGAGTCCAGGACCATGCGCTATTGCGACCTCACACTGGCCTACACCGAAACCAGCGGTGGCATCAAGACCTACATCGACCAGAAGCGCCGCTACATCGCCGACCATCGAGAGGACGAGCACATCCTCATCGTCCCCGGCGAGGAGGACCGCACGACTCGGGACAGGCGTCTCACCAAGATCGAGATCGAGAGTCCGCTCATTCCGGGCTGCGAGCCCTACCGCTTCTTCTGGCGGCCGGACCGGATTCGGCGGATCCTCGAAGAGACGGCCCCGGACGTGATCGAGCTCGGGAGCTATTTCCTCTCGCCCTTGGCGGCCTTCCGCTATCGCGACGAGCGACGTGACGCGGGGGGCGCCTGTCTCGTCTCGGCCTATTTCCACACCGACGTGGCGCACGCCTATGTCGGCGCCCCCGCGCGCAAATTCCTCGGCGAGGGCATTGAGGGCGTCAGCGAGACCCTCGCCTCTTGGGGTCACACCCTGAGCGAGATCCTGGAAGACGGCGCCGAATCGGCATTCGGTCATATGTTCCGCAAATGCGACCTGACACTGGCCGCGACCGAGGCCCAGGCGGCGAGAATCGCCGAATACGGCGTCACGGGCACCGAGATCGTCCCGCTCGGCGTGGATCTGAGCCGCTTCTCGCCCGAGCGCCGCTCGCCCGCCTTCCGCGAGCGGCTAGGGGTCGGCGAGGACGAGATCCTGCTCGTCTACTCCGGCCGCCTGGATACCGAGAAGTCCGTCACCCTGCTCGTCGACGCCTTCGAGCGGCTCCCGCAGGAACCGCGCTTCCATCTGGCGATGATGGGCGAGGGTCCGCTGCGGCCTGAGCTGGAACATCGCGCCGCCAGTCTCGAACGCTGTAGCGTCCTACCCTACGAAAAGGACAAGGATGCCTACGCCTCGGCCCTGGCCTCGGCGGACATCTATGTCACGGCTGGACCTCACGAGACCTTCGGTCTCTCCGTGGTCGAGGCCGAGGCCTCCGGGCTTCCGGTGGTGGGAGTCGACGCAGGAGCGCTGCGCGAGCGCATCCGGCCCGAATGGGGCCGGCTCGGTCCGGTCGGAGACGCCTCGGCCATGGCGGAGAACATCCTGGAGATCGCCCCGCGTCGCGAGACCATGGGCGCGGCGGCACGCCAGCACGTGTTCGACGCGGACTACGGCTGGGACGGCAGTTTCGGCAAACTCTTCGCCATCTATGCGTCGGCGCTGGAGAAGGCGCGCAGCTGACCGCAAAACGCCAAGGGCATCTGCATGCCCTTGGCGCCCTCTTCAGCCGTTCGCGAGTCTATCCCTTTCGCTCGAACGGAATCGGTCGCGACCGGTCGACGTGAGATCAATTCCCTCGCACCATCGCCGTATCCTTGGACGGGGCATCGAGACACTCCTCCGGCGCATCGATCGAGGTGGCGTTCGGGAACATATCCAGCCAGCTGATACGGAACCCGTATCCGTTCACCGTGACCGGCGTCTGCGGACAGTCGCGCGTCACGCGGCTCGCCACGGACTGGAGGTCGGCCGAGTCGAACTTGAAATAGGGCGGCAGAAATCCGGCATCCTCGTTACGGAAGATCAGCGTATCCGTCGAGTCGGTATAGACGGTCTCGATCCGGTATTGCACGTCTCGGCCGTCTCCGGTCACGCCCGTGATCTGAACGTCCCAGGAATCGGGCCCCCAGCGCAGCCAGAGGAAGACGAGAATGACGGCAGCAACGGCTGCGACACCATAGGTCACTTGTTTCTTCATGGTTCCGGTATTCATGGGTTGGTCACTCCTGAATCGATTGAAGTCATATGGTCTGCGGCGAGGCTCGTCTCGAATCGCAATCGCCGCAGCGCTTCAGTCGAAATGGATTGAGCAATACACGGGCCAACCCACCAAATCAGATCTATCGCATTGTATTAAATAAGATTAACCGGGCCGACAGACGCAAGGACGCCGATCGAGGACCGGGGCATATGACCCGCTCGCCGGAGACGGCTGTGGTCGCAATACCCCAATCCCCGGTGCCTCGACGGCGGAGCCCATCGGCGGACGTAGGGGCGGTCAGCGACTCATGGCCCGACCGGTTCCGGCCTCAGGTCGAAGAAACGCCGCAGATCCAGGATCGGAAATGGCTCGCCCCCCGTCTCGAAGCAGGAACAGCAGACCGGCTGCCAGCGCATCTCCGACTCGGGAAGGTCGCAGGCCCAGGCATCGTCGACATCGATCCGCTTGGGCGGAGCCGCCAGCGCCAGGGCGCCGAATCGAGGCGCCGGATCCTCGCCCCGAAAGGCGACGACCCCGACGCAGGACAAGGGGCGCTGTCGAGGCTGACCCCGAAGCCAGACCGAGAGATCGAAGAGCGGCAGGAGTCCGTGCTCCCAGGCCAGGATATGCCGGCAATAGTCCGGACAGAATGGAACCTCGTGCATATCGGGGGCATGCATGAGCTGGATCAGATTGCCCTGGCCGATGACGGCCCGCACTCCCGCGTCGATTTCGAGCTGCCACCCGCTGGCTCGGCTCATGGCGCTCCCCTCTCTGTGCGGGATGCGTCCGGCGAGAGACCTCCCAATGCCTGAATATGACGGGCCAAGGCCATGGCGTCGGTATAGCAGTAGAGCGCGTCTCTGGAGAGCGCGACCGATCCGATCGGCGAATCCGGGTATCGCATGCAGTCCGGAAGAGGAATGAGATCGAGCTCGCGCTCATCCATCATGCTGATTTCTTCGCACAAGAGACCGAAGAGTCCATCCGGCCCGCCCATCACCGCGATCATCCGAGGAGACCTGGGGGGCTCGGCGACGAGCCGCAGGTCGCCCGAGAGCGCGAAGGCGGGCCAGAGATCGTCGAACGCCCGAATCCAGCCGACGCCTCGTTCCGGAGGCCGATCCTCGACCAGATCCCCGGCCGACTCGACGCTCTTCAGATCCCGCGATGGCGCCACGAGACGCGTGCCGGAGACGCGCATCAGGCCCTGGGCCTCGACGGCGTCCGTGGCCATCCGGGCGGTATAGATGGAACCGCTCATGCCCGCCTGCCGATCAGCGTGTCGACCTGTTCGATCAGCTGCTCCGGTTTGAAGGGTTTGACCATATAGAGATCGACCCCCTTCGCCAGCGCCTGCTGTCGATGGCGATCGGTCGACCTGGAGGTGATCATGACGATGGGCAGATGCTCGAACCCGGAATTGGCCCGGATATGGGCGGCGAACTCCAGACCGTTCATGCGCGGCATCTCCAGGTCGGTGATGACGATGTCCGGGGTCAGCGCCTCGAGCATGGAGGATGCCTCGAGACCGTCGATCGCCGCATGCACCTCGTACCCCACGTCCTTGAAGAGCTGCGCCGTGGTGCGGCGCGCCGAGATCGAATCGTCGACGACGAGGACCTTGGGCAGCGCCTTCGGGACCCTGATCTGGGGAGACCCCGTCCCAGCCCCTTCGGCCCGCCGCGCGGACCTGTCTCCGCCCCGAGCCTGCTGGCCGGCCGAGACCCTCAGCAGATCGGGAAGGTCGACGACCGGGGCGACGCTGCCGTCACCCAGGATGGTCGCACCGATCACGCCGTCGATCTTGCCGACATAGACGCCCAGTTTCTTCACCACCAGATTGCGGCTCTCCAGCACCTCGTCGACCAGAACCGAGGTGTGGGCGCCATTGAACATGCGCACCCGGAGCAGCGGATATCCGCCCCGTTCGACATTGCTCTCCACGCCCTCGAGATCGAGAAGATCCTCCAGACGCACGACGTCCTGCAGCCGATCGTCGTACTGGAAGGCGAGACCGCCGCCGACCCGGCGCAGCTGATCGAGCGTGATGAAATGGATCTCCTCCACGCCGCGCGTGGCCAGTGCGACGCTCTTGCCCCGAACCCTGGCGAGCAGGACCTGGGCCGAGAGCAGCGTCGTCGGCAGACGGATCTCGACCGTCAGCCCCCGGCCCTGCTCGGTGCGCAGATTCATGGACCCCTTGAGCTGCTGGACCATGGCGTCGACCGCGTCCAGCCCGATTCCCCGGCCCGAAACGTGCGTCGCCTCGTCCCGCGTCGAGAATCCAGACGTGAGGGCCAGCCGGATGAGCTGATCCTGCTGCAGCGCGTCGCTGGCCTTGATCAGTCCCTTGCGCAGCGCGGCCTGGCGGATCTGGTCCAGGTCGAGACCACGGCCGTCGTCGCGGCAGGTCATGATGATGGAGTCGCCCTCGCGCTTGAAGGCGACCTGGATGAGACCGAAGGGCTCCTTGCCGACGGCAGTGCGCTCCTCCGGCGGCTCGATGCCGTGGTCGACGGCATTGCGCAGCAGATGCATGAGCCCGTCGACCAGTTCGTTGAGGATGTTGCCGTCGACCAGGGTGTCGGCACCCTGCAGGGCCAGATGCACCTCCTTGTCGAGCAGGCGGCAGGCCTGACGCACCGCGCGTTGCAGGCGCGAGACCACCGTGGTCACCGGCACCATGCGCGCGCGCATGACCGCGTTCTGACTCTCGATCTGCAGACGCGACTGTATCTCCACCAGCCCCTTGAGGACGGTGAGATGCTCTTGCGTGCCCTGCCCCATCTCGCTCGAATCGGTGACGACCTCGACCAGACGCCGGGTCACGGTGTGCAGTTCGCCGTACTGGTCGAGTTCGAGGGCATCGAATCCGGTGTCGACCGCCTCCTGCGTGCGCGGCAGATCGACACCGCGCAGATCGACCAGATCGACCAGATCGTCGATCAGCTGTCGGAGCAATTGATTCTGCTGGCCGACCTCGATCACCTGCTGGGTCGCCAGACGCAGCCGGTTCTGGATCTGGGCGGTCGAGGTCATGGTCTCGCCGACCAGCCTCAGCTGCTCGTCCACCAGGCTGGTCGGAACCCGCAGCATATGGACCGCCCCATCCGGGCGTGCCGCATGGTGATCCGACGCGGAGTCCAGTGTCTCGTGACGACCGACCAGCGCCTGATGCGGCGGTGCCTCGGCCGCGTCGGCCGAGGCCACGCCGGCCACCCCGACCCCTTGCAAATCGATGCGATTGGCCCAGTTGAGCACGTCCTGAAGGACGTCGACGGCATCCGCCGGGGGCTCTCCGCCCTCGACCAGGACCTCGCTCATGGCCTCCAGGCAGTCGGCCGCATAGCCGAGGGTCTGAGCCAGTCCCATGTTCGGCAGCAGATCCGCCTCGCCGAGGGCGATGAGCAGATCCTCGAGATGATGCGCCAGATTGGCGATTCCCTTGACGCCCACCGTGTTGGCGGCACCCTTGAGCGTATGCGCCGCGCGCTTGGCGGTGTCGATGTCGGACGCCCCGCCCTGGCCGGCGACGATCCGCTGCACCGACTCGGTGAAGGTCGCGGTCTGGATGGGAAGCTCGGTCAGCAGCCCCTCGAGGAGCTCGGGGTTCAAGTCGTCGGGCAACACCAGGGAGACCGCATCCGACTCGGCCACCACGGGGCGGGCATCGTCCGGGTCCGGCACGGTGGCGGCCACCTCCACCCCGTTCAGATAATCGGCCATGGAGCCGAGCCCGGGATAGGCGGAGGCGTCGCCGCCGAGATCGTAGAGGATGTCGGTCAGTCCGACCGCCCGCTCGGGCGCCTGGGGATCGGCGAAATAGCCCCGCAGCGACTCGGGTAGCGCGGCGAGCGTCGCCAGATGCTCCATGGTCAGGGTCCCGGACCGCACAAGCCGCCCGCCCTGCTCCTGGATCCAGTTCAGCAGCCGGGTCAGTCCCGTCAGACCGATGGCCTCGGCTCCGGCCGCGAGGTGTGACAGCTCGTCCTGCAGCCCGGTCCAGGACGCCTGCTGCCTGTCGGCGTCGCCGTCCGCGGCGGCGAGGGCCGCGAGCGCCTCTTCCACGGCGGCATAGTTGCTCTCCAACTCGGTCGCGGCGAAGGCCAGCATCTCGGGCGAGGTGCTCTGCGGCGGGAATGCGGCCAGGATCTCCGCATCCGGACCATCGACACCGGATTCCGCCGCGGCGGCGTGGGTATCCGCTGCCGGGACAGGAGAGACGTCTTCGGGCCGAACGGAGACGGTCTCTTCGCCCGGCTCCGCTTCCGTCTCGGTGGCGACGGATGCCGGCGGGCAGAGCGAGGCACGCAGCAGGGCCAGTTCCTCGTCCGCCAGGCCGACCCGCCAATGCGGATGTCTCAGATATTGGACCAGGGACTCGGCTCCCTCGCCGGGCGCGGACAGATAATCCATCAGCAGCAGAGGGAACTGGGCCAGAAGATTCGCCGTCGTCTCCTCGTCCGCCTCCTGTCCTTCGATCTGCGAGAGCCGGTCGATCAGTATCGCGCAGACGTCGATGAGGCCGGTCGCCTCCATCGCGGCCGCGACATCCAGTACGGCCCCGAGCCCATCCATGAAGCCCTGCGTGCGTTCCGCAACGGTCGCGTCTTCGGCGGCAAGCACCTGAATCAAGGCGTCGGCGCACTCGAGGGCCTGGAGCTGGAGCGATTCCTCCGGTGTGGAAGCCGCATCCATGTCCGCATCTCCTGCGCCCGGCTCCACCTCGCCGGTCGTATCGGCGATGGATTCGGAGTCGGGATCCTGTTCGTAAGCCTTCGGCCGCCGATGCTCGGCGGTCGCTTCGTGCTGAGCACCCATGTCTATTCCCGCTGCGGTGATGGATACCGATGTATCGAGACGGCGGCGGCTGCGGTCATCCGACCGCGGCCACCGTCAGCCGCTCAAGCGGGCAGCTTGAACACGCGGACCGTCGCGAGCAGATTCCTGGCGTAGTCCACCAGGTTGTCGGTGTACTCCGTTTGCTCCTCCAGCCGGCGGCTGGTCTGCTCCGTGCTCTTGCGGATCTCGGAGGCACGTTCCAGCAGCAGGTTGCTGACCTTGGCCTGCTCCTGAGAGGAGGTCGCGATCTGCTGAACCAGCCTCACGAGCTCGGCCGTACTGCTCTGAGTCGTCTGCATCTGCTCACCGGCCTGCTCTGCCATCCGGCTGCCGGCGACGACCTGGGCGATAGCCGAGCTCATACTGTTGACGGTATCCGCGGTCTCGACCTGAATACTGTTGACCAGGGTCGCGATCTGGGCCGTGGCCTGGCGGGCACTCTCGGCCAGCCGCTGCACCTCGTCGGCGACCACCGCGAAGCCGCGCCCCGCCTCGCCGGCGGAGGCGGCGTGCATGGAGGCGTTCAGCGCCAGGATGTGGGTACGCTCGGCGATGGTGTTGATCAGATTGACGACGCCGCTGATCTCCTGCGAGCGCTCGCCCAGACGTTTGATCCGCTTTTCCGTCTCGCGAATGATGTCGCGGGTACTGTTGATACCGCCCACCGTGTCCGTCACCGCGTCGAGCGCCTGGCGGGTCGTGTTGATCGCCTTGTCGGCCGCCGCGTTGCAGACATTGGCCAGTTCGGCGATCTGGTTCATGGTGGAGGCCGCGGTCGCCAGCGAGTCGGCGGTGTGCTCGACCTCTTGGCGCTCGACCTGAGCCACGCTCATGAGGGTGTCCGCCTGCTCCTTGACCTTGAGCGAGGCGGCCGTCACGTCGGCCGAGATGTCGGAGACATCGGTCAGCACCTTGCCGGTCTCGTTGGTCAGGGCGTTCAGCGCGTCGGCCAGAGCGCCCGTGACGTCCTCCGTGACCGGCACCTTGACGGTGAGGTCTCTCTGCGAGAGCTGCGCCACCGCTTGCAGCAGGGCGAGCACCGAGGCGTTCAGCTGATCGTTCTCGCGCTGGATGGCGGCCTGGGTCGCCACGCGCTCGTCCATCATGCGGTCGAATGCCGTGGCCAGAACGCCGACCTCGTCTTTGGTGGTCAGACGGGCACGCGCCTCGTCGTCGCCTTCGGAAAGGGCCCGCACGACCCCACGCAGATGCTCGAGCGGCTTCAGGCGGCTGGTGATCGCCAACCAGAGCAGCGCGCCCAGCAAAACGGCGGCGACGATGCCGGCGACGATCAGAAACCGCTGCAGCTGATCGCCGACCGCGGTGATCTCGGAGCGCGTGGTACCGCCGGCGACGACCCAGCCCCAGGGAGCGGAGCGCTCGAAGGCCACGAACTTGTCGTCGGGCCGACCCTCACTGTCGTACCAGGTATAGGAGTAGAGGCCGGAGCGCTTCTCGATCAGCGGCATCAGGGTTCCGGTCTGACCGAGACCGTCCTTGATGTCCTGGATCTTCTGCCCCTGCAGTTCGGGGTGAACGACCATGGTTCCGCGGCCCTCCGCCGAGGAGTCGTCCACCACGTAGGCGTAGCCGTTCTCGCCGAACCGGGTGTTTGCGACGGTTTCGAACAGCGTCTCCATAGTTTTGGTCAGATCCACGCCCGCGAAGAGCGCGCCCGCTACCTGACCGTCGGCCCCGAGGACCGGGGTATAGGTACCCATGACGTTGGTGCCGAACAGCGTGTTGCGGCCGGTGAAGGGCTTGCCGTTCATCAGATTGATATAGGCAGGGCTGTCCTTGTCCAGCAGGGTACCGATCGGGCGCTGGCCGTCCACACCGCGAACCGAGGTCGTGACGCGCACCAGGTCGTCGCCGCTGCGGGCGAAGATGGTCGCGAGCGCATCGGTCAGATCCGAGAACTGGTCGACCACCTCGAGGTTGCCGTTGGCGATCGTGTCACC
This sequence comes from Imhoffiella purpurea, assembly GCF_000585215.1. Classification (GTDB taxonomy): domain Bacteria; phylum Pseudomonadota; class Gammaproteobacteria; order Chromatiales; family Chromatiaceae; genus Imhoffiella; species Imhoffiella purpurea. The sequence continues at coordinate 125,297 of NZ_AONC01000040.1, read as the reverse complement.
GACCCTGACGATTGGAGCGCTCACTTCTCCCACCCGCATGGTCTGCTGCGAATCGATGACCAGCTGCTCGCCGATATCCTTTTCCAGGATCGCCGAGTAGCTCACGGAGGTCTCTTTGGACAGCTCGTAGGTGATGTCGAGCGTTCGGAGCAGACCGTTCACCTCGGCCTTGAAGTCGCGTTCGGCCGCGGTGGTCATGGCGTCACTGGTATAGCGGCCGGCGAATACGACCAGTGTGGCGAGGATGACCAACGCCAGCAGGGTTGCGATGAGGGTGATTTGGAAGGCGAGTTTTTGGTCCGAAAACCGAAATCCGCGCTTGTCGGACTCTTGGCGATTCATGTCGGTCGGCTCCAGATACGGGAAAGAGGCACCGGGTTGTGGAAAAGGACGGTCTTGAACGCACTCTTAGGGTGATGCGTCCATGCCGGGATCGGTGAAGGAGGAAAAGAATGCCCGGTGGTCGAGTTCCAGCCAGAGCGTGTCGCCCTCCAGATATCCGGCGGACACGGCTCGCTGCAGCGGATCCGGCAGGGAGGGAAGCTGGGTCACGGGCCTGAGATCGCGCAGCCGTTTGGGATACTCGGCGACGACCAGACCCACGGCACGTTCTCCCGCATCCAATACCAGGATCCAGCCCCCCGGCTGGTCCTCGGGACTCGGCAAGCCGCACATCATGGACAGATCGAAGACCGGCACCAGCTGGCTGCGCACATTGATCATCCCGCACAGCCACGAGGGCCCATTCGGAATGGCGACGATGGGCGTCATGGGGATCAGCTCGGTCAGGGTCCGGGGCTGAACCATGAGCCCCAGAGAGCTGATACGAAAGCCGTAGCGATCGTCCGCCTGCTGTGCATCGGCCCTCGCGAGCAGGACATTGCCGAGCGGCTGGAAGCGATTCAATGCCTCCGAGGGCGGCATCCAATCGGTGACCCGCGCCGGATCGGGCGCGGACGAGGACGCCGCCATCTCCCCGGAGACGGAGAGCTCCTGGGTCGTCATGTCAGGCTCAAACGTGGGCCTTGAGCTGATCGATCACCTGCTCCGGATCGATGGGCTTGACGACATGTCCCTTGGCACCCTGCATCTGTCCCCAGACCTTGTCGACCTTCTGCCCCTTGCTGGTCACGAACACGACCGGAATGCCCTTGGTCAGCGGATCCTCGGACAGGAGCCGGCAGGCCTCGTAACCGTCCATGCCGGGCATGATGATGTCGAGAAAGATGATGGAAGGCTTCTCCGCCTTCGCCTTCTCGATCGCCTCCTTGCCGTCCGACGCGGTCAGCACGATGCAGCCCGCATCGCTCAGAATGCCCTTGATGTTGATGAGATCGGTAGCTGAATCGTCGACGACCAGTGCTTTGGTAACCATGACAAGAGTGCCTCGAAGAGTGATGTGGGATGAGTATCGGTGGGAAAGGATTCGGGGAGCATCGGGGTGCCCTCGACGGATCGGATCATGAATCTGCGCTGGCTACGTCATACTGCAGGTATTTCCTCAAGACGGTATTGAACTTCTGATTCTCGACCGGTTTGGTGAGATAGGTGTCGCAACCGGCCAGGGATCCCCGAACGCGGTCGAACGCGGAGGACTTGCTCGTCAGCATGATTACGGGCACGTCGCGGTGCGTGGCATCCTTCTTGATCGCACGGCAGATCTGGTAGCCATCCACATCTCCGGGCAGAACGACGTCGAGAAAGATCAGGTCGAAGCGACGGCGCCCGATGAGCGCCATGGCGATCTCGCCCGTTTCGGCGGTCGCCGTCTCGATTCCGTGAATCTTGAGCGACAGCTCGATCTGCTTGCGAATGGTCGGACTGTCGTCGACGATGAGGGCGGAATAGCTGCTGCGATGCTCGGCGCTGTCGATCGCCGCGAGGAATCGCTCGCTGCCCGGATTCGCCGAATCGGTAGCCGATTCGCCGATCACGAGTTCGGGGAAATAGGCCAGATCCTTGGTGACCAGCAGGTCCAGTGCATTGAGCAGGCGCGAAGCGATGATCGGGCGGCCGATCCGGCCCTCCTCCGATCCACTCGTATCCCTCGGCGAAACGATGAGGGCCGGGACCGGTCTCCTGGCGCGTGCCTGGCTGAGGGCGGCCATGGATTGCTCGTCCGTACCGTCGACGATCCACAGATCCGCGTGCACGGCGTGCCCGTCTTCGAGGACATAGGCCCTGGGACGGTTTCTGGAGAGCACGCACAGACTTCCGACGACACGGCGCTCTGAGGCTGTCAGGCCGAGCAGGGCGATTGAAAATGCTCCGTTCTTATGCTGCATGAACGATCCTCGCGACATTCCATTATTTGACTGACAGCCGTGCGGACATTACAGGATCGCTACGGAGCGAAACGCCTAACAGATCACAGATCGAGCAATCCGTTATCCACAGAGCATGTCTGCCGTCCCGATCCATGTGCCCTGGAACAGAGGATGGCGGCTGCGTCAATCGATCCAGGCGCCGAGGGTAGAACTGCTGCCCGACGGCTATACTGCGCATCCGCCCAGCATGCTGGACACCAAACCTGGGAGCCCGACATGATCGAGATCGAATACATCGTCAAAGACAGCAAGGGAGTGGAGCGCTTGCGCACGACCGAGAAGAAGGAGGCGGACGCCTACGACCGCATTCTGGACAACGCCGAACGGCTGGCGGAACTGCTGCGCTCGGATCAGGTGCTGCCGACTCTTCCGGAAACCGACCTGGAGGAACTCACCATCTATCTCGCGCGGAACGCGCGTGATATCGAACGCATTCTCAAGGGCAAACCGGTGGAACGCGAGACCTCTGGCTCGACCGGGGAGAGTGACAAGGTGACCCCGATCAAGACGACCGGATGAGCGAGGATCCCGGAAGATCGCGCCATACCTGGAAACCCGCGCGAGGCTTGGGTGGGGGCCGATATGGCACATGGCGGACCCATGCAACTTTTCCACAATAGGCGTGAACTCATCTGTGGATAAGCTGTGTCGGTCGACCGCAACCGACTGTCAAGCATGGTCGAGTCTTCGATCGGTCGATAATCGACCAGCCTGAAGCCCTCGAGCCGGTTCCGTCGGCGCACCCCATCTCGACCGAAAGCGGGCCGCTCACGTCGACCTTTGGCGCGACCACCAGCTCGCCAGCAGGGATCCGGACAGGTTGTGCCAGATGGAGAAGATGGCGCCCGGCAGGGCCGAGGCGGCGGAGAAGTACTTGATGGCCAGCGCGACCGCCAATCCCGAGTTCTGCATCCCGACCTCGATGGCGATGGTCCGGGCACGCTGCTCGTCGCGCCAGATCAGACGCGCCAGACCGTAGCCGGCCGTGAGACCGACCGCATTGTGCAGGACGACGGCGAGCGCGACGGCCAATCCGACTTCGGCCAGATTCTGGCGGTTGAGCGCCACGATGATGGCGACGATCAGGACGATGGCCCACATGGAGATCATGGGAAAGAGCCGTTCGACCGGCGCGATGCGGGATCCGATCCAGCGGCGCACCAGCAGGCCCGCCGCGACCGGGAGCAGGATGATCTCGGCGATCGACCAGAGCATGTCCAAGGCCGGAACGGGCACCCGTTCCCCGACATAGAGCCAGGTCAGCATGGGCGTCAGGAGCACGGCCGCCAGGGTCGAAACGGTGGTGAGGGCGATCGAGAGCGCGACGTCGCCGCGGGCGAGATAGCAGATGACGTTCGAAGCCGTCCCGCCCGGGCTGGCCCCGAGCAGCACGAAACCGACCAGCAGGGCGGGCGGGAAACCGAATGCGAGCCCGATCCCCAGCCCCGCCAAGGGCATGATGCCGTACTGCAGCGCCAGCCCCAGCAGGATGGTGCTGGGCTGGCGCGCGACCCGGACGAAATCCCGCGGATCCAGGGTCACGCCCATGCCGAACATCACCAGCCCCAGCAGCGGCACGATGGCCGGCTTCGCCCCGGCGAGCCACTCGGGGAACAGATAGGCGCAGGCCACGCCGAGCAGCGCCCAGAGCGGAAAGAGGCCGGTGATGCGGCTCATGATCGGGTTCGGCTAGCGGATCATGCCGCGGCGGCCAATGCCTGATCCAGGTCGGCGATGATGTCGTCCACGTGCTCGATGCCGATGGAGAGACGGATCAGATCCTCCGAGACGCCGGCCCGTGCGAGTTCCTCCGGCGACAGCTGACGGTGGGTCGTGGTCGCCGGATGGCAGGCGAGCGTCTTGGCGTCGCCGATGTTGACCAGACGCAGGGTGAGCTGCAGCGCGTCGATGAACTTGGCCCCGGCCTCGCGCCCACCCTTGATGCCGAAGGACAGGATGGAGCTCGCCTTGCCGCCGTCCATGTATTTCTGGATCAGCGGATAGTCCGGGTTGCTCGGAAGACCAGCGTAACGCACCCATTCCACGCCCGGATGCGCATCGAGGAAGTTGGCGACGGCGAGCGCATTCTCGCAGTGGCGGTCCATGCGCACATGCAGCGTCTCGATGCCCTGCAAGATCAGGAAGCTGTTGAAGGGCGAGATGGCCGCGCCCATGTTGCGCAGCGGCACGACCCGGGCGCGCCCGATGAAGGCCGCCGGACCCAGCGCCTCGGTGTAGACCACCCCGTGATAGGAAACGTCCGGCTCGTTGAGCATGGGGAAGCGGTCGGCATGCTCGGCCCAGGGGAACTTGCCGGAATCGACCAGCATGCCGCCGATGGTGGTGCCGTGTCCGGCCAGATATTTGGTCAGGGCATGCACCACGATATCGCCGCCGTGCTCGAACGGACGACACAGATAGGGACTGGGAACCGTATTGTCGACGATGACGGGCACGCCGTGGGCGTGGGCCATGTCGGCGATCGCCTGGATGTCCGCCACGTTGCCGGCCGGATTGCCGATCGACTCGCAGAAGACCGCCTTGGTCTTGGCGTCGATCTGAGACTCCATACCGGCGATGTCGTTGGGCGCGGCGAAGCGCACCTGGATGCCGAGCCGAGGCAGGGTGTGGGCGAAAAGGTTGTAGCTTCCGCCGTAGAGCGTGGAGACCGCCACGATGTTGTCGCCGGCCTGAGCCAGGGTGAAGACGGCATAGGTGATGGCGGACATGCCGGACGCCACGGCCAGGGCACCCACGCCGCCCTCCAATGCGGCGACGCGCTGTTCGAGCACGTCGGTGGTCGGATTCATGATGCGGGTGTAGATATTGCCCGGAACCTTGAGGTCGAAGAGGTCGGCACCGTGCTGGGTGTCGTCGAAGGTATAGCTGGTGGTCTGGAAGATCGGCGTCGCCGCCGCCCTGGTGGTCGGATCCGGGGCGAATCCGGCATGGATGGCCAGGGTTTCGAGTTTCATGGTCGTGCTCCTCTTCGGTGGTCGTTCGTCGTCGTGCCCCATCGCGTGCGTCAGCCTGAACCCAGGCCCATCGCCAGCGAATCGCCGGATCTTAGCCAGTGACACCCCGACTGTCGATCAGGCCCGGTCGAGCCCCGGACTATTCTTAAGGGTGTCAGGACCCACACCAATGAAGGCCCATCGCCATCCGGAGGATTCGAGTCATGATCGAGATCAGGCATCGTGAAACGGGAGAGATACTGGAATCCATCGAAGCGGCGACGCTCGCCGGGGCAGATCTGCGCGACATGCGTCTGAACGGAGCGGATCTGAGCGGACGGGATCTGAGCGGAGCCAATCTCGGCTCGAGCGATCTGGTCGGCGCCTGCCTGGCCGAGGCGTGTCTCGCCGACGCCAATCTGGTCGGGGCGAATCTCGCGGACGCTGATCTGCGCTCGGCCGATCTGACGCACGCCCGGCTCGGATCGGATCAGCCGTCGCGAGCGGCCATGCTCAACGGCGCGGATCTCTCCGATGCCCGGCTCGACGGCGCCGACCTGCGCGGCGCCGAGATCCGCTATGCCAAGCTGACGTCGGCCAACCTGAGCCACGCGGACATGCGCGGGACCGACTTCCACGGCAGCGATCTCTCGCACGTGGTCGCCATCAAGGCGCTGCTCATCCGGGCCAACCTGCGCGAATCGAACCTCTGCTGCGCCGATCTGCGCGAGGCTCATCTGAACGACGCCAACCTGTTCCGGGCCAGCATGCACGAGGCCGATCTGACAAGTCTGACGAAGGACGGCTTCACCGTCATCAATCTGGCCAACCTGGAAGGGGCCGATCTGCGCGGCGCCAGGATGCGGAGCATCTCGGCCCAGGACACCAACTTCCGTCATGCCGATCTGACCGATGTGGATCTGACCGATGCCATCCTCGGCGGCGCCATTCTGCATCGCGCCGACGTCACCAACGCGGATTTCTCCGGGGTCGAGCTGGCGAGCGTCACGCTGGAATTCGCCAACATCTCCAAGGCCCGGAACGCGGTCGTTCCTTCCTACAAGCAGAATCTGCGCTGACCGCGCCGAGCCGGCGGGAAGACCCGCTTCCGATCCGAAGCGGGTCGAGACGCCCACATCAGACCAGTCAGTCGAGCGACTGGTAGTAGTCGATGAGGATCTGGGCGACCTCGGGACGGGAGAACTCGGGCGGCGGGGCGATGCCCTGCCCCAGCATCTCGCGCACCCGGGTCCCGGACAGGAGGACGAAGTCCTCCTTGGTGTGGTCCGGCGCCTCGCACATCATGACGACACGGTCGAGCTTCTTGGAATAGGCCGTGTGATCGGCGCGGAAGATCTCGATCTGCAGCGCGCCTTCCGGCACCTCTTCCTCGAAGATGGTCTGGGCGTCGAAGGCGCCATAGTAGTCGCCCACACCGGCATGGTCGCGGCCGATGATGAAATGGGTCGCACCCATGTTCTGGCGGAAATAGGCGTGCAGGACCGCCTCGCGCGGACCGGCGTAGAGCATGTCGAAGCCGTAGCCGGTCACCATGGCGCTGTTGGGCGGGAAATAGAGCTCGACCATCTTGCGGATGGCCGCGTCGCGCACCGGTGCCGGGATATCGCCCGGCTTGAGCTTGCCCAGCAGCATGTGGATGACCAGGCCGTCGCAGTCGAGACGGTCCATGGCCATGTGGCAGAGCTCCTCGTGCGCGAGGTGCATGGGATTGCGGGTCTGAAAGGCGACGATCCGCTTCCAGCCGCGCTCGGCGATCTCGTTGCGGATCTCGACCGCCGTGCGGAAGGTATCCGGAAAGTCGCTTTGGAAATAGGAGAAGTGCAAAACCTGGATGGGTCCGGAAACGGCGTAGCGGCCCTGCGCGTTGAAGGTCGCGACGCCCGGATGCTCAGGATCGAGTGTGCGATAGACCTTCTCGGTCATCAGGGCCATCTGGTCGTCGCCGATCTCCTCGATCGCCTCGACGTCCATGACGGCAAGCACCGGATTCCCTTCCATATTGGGGTCGTGCAAGGCGATCCTGCCGGCGCCGCGGATGGACTCGACATCCTCGAGCAGACAGAGAATCGGAACCGGAAAGAAACGACCGTCCGTGGTCCGCATGCCCTCGGCGACGCTCAGGGCATCCGCCAGATTCATGAATCCGGACAGCGGACTGAAATAGCCGCCGGCCATCATGACCGCGTTGCCGGCCGCCTGGGAACTGATCGTGACCTGCGGCAGACCCTCGGCCTCGCGCGTGAGGGCATGGTGCTGATCCGGGTCGTAGACGAACAGGGGTTTCAGGACATCGGAGCCCACTGGATTGATCATCGCTTGTCTCTCCTCAAGGGCCATGCGAGTAATGGTCATACGAGCGATTTCTAACCATGCCGGAGAGCGGCCCCTTGGCCCCCGGCAGCCATGTATCGGATAGACCTTATCACGGCAGTGGTTTCCGCTCCCCAAGTTTGTCCTTATGTATCCAATAGTATTATCGAGGTCTAATGATCGAGGCCGGCGCGTGAATGCAAGCGCGCCAGGATGGGTTAGACTTGGGTCCGGCCGAGTTGCGCGGCACGGAGCCACCCTGCTCCGAATCGATGTCGCGCCACCTGAGAAGCCTGACGCAACCATCAGAATCTCAAAGCGAAAATATCCAAGCCATGCCCTATTTCGTCTACAAGATCTCCCCCCCACGTCAGCTCGAACATCTGGACACCAAGGAGCGTTATCAGGACGCACGCGAGATCGTGCGCGGCCGGCGTCAGAACGAGCCACGAGAGAGCGGAATCGAATACAGACTGATCTTCGCCAAGCAGCAGGGAGAGGCCGAGCGTCTCCTCTCCATCCCGCGCGACGAGCGGGTGATCGGAGAGGACTGACTCAGCGCACGGTCATGACGATGCTGGCGGGCTGCTCGGCGCGATAGTACTGGAGCACCTTGCGGACGTAGCTCTGCGTCTCTGCATAGGGAGGAATCTTACGGCCGTACTTCATGACCGCGCCCTCGCCGGCGTTGTAGCCCGCGACCGCCAACTGCAGATCGTGGTCGAAGAGATCCAGTAGATAGCGCAGATAGGCGGCCCCACCGCGTATGTTCTCGACCGGATCGAAGCTGTCGGAAACCCCGTAGCGCGCGGCGGTGGCCGGCATCAGCTGCATGATCCCCTGAGCGCCCGCAGAGGAGACGGCCGATGAGTTGTAGGCCGATTCGGCACGGATGACGGCATGCAGAAGCGCCGGCGGCAGACGGTAGCGACGCGCGTTCGCCTGAACCAGGTGCTCGACGTTCTTGCGACGCTTCTGCATCGACTTGCTGGTATACGCCTTTCCCCGAGAATATCCGCCGCGACTCAGATTCGCGTATTTCCGCTTGCTCTCGCGAACCAGTTTCTTGGCTTCCCGGTGCCACTCGAGCTTGTATCGGTTGCCTTTCAGGGGCGTGTCCGTGAAATAGACATTGCCCGAGCCGTCCACGTATTTGAAGACGTCGGCCGCCGCAAGGCCCGGCGGTAAGGCAACCGCAGCCCCGACCATCAATATCGCTCCTATCGCCCCACGCATCGCTCAACCCCCGTGATCAGCGAATGTGACCATCATAGTCTATTCCGCGTCCGCATGAAGCCCAACCCGACGCAAGCAATCACGGACGAAAAATCCGACAAAAATCACAATTATCAAGACACTTCGCGCCGCATTACGTAATCTATCCACATCATGAGGCTAACCGTTACCGAAAGATGACTTATGATTGCTACTTCATGTAACACTTTAAGTTTTATTGAGAAATGAGATCAGGTTCGATTTCAATTGATTTCTCTCTCCCGATCTTTATAATTTCAGCCTTGAAATCGTTTAACGTCCAGAATGTACCGGGGGGAACATGAACCGACGTTATTTCCTTGGCGCAGTCCTATCCGCGGCATCGGCCCCAACGCTCGCACGGACGGCCATCGAGAGGCCGCGGGTGCTGTCTTTCTATCATTTGCACACCGATGACCGTATCGACGTCATCTACCGCATCGGCGACCGCTATCAAAAATCGGCCCTGCAACGACTGAACTATTTCTTCCGCGACTTCCGCACCGGCGACGTGATCGGCATGGATCCGCGTCTGCTCGATCTGCTCTACGACCTCAAGGTCGCGCTCGGCGATCCGGACGCCCGGTATCACGTACTGAGCGCCTACCGCTCTCCCGAAACCAATACCATGCTGCGCCGCAGATCGCGCGGGGTCGCCAAGAACAGCCTTCACCTCAAGGGCAAGGCCATGGACATCCGCTTTCCGGACCTGTCCACGCGCTACCTCCGCGATACCGCGATCGAACTCAGCCGCGGCGGCGTCGGTTACTATCCGCGCTCCAACTTCGTGCATGTGGACACCGGCGCGGTCCGCCAGTGGCGGGCCTAGGATCCAACTCGACCTCTCGCGTCCGGTCTCGAACCTGTGTCACCGATCGGGGACGAACGGAACCGCGAGTGTCAGTCGGCGCATTTTCCCGTAACGGCCAGATGAGCCAGGGCGGACGAGGATCCGCCGTCCGGTAGGTTAAGCGGATCCAGCCAAGCCCTCAACTGATCTGAGTCAAGGAAGACGGACGCCTGGCAGCATCAGCCGACCACGCGGAAGCTTGCTGTCAGGTCGGGCAGGTCCACCTCGTTCAGGGCGATGCGCAGGCGCTGATTCAGCGCGACAGGATCTCGGAATCGGACCCGCGTTTCCAGCGCCAGTCGAGGGATCAGCAATACCGCCTTCCGGTCCTCGATTCCGACCACCACGCCCTCGCCCTTCCAGCCGGGATTGTCGCGCAGATAGACCAGCTTCCAATGCTGGTTGGAGAGCCGCTCGCCGCGCCGCACCACGACCGAGGCCGCATCCGCCTCGGCCACCCGCTCCAGCACCTGTGCCGCATCGAGCGGATCCCGCCCGGCAAGCGTCGCCCGGATCTGCTGATGGACCAGGAGATCCGAATAGCGCCGCAGGGGACTGGTGGCACGGGTATAGACCGGCAGCCCCAACCCCGAATGCGGCTCGGGTTCCAGGAGGAGGCGCGAGGGCTTGAAGCAACGACGTCGCGCAAACATGCTCGCCAGATCCTCGGCCTCGCCCGTTCCGTCCGGCGGGGCCTGGGTCGCGAACGGAATGGAGATGTCGCGCGCCATGCAATAGCGCGCTGCCGCCTCCCCCGCCATCAGCATGGCGTCGGTCACCAGCTCGCGGCTGCGCAGGCGCGGCAACGGCCGGATCACGACCTCGCCATCCAGGACGCGGACGCTGACCTCGGGCAGCGCCAGACCGCTCGCGCCATTGGCCGTTCGACGCGCGCGAAAGCGGTCGGTCAGCGCCAGCATCTCGGCGAAGGGAGAGCGATCGAGCATGCCATCGACCGCGTCGTAGCTCAGACGCTCGACCCGCACCCAGGAGGGCACGACCTCGAACTCCAGGAGCTCGCCCCGATCGTCGCAGCGCAAACCGAACGACAAGGCCGGAGAGACCGGTTGCAGCCCCAGGCCCAGCCGTTCGGTGACGGCGCCCGGCAGCATGTTGACGACGCGCTCGGGAAGATAGAGATTGGCACCGCGCGCGCGCGCCTCGCGCTCCAGATCGCCGTGCGGCTCCACCAGGGCCGCGACGTCGGCGACATGCACCCAGAGCCGATCGCCGTCGAGGCTCAGGGCATCGTCCGGATCCTGGTTGCCCTCGTCGTCGATGGCATAGGACTGGAGATGGGTCAGATCGACCCGCTCGACCTCGTCCTCCAGATCCGCGACCGGGAGTTCCAGCCCCTCGAGCAGGGCGCCGCAGCGCAGCGGATGCGGATTGTGATTTCGCGTCCAGTAGCCGACCCGAACCAGCGCGCGATGGGCGTTCTCCGGGCTGGACTGATGCCCCAGCGCCTCCAGGATCCGGCTGTGCTCGATCTGCCCCAGCGCCAGCCGCTCCACCTCCTGCAAGCGTTTGGCGTCCTCGTCAGCCGGCCTGGCCGCCTCCATGCGTTCGAGAAATGCCTTCCAGTCGGCCTCGGACGCCTGTTTGGCGGCGCGCTCGGCCTGCTCCCGCTCCACCACCTCGCGCGAGCGCACCTGGATCGACGAGGGCGTGCCGACGAAGGCCAGCCCCTCGGCGACGCGCTGCCAGACCGCCCAGGCCGTCGAGGGCGTGAAATCGTCGAAGGCCAGCTCGGCCAGATCGCGAAGCGTCGTCTCGCTGCCCTCGAGCAGCTCCCAGGCATCGGTCAGCTCGCCCTCCTGCGGCACCAGATCCCCAAGGCTGCGCAGCGGCCCCGGATGCAGCAGCTCGACATCCTTGGTGCGTACCCGCTTGCTCTGACCGGCGTCGAGCTCGATCTCGATCTTGTCGCCGACACTGGTGACGCGGGCCGGCCGGCTTTTGTACAAAACCAGGCTGTCGACCGGTGGATTGGCTTGATGTATCGCCAAGGTGCTGTTATCTCCGTGTTGGCAGCCGGGCACGAATGCGATCGCCCCGAATGCGAGGACCAATAGATTGCGTATCATCCCGTTTCAGGGCCATCCCCCGAGCCGTTCTCCGGCCATATCCGTATCGAGGTCCCATCCACATGATGAATCAATGGCAAGCCTTTCTCGCCGAGCAGACCAGAGAGGCCGAACAGCGGCCCGCTAGCGACTGCCAGCTGTTCGACCTGTCGCACCTCGGGCTGATCTCCGCCCGGGGAGCCGATGCCGACACCTTTCTTCAAGGCCAGCTCACCAACGATGTCCGCGAGCTGTCGCCGACCCGCAGCCAGCTGAGCGCGCATTGCAGCCACAAGGGCCGCGTCATGGCTGTCTTCAGGCTGATCCGGCGCGAGGACGGCATCTATCTGCAGACCGCCGCCGACCGTGTCGCCGAAATCCTCAAGCGCCTCGGGATGTACGTCCTGCGCAGCAAGGTGACCCTCGCCGACGTCGGTGACGAATGCCTGCGCATGGGTCTCGCCGGCGAGGAGGCGCCCCGACGGCTCTCCGATCTGGGCATGACCGTCCCCGAGCGGAACGACGAGGTCGCGAGCGCCGACGGCCTGACCCTTATCCGCCTCCCCGGCCCCATCCCCAGATTCGAGATCCTGGGCGCGTTCGACCGGCTGCGGCCGCTCTGGGAGCGCCTGACTGCGCATGCCGGGGTCGCCGACGCGGACCGCTGGCGACTGCTCGACATCCAGGCCGGCCTGCCCAGCGTCTACGCCCAGTCGACCGAGACCTTCGTTCCCCAGATGCTCAATCTGCATCTCATCGACGGCGTCAGCTTCAACAAAGGCTGCTATACGGGCCAGGAGGTCGTCGCCCGCATGCAGTTCCTCGGCAAACTCAAGCGCCGCATGTATCTGGCCGAGGCGGATCTGGAGACCAGGCCCGCTCCGGGCGAGCATCTCTTCAGCTCGGACAGCACCTCGCAGCAGAGCAGCGGCTGGATCGTGGATGCCGCGCCCCTGTCCGAGGGGCGTTTCGCCATTCTAGCGGTCGCCGAGATCGCCGCCGCCGAGGGCGGCGCGGTGCGGCTCGGCGAGGAGGGACCCACCCTGGATCTGCAGCCCCCGCCCTACGGTTTCGCGGACTAGACCCCGCCCACGGAAAGGTGCGGCCGAAGCCGCACCTGCGTCCAGGCTCCCCTAGACCTCGGGCCGCATGTGCGGGAACAGGAGAACGTCGCGGATCGAGGCCGAATCGGTGAAGAGCATTACCAGCCGATCGATGCCGATGCCCTCGCCCGCCGTCGGCGGCATGCCGTGTTCCAGGGCGCGGATATAGTCGGCGTCGAAATACATGGCCTCCTGATCCCCGGCCTCCTTCTCGGCCACCTGCTGACGGAAGCGCTCGGCCTGATCCTCGGCGTCGTTGAGCTCGGAGAATCCGTTGGCGATCTCGCGCCCGCCGACGAAGAACTCGAAGCGGTCGGTGACGAAGGGATTTTCGTCGTTGCGCCGCGCCAAAGGTGAGACCTCGGTCGGATACTGGGTGATGAAGGTCGGATCCATGAGGCGGCCCTCGACGGTCAGCTCGAAGATCTCGATCTGGACCTTGCCCAGGCCCCAGCTCGGCTTGAGCTTGATGCCGAGACGCTCGGCCGCCTGCCTGGCCCGCTCCAGATCGTCGACGTCGTCGGCCGTCAGATCCGGATTGAAGTGCAGGATGGAGTCGCGCACGCTCATGCGGGCGAAGGGCTTGCCGAAGTCGTAGGTCTCGCCCTGATACTGGATCTCCGTGCGGCCCAGGATCCGCTGGGCCATGCGTCGCAGCATGTCCTCGGTCAGGTCCATGAGATCGCGATAGTCCGCATAGGCCTCGTAGAACTCCAGCATGGTGAATTCGGGGTTGTGGCGCGTCGACAGCCCCTCGTTGCGGAAGTTGCGGTTGATCTCGTAGACCCGCTCGAACCCGCCGACCACCAGACGCTTGAGGAAGAGCTCCGGGGCGATGCGCAGGAACAGCTCCATGTCCAGCGCATTGTGATGGGTGACGAAGGGACGCGCCACGGCGCCTCCCGGGATCACCTGCATCATGGGAGTCTCGACCTCCAGATAGCCGCGGCCGTTCAGATAGTCGCGGATGAACTGAACGATGGACGTGCGCACACGGAAGGTCTCGCGCGTGCCGGCGTTCATGATGAGATCCAGATAGCGCTGGCGGTAGCGGCTCTCCATGTCGGTGAGCCCGTGGAACTTCTCCGGCAGCGGACGCAGCGCCTTGGTCAGCAGCCGGATGGCGTCGCAGCGGACGGACAGCTCGCCCGTCTTGGTCTTGAAGAGCACGCCCTCGGCGCCGACGATGTCGCCGAGATCCAGATCGCGCTTGAAGGAGGCATAGGCATCCTGGCCGATCTGATCGCGCTGGACGAAGAGCTGGATACGCCCCGACATGTCCTGGATGTGGGCGAAGCTCGCCTTGCCCATTACCCGGCGCGTCATGAGACGCCCGGCGATTCGGACCCTCAGCCCCTGGCTCTCCAGCGCCTCTGCGTCCGTCTCGCCATAGTCGGCGTGCAGCTCGCCGGCGACCGCGTCGCGACGGAAGTCGTTCGGGAAGGCCACGCCCAGCTCGCGCAGCTGGGCGAGCTTCTCGCGCCGTTGCGCGATCAGCTTGTTGTCGTCCTGCGCATCGGCCGCGGATCGATCCGCAGCCGAGTTCACCGTGTCTTGTGCCTCTTGATTCATGGGCATCGATTCTCCAGGGGATTCAGAGCCCGCTCTTGAGGCTGGCCTCGATGAATGGATCGAGATTGCCGTCCAGCACGCCCTGGGTATTCGCGATCTCCACGCCGGTGCGCAGATCCTTGATGCGTGACTGGTCCAGCACGTAGGAGCGGATCTGACTGCCCCAGCCGATGTCGGACTTGGTGTCCTCCAGGGCCTGCTGGGTCGCCTGGCGCTTCTGCATCTCCAGTTCGTAGAGCTTGGCCTTGAGCTGTTTCATGGCCTGGTCTTTGTTCTTGTGCTGCGAGCGGTCGTTCTGACACTGGGTCACGATGTTCGTCGGCAAATGGGTGATACGCACCGCCGACTCGGTCCGGTTGACGTGCTGACCGCCGGCGCCGCTGGCACGGTAGACGTCGATGCGCAGGTCGGCCGGATTGATCTCGATCTCGACGCTGTCGTCGACCTCGGGCGAGACGAATACCGAAGAGAAGGAGGTATGGCGCCGGTTGCCCGAGTCGAACGGCGACTTGCGCACCAGGCGGTGCACGCCGGTCTCGGTGCGGAGCCAGCCGAAGGCATACTCGCCCTCGAACTTGACGGTCGCGGACTTGATGCCGGCGACCTCGCCGGGAGATGCCTCCATCAGCTCGGTCTTGAAGCCGCGGCGCTCGCCCCAGCGCAGATACATGCGCAGCAGCATCTCGGCCCAGTCCTGGGCCTCGGTTCCGCCGGAACCTGCCTGGATGTCGACGAAGGCGTTGTTGGGGTCCATCTCGCCGGAGAACATGCGGCGGAACTCGAGCTCGCCGACACGCGACTCGTAGGTCTCGAGATCCGCGACCAGCGACGAAAGGGTCGCCTCGTCCGCCTCCTCGGCGGCCAGCTCCAGCAACTCGTCGGCATCGGTGAGCGCCGAACTCATCTCGTCGATGGTCAGGACCACGGCCTCCAGGGCCGCGCGCTCGCGACCGAGTGCCTGGGCGCGCCCCGGATCGTTCCAGACCCCGGGATCCTCAAGCTCCCGCAAAACCTCGGTCAGGCGATCTTGACGCTCAGCGTAGTCAAAGATACCCCCTGAGGGACTCGATGCGCCCCTTCAGGTCGTTGATTTGATGAACGATCGGATTGATGTCGATCATGCTTGGCTCCGGCGAGTAAAACGGCTAAGTATAGACGCCATCCGTCACCCGATGCCAATCGGAGATCGCCGGAACACAGAGTCGAAGACGCGGTAACAGGCGCGGCCGGCCCCAGACCCAAGGCATACCGCTGGAGATCCGACTCCAGGTCCGCGATCCGAATCAGGCGGGAGCGGCCCATTCGCCGTTCGTGGCACGCTCGCACAGGGCCGCCCATTCGTCCTCCTCGATCGACAGATGGGCGAGATCCGAGTCCAGTTGGGACAGGGTGCCGAACAGCTCGTGGCTGCCGTGACTCACGGCGACCAGATATTGAGCCAGTCTGGACAGGGAGACGAAGACCCCGACGTCGGTACCCAGGAGATCGGAGCAGTCTGGATCGCGATGCCGGTAGATCGCCAGGGCGATGTGCTCCGGCAGCCGCCAGTTTCCGGCCACCAGGAAGCCCACGGTCACGTGATCGACACCCACGCGCTTGCGCTCGAACTCCATCAGCCCCTTGGGGTCGGCCTCGCTGCGCAGCACCCATACCGAGCCATATTCGGGGATCATGTCGGCGAAGATGAGGGCGCCCACGTCCTGCATGATCCCGAACAGATAGACCTCGTCGAGCGCCATGCCGGGGGCCGATTCGGCGATCGCCAGCATCGCCTGGGCATGCTTCATCATCGAATCCCAGACCACCAGAGCCGGTCCCTGGGCGACGCCCAGCATCCGCTGGATGGCCTCGGCGGTCACCAGATTGGTCAGGCGGCTGACCCCCATCATGGTCACGGCCTGCTGGACGTTGGTGATCTTGGTCCGGCAGCGGAAGAGCGGCGAATTGACCGCCTTCAGCACCTGACCGGTCAAGGCGACGTCGTGAGAGATGAGATCGGCCGCCACCCGGAAATCCGGATCGGGCTTGCCCAGCTCGTCGCGAAGCCCGAACACCACGTCCGGCATCTGCGGGATCCTGGCCTTGCGGATCGTTTGGAAGGCGAGCTCAAGGTCGGCCTTGGGGGGATATCGGTTCGAATCGGAGACGATCGAATCGTCGCGTGTTGTCTCAGACATGGTCGACCCATTCATGAATGCCGCAAGTCGATACGAGAGTGTCGTTCATTCTCCAGCCAAAACCAACCGCTGGCGCACGACGATACGGGGAACTGGTGTGCGATATCGCCGATCCCAAGGTAAGCCGGCGGCTGACGCCGACACGCATCGGGCCTTATGATCGGCCCGACTGATCACTATCCGAAGAACGAGAGACAGAGGTCACTGGTCACGATGGACGTCGAATTCTGGTTGGAGCGCTGGCATCGCCGAGAGATCGGCTGGCATCGGAACGAGATCAACGCACACCTGCAGGAATTCTGGCCGAGCCTCGCGCTGGACCGCAACGCATGCGTCTTCGTCCCTCTGTGCGGCAAGACACTCGATCTGATCTGGCTCGTCGGCCAGGGGCACCGTGTCATCGGCGTCGAGCTCGCCGAGGTCGCCGTCCGGGAGATCTTCGCCGAGCAGGGGCTCACACCGACCGTCACCGAGATGGGACCGTTCCGCCGCTACCAGCTGGACGAACTCGTCATCCTCTGCGGCGATTTCTTCGATCTGAAGCCGGAGCACCTGAACCAGGTCGATGCCGTCTTCGACCGCGCATCCCTGATCGCGCTCCCGCCCGAGATGCGCCGCCGATATGCCGACAAGATGGCCTCGCTGATGCCGAGCCCAGTTCCCACGCTGCTGGTCAGTCTCGAATACGACCAAAAGACGCGTCCCGGCCCGCCCTTCGCCGTCCATCGCGACGAAGTCGAGACCCTGTTCGGCGACCGCTATCGGATCGAGCCGCTGGCCAGGCTGGACGTACTCGCCGAGTCGCCGAACAACCTCAAACGCGGCCTGACCAGCCTGCACGAGCAGGCCTATCGGCTCAGCCCCAGGGTCTGAACCGATAGGGTGATCAGCGATCGGCGCCGCCCCAGAAGGCGTCGAGTGACTCCACCACGGCGTCCGGCCGCTCCCAGTGCGGAAGCCCCAGATGCGGCGCCAGGGACACCGAATGCCAGTTAGGCTTCTCCGCCACCAGACCAGGCAAGTGCTCGAAGGTGACGTAGGGATCGCGGTCGGCGATCACCATGACCGGAAGATCCTTCAGCGGCGCATAGAGCCGCTCGACCGCGCTGGCGGTGAACAAAGCGGTCGACAGGAAAGCGAAGGGTGCATGGCGGGCGCCGGGCTGATGCGAGGTCGCATGGGCATAGTCGATCATCTCGGGCGGGACGCCGTCGGGCAGCGAACGGCCGAGAAAATAGCGGATGCTCGGACGCGAGGAGACCAGACGAAACAGCCCCTCGCCGAGCAGCGGCAGCCGTAGCAAGGCATGAATCGCGCGCGCGCTGCGCGTCCCCGGCATGGACTGCCGGCCGAATCCGGTCGGCGAAACCATGACCAGCGAGGCGATATGCTCGGGCGCCAGCCGGGCCGCGCGGGCGGCGAACTCGGCGCTGAGCGAGAGCGCGAGCACATCCGCCGGCCGGCCGACGACCGAGCGTACGAAATCCGCGATCGCGGTCCCGTAGAATTCGGGCGAATAACCGGTCGCTGGACGAGCGGAATGACCGAATCCGGGCAGATCCAGGCTATAGACCGGGCGCCGGCCGCGATAGCGATCGAAAAGCGGCTTGACCTCGAAGCTGCTGCAGGCGGCATTGATGCTGTGAATCAGCACCAAAGGGCGACCCGAACCGGCCGAATCATGATAATAGGCGACGCGCTCACCGGAAGCGCTCTGATGACTGGCCCTTGGCGCCGTCAAGGCATCTGGAAGTATCACGAAACTCTCCTCGCTCGCGAGCCTCGGCTCGCGACGACAGGTTGAATGGGAAATGAGACCCGCAGGATCCGCAAGGCTCCGCCCGGGCCGATCTCGAGAGTGGCGGATCAGGGCAGATCCTCGATGAACTGCGGCTTCTCGATGGCATATCCCTGGGCGTAATCCACCCCGATATCCCGCAGGAGCTCCAGGATCTCCTGGTTCTCCACGTATTCGGCGATGGTTCGCTTGCCCATGAAATGGGCGATTTCGTTGAACGACTTGACGATCTCGCGATCGTGCGGGCTGACCAGGATATCCTTGACGAAGGATCCGTCGATCTTGACGTAATCGACCGGCAGCCGTTTCAGATAGCTGTAGGAGGACATGCCGGCGCCGAAATCGTCGAGCGCGATACTGCAGCCGAGCGACTTGATGTCCTCGAGGATGATGGCCGCCTGATCCAGATTGACGATGGCCGCCGTCTCGGTGACCTCGAAACTGACCATCTCGACCGGAACCCGGAAGCGCTCGAGACCGCCACGGATGTATTTCAGGAGCCCGGGGTCGCTCAACGACTGCCCCGACAGATTGATGGCCACGCCACCGATCTCCCGCACCTTGCCCGGATGGGTGCTGACCCATTTGAGGGCCTCGTCGATCACCTGCCGATCGACCTCGCGCATCATGTTGAACGCCTCGGCGGCGGCGATGAACGACTGCAGCGGAAGCGGCATCCCCTGGTCGTCGTAGACGCTGAGCAGGATCTCGCAATGTGGACTGAGCTCGCCGTCGGGATCGATCGGCACGATCCGCTGATAGCGCAGCTTGCGCCGACCCGCCTTGATCACGTCCTCCGCCTGCGCCCAGCCGCGCATGTGATCGAGCTGACGCGAGATGAGCTCGTTGTCCTCGCGGAACAGGATGACCCGGTCGCCACCCTCGCGCTGGGCGGCGAGACAGGCCACGCTCGCGGCCGAGATCAGCTTCTCCGGGCTGCTGTTGTCGCCGACCAGCATCGCGATCCCCAGGCTCCCGGAGATGCGGAACGGCTTGCCCTGGAGGTCGAAAGGCATCACGGTCAGGCCGGCGCGGATGGATTCGCCGATCTCCATGGCATGCTCGCGGTCCATCACCGGCGTCAGGAGACCGAAGCGGCTGCCGCCCATGTAGGCGAGACACACCGCCTCGGAAAGCACGCCCTCCAGCAACCGAGCGACGGCGGTCAGCATGCGCTCGCCGACCGAATAGCCGAAGGTCCCGGTCAAGGTGTCGTAGCGGTCGAGCTCGAGGAACCCGAGCGCATGACCATCGCTCGCCCCGGCATGGCTCAGGAGCAGCTGGGTCAAGGAGCCGACCAGGCGGCGCTGATTCGACAGGCCCGTGAGCGGATCGTGCGTCTCGTGGTATTGCAGACGCTCCTGCATCTCCGAAAGCGCCGCATCCGCGGCACGGGTGACGATACGCTTGTCGGTGGGCGCCTGGGCACGCGCCTGACCGCGCAGAAATGTCTCGGCCAGCCGGGCGCGCCTCAGGACCTTCACCTTCTTGCCCATGGTGTCGGTCACGGCCAGGCGCGAACCGTCCTCGTTGCGCCAGATGAGGCGCAGCGCCTTGCTTCCCTCCTTGCCGCGCATCCAGACGAGCGTGCCGAGCGGCAATCCCTCGACCTCGGCGAGACTCGCCTGCCAGTCGGACGGGGATACCTTTGCCGGCATCCGCTCCGGCTCGTTCTCCGGGTCGGGAGGAATGAGCGAGAAACGCAGGTAATCGTCCTCTCTATCGAGCGAGGCCCGCGACCGACGCACGGCGGTCTCGATACGCCCCAGAACGTCGTTGACCAGGATCGGGTCCGTTCCGATGTAGGCGAGTGCCTCGCGCAGCCCGTCCACCAGCGTGCCCAGTTCCAGCACTCTGACGGAAGACTCGCCCTCGCCTCCGGTCATGACGTGGACCGTCCACAGGAGCTCCCAGTAGCGGCGCCACCGCTGAGACCCAGAGCCGAGATTGGCGGAGACCATGTCGAGCAGATTGCGCCAGCCGAGGTCGAGCAGTTCGTTGACGACCTTGTGCATGCGCCGACCGGCGAAGGCCGCATTGAGCTCGCCCCGCACCTCTTCGCGGGCGACCCGGGAACGCTCGCGCGATTCGCAGATGCCGACCCAATTGGAGATGTTGCCCTGATATTCGCTGCCGGTTCGCTTCTCCAGCGCGTTCAGGCGGCCGGACAACTCGTCGATGGCCTTGGGATCGCGCCCGTCGGACTCGACCAGCTTCTTGACCACCTCTTCGTACTCGCGTTTCAGGTTCTCGTTGGATCCATCGTCGTTCAGCAGGTACATCGCCAGATGCTCGAGCTGATTGATCAGCTTGACCAAGGGCTGATTGGTGTCCGCGAGGCCCTTCGGCGATGTCACGGCCATCGACAGGAAACGCGTGGAGAGCGGCTTGATCAGCGATTTCAGCTGGTTCGGGGTCGTCGGGTCGGCGAGCATGTGCGAGAGGAGCCGATCGGTCACGTCGACCCGTTCCTCGACCTGCGGCGACATGACGGGCTCGCGATCCGCGGGCGCATCCGGCTTCTTGGACTCGGATGCGCGCAGCCACTGGGTCACCAGTTCGCGCAGCGGACGGTTCGGATCCGGATCCGGCATCTGAAAGCCGGACGGCAGATTGGCCAGGAGATCGGCGATTCTCCGCCCCCTGGTATAGAAGCGGTTATGCCGATTCCGGCCGGAATAGGAAAACGGAGACTGGTAGTTGCCGAGCAGGCCGGCGACAAGGCCCGCCGCGGCCGCCTTGGAGCGGGATGCGTCCGTTTCGACCTGAGGGCCGGCGGAGGGTGTTGGCTCTACACCCGCGCCGGGATCGCCGGAGCCTGGGACGCTCTCCGAAATCGACGCAGCGGCATCCGCCGCGGCCTGCGGATTCGAAGCGCCACTCGCCGCCGAATCCAGGGTACCGGACAGCTCCGGCAGACCCGCCGCCGTCCAGGCATGCAGCAGCTCGCGGTAAAAGGATCCCAGATTGCGTGACAAATGGCTGGTGGCAACCTGCAAGGCCAGGCGCTGAAGCTGCGCCCCCACGCCGATCTCGCTCAGAACGCGCTCGATGACCCCGGCCAATGCCATGGGATCCATGAGCAGCGCATCGCCGTGGAAAAGGCCGCCGATTTGTGTGCGCAGCATATCGAGGGGCTCGTGCAATTCCTCCTCGAGCCGATTGGCCAATTCGGACTTGGCCAGCCAGACCTCGAATTCGTCCTGATCGACCAATTGCAGACCAGCCTCCGCGGAGTCGCCCGGGGAATTGGACTGAGACTTGCCCTTGTCCGCGGAGGCCGTCCCCATGCCTCGGAGCGAATCGAGCAATTCGCGCATCAGCCGCCGGGAAACGCTCTCGTCCTGAACGGCCTTGGCAAGCAGACCGATCTCGCTGGAGATCAGTGCCCGTTCGGCATCGCTGCTCGCCCGCTCGTTGTATTGCCATAGCTCGTCGACGAGCGTCTCCAGCAAGGAATCGACCATGCCCCCGAGACGCTGCTCGCCGACCTCCTCCAAGACCTCGCGTGCGCGGGCACGGGTCGGATTCGAGTCGGGATCGATCGTCCGCTGCTGCTGGGCGACCCTTTCGCGGATGAAGCGCGCCAGACGCGACCGCCCGTCACCGAGCAGTCGCGTGAAACGCGCCCCGAACCCGCGGTCCACACGATGTACCACTTCGATCACGGCCTGGACGGGGTCCATGCTCTGCGCATCGGGAAGATCGAAATGGAGATCGACATGCTCGCCGGGCTGGAAGGGAAGTTCCGGCTCGGACGTATTGGGAGCGAGCAGAACACCGCCGTTGCAGATATTCTTGACGCGGCAGATCGCCGGAAGCTGATTGCGGCCACGAACCTTGGCGTAGAGATCCACCGGATAACGGGTCTGGATGCGTCGTTCCCGTGGATTTGGATGGTGCTCGCTCATGCGCGTGATAATACACATTCGGCCCGCGGAAACCAGCTTCCGGCATCAATGCAAATAGGGGCCGGCCTCGCCGATCTTCCCGGGTCCATCGAGCACATAGACACCCGCCGAATTCGCCGCGACCGAGAAGGTCAAGCGCCCGTCGCTCGCGATCTCGCAACCGCTCACCGCGTCCCGATAGCGGCCCGGGCGGACGCCCTCGACCTCGATCTGCTGATCGCCTCCGATCGCCAGACCCACGACGGCATAGGAGCCCTCGGCAGAGAGATCCCGAACGAACGACATGCCGCTCCCCCATTCCGCGAGCCTGGTCACGGGGGCCTTCTGGAGCGCGGGGATCGCTCGGCGGATGAGATTGAGACGCTGGATGTGCCGATAGAGCGGATGGGACTGGGTCTCGGCGATGCGATCCTCGGTGAGGTGATCGCCGAAATAGGCCCGCCCGGTCTGATGCAATGTGTCGCGCTCGCCCTCCACGTCCTGTGGCGCGCCCTTCATGAACTCGATCTCCTCGCCGAAGTAGAGACAGGGAATGCCGCGCAGGGTCCAGATGAGGTTGTAGGCCGCCGCGGCCATCCACTGATCGCCCTTGAAACGGTACTTGAAGTCGTTGTCGGGGCCCACGTCGTGGTTCTGCAGGAAGGTGACCAGCCGGGTGACGTCGCCGTAGATCCAGTCCATGCCCAGGATCTGGCCGGTGCCGGCATAGGTGCCCTTGCTGACCGTGTCGCGGAAGGTCGAGAAGAGCCCGAAGTCCAGCTGAGCGAATCCGGAGTCGCCTCCGGCGTTCGGATCGCGCGGGTCATGGCCGAGCCGCGTGTACCACCAGGGTCGGATCTCGGAGGGACCGTTGTCCCCGCCGCCCAGGTCGCCCCAGCCGTAGCCCTTGACCAGATTCTCGCCGAACACGAAGAGCCCGGGCTTGTGGGCCTTCCAGGCATCGACGTATTCGAGCAGGGTGTCGCGCTCGATGTGCTTGACGGTGTCGATGCGCAATGCGTCCACGCCCATGTCCAGATAGCGCGACACGGCGCCGATGATGTAGTCCTTGACGTTCTGGCGCTCGACGGCCAGATCGATGCAGTCGCCGGCGATGTGCTTGTGCTGCAGGGGATAGGCGCTCTCCCAGTCGCCGCCGCAGATGAAGCCCTCCTGGTGATACCAGTCCGGATCCAGACTGCCGGGATCGATCCCGAAGAAGCGTCCCGGGTCGTAGCCGGGCTTGGGCAGGGTCTCGCCGGTCTTGGGGTCCACCAGCGGCTCGAGGCCGTCCGGATCGCGGGCGTGACGCTCGCGGTACCAGTCGGGCGCGACCGGGTTGTCGATGTCGTCGCGGTTCGGCCAGGCATAGTTGCCGAGACTGCCCTGGTAGGGGCCGTGATCCACGCGCCCGGGCTCGCTCCCGGCGGGGACATAGTATTTGATCGGCAGGTGGTCGATATGGACCTTGCCGCGGATCCCGTACTGACAGGAGTGATTGACGACCACGTCCTGGATGATCTTGATGCCCTTGGCGTGCGCGGCGTCGATCAGGTCCTGATAGGTGGCGTCGGGCGACTCCAGACGCGGGTCGATGCGGGTCCAGTCGTAGGCGTGATAGCCGTGATAGTCGAGCCCGGAGCGGTTCTCCACCGGGGGCGTGATCCAGATGGCGCTGAAGCCGAGATCGCGGATGTAGTCCAGCCGCGCGATCAGCCCCTTGAAGTCGCCGCGCCAATGGGGATCGACCGGATTGCCGCCCGAATCGAACTGGATACGGTCGCGGCAGAAGAAACTGTTGGACGGATCCCCCTCGTAGAAGCGGGCGGTCAGGAGGAAATAGATGGTCTCCTCGCGAAAGTCGTGGCGCTCCTCGATCGGCCGCAACTCGCCGAGGCCGCTTGGGGCCTGAACCGGTTTCGGCGAGGGGGTTGCACTGCCGACAGAGCGCTCGACCTCGGTCGCACCCTGCGGCTCAGACGAGCTCCATGCTCCATGGGCGCTCAGCCAGCCGTCGCGATCGCGATGGTAATCCGGCGTCTGGCGCCCGCGGCCGTCGTTGAAGACCAGCCGCACCGAACTCAGCCCCCGCAGCCGGATGCGATACCAGCGGCCCTCGGCCGGCTCCATCGGCAGGCCCGGCCACTGGGTGGCGAATCCGCCCGGCTCGCCGTCCCAGACGTGGACATGGATGGACTCGGCCCAATCGGCCGGGCGCTCGAGATGCAACAGGATATCGGCCATGCTCGCTCCGCTAGGAAGATGCCGAGTCAATGCCCTCCTGGCATCTCATCAGCTCGGGCCATTTTTGGCACTGACGGACCGCAACCGATCGCCGCCAGGATCATCCGTCTCCGGATACTGGTCCGCTCGCCGGTCAGGCGCGCCAGGTGACGAAGGCGCGATCGAAGGCGCCCTGAATCGCCGAGAGCAGACGCTCGATGGGTTTCTTCTGCGCCTTGTACTTGAGCTTGAGGAGATCTCGATCCTGACTCGCGGCCATGAGGAAATCGTCGCTGGTCTGGATCTCGTCGACCAGTCCCAGCTCGACCGCGCGGCGCCCGTGCCAGTATTCGCCGGTCGCCACACGGTCCAGATCCAGCGCGGGACGGTATTCGGCGACGAAGGTCTTGAACAGCTGGTGGGTCTCCTCCAGCTGCTCGCGCAGTTTGGCGCGCCCCTCGTCCGTGTTCTCGCCGAAGAGGGTCAGGGTCCGCTTGTGGGCGCCGGCCGTGTGCAGCTCGAAATCCACGCCATAACGGTCCAGCAGGCGGTGGAAGTTGGGCAGCTCGGCCAGCACCCCGATCGAGCCCAGCACCGCGAAGGGCGCGGCGATGATCCGATCGGCGACGCAGGCCATGAGATAGCCGCCGCTCGCCGCGACCTTGTCGACCGCCACCGTGAGCGGGATCCCCTTGGCGCGGATGCGGGCGAGCTGCGAGGCCGCCAGGCCGTGCTCGCTCACCATGCCGCCGGCATTGTCGAGCCGCACCAGCACCGCGTCGCCCTCGCGCGCCTCCAGCAGCAGGGCCGTCACCAGCACCCGCAGGGCGCCGACCTCGCTGGCACGGATGTCGCCGTTGAAGTCGAGCACGAAGAGCCGGTTGCGCGGATCCGTCTCGGCCTTCTCGCGTTCCTTCTCGCGCTTGCGCTCGGCCTTGACGAAGGCCTTGTAGTCCTTGCGCGAGAGCGAGAATTCCTTGAGCGCCTGGGTCAGGTCGCGGTGACGCTCGTTGAGATCCGTGACCTCGAGCTGTTCGCTGCGGCCGCTGCCCTGACGCAAACGCGCGACCACGACGAAGAGGACGACGACGCCGAGCAGCAGGGTCAGGGTCTTGGCGAGAAAGAGTAGATAGTCGACGAGCGACGAGAACAGGAGATCCATGGGTTCAGCCTTCCTTCAGACCGCGATGGGTGCACGAATGAGCGGATGGGGGTCGTAGTCGAGGATTTCGATGTCCTCGAAGCGATAGTCGAAGAGCGTCTCCGGGCGGCGCCGGAGGACCAGGCGCGGGAGCGGCCTGGGCTCGCGCTCGAGCTGGGCGAAGACGATCTCCGGGGTCAGATGGTTGCGGTAGAGGTGCAGGTCGCCGAAGGTGTGGACGAACTCGCCCACCCCGAGATCGCACTGATCGGCGATCAGATGGGTCAGGAGCGCGTAGCTGGCGATGTTGAAGGGCACCCCGAGAAAGAGATCGGCGCTGCGCTGATAGAGCTGGCAGGACAGACGCCCCTCGGCGACATAGAACTGGAACAGACAGTGACAGGGTGCCAGCGCCATGCGCCCGGCGCGGACGTTGTCCTGCGGCGAGCGCGACTCGTCCGGCAGGTCGGCCGGGTTCCAGGCCGAGACGACCAAACGGCGCGAATCGGGCCGCGCGCGGATGGTCTCGACCAGCTCGGCGAGCTGGTCGATCACACGTCCGTCCGGACAGCGCCAGCTGCGCCACTGGGCCCCATAGATCGGCCCCAGGTCGCCGTCCTCGGTGGCCCATTCGTCCCAGATGGTGACGCCCCGCTCGCGCAGATCCCGGTTGTCGGTCGAGCCGGACAGGAACCACAGCAGTTCCTGGATCACGCTCTTGAGATGGATCCGTTTGGTCGTGAGCAGCGGAAAGCCGGCGCCCAGATCGAAGCGGACCTGGCGTCCGAACACCGAGCGCGTCCCGACGCCGGTCCGATCCCCCTTGTCCAGGCCGTTGTCGACGACGTCGCGGACCAGATCCAGATAGACCCGCATGCCTCAGACCGTCGCCGGACCGAGCAGCAGCGAGCGTCCGTCCATGACGTCGGGGACCGGGATCCCCATGAGTGTGAGCACGGTCGGGGCGATGTCCTTGATCCCCCCGCCTACCGTGAGGCGCCAGGGCACCTCGTCGACGATCAGACAGGGCACCGGATAGATGCTGTGCTGGGTATGGGGATCGCCCGTGACCGGATCCACCAGCTCGTCGCAGTTGCCGTGGTCGGCGGTGAGGATGATCGAGTAGCCGCAGTCGCGCGCCACGTCCATCAGGCGGCCGGCCTCGCGGTCGAGCGTCTCGACCGCGGCGATCACCGCCTCGCGCACCGCCGTGTGACCGACCATGTCGCCGTTGGCGAAATTGACCACGATGAAGGGGAAGGTCCGGCGCTGCAGGGCCTCGATCGCCGCGTCCGCCACCTCGGGCGCGCTCATCTCGGGCTGGAGGTCGTAGGTCGCGACCTTCGGGGACGGAATGAGGGCGCGCTCCTCGCCCGGGAAGGGGTCGTCGCGCCCGCCGTTGAAGAAGAAGGTGACATGGGCGTACTTCTCGGTCTCGGCGCAGTGGAACTGGGGCAGACCGTCGTCGCTCAGGATCTGGCCCAGGGTGGTCTTGGGCATGTCGTGATCGAAGGCGAAGGGCAGACCGAACCACTGGTCGTACTCCATCATGCAGGTCACCTTGACCCCGGTGACGCCACGGCGGTCGAACTGGTCGAAGTCCGGCTTGAAGAAGGCCGAGACCATCTGGCGCGGACGGTCCTTGCGGAAGTTGAAATGCACCACCTGATCGCCGTCGCGGATACATTCGCCGCCCTCGACCAGGGTGGGCTTGATGAACTCGTCGTCCTCGCCGGCCTCGTAGGCCGCCTCGATCGCCGCCCGCGCGCTCGGCGCGCGCCGGCCCTCGCCGTCGACCATGGCGCGCCAGGCCAGCTCGGTCCGCTCCCAGCGGTTGTCGCGGTCCATCGCATAGTAGCGCCCGGAGACGCTCGCGATCCGGCCGCCTGCGACCTCCAGCGCCTCCTGGATGCAGTTCAGATAGTTGAGCGCCGAGCGCGGCGCCGTGTCGCGTCCGTCGGTGAACATATGGACCATGGGGCGCGCACCCTGATACTTGCAGAGCTTGATGAGCGCGACCAGATGGCGCACGTGGCTGTGCACGCCGCCGTCCGAGACCAGTCCCATCAGATGGATGGGCCGCCCCTGCTCGGCCGCCGCCTTGGCCGCGGCGACCAGTGCGCGGTTCTCGTAGAAGCTGTGATCCGAGATCGCCTCATCGATCAGGACCAGATCCTGCCGGACCACGCAGCCCGACCCGATGGTCATGTGCCCCACCTCCGAGTTGCCCATCTGACCGTCCGGCAGACCGACCGAGAGACCCGACGCCTGGATGGTCGTATGGGGACAGGTGGAGAAATAGCGGTCGAGATTCGGCGTATTCGCGATCGCCACGGCATTGTTGGCCTTGGACGGATTGACGCCGAATCCATCCAGGATGACCAGGATGACAGGGCGGCGGGGAACCTTCTTCATTGGGTCGCTCATCGCAACATTCCTCGATATTCCAACGGACCGAACAGCAGGCTCGCCCCGCGATAAGTCGACCATTGTAGCCCGATGCCGAAGGTCTGTGGCCGAACGCGTCGATCGGTTGAGCCAGATTCAAAGAGTGGCTCCAGGGACGGCGATTCTCGGGAAAGCCGCTACCAGGAGGTTTATCATTGAGGGCCGCCACGGACACATACAACATGCCGCAGGACAAGGTTTCGACATATCGAAACGCTAGAATCGACCGTTTTGACAACAGTGCCCGCCTCTACCAGGCGCTCGCGGAGGACATATGCAGACCGAACGTATCATCGCCTTCGTCATGGCCGGCGGCCAGGGATCCAGACTCCAACCTCTGACCACAGGACGCTCCAAACCCTCGGTGCCGTTCGGCGCCCGCTACCGCATCGTCGATTTCGTCCTCAGCAATCTGGTCAACTCCCAGATCCAGACCATCTACCTGCTGGTCCAGTACAAGTCGCAGTCCCTGATCGAGCACGTGCGCAAGGCCTGGACCATCTCGCCCCTGCTGCAGAGCCAGTTCGTCACCGTGGTGCCGCCCCAGATGATGTCGGGCGAACATTGGTTCCAGGGCACGGCGGACGCCGTCAACCAAAACATCAACCTGATCGAGGAGCATCGTCCCGACCTGGTCGCGGTGTTCGGCGCCGACCACATCTATCGCATGGACATCCGCCAGATGGTGGAATTCCACAAGGAGCGCCGCTCGGACGTCACCATCGCCGCCCTGCCCGTCCCGCTGAAGGACGCCTCCAGCTTCGGCGTCATCGCCGCCGACGAGGAAGGCCGCATCCAGGCGTTCGAGGAGAAGCCTGCCAACCCGACCCCGCTCGCCTCGGATCCCACCCATGCCTTCGCCTCCATGGGAAACTACATCTTCGACACCGAGGTGCTGATCAAGGCCCTGCGCGAGACCCAGGAGGCGGGCGAGACCGACTTCGGCCAGCACGTGCTGCCGCGTCTGCTGCGCACCCACAGGCTCTTCGCCTACGACTTCGCCACCAACCGCGTGCCCGGCATCCTGCCCTACGAGACCCAGGTCTACTGGCGTGACGTCGGCACCATCGACGCCTATTTCGACGCCCACCGCGACGTCCTCGGCGCCGAGCCCAAGTTCGACATGTTCAATCCGGACTGGCCCATCTTCTCGAGCGGCTATCAGGGACCCGTGGCCCGCATCATCGGCGGACAGCTCAGCAACACCCTGCTGGGCGCCGCGACCATGACCCACGAAGGCGCGCGCATCAGCAACTCCATCATCCGCCGCGAGGCCGTGATCGAGGAGGACGTGGAACTCGACAACTGCATCGTCATGGACTACGTCCGTATCGGTCGCGGGGCCAAGCTGCGCAACGTCATCGTCGACCGTCACAACATCATCGAGCCGGGCGACCGCATCGGGTTCGATCGCGAGACCGACAGCCAGCGATTCCATGTCAGCCCAGGCGGCATCACCGTGATCCCCATGGGCCGAGTCAGCTATTTCGCGCGCAACACGCGCGGCTCGGGTCGCGGCGGTTATTCGGAATAGAGTGGCTCAAACGGCCCGGATGCGCGGATCCATGGCGGCATAGAGCAGATCCGTCGTGGTATTGACCGCGAGATAGGTCAAGGCGATCAGCAGAACCGCGCCCTGCACCAGGGGGTAGTCGCGGGTCTGGATCGCCTCGACCAGGAGACTGCCCAGACCCGGCCAGGAGAAGACGGTCTCGGTGATGACCGCGCCGCCCAGGAGCGCGCCGAACTGCAGACCGATGAGGGTCAGGACGGGCAGCCAGGCATTGCGCAGCGCATGCCGCCACAGCACGGCCGCGGGACCGAGCCCCTTGGCGCGCGCGGTCCGCACATAGTCCTCGCCCAACACCTCCAGCACGCTGCTTCTCACCATCCGCGCCAGCACGGCCGCCATCCCAGTCCCCAGCGTCACCGTCGGCAAGATCAGGCTCAGGGCGCCCTCCCGGCCGCTGACCGGCGTCCAGCCCAGCCAGAGCGAGAAGACCAGGATCAGCAGCGGGCCGAGCCAGAAATTGGGTACCGCGGCCCCGAGCATGGAGAAGGTCATGGCCGCCCGATCGACGACACGCCCCCGATACTGGGCGGCGAGCACGCCGAGCGGAATGGCCAGCAGAATCGCCAGCGACAGCGAGGACACGGCCAGGATCGCGGTCGGCCCGACTCGCTCGGCGAGCAGATCCGACACGGGCCGCTGGGCATGCAGCGATTGCCCCAGGTCCAGCCGGCTCAAACGAGCCAGATAGTCCAGATACTGGGCCCAGACCGGCCGGTCGAGCCCCAGGGCATGACGCAGCGCCGCCTGATCGGCCGGCCGAGCGCCCTCCCCCAGCATCACCTCGACCGGATCGCCCGGGACCAGATGGATCAGCAGAAAGACCAGGGTGCAGACGCCGAGCAGCATCGTGAGCGCCGATCCGATCCGCGAGGCCAGAAAACCGATCCGAGAGCTGCCCGGAGCACCTCCACCCCGGATGCGCGCCGTCCCGGTCACCCCAGGATCTCCACCCGGGTGCCACGAGGTATGCGATCGAAGAGGTCGATCAGATCCAGATTGCGCATGCGGATACAGCCATGCGAGCGAGGCACGCCCATGGGTTCGGAATCCGGTGTGCCGTGGATATAGATATATCTTCTCAGCGTGTCGACACGACCGCCGCGATTCCGGCCCGATTCGCAGCCGGTCAGCCAGAGAATGCGCGTCAGAATCCAGTCGCGCCCAGGATTGGCCGCCACCAGGGACGCATCGCAAACCTCGCCGGTCGGGCGCCGTCCGCGAAAGACGGTGCCGACCGGACAGCCGTCACCGATCCGCAGGCGCACCCGATGCAGACCGCGCGGCGTGCAGCCGCTCCCGTTCTCCTCGCCGACCCCATTGAGCCCGGTCGAGACGCGATAGTCCGCCAGCACGCGATCATCATCGAACAGGGTCAGAGTCTGACCCGCGATATCCACCTGAATCCGTTTCGACACCTGGCTGCCTCCTCGCGATCGAAAATCAGAGCTGAACATATCCCCAACGATGCCCGCAATGCCACAGCTGTCCGGCTCCCTACCAAGTCCTGCAGAAGGCCGGAGATCGGCATTCGAAGATGGAAAGCCGATGCCAGTTGACGCCTCGAAATCTCATCCCTATAATTTGCAGTCTTTACGGGGCGTAGCGCAGCCTGGTAGCGCACCTGAATGGGGTTCAGGTGGTCGGAGGTTCAAATCCTCTCGCCCCGACCAAAAATCAACAGCTTAGGATCTCGGCCCTGAGCTGTTCTTCTTTGTGCCACAGTTTTGCCCCAGTTGAGCGCCGATTTCGGCTGACTGCGGAAAGAGCACTAAGCGCCAACAATCAGATGCGGGGTGGAGCAGTCAGGCAGCTCGTCGGGCTCATAACCCGAAGGTCGTAGGTTCAAATCCTGCCCCCGCTACCACATACGAAAAACCGGCTTCGCGCCGGTTTTTTCGTATCCGCTCCGGACTCACCCAAGAGTCCAGGCCCCCTCAATTTGAGCGACCTAACGCGCACCTTAGAAAACAAGGAACTCAGGTACTCCTGATGACTTAACCCGACCCCCGGGAGAAGAAATTCCTTGTGCGGTAGAAATTCGCTGCGACACAAGATCCTTCTGGAAGGAAGGAATCCCCCAGAAACACCCGAACTCCATATTGCAGCCAGATGTCAACGGAACGACAGAAGATGTACCTCCATCAATGCGGTCATGACTGCCATTTTCGCAGGTTCTGTTGAAGCTGTAGCTCACATGCCCATCGTCTGATATGCATTTTCGTGGCGATCCAGCATGAACTGAGACACTGATCGACACAACAATAACAAGCCCAATCGGCGCAGCTATATTCATAATCCACCTATATATTTTCCGGATTACATCGCTTCTAACTACCTCAATTCTCTAACGCAGATTGAAAACACAGGCCATTTTCCCCTCGGTCCTCTTTGAAGACAGCGCACACGAAAAATATCCATCCAAGATAATACACGAAATGCTAAATATAGTTGGCGTAGGGCTGCCCCGCTGGTGTGCCGGCTACCGGAGAGGACTGACAGGCATGAAAAACCCGCCACGCAGGCGGGTCTCGGTAGGTGCCATCCTTGGCGTGGTGGACCTGAATCAGGTCACGGCCCTCGGCTTCCTGTGCTCCCTCACTCGCTCCAGAAGGAACTCCTCGACTTGCTCGTCCACTGATCGGCCGTTTTCCTCGGCGATCCTTTGGAGCTGCTCCAAATGCTCTGGGCTCAGCACGAAATCGAGTGGTACTCGTCCTTTCCCGAGTGGACCCCTGCGCCGGAGCAACTTCGGTTGCTCGACTGCGGCCTCCAGGGCATCAGCGACAAGCCATAGCTGCATGAGGACTCACTGCATTGAGTCACATCCATTCGCTCCAAGACGCGGTTATGTGAATGTTCACATAACAGGGTGCCGCGAGCCGAGCGCGCCGCCAATGGGGGCGATCGATACGCGGGCGCTTCGGCACATGGCGGGCGACTGATGGGCAAGATCTGGTTCATCGGCGCCGGCCCCGGCGACCCGGACCTGATCACGGTCAAGGGCCGCGATCTCATCGCCACGGCCGGCGCCATCCTCTACGCCGGCTCACTGGTCTCGCAGGCCGCGATGCGGTGGGCGCCCGCAGGCTGCGACATCGCCGACTCCAAGTCGATGTCGCTTGCGCAGATCGGCGACTGGCTCAAGACGCAGGCGCAGCGGCATGCCACCGTCGTGCGCCTGCAGACCGGCGATCCGTCGCTCTACGGAGCCCTGATCGAGATGGTCCAGCCGCTCGACGCCGCCGGCATCGAGGTCGGGGTCATACCCGGCGTGTCCTCGGCGATGGCCTCGGCAGCGACGGCCGTCGAGACTCTGACCCTTCCGGAGGTGACCCAAACGGTCATCCTGACGCGCGTCGCCGGGCGCACCCCGATGCCGCCCGGCGAGTCGCTCGTCGAGCTCGCGCGGCACCGCTGCACCCTCTGTCTGTTCCTCTCGATCACCCTGCTCGATGACATCCGCGCGGCGCTCCAGGTCGCCGGCTGGCCCGACGAAGCCCAGGTTCTTGTCGTGCACAAGGCCAGCTGGCCGGACGAGGAGCGCATCCTGCGCGGCACACTGGCCGACATCCAGGACCGCTGCCGAGCGGCCGGGATCGCCAGCCAGGCGATGATCCTCATCGGCCCGACCCTCGGGGCACGGGGCTGGCCGGACCTCGCGCGCTCGAAGCTCTACGATGCGAGCTTCACGCATGAATTCCGACGTGGAGTCGAGCCTGGGACGGAGAACGACCCTTGAGCACGGCCGCCCTGGGATCATGGGGCGCAAGCCGAACTTGTCATCGCCCTCCGCCTGGCATACTCTCATTCCTCGTCTTGGGTGCCCCGTGGCGCAGTCGCTGCCTCGGGATGAAACGGGAAGTCCGGTGACGCCTTAGCGCTTGCGCGCTCGGCCACTCCGGCGCAGCCCCCGCTGCTGTAAGCCTGACGGGTTTGCCAATGTGCCACTGCACTCCTTTGCCGCTCGTTCGGTATTGGAGAGCGGGAAGGCGGTAGACCTGGATGACGGCGAGCCAGAAGACCGGCCCAAGACGCGAGCTGGTGTGAGCCCCGGGGTGCGGGTTCGATGCCGATCAGGTCGCTGAGCCTTGACGCCGTGCGCGGATAGGGGCGCGACCCGTTCAGCGCGTAGACAGCACGGCCTGACGCACGGCCCCATCGGTCCCAGACCGGTCGGGGTGAGACGGGCTGGCGCCGCCCCAGGACTGCACCTCGTGTTGACCATCATCAACGCCGAGGGCCGCTGTCGTGCCGATCGAGATCCCCCATCTCTCCGCCATCTTTTTGGCTGATGCCAGGACGCGCCCCTGGTACCGTCTGTCATGACCGAGACGACGATTCTGCTCGTGGGGCATGGCACCCGGTTCCACGGTGGCAATGCCGAAACCGAGCGTTTTGCCGAGCAGTGGCGGACACAGCGACCGGACTGGCATATCGAGACCTGCTATATCGAGTGGGCCGATAGGCTACTGGACGCGGGCCTGGATCAGACTGCGGCGACCGCCCGGCGCGTGCTGGTACTGCCCTTCATCCTCAATGCCGCAGGTCATGTGAAGATGGAGATCCCTGCCGCCGTCGAGGCCGCCAGGAGACGACATCCGGGGGTGAGCTTCGCGGTGCTCAGGCATCTGGGCATGGGGCCTGAGATCAAGCGCGTCCTGGCCGAGCAACTGGACGGCCTGATGGCGGATCTGGCGATGCCGGATCCCCGCACGACGGGCGTGATCCTGCTCGGACGCGGCTCCTCGGACGCCGGAGCCAACGGTGAGCTGGCACGCATGGCGCGTTTCGTCTTCGAGGAGACGGACCACGACCTGGTGGACCTGGCCTTCACCGGCATCACCTGGCCGCGCCTGGAGACCGCGGTGCAGCGTCAGGTCCGACTCGGCATGACCCAGATCGCGATCCTGCCGGTCTATCTGTTCGCCGGGCGATTGACCGAACGCATCGCCGTTCAGGTCGCGCGACTCGAGACCCAGTATCCGGGCATCGCCTTCGCCTTGGCCGAACACTTCGGCTTCGACGAGAAGATCTTCGCGCTCCTGGAATCGCGGGTGCTGGACGCGGACCTGCCCGCGGCAAGCTTGCTCGAATGCGACGGCTGCAAATACCGGACGGCGGCGCAGGCCGAGCATCTGCACGACCATTCGCACACGCATGCGCCCGGTGCCCAACATGAGCACGGACATGCCCCCCATGTGCGCTGATCGCTCCGCGAGGAACATGATCGTGCGAACCGCCTCTCTCGCTCTCGCTCGCGGACCCATGGAGTGCGGACAATGAACAGGGTTCTGTTGCCAAGCGCCCAGGACACCTCCGCCGGTCAGGCCATCGAGCGTGAGTCCTTCGCGACCATTGATGCCGAGGCGGGGCCGCACACCTATGATTCGGAGCAGTGGTCGGTCGTCCGCCGCATGATCCATGCGAGCGCCGATTTCGACCTCAACGGCCTGACGGCCTTTCATCCGCGGGCCATGCCCGCAGCCCTCGCCGCCCTACGAACCGGCGGGCAAGCCTTGCTCGCGGACGTGGCGATGATCTTGGCCGGACTGTCCGAAAGGCGGCTGGCGCACTTCGGACTGCGGCCGCTGCAGCTCATCGACGACCCGGAGGTTGCCGCGGCCGCCCGTGCCGATGGTACGACCCGCGCCGCGCAGGCGATGCGCGCGGCCTGGCGGCGCGGGCTCCTCGAGGGCGCCCTCGTTGCCATCGGCAACGCCCCGACCGCCTTGATCGAGCTGGTGCGGCTGATCGAGCGCGAGGGCGCCCGTCCGGCCCTGGTGCTCGGCATGCCGGTGGGGTTCGTCGCGGCGGCCGACTCCAAGGCCAGGCTGGCCGAGATCGAGGACGTCCCCTGGATCCTGGTCCGAGGCCGCAAGGGCGGCTCGACGCTCGCGGTCGCCGCCTTGCATGCCCTGTTCGCCTTGGCCTCCGAACAGGCCGAAGCCCCATGACCGCCGCCATTCGCTCACCCGCCGGGTGCCTGTTCGGCGTCTCGCTCGGCCCGGGCGATCCCGAGCTGATCACTCGCCGCGCCTGGAGCGCCCTGACCTCGGGCGCCCGCTGGGCCTATCCGGTGAAGGGGCGCGGAGCGATCTCCTTCGCGTTGGACATCGTGGCACGTGCCGGCCTGCCGATTCCGAGCGACGCCGAGCCGCTTCATTTCCCGATGACCAGCGACCCGGAGGCCCTGAGCCTGGCGTGGGAACGGACCGGGCGGCGCTGCGCGGAGCTTCTCGTCGATGGGCGGGATCTGCTGTTCCTGGTGGAGGGCGATGCCTCGACCTATTCCACCTTCGGGCACCTGGTCCGAGCGGTGCGCGCCCAGGTGCCGGACGTTGCAGTCGAGACCATTCCGGGCGTGCCGTCCTACACCGCGGCCGCCGCCCGCCTCGGTGCCCCGCTCGTGGAGGAAGGCGGCACGCTGGCCGTGATTCCCGCGGCCTACGGCGTCGAGGTCATCGATCGCATGATCGACGCCTTCGACACCCTGGTGCTGCTCAAGGTCAATCCGCTCCTGGACCAGATCCTGACCCTGTTGGAACACCGCGGACTCCTCGGCGAGGCGCGCTTCGTCGAGCGGGTCGGCACGCCCGAGGAGCGGGTGGTGGAACTGGTCGAGACACTGCGCGGGGAGCGGGTGCCCTATCTCTCTCTGCTCCTGGTCCGCAACCCCGGGCGCGTGCGCGGGCCGCAGCATCGGGGGTGCGCCAAGGTGGCCGAACGGACCACGGATCTGCGGGGGAGCTAGTGCCCCGCGGGGGATTGTCCCAATAAGGGCCCCGCCTAGCGCGCATCGGCATCTGTCTCTAGTCGGCCTCGTGATGCAGAACCCGGAGGACCAGCTGTTCGCCGATGCCGCCCTGGTGCGAGCCGCGCGGCCGGGTCGAGGTGGTCGCCCTGCTGGAGCGTCTGGCGGGCCGCGAGCTCGAGACTGGCGGCGGATCGCACTCGAGATCATGAGCGGTGCGGCATCTAGAGGAATCGATCGCCAATGAGCACGCAACAACATGTCCACGCTGGGCCCGAAACGGGCGATGACGGTCCCGTCGCGCCTCCGCCCGGATCGATCGCGGTCCTCGCCCTGACCCGTGGCGGAATCGCGCTGGGGATGCGATTGACGGAAGCGCTGCCGGGGGCGGTGCTCCATGGCCCGGCCGCGCGCCTGGCCGAGCATGGATCTCGGACGACCGCGTTGCCGGAGCACTGCATCGGCTTTGCTGGACCGGTCCGGGAGCTCATCCCGGGACTGATGCAGGGGGCGCACGCCCTGGTCGCGATCCTCTCGGTGGGGGCGACCGTGCGACTCGTCGCCCCCTATCTGCGCGACAAGCGGACGGATCCAGCGGTGGTGGCGGTCGATGAGACCGGTCGTTTCGCGGTGCCGATCGCTGGGGGCCACCTGGGGGGCGCCAATGCGCTGGCGCGCCGGATCGGTTGTCTCCTGGGGGCCTGGCCCGTCGTCACCACCGCATCGGATGTGCTGGGTACCCTGGCCGTCGATCTGCTCGGGAAGGAATTGGGCTGGCAGCTCGACGCCAGTCATGACGATCTGCTCAGGGCGAGCGCCGCGATGGTCAACGGCGAACCGGTCGCACTGGTGCAGGAAGCCGGCCGTGCCGACTGGTGGCAAGGCCACGCCGGAGGTCGGAAGGGTCCCCTGCCACCGAATCTGGAGCGACTCGAGGCGCCGAGCGCTCTGGACCCGAAGCGGCATCGCGCCCTGCTGTGGTTCGCCAGCCATCACCCAAGGCTCCCGTGCGTCGCGGGATTCGCCGGTCCGGTCGTCCGCTATCGTCCGCCCCCAGGCAACGCCGGAGCGATCGGCGAGATGGCCGACGAGACGGCGGCCTCCAGCGGTCTGGCGCCGCCGGGGGGCTCCGCCGGCCGCTCGAGCGCCGGTAAGCTCTTCCTGGTCGGTCTGGGTCCCGGGGCGGTCGAACACATGACGGTGCGCGCCCGCGAGGCGATCGCCGAGTCCGATACCCTGATTGGCCTGACCACCTATCTGCGCCTGATCTCGGGGCTCAGTGCAGGCAAGCGCATCATTCCGAGCGGTATGACCGAGGAGCTCGCCCGCGTGCGTCAGGCTCTGGAGATGGCTCGTGCGGGGCATCGGGTCGCCCTGGTCTCCTCTGGCGACAGTGGCGTCTACGGCATGGCCGGCGCCGCCTTCGAGGTGCTGAGCGAGGCCGAGTGGACCGCTGGCGCCGATGTCTCGGTCGAGGTCGTTCCCGGCACCACGGCCATGATCGCCTGCGCGGCACTGGTAGGGGCTCCCCTCGGCCATGATTTCTGCGCCATCTCGCTCTCCGACCTCCTGACCCCCTGGCCGCTGATCGCCCGTCGGCTCGCGGCCGCCGCGGCCGCCGACTTCGTCATCGCCCTCTACAACCCCCGCAGTCACCGCCGGACCGCACAGATCGAGGAGACCCGACGTCTGCTGCTCGCGCTACGCCGCCCCGATACCCCGGTTGCCCTGGTGCGGTCCGCCTATCGTCCGGAGCAGCGCGTCCTGATCTCCACGCTGGGAGCGTTTGATGCCTGCGAGATCGACATGCAGACCACGGTCATGATCGGCAACAGCCGGACCCGGGCTTGCGGCGGATTCCTGGTGACGCCACGCGGATACGGAGACAAGTACGACCTGGAAGATGGCCGCGCCCGGCCTGGCGAGCGCGGCGGTCGCTCGTTGGGTGGCGGTCTGGAGACCTGGCTCGTCGAGACCCGATCGAGTGCCGAGAGCGATGCCGAGCTGGCCCGGCGCTTCGGCTTGCCGGTCGAGTATATCGCCGCGGTGCGGGCTACCATAGGAGGCTATCCGACTTAGGCCCAGGAGACTGCAAGCTCGGACAGTAGTCTCCTAGGCCTGCTCGGGATTGAGCGCAACCCTGTCGGGTGATGGCTAAGGTATCTATGGACGATAACGAATCCCAGCACACGCGTAGACAAGGGTGTCTTATTGGAGCCTCCAACGTGGGGGCATGACCGAGGTCCCACCATGACAGTCGATCTATCCGAGATCTGTACCCGGCTCGGCATCAACCCCATCGCGCCGCCCCAATTGACCATCGGTGGCGTCAACACGCTGGAGCTGGCCCGTGAGACAGATCTGTCTTTTGCCGAGCGATCCGACCAGGCGATCGCCGTGGGTGCCAGTCACGCCTCGGCGGTGCTGGTGCCTCCCGATTTTCCCGAGCTTCCGGGGCCGATTCTGCTGCGGGTATCCAGCCCCCGCACAGGCTTTTTCGCGATCGCGGAGCTCTTCGTTTCCACGCCGGAGGGATGCGGTATCCATCCGAGCGCGCTCATCGATCCGCAGGCCGAATTGGGCAAGGACGTGGCCGTCGGCGCCTGCGCGGTGGTCGCCTCGGGGGCGCGTGTGGGTGCGCGCTCCATCCTCGGCGCTGGCGTCTATCTCGGCCCCGAGGCGACCCTGGGCACAGACTGCCTGATCGAGGCCAACGTGACGATTCATCGGGATAGCATGCTCGGTGACCGCACCATCGTGCACTCGGGATCCGTCATCGGCTCGGACGGGTTCGGCTACGTCTGGGATGGCGGCGCTCACCGCAAGGTGCCCCAGCTCGGACGGGTCAGGATCGAATCGGACGTTGAGATCGGCTGCAACTGCTGTGTCGACCGGGCGACGCTTGGTGAGACCCGCATCCGCCGCGGCACCAAGATCGACAATCTGGTTCAGATCGCACACAACACGGACATTGGCGAGCACGTCATCCTCGTCGCGCAGTCCGGGATAGCCGGCA
This sequence comes from Imhoffiella purpurea, assembly GCF_000585215.1. GTDB lineage: Bacteria > Pseudomonadota > Gammaproteobacteria > Chromatiales > Chromatiaceae > Imhoffiella > Imhoffiella purpurea. The sequence continues at coordinate 85,823 of NZ_AONC01000040.1, read as the reverse complement.
GCAGCCGGGTGGGGACCGGGGCAGTGATCGCCGGACAGGTGGCGATCTCCGATCATGTCAGCGTAGGCAACGGCGCGCGGATCGGCGGCCAGTCCGGCGTCACCAAAGACATTCCGGCCGGTGCCGAGGTATTCGGGACCCCGGCGCGGCCGCTTGCGGATACCCTTCGGGAGCTAGCGGCGCTTGCCAGGCTGCCCGCATTGCTCAAGCGTATCAGGCAACAGGAGCGCCAGATCGAAGACCTGACACGGCGCTTGGCTGCCCTGGAGCAGCGAGCCGGTCGACGGGATAGTCCGCAGTCCGCGCCCGTCATCCGTTCCGGCGACTGGGTGACGGTAACCGCCGCGCCGCGGTATTTGCGAAAGCGCCGGTAGCCGGCGCTCGATAAAGCGGACAACGTCGCCCTGGGTCAGCAGGTCCCAGGCCTCGTCGATGATGACGAGCTTGGACTGCTCGCGCTCGTCTAGATACATGGCCTGCTGGATCTGATAGATCAGCTGAACGGACGTGTCACCACGCGTCTGAGTGGGTCATTTTGATGGCCAAAAATGGATCAGTTCCCGTGGCCATTGACAGCACTGATCCGACTTGAATCCGGACAGCCGTTCGCACACGTATCGCGATGCGGGATAACCCAAGTAAGCTGCCGACCTTTTGCGACTGCAACGAGGAAGGCTCATGCCAAGAGAACGGTTATCCATGCGAAAGATCCATGAAATCCTGCGCCTGAGATGGGGCGCGCAGTTGTCGTTGCGGGCCTTCCGCTTCCTCGAGGAGCGCACCAATCTGGTCTTCATCGGACCGCCCGGCGTCGGCAAGACCCATCTGGCCATCGGCATCGGCCTCAAGGCCCTTCATGCCGGCTACAAGGTGCTCTTCTTCACTGCACTGGTCTTGGTCGAAACCCTGGAGCTCGCCGAGATGAAAGGCGATCTGAAGAAGAAGATCGCCAGCCTGCTCAAGTTCGATTTGCTCATCATCGACGAGCTCGGCTACCTGCCGATGAACCGCCAGGGGCTCTACAACCGCTTCCCTCAGCATTCAGAATTTGGAATGTAACAGCGTGCTTGATCCGCGACTTGCCGCCCTGCTCAGTCTGCAGCGGCGCCTCCTGTCGTTCGGCAGCAAAAACACTAATGAGAAATCATCTCATTTGTGTTTACGGCATGAGATCTTTAACATATCCCTACATTCGCATCCAGATGAGGCCTTCATGCCACAGCCAATCGCCTCGTTCTTTGCCGCACATCGCCCCGTGCTCCTCGACACCGCGCGTCACTTCGCCCCGATGGATCAGGCTGAGGTCTGGGTCGATGAGTGCCGGGCCAGTGTGCCGACGGCGATGGTGCATCCGCTCCACAACTTCGCCTTCTATCGCCTGATGGACCTGGCCGGTGCCGACCTGGGCCGGGACCAGGGCGATGCGATGTCGCTACAGCATTTTCGGGTGTTGCGCCAAACCCTGGAGTACTTGCCTCCGCTCGATCAACAGGTTTGGGCGTGGATGCGGCTGGACGGCTTGAGCTACGCGGACATCGGCAAAAGACATCATCTCGGCGAGACCGCAGTCGCCAATCGCGTCAAGCACCTCCTGTTCTGCGCCAGCGACGATCTGCGCTTGGCGGCCGACGGGCACGGCGAGCCCCATGGCCTACCGCGGCTATTCGCCCATGCGATGAAGGGCCGCCGCCGCGTCGTCCATCATGAGGCGCTGAACTGGTTCGCGCGGCTGGCCACCGACGAGATCGCACCCAGCGATTCGAACGCGTTCCACCAATGGGTCTCGCGGTCCCCGCAGCACGTGCTGGCTTACCGCCCGGCTCGGTGCGCTCTGGGCCGACCCGAGTCTCGACGTGCTTCTGCGACGGGTGGCTCGACAGTTTCCTGTACCGGTGCGAGAGCACCTCCAACAACGCACTTCGAGAGATTTTCAATGAGCAAGATCGGCATTTTTTACGGCAGCGCCTCCGGCGTCACCCAATCGGTGGCGATGAAAATCCGCACGCGTCTCGGCGAAGACATCTGCGACCTCTACAACATGGAGGAAGATTTCGATGACGTCGACGACATGCTGAAGTACGACTTTTTGCTCTTCGGCTGCTCGACCTGGGGGGCTGGAGATGTGCAATCCGACTGGCGCGATCCGCTGTTCGAGATGTCCGTCGACAAGCCCGATTTTTCCGGCAAGACCATCGCCCTGTTCGGTGCCGGGGACTGCGTGGATCACGGCGAGCATTTCGTCAGTGCGCTGGGGATCCTGTACGACGACTTCACCAGATACGGTGCGACCCTGGTGGGCGCGATTCCCACCGACGGCTACACCTACAAGAATTCCTTCGCCGAGCGCGACGGCAAGTTGGTGGGTTTGGCCTTCGACGACGTCAACGAAAGCGGCAAGACCCAGGGACGGCTCGACACCTGGATCGAGGCCATCCGCGCACACCTCCCTTCATCCGAGGCCCAGACCGAGGCCGCGTAGCGAGCCGCATAGAACCCTCGACAGACTTCGAGCGGATTCGCACCCACATCGGCGCGCCGCCCCGCAGTTCGACTGGGGAGGCGGAACGCCATCGGAGGCGCCATCGCCCTCCCGGTCGTCCGAGACCACCCCCGCCCCTCCGCAGCATTACGCGGGAATAGCATCAGTAGTGAAATCGAAGTTGGGCTAGAAAAACCGACTCGCCTTCCACTTTATACACGCAACGGTGTTCGTCGTTGATTCGCCTCGACCAGTAGCCGGACAGCGCATGTTTCAAGGGTTCCGGTTTGCCAATCCCTTCATGCGGTGAACGCTACAACGAAGATGACAGCGCACCACCTGGCACCGATGGCCCGCACCCCGCGGACTCGTGCCGCATAGGGGCCTTGGGCTCACTCAAACTACGTTATATCATTACATTTTGATTCGATCAGATAGGCTCGATCCGAGCCGATAGATTAGTGAGGCCCCTATGACTCTGTGCTGCAGTCCCAACAGAAATTGGCCATCGGTCGCAACCATTGCACTCATCGGCAGCGTGGGTCCGGCGATCATGGCGGTACCGCGCGCCAGCGCCGAAACCGGGTTCGCCGAGTACACCGAACTGGATGTCATCGAGGTCACCGCAGGCGTTCCCACGCCGGGCGACCCGCGTCTGCAGGCAGCCAATATCTCGGTCCTCACGGGCGAGGAACTGCGGCGCCGCGAGCGCTCTACCCTGGGCGAAACGCTGCAGGAACTGCCCGGCGTCGACTCGATCACCGCGGGCAATCAGGTGGGCAAGCCGGTGATCCGCGGCTTGAGCGGCTATCAGGTCCAGGTGCTGTCGAATGGTATGAGTGTCGACTACCAGCAATACGGCGCGCGCCACCCGCCGAACATCGATCCCTTCCTGGCCGAGCGGATCGAGGTGGTGCGCGGTGCCTCCAGTCTGCTATACGGATCGGGCGCGCTCGGCGGTGCCATCGACGTTCAAGGGCCGGCCTTCGACTTCAGCGGCGACGGTACCCTGCAAACCAGCGCCGACACCCTGCTCGTGTATCACAGCAATAACGATCAATGGGATGCGGGCCTGAAGGCACGCGCCAACAACGACATCCTGAGTCTCTATACCGGTCTCATCCGCCGCTCGGCCGGCGATCTCGACACCCCGGATGCGGCGACCGCACCAGGCTCGGGCGACCCCACCGATCCCAAATTCACCGGCCGCCTGCCGCACACGGATTTCGACCAGGCCAATGCCCAGTTCGGCATGGGACTCATGACCGGCATCGGCGAATTCGACGTTCGCATCAGCCAGTGGAACGACGAGAACAATTATCTCCTGCCGACCGGAAAAGGCATCGGGCTCTGGCTGCGCAACGACGAGGTGCAGGTGTCCGGCGATCTGCCGCTCGCCTCCGGCTGGACGCTCAACCCCACCCTCTCATGGCAGAACAATCTGCGTCGCGCCAACTCCGAGGGACGCACGCGAGAGCAGGGCTATGACGGCACCGTCCATCTGGAATTCGATCTCTATCAGGCACGCCTCGAGGCCATGCACGACGCCCTAGGCCCCTTCGATGGCGGCACCCTCGGGATGGAGTACGCGCACAAGACGCAATACTCGCGCGGCACCACGGTACTGGCACCGGGTGGAGAGGTCAGCAATCTTGCCTTCTTCCTTTTCGAGAGCAAGGACATGGGTCCCCTGACCCTGCAGACAGGACTGCGTCATGACTGGCACAGCGTGACGGCCGACGCGAGCAAGACCAGCGGCGATCTGGGCTTCCCGGGCCGGGTCACGCACGATTACAGCGTGCTCAGCGGATCCCTGGGAGCCGTCTACAGGCTGACGGACCGTCTGGCCCTGGCGGGCAATCTCGCCCGAGGCTTTCGCGCGCCGAGCCTGTTCGAGCTCTATGCCGACGGCGTGCACGGCGGCGTCGCCGCCATTCAGCAGGGCAACCCGGACCTGGACGCGGAGAAGTCCTTGAACCTGGATCTCGGGCTGCGCTGGCAGTCGCCCCGCTTGCGGGCGAGCGCGACCCTGTATCGCAACAGCATCTCGGACTACATCTATCTGCAGGACACGGGCGAAGCGCGCGGCAACCTTCCCGTCTTCGTCTACCAGCAGGACGACGCCCTGCTGACGGGCCTCGAACTCGAGGCGCACTGGGATCTGACCGATCGCCTGGAACTGTCCGGGGCACTGGAACTGGTGCGCGGCACCAACGACCGCACCGACGAGGATCTGCCCCTATTGCCGGCGGATTCGCTGCGTCTCGCCGCCACCTACCGCTTCGACGACCGTGGTCCGATCCGCGAGCCCTACCTGACCCTGAAGGTCCGGCACAACGCCTCCAAGGATGCCGCACCCGGCGAGCCCTTCGCCCAGTTCGACGACATGCCGTTCGGTACCGCCTCCACCGATGCCTACACCCTGATGGATCTGGAGGCCGGCATCGCGCTGCGGGCATTCGGCAACCGTCTCGCACGACTCGATCTGACGGTCAGCAACCTGTTCGATACCGAATACCGAGACTTCCTGGATACCTATAAGGGCTATACCCTGAGTCCCGGCCGCGACATCCGTCTGAGTCTGAACGTGCCCTTCGGCGGCTAGCCTCGGCATCTTGAGCGCATCGCGCGCCTGATGCGTGCCCTGCTCTAACGGCTGCCGTTCCTGGTGATCGCGAGCGGCTATCCGATCTCGACCGTCGACGGCCGGTCGCTCGACATCTTCGGCCTGCTCCACATCCCGGCGACCCTGACCGGATTGCTGAGCCAGGCCGAGCTGGCAGGCGACGTCCTTCTCGTCCTCGCCATCGCGCTGGTGTCCCTGGCCGGGATCCATACCCTCGCGGAACGCATCAAAGTCCGTCGACGGGGCTCTTCACCGGCAGGACCCCAGGCCGGTTCATGACATGCGTATAGATCATGGTAGTCGAGACGTCCGCATGGCCGAGCAGTTCCTTGACCGAGCGAATGTCATAGCCGTCTTCGAGCAGATGGCTCGCGAAGCTGTGACGCAGCGCATGACAGTTGACCCGTTTCGCGATCCCGGCGGACTGGGCCGCCTGCTTGACAGCACGCGGCATCCCGGACTCGTCCAGATGATGTCGGCGGACTTTGCCGCCCTTGGGATCCGTGGCCAGCTTGGGGCTGGGAGAGACGTACTGCCCGATCCATTCGCTCGGCGCATGCGGAGACTTGAGTGCCAGCGCATCGGGCAGGAACCCCTCACCGACACCGGCCGCGAGATCCTCATCGTGCAGGGTGCGGACGGAGCGCAAATGGGAGCGCCAGCAGCCGCTTGTTGCGCACCTTCCGACCCACGCGGGCCATCAGGACGTTGTGCCGGACCGTGTCGAAGAATTTCGCCAGGTCCAGGTCGACCGCGATGCGGAAACCGTCGCCGATATGGTCTTGTACCTGCCTCAGTGCTCCATGGGCGGAGCGCCCTGGTCGACCAAATCGCCGGGAGCGATTTTGAGCCACCGCAGGCGTCCTCAAAGGGCGCGTGTCATAGATGGTGCGCGAAAAGCTGAAGCTCGCATCCGAGAACTCTGGATCGAAGATCGGCCCCAGAACTTGCGCGATGGCTTGTTGGATAACGCGATCCATCATCGTCAGGATGCCGAGCAGACGCTCGCCACCGTTCGGCTTGAGAATCGTCACCCGTCTGACCGGCTGTGGCCGATAGGTGCCCTCGCGCAGGGCTTGGCGGATCGCCGGCAGGCTCGAACGTGCAAACTCGGGAAAGTCCCGCCCGTCGCGCTGTCCGGGTCACGGTGAGGACGACGTCATTTGCCGGATGCGGCTCGGCGAGCTCATCGTCGACTTCATGCCCACCGATGCCAGCATCCTGGGGTTCACCAATCGCTGGTACGGCCGGGCATTGAAGACCTCGCAGACCTACCGGCTGGACCACGATCTTTGCATCAACCTGCTCGACCCCGTCTACTTCGTCGCCACCAAGCTGGAGGCATTCAAGGGACGGGGCAACGAGGATCTCCTGCGCAGTCACGACCTGGAAGACATCCTCACACTGGTGGATGGACGCAAGGCGCTCGGTGACGAGATCGCCTCGGCCGACCGGGACGTCAGTACCTACATCGCCCAAGAATTCGCCCGCCTGCTGCGGCATCCAGACTTCGACTACGCCATCGCCGGAAACATCACCGATCCTGGCCGTGCCGACATCGTCTGGGAGCGCTGGCGGCGCATCGCTCAAGAAAACGAACAAGGCAGCCCATGACCGATCTTTGATGCGCTCGCACTGGTCATCGCGCAGGGCATGGCGGCGTTGTGCTATCTCGGCTCTCCTCCGCGCCTCCCCCCAACACCCGCCAAAGATCTTCCCGTTCGGAACAGGATTCTTCCTGTTTCGAGTAGGCCGCCCTCCGCCCGAAAAGTGAATATGTCTCAGATGCATTCTCACTCATGAGGCTCGCGGCGCCGGCCCCCGGCCCCCGGCCCCCAGCGCCCGACCGACTCACGACCGAACGGAACCCACCATGTCTCCGACCGAAGGACTCTCCATTCGTGGTCTCGCCAAGACCTATCCCAACGGTATCGCGGCCCTGCGCGGCATCGATCTCGAGGTGGCGCCCGGACTCTACGGGCTGCTCGGCCCGAACGGTGCCGGCAAGAGCACCCTGATGCGCACCCTGGCGACGCTGCAGACGCCCGATCGCGGCGAGATCCGTCTCGACGGGATCGACCTGCTCGCCGAGCCCGACCGGGTGCGCGGCCGTCTCGGCTATCTGCCGCAGCAGATCGGGGCCTATCCGGGCGTCACCGGACGCGAGCTGCTGACCCGCTTCGCCTGGCTCAAGGGCCGCACCGAGCGCCGCGAACGACGCGCCGAGATCGCGACCCTGCTCGAGCGGGTCAACCTCGCCGAGGCCGCCGACCGGGCGGTCGCGACCTATTCGGGTGGCATGCTGCGCCGTTTCGGCATCGCCCTCGCCCTGATCGGAGCGCCCCGGCTGCTGATCGTCGACGAGCCGACCGCCGGGCTCGACCCGGCCGAGCGCAACCGCTTCCATCGCGTGCTGGCGGACGTGGCCGCCGAAGCGGTGGTACTGCTCTCGACCCATATCGTCGAGGATGTCGAGAACCTCTGCTCGCGGGTCGCCATCCTCGCCGAGGGGCGCATCGTCGCCGAGGGCACGCCCGCCGAGCTCACCGGACGGCTCGCGGACCGGCTCTGGTCGCGGGTCGTGCCGCGCGGCGAGACGCCGCCCCCGGCCGTGCATCTCTCGGCCGTCCCAGGCGGCACCCTGGCCATCCTGGAGTCGGACCGGGCGCCGGACGAGCGCTTCGATGCCCATCGGCCGCGGCTGGAGGACGCCTACCATGTGGCGCTCGCCGGTGCCGGCGTCCTGGAGGCCGCGGCATGAGCCCCTTCTGGCACGAGGCGCTCGACGAGCTGAGGGCCGGGCTGCGCAGCGGGGTCGTCGCGCTCATCTTTCTGGTGCTCGTCGGCTATCTGCTGATGGTGCTCGCCAATTCGGGCTATCTGCGCGACATGGGCGCGGTCGACATCCCGCGCAACGCGCCGAGCCTGGTCTATCTCATGACCTCGGGCGACGCCTTCTTCCTCTTCTTCGCCTGGGCCTGGGTCTTCGCCCAGCCGATCCTGCGCGACCGCTCGGCGCGTCTGAACGAGCTGGTGCTGACCGCGCCCATGCCGCTGTCCGGCTGGCTGACGGCCCGCTTCATCGGGGCGCTCGGGGTCGCGCTGCTGGTCGGCAGCTCGCAGATCGTCGGCTTCCTGGCCGCGCCCCTGCTGGAATGGATCGGCGCCGTGCCGCCCGGCTCGGTCGCGCCCGCGCCCTGGGCGGCGTTCGCCTGGGCCTGGCTGGTCTTCACCCTGCCCCTGGCGCTCGGCGCCGGCTCCCTCTATTACCTGGCGGCGATCCGCACCCGGGGGCTGGCCGGCCCCTTCGCCGTCGCCGCCGCGCTCATGACCTTCTGGATGGTCTCCATGATCGTGCTCAAGGGCGCGGACGCCAGTCCCTTCCTCGCCACGCTGCTCGATCCCTCCGGCTTCGCCGAGGCCGAGCATCAGGTCGAGCACTGGACGCCCCTCGAGAAATCCACGGCCCTGCTGGCGCCGACCCCGGCGCTGATCCTCAGCCGCCTGCTCTGGTGCCTGGTGCCGCTCGCCCTGCTCTGGATCGGGATCCGACGCGCGACGCGGGAGTCGCTGATCCTGGAGCAGGCACCACGAAGGGCCACCGCGAGGACGAACCGTGCGACGCGGACCGGATCGGCGCCCATGTCCCTGCCCGGTCCAGTGACCGGACCCTCCTGGTGGCGCGCGTTGATCGCCGAATCGCTCTGGCAGCTCGGGCAACTGCTGAGGCGGCGCGGGCTCTGGGGCGCGCTGGTCTTCCTGACTCTGCTCGCCGTGGTCGGCGCCTTCTTCCATGTCGTCCAGCACGCCGACGGCCCCTTGGTGCCGCGTCCCGAGCTGGTCGCACCGCTGCTGACGGAGCTCTTCTTTCTCATCATCGCCTTCGTCGTCGCCGGACTGGTCGGCACCACGATGCGGCGCGACGACCAGATCGGTCTCGGCGAGATGCTGGACGCAGCCCCGGCCCCGGAGGGCGTGCGTCTGGTCGGACGGCTCGTCGCGGTCGGGGCTCTGACCCTGATCCTGGCGCTGGTTCCGGGTGCCGGCACCCTGATTACGGCTGTGTTGACGGATCCGCGCAATCTGGATCTCGCCCTGCCCCTGGGCCACCAGGTCCTGGTCCTGTTCCCCGCCCTGCTCGAGCTCGCCGCCGTCACCGTCCTGCTGCACGCGGCGATCCGACGTCCCGGTCCGGCCTATGCCGCCTCGGTGCTCGCGGCCTTCGTGATGGTGGTCAACTTCGAGTCCGAGCTCGTGTCCTATCCGCCCCTGCAGATCGGCATCCCGGTCGGCATCGCACTCTCCGGGCTCACCGGATTCGCCCCCTGGATGGAGCAGATTCTGGTATCGGGCGGCTTCAAGCTGACGCTCGTCATCCTGCTGCTGGCTCTGGCCGCGAGCCTAGCCCCGCGCGGAACCGACGCGGGCCGGAACGTCCGCTGGCGCGCCTTCCGCACCCGTCTCAGCGGACCGGCCGGCCAGGTGGCGGGCGTAGCGCTGATCGCCCTGATCGGACTCGCCCTGCTGCTCCATCAGCGCTACCGGGTCGAGGGCAGCTACGAGACGCTCGCCCAGACCCAGGCCAAGGACGCCCGCTGGGAGGCGCATTGGCTGTCCTCGGCGGCGCCCTTCTCGGTCGCGGGAGGGTCGGTCGATCTGACGCTCGATCCGGACGCGCGCATGCTGCGGGGCCAGTGGACGCTCGATGGGGTGCGGACCGACGAGGGCATCCTGCATGCCGAGCTGCCGGATGGATTCCAGTTGGAGAACGCCACGGTCGAGGGACGACCGGCGGCGACCATCGTCGAGGAGGATCATCTCGCCGTGCGTCTCCCCTATTGCGGCCCGTCCGGATGTCGTGTCGCACTGCTTTGGTCGCAAGCGGTGCGCGGCTGGAACGACGAGGATCGTCCCGCCTGGCTGCTGCCCAATGGCTTCTGGCTGCACGCCGCCGAGGTGCTGCCCAGGCTCGGACTGGATCCGGACCGGGTGCTGCGCGTCCCCGCCGAACGGGCCGCGCTCGGGCTCTGGCCCGATGCCGAGCTGCCCGAGTATCTCGCCACCCTGTCGAGCGGGGCCGCGGCGCCGGCCGGCGACTGGCGCTGGAGCCTTCGGATCGCTGGCCGGAAGGATGTCTCCGAACAGGGAGGGACGCTCGACGGACCGCTGGATTTCGCCGCCGTCTGGGCACCCGAGGCAGGGCGCACCGAGCTGAACGGCGTCGTCTATACCCAGGATCCGAGCCGAGCCGACGCGACCGTCACCATCGCCGAGGACCTGACCGAGATGCGCACCTGCGTCGCACGACGCCTCGGCGCCGCGCCCGAGGTGCGGCGGGTGATGCAATGGCCGCGCGGGCTCGGGGACTCGAGCCTCGCGGGCGACAGTCTGATCCTCGCCGAGGATCCGCACTGGGACGTCGCCGACCAGGGCGTCGGACGCTGGAAGCGCCGCGCCGCCATCGCGACCGAGCTCGCCCGCCGTCAGATCCGCGATGACGCCGATCTGCGCCAGGGTCCGGGATCGCCCTGGCTCGCCGAGGGCGTCCCGGGCGCGGTCGGACTGCTCTGCGTCGCCGAGATCGACGACGTCGAGGCGCTGACGGCACTGCTCGCGCGCGGCGCCGACGCCACCACCCAGGCGCTCGCCGGCAGCTCGGATCCGGTCGGCCCGCTGTGGGCGGCCACCTCGGACGGCTGGGCGGGCGACTATGCCCCGCTCGCCGCGCTCGACTGGACCGCGCGCCAGACGCCGGAACAGCTCGCCGGGCTGCTCGCCGAGATACGTGGAAGCCAGGATCTCGGAGACACGATCGCCGCCCATCTCGGAGAGGCAGCCGGTACGCTCCTGCTGGGCGTGCCCAATACGTCCGACGTGCATGTCGCGGACGGCACGGGCGAACGCTGGAGCTGGCTGGACGGCGGCTGGCGGCCCGACGACACGGACGCCGAGGCCTGGCGCTACCGGATCGCATCCTCGGGACTGACGCTGGAGCCGGGAGACGGGACGCGCGAGGGTTCAGGCGTGGATGAGAGGCCGTTCCTCGTCCTCGATGCCTGGGCCGGATACGAGCGCGCGCCGGAGGACAATCTGGAGTTGGGGCCGATTCGTTGAACCGCATGGACCAGATCGCCACCATGCCGGTCAGGGGTTGGGCCAACTACCTGACGGCAGCAACATTCGTCAGGGAAGACATTCGCAACAGATGCTCCAAACATCGGGATGCTTCTCGCGAAGCACGCAGAATGGATCCATCGTCTTCCCTGCGCCATGAAGGCACCAGGCGATCAAACCGTGATCGTCGGCCGCTCGCAGTCGCTCGACCAGGTAATCGAGATTCGGGTTGGCGTCATCGATTGCGTCCGCCGTGATCTGGACGAGACGTCGATAGGTACGCAGATAGACTCGCGCCAGGGCTTCGCGGCGATCGAGTTCGAGAATGGCAACGGTTGAGTCGCCCTTGCGGGAGAAGGCATTCTGCTCGATATCGAAGCGAGGGACGATATTCCCGGTCTCGGGATCGAAATCCAGGTGTTGCCAAGGATCCTCGCTCGTAGGATCGAGCAGCAACGGATCATCTGTTTCGTCCAAAGGGAATCGAGTCCCCTTGAGCCGCCCGCACTCAGTACAGCAGAGCAGTAGATTTCGCCAAACGAACATCTGCTCGGGGTAGTGGCTCTTCGGCCAGAAATGCTCGATGTCGCTGCCGTGAGAATCCTCGCAGTACATGCAGCGCTCTGTGTCACCGGCCATTTCCCTGAGCGTCTCCTCGGCGGCTCGAACGGCTCCCGATCTTCGAGCATTGTCCCAAAACCGTCTCGGTACGAAATTTGGCTCCGCGCGCAGCCTGTTTGCCTTGGCTTGCCTTCGCAGTAACGCAAATGCCGCTCCCGGTGGCAGCGGTAGGCGTCCTATTCTCCGCATCGAGCCCTACAGGTCTTCCTCGATTTCAAACATATCGAGCTGCCGAAAGGTTGCGGCCTCAGCATCGGTCCATTCCGCCCCGGTGCGTTGTTTCGCGCGTAGCCTCGCGCGCGTCGCGCGGGCTTCCACCGCACGAGGCGAGCGCGTGTTGCGCAAGCCAAAAGCCGGTGTGAGCAGGATGGTATCCGGTCGCCCGGCAACGACCTTCCGGTAGTCCTCCTCGCCGAGCGCCTGCGGCCGTTCCGGTGCGCCAGGCTCTGGCAGAACGAAGAGCCCATTCGGATCTGCCGCTTGGCAAACCAGCGGGCTGTGCGTGGATACGAGAAATTGCATCCTGGGGAAGTGACGCTTGAGCCAGAAGCCGATCTCACGCTGCCACTCAGGATGCAGATGGGCATCGATTTCATCGATTAGGACGACTCCGCTGCGGGCGATCACCGTCTTGCCGTCTCGGGTCTCGGTCAAGCCTTGGAGGCCGTAAATCTTGATCAGATGACGCACGATATCGGTCAGCAAGGCGAGTGCGGCACGATAGCCGTCGCTCATCTCTTCCCACGACAGCCGAGTTCCGTTCCGGTCGCGCAACCACAATCCATCGGAATCGACACCATCGATAACGATCTGATTGGGTAGCAAGTCATCCGACAGGATGCTCAGCAGCAGATCCAGCTGCTCCTCTGCGTCTCTGTTTCCTTCGAGTTTCTTGTGGCTCAGTGTCCGCAGCCAGACATCCACCTCGGCGAGCGACGCGGCTTCCTGAAACATCGTCACGAAGCGCTCGGAGGCCGGCGAGACCATCGCCCTCGTCGCCTCTGGCGATGCGCCGAAGACCCGCCTGAACGGACCATAGCCGCAACTGAACCAGCCGGTCGCCTTTTCCGACCAAATCGTGCGAGCCGGTGTCGAATAGGTCTTTGGCGTTCCATCGGGCTTGATCGAGCGAACAGCGACATCTTGACTTCCTTGCTCCAGTCTGAGCTCCGCTGGGAAGGCACCGCCACGCCGGCGCCCTTCTCCCGTCATCCCGTCATCGTCTGGATTGCCGGTTATCGTCAGCTGTATCGAAGCCCAATCCTTTTCCGAGCCATCCTTGATCCAGCCACTGAAACTTGGCTGTAGCGCTCGCGCCGTCTCCGCACCCGTAAGACCGATCGCGACGGCCCTGAGCAGTGTGCTTTTTCCGGAACCGTTGTCGCCGGTAAAGACAGTCCAGCCGGCATAGGAGCCGTCCGGGCGCGTCAGATCGAAATCGAGCTCCGCGAATCCGCGGATATTTCTGAGGAAGATACGGGTGATGTACATGAGACTAGGGTCGCTCGTTGACGCGACATGGCGAAATTCGTCCGGAACGCGATCAGCGTCGGAAACGACGAAGATTGCTGCCAGTGCTTTTTTCTCCGACCGCTATTTGACCACATGAGCCGACGGGTGGTGCAAATCAATGTTCCGCATCTCCCCAGCGATTGGCGGTGGAAATGAGCAAGGCTCGCAGGGCTTTTTGACTGACCAATGGGTTTAGATTCAGAGTGCCAACGGCATTTTTTAAAATGCACATATGTGCGTTTCTGATTGCGAAATATCAGGGTATTTACGTCGGGATTGGGTCGATACTGCAGCCGTGTTCAGCGCCCGAGGCGCTGCACTGGAGTCTTGGGGTTCCGACCTCTGTCGAACGCCAAGACGATGATTCAGGCCAGTGGACGCAAGAGCCGACTCAGGCAACAGACGTCCACGATCGAAGAGGAATGTCAGATGCCGATGAAAGACGGAACCGGACCAAGCGGCGCAGGACGTGGTCAAGGTCAGGGACAGGGTCGCGGACGCGGCCCCTGTGGTGGCGGCGGTCGCGGTCGCGCGGGACGCGGCGGTGGCCAGCCTGGACGAGCCGCCGGTGAAGCCGGATTCAGACAACGCGGATCCGATGCCCCTAACCTGGCCAGTTCGCTCAGCCGCGAAATCGCACGCTTGAGATCGAGGCTCGCTCGGTTGGAGAATGGAGCCATGCCCCAACCTCTGGAATAATCCCGAGTATTCGGCTCCATTTTCAGAACTTGACGGAAAGCCTCGTGTCGTCCAAACCAAAGATCAAAGAACTGCTGGTCGAAAGCGCCTGCGAACACAACAAGAGCAAAAAGGGATCCTGCAACGCCCCCACGCCGGGGGCGACCACAGGCGGCTGCGCCCTCGACGGGGCGCAGATCGCCCTCTTTCCCTTTGCCGATGCCGCCCATCTGATCCATGGACCCATGTCCTGCGTCGGCGGGGCCTGGGAGACGCGCCTGACGCCGACCAGCTGGTCCGGGCGCGATCTGACCCAGACCGGTTTCGCCACCGACATCAATAACAACGATGTCGTCTTCAGCGGCGAGAAGAAGCTGGCAGCAGCCATCGACCATATCGTTGCGAATTATGCGCCCGAAGCCGTGTTCGTCTATTCGACCTGCGTCCCCGCCATGACCGGTGACGATATCGACGCCGTCTGCAAGCAGAAGAGCGAACAGCACGGCACCCCCTGCGTGCCCGTGCATGCCCCGGGGTTCGTCGGCGCCAAGAACCTCGGCAGCCGCATCGCCGGAGAAGCGGTGCTGAAACACCTGATCGGGACCAAGGAGCCGGAGGAGACGACCCCCTTCGACATCAACCTGATCGGCGAGCACAACAACACCGGCGAGCTCTGGCGCTATCGCCATCTGCTCGAAGAGCTCGGCATCCGCGTGCTCTCGACCTTCAGCGGCGACGGCCGCATCGCCAGCATCCGCACCGCCCACCGGGCCAAACTCAATGTGATCGTCTGCGCCAAGTCCCTGGTGTCCATGACCCGCAAGATGCAGGAACAATACGGCATCCCCTGGATCTCCTGTTCCTTCTACGGCAAGACCGATACCTCCAAGAGCATCCTGGCCATCGCCGAGGCCCTGGGCGATGCCGATCTGATCGAACGCACCCGCGCCCTGATCGCCCGCGAGGAGGCCCGGCTGGAAGAGAAGTTGATCCCGTACCGCGAGATCTTCGCCGGCAAGAAGGCGGTGCTCAACACCGGCGGCAACAAGGCCTGGTCCATCGCCTCGGCGCTGCAGGATCTGGGGATCGAGGTGGTAGCGACATCGGTGCGCAAGTCGACCGAGGCGGACAAGGCCAAGGCGCGCGAATATCTCGGCGAGAACGCCATCCTCATGACCAGTCCGGCGACCCAGCAGGCGAAGGTGATCGACGACACGGGGGCCCATCTGCTCCTGGCCGGCGGGCGCTCGCTCTACACCGCGATCAAGAAGCGGATCGCCTTCACCGACGTCAATCAGGAGAAGAAGAAGAGCTACGGCGGCTACGACGGGCTGCTGGTCCTCGCCGAGGATCTCAAGAACTCGCTGCAGAATCCGGTCTTCGAACTGGTCGACAGGAAGGCACCATGGCAACAGTAAGACGCAAATCGGGCAAGCCGCTGCAGGTGAACCCGCACAAACTCTCGCAACCGATGGGGGCGACCCTGGCGTTCCTGGGCGTCGACCGCTGCATGCCCCTGATGCACGGCGGCCAGGGCTGCGCCAGCTTCACCAAGGTGATGTTCACCCGTCATTTCTGCGAGCCCATCGCCCTGCAGACGACCGCGGTGAACGACGTGATCGCCGTGCTGGACGGCGGCGACTACAGCATCCTCGAGTCGATCAAGAACATCCACGACAAGGTCGCCCCCGAGCTGATCGGCGTCCATACCACCGGACTGACCGAGACCAAGGGGGACGATCTCCGCGGCGTCGCCAGCAAGATCGACGTGCCTCTGGTCTACGTCAACACCCCGGACTATCAGGGCGGTCTGGAGAGCGGCTGGACCCTGACGACCCAGGCGCTGATCGATCAGCTCACCGAGCCCTGCGACCGGGTCGATGCCCAGAAGATCGTGCTGGTCCCCCATGTCAGCCTGCAGCCGATCGAGGTGGAGAAGCTCCGCGACTTCATCGAGTCATTCGGCTTCAAGGTCGTCGCCGTCCCGGATCTTTCCTCCTCACTCGACAATCATCTGGGCGAGAAGCAGGCGTCCCTGAGCAGCGGCGGTGTCACGGTCGCCGAGCTCAAGCAGCTCGCGGATGCGGCCTTCGTCGTCACCCTCGGGGCCTCCGTCAAGCCCGTCGGCGCGACCTTGCAGAAGAAGAATCCGGCCATCCAGCACCGACACTTCGATCATGTGAACGGTCTGCAGGGAACCGACGCGCTGGTCGCCTGGCTGCTCGAGACGAGCGGCCGGGACACGCCTCCGCCGGTGGTGGAACGCTGGCGCAAGCGGCTGCAGGACGCCATGCTCGACAGCCATTTCTCCATCGGGCAGACCCGTTTCCTGCTGGTCGCCGAGCCGGATCATCTGGCGTCCATGGCCGCCTCCCTGCGCGAGGTGGGCGGCAAGGTCGCCCTGGCGATCTCGACGGTCGACTCGCCCATCCTCGGCGACATCGAGGCGGACCAGGTGATCGTCGGAGACCTCGAGGATGCCGAGAAGATGCGCGACGCCTACGATCTGATCATCGGCAACTTCCACACCGAGGCCCTGGCCCATCGCGTGGCGAAAAAGGCGGTCATGCGCGGCTTTCCCAATTACGAAGAGGTCGGGATCGCTCTGAAGAACGACCTGCTCTACGAGGGCGGCGCCTATTTTCTCTTCGAGATCGCCAATGCCGCCGAACGCATGAGAGAAGAGCTGGTCCACCACGAGCGCGAGCGGATCAAGCTGCAAGGGGCCGCCTGACGCGGATCCGAGGTCAGGACCGGGCGGCGAGAAACGCCTCGATCTCTTTCCGGACCTCTGCCGATGTGGCGAGCGAGAGCAGCCCCTGAGCCAGATTCTCGCAGCGTCCGGTATCGAACTGGGCGAGATCGAGCTTGAGCTCGGGGATCCGCGACGGGCTCAGACTCAGCTCCTCGACGCCGAGTCCGATCAGGACGGGGAGCGCCCTGGGATCGCCGGCCATGCCGCCGCAGACGGCGACCCGAATCCCGGCCCTTCTCGCCGCCCCGACCGTGCGATCGATGGCGCGCAGGACGGCGGGGTGCAGCGGATCCAGCAGGTGCTGCACCCTGGGGTTATCGCGATCGCAGGCCAGCAGGTACTGAGTCAGATCGTTGGTGCCGATGCTGAAGAAGTCCGCGTGCCGTGCCAGATGCTCGGCGATCTCCACCGCCGAGGGGACTTCGATCATGAGACCGACCGGGAGCTTCGGGTCGTAGGCGATCCCGGCCTCATCGAGCCCTCGACGGGCCGCGTCGAGCGCCTTCCGGGCCGCGAGCATCTCATCCAGGGTGCTGACCATGGGGAACATGAGACGTACCGGACCCAGTGCGCTCGCCCGCAGAACGGCGCGCAGCTGAGTCTGGAACAGGTCCGGGCTGTCCAGGCAGTAGCGCAGACCGCGCCAGCCCAGGCTCGGGTTGGTCTCCGCAGGGCGGCCGAGATAGGGAACCGGCTTGTCGGCCCCGACGTCCAGGGTACGGATGGTCAGGGATCGGCCGTCAAGCCGCTCGACGGCCTGGCGGTAGAGGGCGAACTGCTCGGCCTCGTCCGGCGGCTCGGCGCGGTTCATGAAGAGGAATTCGGTCCGGAACAGACCCACCTCCTCGGCGCCGCTGTCGAGGATGGCGTCCAGATCCTGCAGCCCCTGCATGTTGGCGGCGACGCAGCGGCGCTGACCGTCCCGGGTGACCGCCGGCCGGTGCCGGATGGCGGCGGCCTGGGCGGCCCGCTCCAGGCGGAATGTGCGACGCTCGCGCGCGGCCGCGATCGTCTCGGCGTCCGGCGCCAGATCGACCGCGCCCGAATCCCCGTCGACCAGAATCTCCCGCCCGTCCGCCACCTTGCCCAAACCTGCGCCGAGCCCGAAGACCACCGGAATACCGAGCCCGCCGGCCAGGATGCCCGCGTGCGAGGTCCTGCTGCCGGTCTGGACGCAGAGCCCCAGAACCTTGTTTGGATCCAGGGCCGGGATGTCGGACGGGCGCAGCCGGTCGAGACAGAGGATCGCCGGACGCTCGGGGCTCGGCGGCCCGCTCTCGGCGCCGGCGAGCGCGAGGCGCACCCGCTCGCCGACGTCGATCAGGTCCTCGCCGCGCGCCCGCAGCAGTGGATCCCGCAGCCGCCGGTAGCGCTCGGCCATGGCGTCGACGGTCTCGGACCAGGCGGAGTCGGCATCGACCGCGCGCTCGAGGATCAGCCTCCGCACCGCGTCGAGGATCGCCGGATCCTCAAGATGGAGCCGCTGCGCCTCGAACATGCGTGCCGCGCCTTCACCGGCCGAGGCGCGACTGTCCGAGGCCAGCCGATCCAGCGTCCGTCCGACCCGCTCGAGCGCCGAATCGAGCCGGCGGATCTCGGACTCCGGGTCGGCGACCCGGTGCGTCTCGGCCGGCGGCAGCTGGGTTCGGAACCGCAGCGCCTCGCCGACGGCCAGGCCGGGGGCAACGGGGATGCCGGTCAGGCGCGGACCCGACTCGACCGGTTCGGGTCGTACCTCGGGCCCGGAGGATCCGGCCGGCACGGCGGTACCGGGCGTCCCTTCGCCCAAGCCTTCCGCGACCAGCTCGGCGACGGCGGACTGCACCGCATCCGCGTCCGGCCCCTCCGCCGAGACGCACATCCGTTCGCCCTGCAGGATCTCCAGCGTCACCACCTGGTTGATGCTCTTGCCATCGACGAAACCGCTGTCGCGGCTGGCGTTGCGGATGCGCACGTCGGAGCGATGCCGGTTCAGGGCGGTGACGAGCATGGCCGCAGGGCGCGCGTGCAATCCCAGCGGGTTGGCGACCATGTACTCGCGCACCACGGCCTGGGAACCATGGGACGAGCCGCGCGCCATCTCCCCATTGGCGGCCCCAGGCGGGCGATAGGCGTTTCGGGCCTCGGTCGTCACCGCCTCGAGCGAGGCGCCGGCGGCGGACTGGACGGCCGCGGCGAGCACACCTTCGACCAGCGGCGCCTCGCAGAAATGCACCCTGCCCCGCTGGTCCTCGTCGAGCAGATCGATCGCCATCTCGGCGTTCAACCGAGCAGACCCGAGATCGGCGAAGAGTAGGACGGCCTCCGGCGGGTCCTCGGCATCCAGTGCCTCGAGGATCGCCTGCTGGATGCGCAGCGCGTCGGTGCCGAGCGGATCGTCCGGCTCGTCCATGCCCCCGGCCGCGAGGATGGGGACAGACTCCCGGCACATGGACCCGGCCAAGCGCTTGAGCCCCTCGGCGAGCTGGCGGCTGTGGGAGACGATCACCAATGCGATCACGACGCCGTCCGGCCCTCTTGGGCGATCTCGGTCAGTGTCTTGAGGATGAGGTAGCTGGAGGTCGCGCCCGGATCCTGATGACCGCGGCTGCGCTCGCCGAGATAGCTGGCCCGACCCTTGGTCGCGATCATGGGGATGGTCGCCCGCATGCCCTGCCCGGCCGCCTCGGTGGCCGCCTCCAGGCAGTCGGTCAGGCTCGCGCCCCGGCCGCGCGCCGTGGCGAAGGCATCCCGGGCCGGGATCAAGGCGTCCAGCATGGTCTTCTCGCCCGCCTGCGCCTTGCCGCGCATCATGACCCCGTCGATCCCGGTCTCGAGCAGGCGCTCGACGTCCGCCTCCGTGAGCTCGGTCCTGCCCTTGAGCGCGTTGGACGCCTGGAGGAAGAAGGTGCCGTAGAGCGGCCCGGCCGCGCCGCCGACCTTGGAGATGAGGGCCATGGAGAGCGACCGCAGGATGGCGCCGACGTCCGTCTCGTCCCCGGGCAGCTTGGCGACGGCGGCCTGATAGCCGCGATCCATGTTGTTGCCATGGTCGGCGTCGCCGATGGCCGCGTCCAGCTCGGTCAGGGTGTCGCGGTTCGCCTTCATCACCTCGGCCGTACGCTCGATCCAGACGATGACCTGCCGATGCGTGAGCACGGTCAGCACCCCCACCTCAAGCCGGCCGTGTGGACCGGCGCGTCGAAGAGACGCAGCAACTCGTCGTCGGCCTTGACCAGGGTGATGGAGATGCCCTGCATCTCCAGCGAGGTCATGTAGGGGCCGATCAGACGGCGGACGATGGACATGCCGCTGGCCTCGACCAGCGCGTGCAGCCTGGCGTAGACCGTGTAGAGCTCGGACAATGGGGTGCCGCCCATGCCGTTGACCAGGGCGATCAGGCGGTCGCCCTTGACGAGTGTCTCGTCGACCACCTCGACCTCGACCCAGTCGTCCCGGTCCGGATCCCACTCGGTGAGCGTCCGGGCGTAGGGGCCGTCGTCGAGGATATGACCGGCGAGGATCTCGGTGATCGCGTCGGCGGTCTCGATGCCGATGCGCTCGACGCCCGGCTCGCCGTGGATGCCGATGCCGATCTCGATCTCGTCCTCGCCGATCTCGAAGGTCGGCCTGCCGTTCTGCGGGACGATGCAGGAGGTCAGGGCCATGCCCATGGACTTGCCCCGAAGGTTGACGCGCCTGCAGAGCTGCGCCAGACGGTCCAGATCGTAGCCGGCGACCGCCGCGGCGCCGCAGATCTTCTCGGCGATCACCGTGGTCCCGGTGCCGCGCCGGCCGGCGGTATAGGTGGAATCCTTCACCGCGACGTCGTCGTCGATGACGATGTTGCGCACCGCGATCCCCTCCTCGCGCAGCAGGTCGGCCGCCATCTGGAAGTTCATGACGTCGCCGGTGTAGTTCTTGACGATCTGCAGGATGCCCCGGCCGCCCGCAACGGCCTTGCCCGCCTCGAGCATCTGGTCGGGGGTCGGCGAGGTGAAGACCTGGCCGGGACAGGCCGCGTCCAGCATGCCGCGCCCGACATAGCCGGCATGCATGGGCTCGTGTCCGCTGCCGCCGCCGGAGAGGATGGCGACCTTGCCCGCCTCGGGCGCCTGGCGCGCCTTGACGAAGGTGGGATCGAAATGCACCTCGAGGAGGTCCGGATGCGCGAGCGCCAGACCCTCGAGCTGCTCGCGGGTCACATCCTCCGGATCGTTGATCAGTTTCTTCACGGGGCGTTCTCCCTCGACGGGCGGCATCGGGGTGGGATCGGGACAGGCGCCCGGCGCCGCGTCGAACGGTGGAATGGACGATGGACAGGGTACGGCCATATGGCCGGCGTCGTAGTGGGAAATCTAGCAGACCCGGGGTTGGGTGGAAAATCATCGACCCGTTCGCACCGGTCGCGGCGCAATGTCGGACACCTCAGGCATTTTGAATCTCGCGCGTTTTCTGGCAAGGTGTTCGGCTGGAGATAGATCCACCCGACCTCTATCATTGGGGTCAGATTCCTTCGCGAGCCTGTCACGCGTTTCGACCGTTGCGCCATGATCGTCCGACACCGCATGCCCTCGATGTCGGCTCCGGACCCGACGATCGGCATCCCCAGCGATGCCGAGGCCGGTCATTCCAAGGCTCCAAGATCACCTGCGGACACTGCCAGATCCGCATCCGTCATTGAGGAGACATCATGTCGAACGATTCCAGCCCAACCCCGGAATCGCCAGAGCGTCCAGCCTGGCTGCATCTCGATATCCACCCCTACGTATTCTTCATCTCGGCGGGCACCATCCTGCTCTTCGTGGTGCTGACGCTGCTGTTCGAGCAGCACGTCGACAATCTCTTCGGGCGGCTCCAGGGCCTGATCTCGCACTACGCGGGCTGGTTCTTCGTCGCGACCATGAACATCGTGCTCATCTTCGTCATCTCGCTGCTGATCGGACGCTTCGGCGACGTGCGGCTCGGCGGCGAGGGCGCGCGTCCCGAGTTCTCGACCGCCGCCTGGTTCGCCATGCTGTTCAGCGCCGGCATGGGCATCGGGCTGCTCTTCTTCGGGGTCGCCGAACCCATGTTCCACTTCGTCGCCTCGCCGCTCGCCGAGCCCGGCACGCCCGACGCGGCGCGGGTGGCGATGGACTTCACCTTCCTGCACTGGGGTCTGCATCCCTGGTCCATCTACGCCCTGGTCGGACTCTCGCTCGGCTTCTTCGCCTTCAACAAGGGACTGCCGCTCTCCATCCGCTCGGTCTTCTATCCCATCCTCGGCGAGGGCATCTATGGCCCCATCGGCAACCTGATCGACATCATGGCCACCGTGGCCACCATGTTCGGCGTCGCCACCTCGCTGGGACTCGGCGTGCAGCAGGTCAACGCCGGGCTCGACCACCTGTTCGGGACGCCTCAGACCACCACGGTCCAGCTGCTCCTGATCGCCGGGATCACGGCCATCGCCACCTGGTCCGTCGTCAAGGGGCTCGACGCGGGCATCAAACGTCTGAGCGAGCTGAACGTCATCATCGCCGCCATCCTCATGTTCTTCGTGCTGCTGGCCGGTCCCACACTCTTCATCTTCAACGCGCTGGTCGAGAACATCGGCTACTACCTGCAGAAATTCGCCCAGCTCAGCACCTGGAACGAGACCTACGAGAACACCGAATGGCAGAACGGCTGGACGGTCTTCTACTGGGGTTGGTGGATCGCCTGGTCGCCCTTCGTCGGCATGTTCATCGCCCGCGTCTCCTACGGGCGCACCATCCGCGAGTTCGTCAAGGGCGTGCTCTTCGTGCCGACCCTGGTCACCTTCGTCTGGGTCACCACCTTCGGGGACAGCGCGCTGCATATCGAGATGTTCGGCGACGGCGGCATCGCCAAGGCGGTCCAGGAGAACATCCCGGTCTCGCTCTTCGTGCTCCTGGAGAAATTCCCATTGAGCCAGGTGTCGGCCGCGATCGCCATCGTGGTGGTGGTCACCTTCTTCGTCACCTCCTCGGACTCGGGCTCGCTGGTCATCGACATCATCACCTCGGGCGGCAACACCGATCCGCCCAAAATCCAGCGCATCTTCTGGGCCGTGACCGAGGGCGTGGTCGCCGCCGCCCTGCTGCTCGGCGGCGGGCTGGTCGCCCTGCAGACGGCCGCCATCGCGACCGGACTGCCTTTCGCCATCGTGCTGCTGGGCATGTGCTATTCACTGCGCAAGGGGCTGCACGAATACCGTAGCGGCCAGACGTTCAAACTCTCGATGGACGACTACGACGGCCCCGAATTCCGCACCCGCGCGACACGCCGGATGCCCACCTTCGGACGCCGGCAGATCTGGGTCCGCAAACCCATCGACCTCAAGAAGGAACGGAGGAGCTGATGCGACGCCATATCCGAATCCTGACCGCGATCCTGGCCTCCGCCCTCGCCCTCTTCTGCGCCCCCGGCATGGCCGGCGACGGCAAGAGGATACGCCTGGCGTATGCCGACTGGTCCTCGTCGACCGCCAGCACCCATCTGATGTGCGCCCTCATCCGCGAGCGGCTCGGAACGCCGTGCAAGCCGGTCCTGGTCGATGCCGAGCGCATGTGGCGCCAGGTCGCCGAGGGCGAGGCCGACGCCATGCTCTCGGCCTGGCTCCCTGACACCCATGCCAGCTATCTGGCACGCTTCGGCGAACGGGTCGAGGACCTTGGACCCAATCTCGAGGGCACCCGCACCGGGCTGGTGGTGCCCGAGGTCCGCGCGGGCCGACAGACGGGTGGACTGGGGATGCGCACCAGATCCTATCTGGATGCCGAATCGATCGCGGACCTCCCGCGCTTCGAGCAAGAGCTCGGCGGACGCATCGTCGGAATCGACCCCGAGGCCGGCATCATGGAGGCGACCGAGCGGGCACTGGAGGTCTACGATCTGCGCGGATTCAGGCTGATCGACGGCAGCGAGTCGAGCATGACCCGCGCGCTGGAACGCGCCATCCAACGCCAGGAGCCGATCCTGGTCGCCGGCTGGACGCCGCACTGGATGTTCGGACGCTGGTCGCTGCGCTTCCTCGAGGATCCCAAGGGCGTCTATGGCGGGCGCGGAAACATCCACACCATGGCACGCCTCGGACTCGAGTCGGATCATCCTCAGGTCCATGCCCTGCTCGACCGCTTCCACTGGACACCGGAGGACATGAGCACCCTGATGGTCTGGATCGAGCAGGACCCCGCTTCCGACCCCTATGCGCAGGCCGTCCGCTGGATCAAGACGCATCCGACCCTGGTGGAACGCTGGCTCGACTGAGCCGCGCCGGACGCCCGAGCCGGCGTCCGGCTTCGACCGCCGCCCAAACACCCAGGAGGTAATCCAAGGCATGTTGCAAGCAGTCACCCACAAATTCAGCAGCGGCTGCATGATGCTGGTTCGCGACCAGGAGGATCAGGTGTCCTTTCTCGGATCGGCCTTCATCGTGCACCACGGCGGCTATCTGCTCACCGCCTCGCACATCGTCGAGGACCCTTCGGCGCTGCGCGTCGTCCCGACCGCCTCGGACGACCGCTTCTCCAAGATGACCATCGACCGAGTCGCCGCCATGCCGGTCAGCGTCGTGCAGATCGATCCCCAGCACGACGTGGCCCTGCTGAAGATCGAGCAGGAGGTGGAGATCGCGGTCCCGGACGACTTCCTCGGCTCAACCGAGAACGTGCGAACCGGTGCCAGCGTGCTCAATCTCGGCTACGCCTTCGGACACGAGCGGATGCATGTCATCCTCGCCTCGAATGCCGTCGTCAGCGCCATGATCCGCTCGCCCAACGAGAGCCGCCTCATCCTCTTCGACAGCATGGCCCACGACGGCAACCGCGGCGGACCGCTCATCCATGTCGCCGACGGTCACATCATCGGCATCGTCAGCGGACGCTTCGAGCCCGCCGAGGTGGTGCGCGGCAGCAAGGACTGGGACCGCGTCCCACCGCGCGACACCAACATCTCGTTCGCCGTGGCCATCGAATACGGACTGGCGCTCATGCGCCAGGAGGGGCTGCTGACGAACTAGCGGACTCGGGGATGCACAGCCGGAAGACCGAACCCTGGCCCGGCGCGCTCTCCACACCGAGCGTCCCGCCCATCAATGCCGCCAATCGCTGTGCGAGCGCCAGACCGAGCCCGACGCCGCTGTAGCGTCGGGTGGAGCTGGCATCCATCTGCTCGAAGGGGCGGAACAGCCCGGACAGCTGCTCCTTGGCCATGCCGATCCCGGTATCCGCGACCTCGAAGATCAGGTTCGGCTCCTCCCGCCGCACCCTGAGATCGATGCGCCCCTGATCGGTGAATTTGAGCGCATTGTCGAGCAGGACTTGGAGGATCTGCTCGAGCCGGGCGGAATCCCCGAGGTAGCGGATCGGGAGGTCCGGGTCGAGCGTGCAGGCGAACGTCAGCCCCTTGGCCGCCGCCTGCTGGCGTATCTCCGCGACCGATTCGTCGATGCAATCGCGCAGATCGACGGAGCGCGGTTCCAGATCGAGCTTGCCCGTCTTGAGACGCGAGAAGTCGAGCAGATGCGTCAGCAGCGCGTAGAGACGCTCGCCCGATTCGCGCACGCGCGACATGGCCTTGCGCGCCTTCTCCTGAGTCTCGGCCTCCAGGGCGATCTGGGCCATGGCGACGATGCCGTGCAAGGGTGTGCGCAGTTCATGGCTCATGTTGGAGATGAGGTCGCTCTTCAGACGGGCCAGCTGCTCGGCGGCCGCCAGCGCCTCTTCACGGGCATGAGCCGCGCGACGGCTTTCGGTGACGTCGATGGCCACGCCGATGACCGCGGGCCGCCCTTCATAGTCGAAACGGCGCAGACTGGCCTCCAGGTCGAGGCGCTCGCCATCGCGGCGCCGACTGGCGAAACCCACTTCCGCACCCGGGATCTCTCCCGCGATCAGACGCCGATCGAGATCCGCCAGCCTGTCGCGCGTCTCCTCGTCCGGCAGCAGATCCGAGATCGACAGCCGCTCGCGCATGTCCTCGGCATCATCGTAGCCGTGCAGCCTGGCGAATCCCGCATTCAGATAGCGGAACCGGCCTTCCTGGGTGACGAAGATACCCGCCAGGGACTGCTCGACCAAGCCGCGGAACTTCGCCTCCGAGGCGTGCAACTCATGGGTGCGCTCCTCGAGGCGCGCGATCTGCTCCCGCAGGCGCCGGACCATCTGGTTGAAGGCATCGGCCAGTTCCCCGATCTCGTCGTTGCGGCGCACGTCGCTGAGCGCCGACAGATCGCCGGCGACATGCCGATGCGCCACGACGGCCAGGCGCTGAATGGGCCGCGTCAGATCGCGCAGGAAAAAGAAGGCGAACAGACTGAGCAGGACGAACCCGACCAGAGCGACCCCGATCAGCCGCTGGGTCAGGCGGGAACCCGTGCGTTTCAATTCCTCCTCGAAGACCGTCGCCCCCAGATACCAGCCCTCATCGGGCAGATAGCGCAGCCAGGCGATCTTCCGATGCTCGAATCCCAGCCTCTCGTCCAGGCCGCGCCAGCGGTAGGGAACGGGCGTCCCGGGATGCTGCATGGCCCGCGCGAAGATGACATCCAGAGACTGGCCGTTGGGCGACAGGGGCAGCGCGGAGAGCGGCTGGCCTTCGAGCCGCCGGTCCGGATGTACGATCAGCCGGCGATCCTCGTCCATCACGAAGGCATAGCCCGATCGGGCCAGACGGATACGCCCCAGATGGACGCGCAAGGACTCGAGCAGCAAATCTCGCATCCGCTCGGCCTCGGCATCGATGTCGTCGACGTACACGCCGGTGGCGATGACGAAATCCCACTGGGGCAAGCGGCGGAAATAGGTCAGTTTCTCGACCAGATCGCCCCTATCCAGACGATGCCACCGATAACGGATAAAGCCCTGGCCCGACTCGCGCGCCCGCTCGACGATCCGGCCACCGATCTGAGCGCCGTCCGGATCGCGGGGAATCGAGCCGTCGGTCCGGTCGAGACGCGGATCCGGGTGTGCCACGATGAAGACATTCATGTCGATCGCCCAGATATAGTCGTCCTTGCCGTATCTCGCCGCACGCAGCCAGTCCAGATAGCGCTCGCGAGCCGCCTCCTGGGTCAAACGCCCCTGCTCGACCTCGCGCTCCAGGACGTCGGCCCAGGATGCGGCCAGTGCGATCAGATCCCGCAGCTGCGACTTGCGCGCATCCAAGGCGGATGCGCGCCAGGTCTCGATATCGTCGTGGGATTGCTCGACGATCTCGACCAGGGTCTCCAACAGGTTGAGCACGGCCTGGGATTCGCTCTCGAAGGCCAGGCGATCGATCATGGGCACGGTCGTCCAGTAGAAGAGAACCGCCACGATCGTCAAGGCGCAAAAAAGCGAGAGAAAGGCTTTCCAGAAGACTCGGGTGTAGAAGGCGGCCATCGTCTCTCCCTACTCAGGCCAGGGAACAGTCGCCGAACGGGCGTGCCCGCGGGCTGACGAAATGCTCTAGAGACAAAGACATGCGGCGCCCCTAAGCAGCTGGATGCCTGGAGTCTAGCCGACTCGGGATCGGCTTCAAGCGAACCGCTTCGACATTCCCGGAACAGAGGTCGATCGGCATCATGATCGAGGCCCCGCCGACAGACCCTTGACTCTGTAGTCGACTACAGGGTTTAGGCTTGCCTCCGAGAACCCGACCACCATGGAGTCGAGCCAGCGACACCCGGAGACATCGAGGATGAACCCACTGACCATCGGTAAGCTCGCCAAGCAGGCCGATCTGAGCGTGGAGACGCTGCGCTATTACGAGCGGCTCGGGCTCATCGCGCCACAGCAGCGCAGCGAGGCCGGCTATCGCCTGTATCGACCGGATGTCATCCGGCGGCTGCGCTTCATCCGCCGCGCCCAGGCGCTCGGCTTCTCGCTCGAGGAGATCGCAGAACTGTTGGCGCTGAGCGGCAATCCGGCCGCCAGCGCTGGCGAGGTCAAGGCGCTGACGCAGGCCAAGATCGCCGACATCGAGCGGCGCATCCGCGACCTGGAACGCATGCGCCAGGCCCTGGACGGACTCGCCGAGCAGTGTCCGGGCCACCGGGCGACGACGGTCGACTGCCCGATCCTCGGCGCACTGAACGGAGAGGATCAATGACGCGGAACACCGAATCGCCGACCGGGATCGGCACCCAGGACTTCGACCAGGTCCGCCTGGAACAGCTCGACCTCGGGGTGCAGGGCATGACCTGCGCCTCCTGCTCGGCGCGCGTCGAACGGGAACTGGCGGCGCTGCCAGGCGTGGCCAAAGCCAGCGTGAACCTGGCGACCGAGCGCGCAAGCCTGCGCTTCGATCCGGCGGCCCTCCAGCCCGAGGCGATCCTCGACAGCATCGCCGAGAGCGGCTACACACCCGTCGTCGAGGAGCATGAGGTCGGTGTCGGCGGCATGACCTGCGCCTCCTGCTCGGCGCGCGTCGAGCGCGCGCTCTCGAAGCTGCATGGCGTCGTCCAGGCGAGCGTCAATCTCGCGACCGAGCGGGCCACGGTGCGCTACCTGCCGGCGACCCTGAGCCCCGACGAGATCGCCCGGGCGATCGACGATGCCGGCTACGAGCCCCGGCCGCTGACCGATGCCGACGTGGGTGCGGACGCGGACGACGCCCATCGGGTCCAGCGGCGCGCGATGCGCCGCGACCTCTGGCTGGCCGCCGGGCTGACCCTGCCGGTCCTGGTGCTGTCGATGGGCGCGGACATGATTCCGGGACTCGCCCAGCTGCTGAGCGCCGCCGCGCCCATGGTCGTCTGGAACGGGCTGCAGGCCCTGCTCACCACGATCCTGCTGTTCGGCCCCGGCCGCCGCTTCTTCCGCCCCGGCCTCATCGCCTTTCGGCATGGGTCGCCGGACATGAACAGCCTGGTGATGACAGGCACCAGCGCGGCCTGGGCCTTCAGCCTCGCCGCGCTGCTCGCCCCGGCCCTCTTCCCTCCCGAGGCGCGCAACCTCTATTTCGACTCGGCGGCGGTAATCGTCACGGTGATCCTGCTCGGCAAGTACCTCGAGGAGCAGGCGAAAGGCCGCACATCGAGCGCGATCAGGAAGCTCATCGGCCTCCAGGCGAAGACCGCGCGCCTGGTGCGCGACGGCGCCGAGGTCGAGGTGCCGGTCGGACAGGTACGTGCCGGCGAACAGCTGGTGGTGCGTCCCGGCGAGCGTATCCCGGTCGACGGCGAGGTTGCGGAGGGAAGCAGCTACGTCGACGAATCCATGCTGACCGGCGAGCCCTCCCCGGTCTCCAAGGGGGTCGGCGACCGGGTCGTCGGCGCGACCATCAACCAGCACGGGCGGCTGCGCATCACGGCCACCCAGGTCGGCCGCGACACCGTGCTGGCACAGATCGTCCGCCTGGTCGAGCGCGCCCAGGGCTCGAAGCTGCCGATCCAGGGTCT
This sequence comes from Imhoffiella purpurea, assembly GCF_000585215.1. Lineage (GTDB taxonomy): Bacteria > Pseudomonadota > Gammaproteobacteria > Chromatiales > Chromatiaceae > Imhoffiella > Imhoffiella purpurea. The sequence goes on along the minus strand of NZ_AONC01000040.1, from coordinate 56,674 downwards.
GGCCGACCGCGTGGTCCGCGTCTTCACCCCGCTGGTCCTGCTGACCGCCTCGGTGACCTTCGTCGCCTGGCTGACCCTAGGTCCGCCGCCGGCGATCACCCTAGCGCTGGTCAGCGCCGTCTCCGTGCTGGTGGTCGCCTGTCCGTGCGCCATGGGGCTCGCCACGCCGGCCGCGATCATGGTCGGCTCGGGGCGCGCCGCCGAGCTGGGCGTGCTCTACCGCAAGGGCGAAGCGCTGGAGACACTCTCCCGGGTGGACACCCTCGTCTTCGACAAGACCGGAACCCTGACCGAGGGCCGCCCGCGCCTGACCGAGCTGGAGGTCCCCGACGGGGATCCCGCCGACGCGCTGGCGATCGCCGCCGCGGTGGAGACCTCCAGCGAGCATCCGCTCGGCACCGCGATCGTCGCGGCGGCCGAGGAGCGGGGACTGGATCTTCCGGACATCGACGACTTCGCCGCCCTGCCCGGCTACGGGGTGCGGGCCCGCGTGAACGGGCAGGACGTGCTGCTGGGTGCCGAGCGCCTGATGCAGCGCGAACGGATCCCGACCGCCGCACTGGCCGGACAGGCCGAGCGTCTGGCCGCCGCCGGCCGCACCGCCATCTATCTCGCCGTCGACGGCCGGGTGCGCGCCCTGTTCGCGGTCGCGGACCCGCTCAAGCCGCAGGCGCCCGCCTTGATCCGGGCGCTGCGCAAACGCGGCCTGCGGGTGGCGATGATCACCGGCGACGCGCAGCGCACGGCCGAGGCGATCGCGCGTCAGGCCGGCATCGAGGAGATCGAGGCCCAGGTGCTGCCCGACGGCAAGGCCGCGGCGGTCGAGAGGCTGCAGCGCGCCGGACGCCGGGTGGCCTTCGTCGGCGACGGCATCAACGACGCACCGGCGCTCGCCCAGGCAGAGGTCGGCATCGCACTCGGCAGCGGCACCGACATCGCCATCGAGGCGGCGGACGTCACCCTGACCCGCAACGACCTCGGCGGGGTCGTCACCGCGATCGAGGTCGCGCGCCGCACCCTGCGCACCATTCGCGGCAATCTGTTCTGGGCCTTCTTCTACAACATCCTGCTCATCCCGCTCGCCGCCGGCGTCTTCTATCCGGCGTTCGGGCTGCACCTGCACCCCATGATCGCAGGGGTCGCGATGGGCTTTTCCAGCCTCTTCGTCGTCACCAACAGCCTGCGACTGCGGCGACTGCGTCCGGTCGCGCTGGGCGAACCGGTCGCATCCCCCGAGGACAGGCCCTTCGCGGAACCCGCCGCGGCATCCGCGTCGAGGACGCGATCGGACATCTCCAATCCCACATCAACCATAGAGAGCCATGCGATGCAAACCAAGATCCAAGTCACAGGAATGAGCTGCATGCACTGCGTCGGCGCCGTGACCAAGGCGCTGCAAGGGGTGCCGGGCGTCGACCAGGCCGAGGTCAGCCTCGAGGCGAATCAGGCCCTGGTCACCGGCAACGCCGATCCCGAGGCGATGCTCGCCGCGATCAAGGAGGAAGGCTTCGGGGCGGAATTGATCTAGCGGAGGTCGGCGGGGAGACCGACGACAGATCCATCGCGGTCGATGTCGCCCGGTGACGGATGGCATCGACCGCGAGGCCCCGATCCGGACCCGAGAGGAGACAGATTGCGACCGCTTCAATATACTGTTTCCGATATATTCGGAGAACAGTATATTTTAGGATTGTGGACATGAACCCAACCGATGTTTTCGCCGCCCTGGCGAACGACACCCGTCTGCGCTGCCTGGTGCTGCTCGTCGAGCATGATGAGCTGTGCGTCTGCGAGCTGACCCATGCGATCGGGGCGGCTCAGCCGCACGTCTCGCGTCATCTCGCGCAACTGCGCGAACTCGGACTGGTCTCGGACCGGCGTGAAGGACTCTGGGTCTATTACCGCATCCATCGCGCGCTACCGGATTGGGCTCGGAGCGTTCTGAAAGAGACGGCCTCGGGCGTGCGCGCGCAGCCGCCGTTCGCCGCTGATGCCCAAGCGCTTGATCGGATGCCCAATCGCCCATCGGCCCAAGGATGCGCTCGAGCGACGAGGTAGTGCCAGGACCGGGGGGGTCTTCGAACCGAAAATATTCGGCAACCACAATATATGTTGAATAGTATATTCTTTATTCCATATATTTAATCGACACCGAACGACCCGGTTCATTCGTCTCGCCAAGGTCGACAGCACGCCCAGCACGGCCATCAAGCCCGCCCCCTGGATCTCGAGCGTGGTGTCGACTCATTGCGAATCTCCAGAGACTCCCGAGGAACGACCCATGACGACCGACTCGAAGACCGTCCTGGTGCTCTGCACCGGCAACTCCTGCCGCTCGCAGATGGCCGAGGTGCTGCTCAATCACGATCTCGCCGGTCAGGTGCGCGCCCTGTCCGCCGGCACCAGGCCGCAGCCCAAGGTGGCCGACGGCGCCATCGCCGCGCTGGCCGATGCCGGACTGCCGACCGAGGGGCTCGCCCCGAAAGACGTCGATAGCGTCCTGGGCGAGGCCATCGACCTGGTGGTCACGGTCTGCGACAACGCCAAGGAGACCTGTCCCATCTTTCCGCGTCCGATCAGGCAGATCCATCTGCCGTTCCACGACCCGCACGGCGAGCCGCTGGAGTCCTTCGTCCGCGTGCGCGACGCGATCCGCTCACAGCTGGTGCCGGCGGTGGCCGAGGCGCTGGACCTGACGCAGAGCGCGGCGGAATAAGCCATGTCCGTGCAATGCGAAGTCTCCGTCAAGCAGGCCGCCGGGGCGTCCATGAGCGTCTTCGAGCGCTGGCTGACCCTCTGGGTCGGGCTCTGCATCCTCGTCGGCATCGGGCTGGGACAGCTCGTGCCCGCGCCCTTCCAGTTCCTCGGCGAACTGGAGGTGGCTCAGGTCAACATTCCGGTCGGTCTGCTGATCTGGGTGATGATCGTCCCGATGCTGATCAGGATCGACTTCGGCGCCCTGCATCAGGTACGGGATCACTGGAGGGGCATCGGCGTCACACTCTTCGTCAACTGGGCGGTCAAGCCATTCTCCATGGCGCTGCTGGCCTGGCTCTTCATCCGCGGACTCTTCGCCCAGTGGCTGCCGGCCGAGCAGCTCGACGCCTACGTGGCCGGACTCATCCTGCTCGCCGCCGCGCCCTGCACGGCGATGGTCTTCGTCTGGAGCCGGCTGACCGGGGGCGACCCCTATTTCACCCTGAGTCAGGTCGCGCTCAACGACACCATCATGGTCTTCGCTTTCGCGCCCATCGTCGGGCTGCTGTTGGGTCTGTCGTCGATCGTCGTGCCCTGGGCAACGCTGCTGACCTCGGTGGCGCTCTATATCCTCATCCCGGTCATCATCGCCCAGCTCTGGCGGAGACGTCTGCTGCAGCAGGGACAGGCGCGTTTCGACGCCACGCTGGACGCCCTGGGCCACGCCTCCATCCTGGCACTGCTGGCGACCCTGATCCTGCTCTTCGCCTTCCAGGGCGAGGCCATCCTCGCGCAGCCGCTGATCATCCTGCTGCTGGCGGTCCCCATCCTCATCCAGGTCTTCTTCAACTCGGCCCTGGCCTACTGGCTCAACCGCGCGGTCGGGGAGAAGCACGCGGTCGCCTGCCCCTCGGCCCTGATCGGTGCCTCCAACTTCTTCGAGCTGGCGGTCGCGGCGGCCATCTCGCTGTTCGGCTTCGAGTCCGGCGCGGCGCTGGCGACCGTGGTCGGGGTGCTGATCGAGGTGCCCGTGATGCTGCTGGTGGTGCGGGTGGCGAACCGCACCAAGGGTTGGTACGAGCAAGGCCGCAGGGTGCCCGCGAATGTTTGAGCGACTCGGCGATCTGACCGCCTTTCATCTGCTGCGGCTGAGCCCCGATTCTCACCTGGGGTCGGCCGTCCAGTTCTTCGTCATGGACGTGGCCAAGATCTTCCTGCTTCTGGTCGCCGTCATCTACGTCATGGGCCTGCTGCGCGCCATGCTCTCTCCGGAGCGGGTGCGCGCCTTCGTGCGCGGCCGGCCCGACTGGCAGGCACGCGGCATGGCCGTCACCCTGGGCGCCGTGACGCCCTTCTGCTCCTGCTCCTCGGTGCCGCTGTTCATCGGCTTCGTCGAGGCCGGGATCCCGCTCGGCGTGACCTTCTCCTTCCTGATCGCGAGCCCCATGATCAACGAGGTCGCCGCCGTCATCCTGGTCGGCATCCTGGGCTGGAAGCTCGCTGCGCTCTATGTGGCGGCGGGGCTGCTCGTGGCCTGGTTCGGCGGTATCGCCATGCAGGCATTCCGGCCCGAGCGCTGGGTCGAGGACTATGTCTGGAAGATCCGCATGGGCGAGGCGGCCATGGCCGAACCGGACACCAGCCTGCTCGGGCGCCACCGCTACGCGGTCGGCGAGGTCCGGGAGATCGTCGGTCGCATCTGGCGCTGGGTGCTGATCGGCATCGCCGTCGGCGCCCTCTTCCACGGTTTCGTTCCGGCCGGCTGGGTGACCGAGCATCTGGGCGGTGACGACTGGTTCACCGTGCCGGCGGGGGTCCTGCTCGGGATTCCGCTCTACTCGAACGCGACCGGCATCATCCCGGTCGCCGAGGCCATGTTGACCAAAGGGGTTGCGGTGGGCACGACGCTCGCCCTCATGATGAGCGTCGCCGCGCTCTCCCTGCCGGAGATGCTGATCCTGCGCAAGGTCATCCGCTGGCCGGCGCTGGCGCTGTTCGCCGGGGTGCTGGCCATCGCCTTCACCCTGGTGGGCTGGGGATTCAATCTGATCGCTTGAGGAATCGAGATGAAGACATTCAAGGTATTGGGCGGCGGCTGCCGCAACTGCGAGGTGACCGCCGACCTCATCGCTCAGGCGGCCAAGGACGCGGGAATCGAGATCCAGCTCGAGAAGGTCACGGACATGGCCGAGATCCTGGGCTATGGCGTCATGTCGACGCCGGGCGTGGTGCTGGATGGCAAGGTCGTGCACGCGGGCGGCATCCCCGGGCCGGATCGAGTCCGCGATTGGATGCGCGGATGAGCCGAGTCCCGCGGACTCCGGTCCGACTCGGCACCGCTCAGGGCGCAGGGGGTGCCGTGACCGAGCCGCGCGGCCACGGAATCCATAGCGGCTGAGATTTTGCTTCAATACGCAAGCTCGGCACGGTCCCGGAAGTGATCGAGCGCCTCGGGATTCGCCAATGCCTCGCGATTGCTCACTGCCCGGCCATGGACCAGGTTGCGCACGGCGAGCTCGACCAGCTTGCCGCTGCGGGTACGCGGCATGTCGGGGACCTGGACGATCCTCGCCGGGACGTGGCGGACGGTGGCATTGTCGCGAATCGTGCGGCGGATGCGCTCGGCGAGCGCATCGTCCAGCTCCAGTCCCTCGCGCAGCTTGACGAAGAGCACCAGCCGCACGTCGGTCGGACGCTCCGGTGGCCAGTCCTGGCCGATGACGAGCGACTCCACCACCGCCTCCAGCCGCTCGACCTGGCGATAGATCTCCGCCGTGCCGATGCGCACGCCGCCTGGATTCAGGGTGGCGTCGGAGCGGCCATGGATGACGAGTCCGCCATGGGCGGTGATCTCGCAGAAGTCGCCGTGACACCAGACGCCGGGAAAACGCTCGAAGTAGGCCGCCCGGTAGCGGCTGCCGTCGGCGTCGGACCAGAAACCGAGCGGCATCGAGGGGAACGGCTTGGTGCAGACAAGCTCGCCCTTCGCGCCCCGCAGCGGGTTCCCGTCGTCGTCCCAGACGTCCACCGCCATGCCGAGCCCGCGGCACTGGATCTCGCCGCGCCACACCGGCAGCGCCGGGTTGCCGAGGACGAAGCAGGAGAGGATGTCGGTCCCGCCGGAGATGGAGGCGAGCTGCAGGTCGGGCTTGATCCGCGCATGGACGTAGTCGAAGCCTTCCGGCATCAGGGGGCTGCCGGTGCTGGTCATGACCCGCAGCGCCTGGAGCCCATGCGTCTTGCGCGGCTCGAGACCCTGCTTGGCCGCCGCGTCCAGGAACTTGGCGGACGTGCCGAAGTGGGTCATGTCCTCGGCCTCCGCGTAATCGAAGAGGATGCGGCCGTCGCCCGCGAAGGGCGAGCCATCGTAGAGCAGCAGGGTGGCGCCGCTGGCAAGGCCGGACATGAGCCAGTTCCACATCATCCAGCCGCAGGTCGTGTAGTAGAAGATCCGATCGCCGAGCTTGATGTCGCAGTGCAGGCGGTGCTCCTTGAGGTGCTGCAGCAGGATCCCGCCAGCGCCGTGGAGGATGCACTTGGGGACGCCCGTGGTCCCCGACGAATAGACGATGAAGAGCGGGTGATCGAAAGGGAGCGGTTCGAACGGGACCTCGGCGACGTCCCGGTAGGGCTCCACGAACGCCGCGAGGGTCTCGGCCTGGCCGATGGCGCTCAGGTCCGGGTCGGATTGGACATAGGGCACGACCAGGACACGGCGCAGTGTCGGCAGACGCTCGACGATCTCCGCGAGCTTGCCGAGACAATCGAGGGTCTTGCCCCCGTAGAAATAGCCGTCGCTCGCGATCAATACCTTCGGCTGCACCTGGCCGAAGCGGTCGACCACGCCTTGCGCCCCGAAGTCGGGTGACGCCGACGTGAAGACGGCGCCGATGCTCGCCGTCGCCAGCAAGGCGATCAGAGTCTCGGGAAGATTGGGAAGGTAGGCGGCCACCCGATCCCCCGGCTCGACCCCGAGCCCGCGCAGGGCCGCAGCCAGGTGCGCGACTTCTAGATAGAGCGCATCGTGCGACAGACGCCGCTTCACCCTGTCCTCCCCCCAGAAGACGACCGCGTCGCCGGCGTCGCGCCGACGCAGCAGATTCTCCGCGTAGTTCAGCCGCGCGTCGGGGAACCAGCGCGCCCCCGGCATGCGATCGGCATCGATCAGTACCCGTTCGCCGCGCTCGCCGATCACCCCACCGTCCTCCCAGACGCTGATCCAGAATTGCTCGGGGGAGGCGACGGACCAGGCATGGAGGCTCGCCTGATCGGGCAGGTCGAGACCCCATCGCGCCGCCGCGGTCAGCCGGAAGGTCGTGATATTGGCCGCGGCGATGCGGCTGTCCGATGGCGTCCAGATCGGCTGGTCGGTTGGGCTCGGCATGCGGGTGTCCTCCGTCGATGGTCTGTTCTGGGTTCTGGCTCGGGGCGCTGACGCCAATCTGATCCCTGGCGTTCGAAAATCGGACGCCCGGCCCGCCGTCATCGACCGGTTCTCGGACGCAGCGAGCACCGTGGCCATCCAAGGTCGCGACCGCCTCCAGGTGCGGCCGGTGCTGCCCGCAAGGCGCGAGGCCGGCGTCGAATTACTATTGGCGTAGCAATTGCTTAATATTGAGTCGCGACGAGCCCACGCCGTTCGGCTCGAATCGCGATACGGCTTGACAAGACCGGCGTGACGGAAAAGAGTCAAGCCTCTGAAATAAATAGAAACGCGGCGATTCAGCCACGTCGTTCGACGGCTCCCGGCTCGAGGGCGGTCTACCGCCCCTGGCGCGCCATGCCGATCGATCACTACGAGATACGAGAGAGGAGAACGGCCATGCCTGTCGAAAGACCGGGCGAGATCTTTTCTGTCCCGGAGAACGACCATCGCGTGATGGATCTCTGGGAGCGGTTCCTCAATGGCGAGGAGGCCGATTCCAACGCGCTGCGCCGTCTGATCGACGACTCCTGGCGGCGCTGCCAGGCGGCGAGCGTCGATCCGGGGCGGCGAACCGCGGCCCCGCCGCTCGGCGCGGGCTCGCTCGATGCGCTGCGCGGCGACTATTGCGAGCTGCTGGAGGCCGGTGCGCCCGTCATGGCTGCCGCGCGCGAGCTCTTGTCCGAGACCGGGACCTTCATGGTCCTGACCGACCCCAGCGGGGTCATCCTCTCGACCGAGGGCGACAACATCACGCGCTCCGCCGCAGAGGACATCCAGCTCATGTCCGGCGCGGACTGGAGCGAGCTGGCCTGCGGCACCAACGCCATCGGCACCGCGCTGGAGATCGGTCAGCCGGTGCAGATCCATTCCGCCGAGCACTACTGCTCCGGCATCAAGCGCTGGACCTGCTCGGCCACCGTCGTCCGCAACCCCTACGACGGCGACGTCCTGGGCGTGGTGGACGTCTCCGGACTGAGGCCGTCCTACAACCGCCACAGCCTCGCACTGGTGGTGACGACGGCCGGGCGCATCGAGAACCGGCTGGCCAAGATCGAGCTCGGCGCGCGTTATCGGCTGCTCGAGCATTGCGTCGACCGGCTCTCGAGCGCGGGATCCGACGGCGTGATCGTCTTCGACCGGCACGGCCGGGCGATCAAGGCCAACGAGCGGGCGGCACTGGCGCTGGCGGATCTGGGCACATCGAAGGCCGGCGCGATCGGCGACGGGCTGGGCCATCTGACGCTGCGCTGGACGAACGGACAGCTGGTCCCCGACGCCCGGCCGGAGTGGCTGCGCCCCGAGTGGCTGGAGCCCGTGGTGGTCGAGGGCAAACGGATCGGCGCCGTCCTCTCGATCCCAGCTCGGCGCGCACCGAGCTCGGGAGTCAGGCGCCAGGCGGGCTCGAGCAATCCGGCTGAGGAACAGCCCCGCGAAGGACCATTCGGAGGCGTGATCGGCCGATCTCCCGCGCTCATCCAGTCCCTGGACCGTGCCCGTCAGCTCGCCCGTTCGCGGGTGTCGATCCTCCTGCTCGGTGAGACGGGTGTCGGAAAGGAGGTCTTCGCGCGCAGCATCCATGCCTGCGGCACCGCCAAGGACAGCCCATTCGTGGCGCTGAACTGCGGCGGGCTCACGCGCGACCTGCTCGCGAGCGAGCTGTTCGGCTATGCCGAGGGCGCCTTCACCGGCGCGCGGCGCGGCGGCATGATCGGCAAGATCGAGGCGGCGGACGGCGGCACCCTCTTCCTCGACGAGATCGGGGAGATGCCGATCGACCTCCAGCCGAATTTCCTGCGGGTGCTGGAGGAAGGCGAGGTCTACCGGCTCGGCGAGAACAAGCCGCGCAGGATCAATTTTCGGCTCATCGCCGCGACCAACCGCGACCTGCGCAGCGAGATCCCGGCCGGGCGCTTCCGGATGGACCTCTTCTACCGGATCGCCGTCACTAGCATCCGGATTCCGCCGCTGCGCGAGCGGATCGAGGACGTCGCACTCCTGGCCGACCACTATCTGGCACTCCTGGCGCGCGAGCACGCCGTGGAGCCGCGCACCCTCTCGCCCGAGGTCCTGGCGGTGCTCGAGCGGTATTCCTGGCCCGGCAATATCCGCGAGTTCCGCAATGTCATGGAGAGCATGCTGCTCATGTCCCAGGATCCGATCCTGACCGAGCGCGACCTGCCGCCCGAGATCCTGGACGAGGTCCAGGTCGACGTATCGAGCGGCCAGGACGGCGATCCCGTCCTCATGGGGCTGGAGAGCGTCGAGCGGGATGTCATCCTGCGCACCATTCGCGGCTGTGGCGGGAACATGGCGGCGGTCGCCAGGGAGTTGGGCATCGCCAAGAGCACGGTCTACCTCAAGCTCAAGCGTTTCGGGTTGTCGGGGCATCTGGAGGAATCTCGCACCGGTCGGTTCTGACGGGGCGCTCCTCGGCGCCTGTCGTCCAGTCCTGATGGGCCGGGCCGCCCGTGACGGGCGGCCCAGGCCCGCTTCAGGCCGTCAGGCGGCCTTGGCCGGCACGGGCAGACCTAGCCACTGCTCGTAGAAGGTCTCGATGTCCGGCTCGAAGTCGTGGATGACCGGATACCAGGGTGTCGGGGCCTCGATGTCGTGCATGACACCGCAGCTGGGGCAGTAGTATTCGCGATAGACCTGCCATTGGGTGTCGGGGGCCATGAGGTTGGGATAGACCTCCGCCATCGCCTCCTCCGTGTCCCGCACGTAGATGTTGGCGTGCAGCTTCCAGTTGTCGCTGTGATCGCAGAACGCATGCCCGCAATCGCACTTGACGATCCATCGCTGGTCCTCGGCGGACTGCACGATATAGAGGTGCGGCCCGAGCGGCAGGAGGATGCGGTCCGGCCAGTCCACCTTGGACTGCAGGACCTCGAGATACTGGGTGAAGCGCTCCCGATCCTTCGGCATGGACAGCATGCGCATGGTGGTGTCCCAGTCGAGCTTGCCCTCGACCAGATGCTTGACCTGTTCTTTGGTATAGGTAGACATCGGATGACTCCTGAGTGCGGTTGATCGACGCTTGGGGGAACGGCCTATTCGTCCACCAGCCTGACGGTATTCACGTCGGGCAGCAGGGACAGGTCCATGCGGTAGGTGGATCCGTAGGAGGGAACGCCGAGCTCGGCCTCGGTCAGGCTCCAGTCGTCCGGCAAGCTCCAGAACGCCTTGAAGGTGGCGAGGAATTTTTCGGAAAGCCCGAAGCTGGTCGCGAACATGTGCCGCACCTGCAGTGAGGCGTGCTTGGTGATGATGCGTTCGCGCTCCTCCTTCATCCAGTCGCGGGTCGGCATCGAGCGCGCCAGCCGTTCCTGACGCATCGCCGCGCGCCGCCGCTCGGTTTGGGCCGCGTCGACGCTCCAGATTCCGCCCGCGTCCTGGTCGATCACTGCGCCATAGACCTTGCGGGCATACTCCGGCAGCAGGCTTCCCTGGTTGAGATCCTGGGAGATCGCCTCCGGGTCGCGGTCGAGTGGGTCGCCGAAGCCCGGACCGCCGCGCAGATAGTTCAGATAGAGGTCGTAGTTGGCGTAGCAGTCCTCGGTGGTCATGCACTGCTGATCGCGCTTGATCCTGGCCGTGGCGTCGATGTGATGCTCGTAGTCCGGCCGGTCCGGGTTGGTGTCGGCGCCGAGCGGGAGCGAGTCGCCGATCGCGATGCGCTCCTTCAGCCCGGTGTCGTGCGCCTCGAAGCGGTAGCCGGTCGCCGAGGGGTAGCCGCCCATCAGACCCCAGTCCGAGTTCATGAAGCCGTTGCCCATGAAGAACATGGTCCAGTCCTGCGCCTTCCAGACCATGCGCAGGGTCTCGAAGCCGCAGCCGCCGCGGTACTTGCCGTAGCCCCCGGAGTTGCACTTGACGTTGCGTCCGAGATAGAGGAGCGGCTCGGCCATCTCCCAGATCTCGATGTCTCCCATGTCGCCCTCCGGGTTCCAGATGGCGGCGGCGTGATTCAGTCCGTCCTTGATGGCGCTGGCGCCGGTGCCGCAGGAGCTGGCCTCGAAGCTGTTGACCGCGTGGATCTCGCCGTCCTGGTTGATCCCGCCGCCCTGCAGCCAGTTCGAGGTGTTGGCGTTCCCGGCGTTGACCTCCTCCAGATAACCGCGTGCGAAGTAGGCCTGCGAGAGCCCGCGCCACATGGCGCTCCAGCCCGAGACCAGGAAGTGCCAGGCATAGGCGTGCCCGGTGCGGCGGTCGTCCGGGTTCATCCAGGTGCCCTTGGGCAAGCGGAACTCGGTGCCATAGTAGGCGCCGTCGTTGATGCGCTGGGTCGGCACCAGGGTCTGGGTCATCATCACCCAGATGCCGCTGGTGAAGGCGACCTGGTTGGCGTTGTAGCTGTGCCAGCCCCAGCGGCTCGCGCCCTCGAAGTCCAGCCGCCAGGAACCGTCGCCACGGATCTCCATCTCGACCGGCGAGTGCATGATGGTATCGAGCTTGGCGAAGGCCGAGGGGGTCTGAACGTCGGGGTGGTTGTAGGGCACGTCGACGAAGGCGACCTTGCGGTACTTGCCCGGCAGGGTCATCGCCTTGAGCCGGGTCTGGAGCCCGCGACGCCCCTCCTCGATCACCTCGAAGGCGAACTGCTCGTAAGCGTCGGCCCCTTCCTCGGCGATCACCTCCTCGACCAGATCGCGGATCATGTGGCAGCCGGCGATGCGGGTGCGCTCGTCGAGGATCCAGTACTTGGGCGTGCGCACCGAGCGCTGCGACTCGTGCACCCAATCCTTCAGCAGGCGATCCTTGACCCCGGTCTTGCGGCAGGTCACCTGGTAGCCGTCGCCGAAACGCTGCACCTGGCCGGTCGACATGGAGCCGGGCGTGACCGCGCCGGTGTCGATGACATGGGTGACGCCGCCGACCCAGCCGACCAGCGTGTCGCCGGAGAAGATGGGCACGATGGTCATGATGTCGCAGGGGTGGACGTTGCCGATCGAGCAGTCGTTGTTGGTGAACATGTCACCGGGCTCGATGCCGGGATTGGTCTCCCAGTCGTTCTCGATCATGTATTTGATCGCCGCGCCCATGGTGCCGACGTGGATGATGATGCCGGTCGAGGTCAGCACGCAGTCGCCCGCAGCATTGTAGAGAGTGAAGCAGAGTTCCCCCTCCTGCTCGACGATCGGGCTGGCCGCGATCTTCTTCGCGGTCTCGCGGGCATGGACCAGGCCGCCGCGCAGCTTGGAGAAGATCTTCTCGTAGCGGATCGGGTCGGCCTCGCGCAGCTCCAGGTGCTCGAGACCGTTGTAATGGCCGTTCGCCTTGGTGCGCGCGAGAATCCCGTCGCGGAATTGCTTGAGCGTCTGGCCGTTGCCGAGCAGGCCCTGGCTGTTGTCGAGTGCGATCTTGGCGGGTTGATTCATGGTGGGACTCCTCATTTGACTTCGCGCAGGTGGAACAGCCGGTGCTTGTCGATCAGGGTCTCGAAGCCGTCCGGTACGACGAAGGTCGTGGCGTCCGATTCGATGATCGCCGGACCGCGCACACGGTTGCCCGGCAGGAGCGATTCCATCTTCCAGACGGTCGCGTCGATCCATGTCTTGTGGCGGTAGAAGGGGCGGGAGCCGATTCGGGCAGCCGCCGGGGGGATGGGTCCGGCCTCCTCGTCCTCCGGCAGCGTCGGCTTCTGGGTCGCGACCAGCCCGCGCATGATCGCCCCGGTGACGCTGAAGCCCAGCTCGGGCGAGCGCGCGGAGCTTGCATAGACGCGGGCGTAGGTGTCCTCGAAGGCGTCGACGATGCGGTCCCAGTCCTCGGCCGCAGCGGCAGTGCCGACCGGGGAATCGATCTCCAGGTCGTTGAGCTGCCCCATGTACTGCATGCGGTAGCCGGGGCGCAGGATGATGTCCTGGGGCGCGAAGCCGTTGATGACGAATTCCTCGACGACCTTTTCGGCCAGTTCGTCCCAGGCGGCCTGAAGCGTCGCGCAGGCGGCGGCCTTGTCCGCATCCGCCGCGAGCTGCGGCAGCGCCACGTCCACGCTCTTGTCGTAGCGGTACTCGAAGTCGGCGCAGGCGCAGCCGAAGGCCGAGAAGCCGGCCGCCCAGGCGGGCACGATGACGTCCTTGAAGCCGACGCCCTCGGTGTAGCCGTAGGTATGCACAGGTCCCGCCCCGCCATAGGAGAAGCAGATGAAGTCGGTCGCGCTGTAGCCCTTGGCGCTGATGTTGGCGCGCAGATACTCGCGCAGTTGCAGGTCGAGCAGCTCGATGACCCCGGCCGCGGCATCCTCGACCGAGAGCCCCATGGGGCCGGCGATCTGCGCCTGGATGTGATCCCGTGCGCGCTGCACGTCGAGCTGGATGGCGCCGCCGAGGAAGTTCTCCGGGTTGAGGTAGCCCAGCACCACGTGGCAGTCCGTGACCGAGACGGTATCGAGCCCGCTGTCGGGCCAGCAGGTGCCGACGCGATAGCCGGCGCTGTCCGGACCGAGCTTGATGGCGCCGCTGTAGGGGTCCAGGCGCACGAAGCTGCCGGCGCCCGCGCCGACGGAATCCATGGCCACCAGGGGCAGCGAGAGCACCAGCCGGGCCATATCCGGGTCGGAGGCGATGGCGAAATTGCCCTTGGTGATGAGCGCCATGTCGAACGAGGTGCCGCCGATGTCGGAGCAGGCGATGTTCTCGTAGCCGAGGGCCTCGCCCAGCAGCTTGGAGCCGATGACGCCGCCGATGGGGCCTGACACGATGGTGCGCGCGAGCTCCTTCGCCTTCCAGCTGATGGTGCCGCCGTGCGTCGCCATCACCCGCAGATCGAACTTGGCGCCGTGCTTGCGGAAGCGCTCGCTGACCTTCTTCAGCGTCTGGCGCGAAGGCTCAGCCGCATAGGCCTCCAGGATGGTGGTGTTCATCCGGTGGCTCTCCTTGCGCTGCGGGTAGTAGTCCACCGAGGCGAACACCGGGATATCCACGCCCAGGCGGGCCAGCTCCTCGCGGCAGAGGTCGCGTGCACGCAGTTCGCTCGTCTCGTTCTTGTGGGATTGCAGGAAACAGATGGCGATGGCCTTGGCCCCGGCCTCCACCAGCTCGCGGGTCGCCCGGCGGACCTCGTCCTCGCGCAAGGGAATGACGATCTCGCCCTGAACGTCCGTGCGCTCCGTCACCCCGCGCGTCCGCGACAGAGGCACCAGCGGCTCGTCATAGCGGTGGGTGTTGAGATGGAGACGGTCTTCCAGCGCGTAGCCGAGATAGCTCTGGATCGCCCGCCCCATCGAGTGGACCTGCTCGAATCCGCGATTGACGATCAGACCGACCTCGAGCCCCTTGCGCTGGACCACGCGGTTCAGCATCGCCGTGCCGGAATAGACGCAGGTCACCAGCTCCGGGTAGACCGCATCGACGTCCCGGTCCCAGTGTGCGAGCGCGTCCTGGGACGATTCCAGGATCGCGAAGGACTCGTCTCCCGGATTGCTTTGCGCCTTGCCGACGACGAAACGTCCGTCGCCGCGCACGAAGAAGGTGTCGGTCATCGTGCCCCCGGCATCGATGCCCATCACCTCGACTCTGTGGTTGGGTGCTTGCACTCTGGTTCCTCCTCGAATGTGTCGTGGCGGACGGATCTGGCCGTCCGCTGTAGGCAGGCTGCGCTTGGTGTCGCGCCCGCCGTCTTCTACACAAACCTCATGCCATCCATGCGCATGCAGAACAACCAAATGAAACAGAAGAGGTTTTTTATTATTCGAGCGACCGGCCGACAGCGAAATCCCGTCCGGAGATCGGACGCTCGCGTCCGCAGCATGGAGTGGAGCTGAACGCGGCGCGAACCCGGCGGCATCCCTGACAGAGTGACAGACCATGAGTACGCGCTATTCGCCTGAGCTGAAAGCCAAGCTGATTGCCAAGATGCTGCCGCCGCAGAGCGTGCCGGTACGCGAACTGGCCCGCGAGACGCAGATTCCCAAGGACACCCTCTACAGCTGGCGCTCGCGTGCCCTGAAGGCACGCCAAGGCGCCCAAGAACATCTCAGCGGCGGACAGGCCGAACGCAGCAGTCGCGAGAAGTTCGCCATCGTGCTGGAGACGGCCACTCTTGATGAGGCGCAGCTGAGCGCCTATTGCCGCCGCCAGGGGCTCTATGTCCACGAGATTCTCGCCTGGCGCACCGCCTGCGAGCAGGCCGATGCCGCTGGATCGGCGCCCGTGGATCGCACCAAGGCCCGTGCCGATCAGCAGCGTCTCAAGGCGCTCGAGCAGGAATTGGCGCGCAAGGAGAAGGCGCTGGCCGAGGCGGCGGCCTTGCTGGTGCTCCAAAAAAAAGTCCGTCATTTGCTGGGCGACGCGGAAGCCTGATCGACGTGGAGCAGCGGCACACCGTGAGCACCTGGATTGAGGAGACCTGCGCCGCCGGAGCGCGCCTGAAACCCGCCTGCGAGGTCGTGGGGGTGTCGGTACGCACACTGCAGCGCTGGCGCGGCGAGGATGGCATCCAGGCCGATGCCCGCGCGGCGGCGGCCCAGGAGCGCACGCCGGCCAATCGCCTCAGCGAAGCTGAGCGTTCCACGATCCTTGAGGTCTGCAACAGCCCCGAATTCGCCGATTGCCCGCCGAATCAGATCGTTCCGGCGTTGGCCGATCAGGGGCGCTACATCGCCTCGGAGGCGAGCTTCTACCGCGTGCTGCGCGCGCATGACCAACTTGCCCACCGTGGCAAGACCCGCGCGCCCAGACACCGCCGTCCCGAGCCTCTGGCAGCGACGGCGCCCAATCAGCTGTGGAGCTGGGATATCACCTATCTGGCCACGACCCTCAAGGGGAGCTTCTTCTATCTCTATCTGATCTTGGATGTCTTCAGCCGCAAGATCGTCGGCTGGGAGGTCTTTGCCGAGGAAAGCAGCGCGCACGCCGCCACGCTCTTCGAGCAGACCCACCGGCGCGAAGACGTCGCCCCCCGAACCCTGACGCTGCATTCCGACAACGGCGCACCCATGAAGGGCGCCACCATGCTGGCCACCCTCCAGCGCCTCGGGGTCGTGCCCTCCTTCAGCCGACCTGGCGTCAGTAACGACAATCCCTACTCGGAGGCGCTCTTCAAGACGCTCAAATATCAGCCGACCTTTCCCAGCCAGCCCTTCGAGGATCTCGAGCACGCCCACACCTGGGTCGCCGGATTCGTCGACTGGTACAACGAGCACCATCGCCATAGCGCCCTGAAGTTCGTCACACCCGGGCAGCGCCATCGGGGGGAAGACCAGCGCATCCTGGTCGACCGGGCGCGGCTCTATGAGACCGCCCGGGCGCAACATCCCAAGCGCTGGAGCGGAGCGACCCGCACCTGGGAGCCCGACGCCGTCGTGCTCCTCAATCCCGGAAAACCGACGTCAAAGAAGGAGGTCGACAGCCTGCACAACGACACCTGAGCGACGCGACATCTTTCTTGACAACGACCGAGATGGTCGCCCCAGAAACCAGCGTGCAGCTCGGTGACCTGATCGCCGTGTCAGATCCAGATCAGGGGGCCGAGTGGATGGGCAAGGTGGTCGGCATCAAGCATCAACTGGAGGCGGGGGCCGCACCGACGATCTTGACGATCAGGAGGCCGATCAATGCCTAGTTTTCCGCTGCAGGAGCTGCGCCGGCTACTGCGTCCTGACACGCCCAAGCGGGGCGTCGTCTCGCGGGTGTCGGGTCAACGGGTGCAGGTGGCCACCAGTGGTGGCATCGTGGCCGCGATGGCGGGCACATCGGCATTGGCGGTCGGGCAGCGCGTCACATTGCGCGACGGGATTGTCTATCCGGCACCGGTGGCTGCAGTGAATTATCCATTATGAGCCAGTGCCAAGCGAAGCGCAAAATCACAAGCCAATGCGCAAATGACAAACGGATCGCAAATCAGTGCCAAACCACGCGCCTCGCCACATTCACACCTTAGGCATGCGAGGGATCGCTTCAGGGCTTATCGGCAGGTGACACTAGAGGTGACACCGCAGGGCGCGATTGAGGCCAATCGAGGCGATCCATGCGCCTTAACGCAAACATAAGTTATTGAAATATGGTGGGCCGTGTAGGATTCGAACCTACGACCAAGGGATTATGAGTCCCCTGCACTAACCGCTGTGCTAACGGCCCGGAGATGTGGCATCTTGGCGCCATCCATGGCGCGGCGGGGGTCACTCCGTGTCGAGGAAGCTTCTGAGTTTATCCGAACGGGTCGGATGACGCAGCTTGCGCAGGGCCTTGGCCTCGATCTGACGGATGCGCTCGCGGGTGACGTCGAACTGCTTGCCGACCTCTTCGAGGGTGTGGTCGGTGTTCATGTCGATGCCGAAGCGCATGCGCAGGACCTTGGCCTCGCGCGAGGTGAGGCTGGCGAGCATGTTCTGGGTGGCCTCGCGCAGCCCTTCGGCTGTGGCGGAGTCGAGCGGGGAAACGACGCCGGAATCCTCGATGAAATCGCCGAGATGCGAGTCCTCGTCGTCGCCGATCGGGGTCTCCATCGAGATGGGCTCCTTGGCGATCTTGAGGACCTTGCGGACCTTGTCCTCGGGCATGTCCATGCGCGCGGCCAGCTCTTCCGGGGTCGCCTCGCGGCCCATCTCCTGGATCATCTGACGGGAGATGCGGTTGAGCTTGTTGATGGTCTCGATCATGTGCACCGGGATGCGGATGGTGCGGGCCTGGTCGGCGATCGAGCGGGTGATGGCCTGGCGGATCCACCAAGTGGCGTAGGTCGAGAACTTGTAGCCGCGGCGGTATTCGAACTTGTCGACCGCCTTCATCAGGCCGATGTTGCCTTCCTGGATGAGGTCGAGGAACTGGAGGCCGCGGTTGGTGTATTTCTTGGCGATGGAGATGACCAGACGCAGATTGGCCTCGACCATCTCCTTCTTGGCGCGGCGGGCCTTGGCCTCGCCGATCGACATCTTGCGGTTGACCTCCTTGATCTCGCCGATGGTGAGGATGTTCTCGCGCTCGATCTCCTGCAGCTTGCGCTGGGCGCGGCGGATCTCGGGGGCCAGCTCTTCGAGCCGTGTCGCATAGGCATGACCGCTCGCCAGGAGCTGATCGAGCCACTCGGAATTGGTCTCGTTGTCCGGAAAGGTCTCGATGAAGTGCTTGCGCGGCATACCGGCCTGGTCGACGCACTGGCTCATGATGAGACGTTCCTGAGAACGGATCCGCTCGATGGTGCCACGCAGGATTTCGGCGAGTTCCTGAAAGACCGGCGCGACCAGCTTGAACTCGAGGAAGACCTCGGAGACGGCGGCCATCGCCTCTTTGGATCGCTCGTGATCGCGACCGAACTCCTCGAGCGCTGCGCGCAGAACCTCATAGCGTTCGCGCAGAAGCAGGGCACGGCGCGCGGCCTCTTCCGGATCCGGCCCGGTGTCCACGACCGCCGGGGTGTCGTCGTCATCGTCGCCGTCGGAATCCTCATCCGAGTCGCTGTCGTCATCGGACTTCGCGGCGACCACCTCGGTTTCCGGCTGCGAGGCGACCGGCAGATCGGCCTCTTCTTCCTGATCGTTGAAGCCGGAGATGACGTCGGTGAGACGCGCCTCTTCGCGCTCGACGCGATCGAAGATCTCGATGAGCTTTTCGATCGAGCGCGGGTAGACGGACAGCGCGGTCAGCACCTGGGTCAGACCGTCCTCGATCCGCTTGGCAATCATCAGCTCGCCCTCGCGGGTCAGGAGCTCGACGGTTCCCATCTCGCGCATGTACATGCGCACCGGGTCCGTCGTCCGACCGAATTCGCTATCGACCGTCGCCAGCGCAGCGGCCGCGGCCTCCGCGGCCTCGTCGTCGGACACCGCAGAATCGCTCAGGGTCTGATCCACCACATCGGGAGCGGTCTCCTGGACCATGATCCCCATATCGTTGATCATGCGAACGATGTCTTCGATTTGATCAGTCTCGACAATACCGGGCGGCAGGTGATCGTTGACCTCGGTATAGGTCAGATAGCCCTGCTCTTTACCCTTGGCGATCAGTTGCTTCAGCTGAGACTGTTGCTGTTCTTGATCCATGGGATACCTTAGAATCGGTGCGGCGGATAGCGGCTCGAAAAGCGAACTCCGCAGTCTAGCATAATTTCAAGCGTTCCCACCAATAGATATAGGCGGGATTCGCACTTCCAACCGCGGATGGCCATCGGAACGGCCTATACTCCAGACGGTCACAAAATAGATAGTAGAAATCGAACAAAAAACCAGTTGCCGAGCAAGGGTCATCCGTTTCACTCCTCGCGCCGCACGCGGACGTTCTGCAGCGCGCGCTCCAATCGAGCCCGCTCCTCGGGCGACCAGTCGGCCGTGCTGCGCTGATTGAAATGCCGGCTGCGCTCCGCCCTGTCGGCCTCGTCGCCCAGCCGCGTCAAGGCGCCGACCAGATCGGCGCCCACGTCTTCCTCGGCGATGTCCCGGAGAAAGGGGGCGACACTCAGACGCTGGAGATAGGCGAAATGCGGATGCTCGCGCCAACGCTCCAGCAGCGCCGCCTTGTTGAGGTCCGGGGCCGCAGCGAGCATCTCCAGCAGCTCGACGAGCACCTCCGCTCCGGGGCTCTCGGAGCGGCGCCAGCGATCGTCCGTCATCGCCAGAACGCGCGCGGCCAGGTCGGGATGATCGAGCAACAAGGCGATCGACTGCGCCACCAGACTGAGCCGCATCGGCCGCATCGGATCGGACCGACCGCGTCGGCGGCCCGCCCATGATCCCGGCTTGGAGGGCTGACTCAGACCCGCCAGGTTAGACAGCCGATTGGCGATCAGATCCCGATAGAGACCCGCCGGCATCCGTTCGAGCAGCGGCTTGGCGAGTCCGCCGAGCCTGGCCCGCCCGTCGAGACTGGTCATGTCCACCTGCTCGGACAGGTGATCGAACAGGAATTCGGACAAGGGGGCAGCGCCCTCGATCAGCCGCGTCATTCCCTCCGCGCCCTCGCGACGCACCAGGGTGTCCGGATCGTCGCCCTCGGGAAGGAACAGGAAGCGGATCGACTGATGCCCGGTGACCAGCGGCAAGGCCGTCTCGAGCGCCTTCCAGGCGGCCGAGCGTCCGGCACGGTCGCCGTCGAAGCAGAAGACGAGATCCGGAACCGTGCGCAGCAATTGCTGCAGGTGCTCCGCAGTCGTCGCCGTCCCGAGCGTCGCCACGGCATTGGTGATGCCGAACTGGGCCAGGGCGATCACATCGAGATAGCCCTCGACGATCAGCAGCGCACCCAGCTTGCGGTCGGCCTGCTGGGCCTCGAACAGACCGTAGAGTTCGCGCCCCTTGTGAAAGACGGGGGTCTCCGGCGAATTGAGATATTTCGGCTTGCCGTCCCCGAGCAGGCGCCCGCCGAAACCGATGACCCGCCCCCGGCGATCGCGGATCGGGAACATGATGCGGTCGCGGAACCGGTCGTAGCGGCGGCCGTCCTGCTCGGCGAGCAGACCGACCGTCATCAGCTGCTCGCGGCGCTCGGCGGTCGCGCCGAGCCTCGAGAGCAGGAAGTTGTAACCCGGCGGCGCATAGCCGATCCCGAAGGTCGCGGCGATCTCGCCGCTCAGACCACGAGACTTGAGATAGGCGACCGCAGGCTCGGACCGAGCCGGGTCGCGCAACTGCTGACGAAAAATCTCCGATACCTGCTCCAGCAGCCCATAGAGCGGTCCGTTGTCCGGCCCGGAGGGCTGCGCCTGGCCGCTCGCGGGTATCGTCAGCCCCGCGCGCTGGGCCAGCTCCTCGACCGCCTCGCGGAAGGGGAGGCGATCGTACTCCATCAGAAAGCCGATGGCGGTGCCGTGGGCCCCGCACCCGAAGCAGTGATAGAACTGCTTGTCCGGACTGACCGTGAAGGACGGAGTCTTCTCGTCGTGGAAGGGGCAGCGGGCCTGGTAGTCCTTACCCGCCTTGCGGAGCTGGAGACGCGAACCGATCAGATCGACGATGTCGGTCCGCGCGATGAGATCGTCGATGAACTCGGGTGGAATCCGGCCAGACATGATCGCCGGGCGGACGGCATCAGCCCCCGAGGCGCTGCTTGACCAGGGCGCTCACGGCACCCATGTCGGCGCGGCCCTGAACCTGGGGACGCAGCACGCCCATGACCTTGCCCATGTCGCTCGTGGCGGCGGCGCCGGTCTGGGAGACGGCGGCATCGACCAGCCCGGCGATCTCGGCCTCGCTCAGTTGCGCGGGCAGATAGGCATGGATGACCCCGATCTCGAAACGCTCGACGGCGGCCAGATCCTCGCGGCCGGCGGACGCGTACTGGGCGATGGAGTCGCGGCGCTGCTTGACCATCTTGTCGAGCACGGCGAGCACCTGAGCGTCGTCGAGCTCGATGCGCTCGTCGACCTCGCGCTGCTTGATCGCGGCCATGATCAGACGGATCACGCCGAGCTTGTCTTTCTCGCCCGCCTTCATGGCGGCCTTCATGGCATCCTGGATGTGCTGCTTGAGCATGAGTGAACAACTGGGATCGGGCCGGTTGGAGGGACGAACCGACCGACATGTTAGGGTTTGAGACGAAGAGGAATCGTCTTGGACACGACGAGGGCGCGACGTGGCTGGCTGGATCGCGCACTCACCGACGAAATCTACGCGGGAGGCCGCCGGCTGCCGGCCATCGCCCCGCATCTCCGACCGATCGGTTCGACCGTCCGATCAGTAAGGACGCTCCCAGCGACGCGATTCGCGCTGCAGCTTCTTCTGGTGGCGCTTGACGGCGGCCGCCTTCTTGCGCTTCCGCTCGGAAGTGGGCTTCTCGTAGAACTCACGACGGCGAACTTCGGCAAGCACCCCTGCTTTCTCGCAGGAACGCTTGAAACGCCGCATGGCGACTTCGAATGGCTCGTTTTCTTTGACGCGAACGCTGGGCATAGAGAGTCCTTTGCTTCTCCGGGTTGAGGTTGATCAACGGTAAAAAGATCGCCAATTATAGCGAGCAATCAGTCTTGATTGCAAAATGGAATTTCATCCTCGTCCATATCGCCATCCCAAGATGGCGACGCTTGGGTATATGATGCCGCGCCAGTTTGGTCATGAGGTCGGTCGAATGCGTGTATTGGGTATCGAGACATCCTGCGACGAAACGGGTGTCGCCATCTACGACGGGGAGCAGGGGCTGATCGCGCACGCGGTCTACAGCCAGATCGGGATCCATGCCGAGTACGGGGGCGTGGTGCCCGAACTCGCCTCGCGCGACCATGTCCGCAAGACCCTGCCGCTGATCCATCAGGTGCTCGAGGAATCGGACACGGCAGCGGACTTGATCGACGGCGTCGCCTACACCGCGGGCCCGGGTCTGATCGGCGCCCTGCTGGTCGGAGCCGCCCTCGGACGCAGCCTGGCCTGGTCCTGGGGATGCCCCGCCATCGGCGTGCATCACATGGAGGGACACCTGCTCGCCCCGCTGATCGAGACGCCGGCACCCGAGTTTCCCTTCGTTGCGCTGCTGGTCTCGGGCGGACACACCCAGCTGGTCGACGTCGCGGGGATCGGGGAGTACCGCGTCCTCGGCGAGTCGCTCGACGATGCCGCGGGCGAGGCCTTCGACAAGACGGCCAAGATCCTCGACCTCCCCTACCCCGGCGGCCCCGAGCTCGCCAAGCTCGCCGAGCGCGGCGATCCGGAGCGCTTCCGCTTCCCGCGCCCCATGACCGATCGGCCCGGGCTCGAGTTCAGCTTCAGCGGACTCAAGACCTTCGCCCTCAACTGTCTGCGCACCGAGCTTGCGCGCGCCGAGGATCCGAGCCAGACCCGGGCCGACATCGCCCGCGCCTTCGAGGAGGCCGTCGTCGACACCCTGGCGATCAAATGCCGGCGCGCCCTGCGCGAGACCGGACGGCGCAGGCTCGTCCTCGCCGGGGGAGTCAGCGCCAACCGGCGGCTGCGCGAGCGCATGAACGCGGCCATCGCCGCGGACGGCGGCGAGACCTATTATCCGAGACCCGATTTCTGCACCGACAACGGCGCCATGATTGCCCATGCCGGCTGGCATCGGCTCCGGGCCGGCCAGCATGAACCGCTCGCATTCAAACCCAGGGCACGCTGGCCGATGGAGCAGCTGCCCCCGCTCTAGCCGGACGTCGAGGGCTCCAGATTCGCGAGCGGCAGGGTCAGGTGGAGCTCGGCGCCCTCGGTCGCGCCCGGTTCCGCCCAGAGACGGCCGCCGTGCGCCTCGGCGATGGAGCGGCTGATCGCCAGCCCCAATCCGAGACTGGAATCGTTGGTGGACTCGAAGATGTCGAACACGGCATCGTGGCGCCCCCCGGGGATTCCGGGCCCGGTATCCTTCACCACCAGCCGAACCTCCCGATCGCCCCGGATCACCTCGACGCGCACCTGGCGCCGCTCGGACCCGGCCGCCTCCATGGCCTGAATGGCATTGCAGATGAGGTTGACCAGCACCTGCTCGATCTGGACCGGATCGACCAGGAGTTCCGGCAGATCCTCGGGCACCCGATACTCGAGCGTCACCTTGTGATCCGTGGCGAACCACTGCACCAGGGCGAAGGCATGCGACACCACCTGCCCCAGCGAGGCCATCACCTTGTGCATCTTGCGTCCGCGCAGAAACATCCGCAGACGTTCCATGATGTCTCCGGCGCGCTGGATCTGACCGTCGATCCGGCCGATGACGTCCACCAGCCGTTCGGGATCGGCGTTGGGCCCCTGGGCCAATTGCCCGGCGGCGCTGCAATAGAAGGTCGCCGAGCTCAGCGGCTGCAGGATCTCATGGATCAGGGAAGAGGCCAGAATGCCGACCGCATTGAGTCTGGCGACCTGGGCCAGGACATCGCGCGCGCGACGCGCCTCCTCCTCGGCCAGCCGCCGCTCGGTCACGTCCACATAGGCGACGACGGCCCCCTCGGGCTCGCCGTCCAGCGCGACCGCCCGCATCAGGAACCAGCGTCTGTGCCGATCCCTGTGGCTCGCGTATTCGACGCTGTATCCGGAACGCTCGCGTCGCAGGACCTGCCAGATTCCACGGGTCGCATCGCCACCCGGATGGGCTCGATCGAAGCCTCCCGACGACGCCTCGCGGGATGCGCCCGGGCCGATCGCATCGCGCAGATTGTCCGACACGCCGCTCTCTTCGGCCAGCTCGCGCCAGGCGCGATTCACGGCGAGGATGCGGCCGTCGCGGTCCAGCACCGCGATCTGGGACGGCAGAGCATCCAGGACCGCTTGACGCAGCTGTTCGCTGGCCTGGCGCTCGCGCTCGGCCTCGTATTCGGCCGTGATATCGAGCAGGACCGTCAGACATTCGGGCCCGGACCGGGCATCCCGCCGCACCGAGCACAGACGCGCCACGCGCATGCCGCCCGAATGGGCCAGATGCAGGACCAGATCGCAGAGACTGTGCGAAACGTCCGACTCGGCGAACACATCGTCGAGATGACAGCGAAACCCCTCGCGCTCGGAATCGGCGATGAAGTCCAGAAAGGAGACCCCTTCCAGCTCGGCGGTCGGTCGCCCGATCAGGCTGGAGGCCGTGAGATTGAGCGCCAGAATCCGCCCCTCCGGGCCGAAAACGACATAGCCGACCGGCGCCTCGTCGAACAGACGGGCATAGTGATTGCGGGACAGCTCCAGCGCCTTCTGGGCCTCGCGGAGGTCGCGCCCCTGGATCTCGAGCTCGACCTGATGGCTCTGCAGATCGAGCAGCATGCAGCGCTGGGCGTCATTGGCATCGTGCGCGGCGCCCAGGGCCGACACCAGCGCATCGAACTGGGCCTCCAAGGCCCCGCGATCGAGGCTGTGCAGCTCGTCCAGGCCGAAACCATCGGGTACGGGTACCCGCGACCCGGAATCCGCAGCCTTATCGCTCATCGAAGCCCTCCGCAAATTGCTTTACCATCCCGAGCGGACTCCGAGCCCGCTCGCGTCTATCGAGTATAGCGATCCGCTCGCTCTCTGGCCCCGCAGGCGCCCGCTCCCTTCCGGTTTCGCGGCCCGGAGCATCGACGAGGACATTGGATCAACGACGACAACGAGACGAGGACAGCCAAGATGACCGACGTCTACAGGCAAACCAGCTCGACATCCTGGTTCGGGCGACTGGGTCGCTCGATGAAGGGCATCCTGTTCGGCGGGTTGCTGGCGATCGCCGCCTTCCCGCTCCTCTGGTGGAACGAGGGCCGCGCGATCGACCGCACCCATACCCTGGAGGCGGGACGCAGCGCCGTGATCTCGGCAGCCGCGGACGCGGTCGATCCGGCGCACGAGGACCGGCTGATCCACACCAGCGGCCTGGCGACCACGGACGAGATCCTCGAAGACGCGACCTTCGGCGTCGCCGTCGAGGCGCTGCGCCTGAGACGCAGGGTCGAGATGTATCAATGGCGGCAGCACAAGAGCACCTCGACCAGCCGCGGCTCGGGTGGCACCGAGGAGACCGAGACCACCTACAGATACGACAAGGAATGGGCCGATCACTGGATCGACTCAGGCACCTTCGAGTACCGCGCCGGCCACGAGAATCCGAGCCGGATGCCGTTCGGGTCGGAGGACTACGAGGCATCCGAGGTGACGCTCGGCGCCTTCCGGCTGGGCAAGGACTTCGTCGATCAGATCGACGCCTTCGAGCCCTATCGACCGACGGAGACGGCCGCCGTACCCCCGGGTTTCGAGCCCTATGGCGACGGCTACTATCGCGGCACGCCTCAGAGTCCCGAGATCGGCGACATCCGGGTGCGGTTCGCGAGCGTCGGTCCCACGACCGTCAGCCTGGTCGGCAGACAGGTCCTGGACGGCATCGAGATCGCGCACATGCCGAAGGGCACCATCTCGCTCCTGGAGCTCGGACGGGTCGACTCCGAAACCATGTTCGCCAAGGCGCTGGACGCCAACGCGGCGCTCACCTGGGGGCTGAGGTTCGCCGGCATCCTGCTGCTGTGGATCGGGCTCAAGATCGTCCTCGAGCCGCTGCGCGTCCTGGCGGACATCGTCCCGCTCGTCGGAGGCATCGTCGGGGCGGGAACCAGCCTCGTCGCCGGGCTCGTCGCCCTCTCGCTCGGCTTCGTCACCATCGCCGTCGCCTGGATCTTCTATCGTCCGCTGCTGGCGGGAGGACTGATCGCGGCGGCCCTGGTCCTGCTCGGATTGAGCGCCTTCAAGATCAAGCGCGCCGAACCGGTACCCGAGGCCGCCGGGCCATCCTGATCGCGGGATCGGACAGGACCGGCCGCGGGCCGACTCATTCGCTCGGGCGGCCGGTCAGTCGGCCCTCGGTGCCGGCGACCAGATTGCGGATATTGCTGCGATGACGCCAGATCAGCAGACCCGTGATGATGAGCTGCATCCCGATCAGCGTCTTGTCCGCCCAGAACAGCCAGACGAAGAGCGGCGCGAGGGCCATGGAGATGAGGCCCGAGAGCGAGGAGATCTTGAGCACCTTGGCGACGAACAGCCAGACCGCCGCGACGCAGAGCCCGATCGGCCAATAGAGGCCGAACTGAACGCCGAGCGCCGTCGCGACACCCTTGCCGCCGCGGAAGCCGAAGAAGACCGGATACAGATGCCCGATGAAGGCCGCGAGTCCGACGCTGGCCAGAACCGCTGGCCCGGCCCCCAGCAGGTGGGCGACCAGCATGGGCACGAGACCCTTGAGGCTGTCGCCGACCAGGGTGATGGCGGCCGGCTTCTTGCCGCCGATGCGCAGCACGTTGGTCGCGCCCGGGTTGTTGGAGCCCTGGGTGCGCGGATCCGGCAGCCCCATCAAGCGGCAGACGATGATGGCGCTGGAGACGGATCCCAGCAGATAGGCGGCGATGGTGAGTAGAGTGGCGGTGATCATGGTGCGCAATTGGACCCGCGAAGCCGCTTCAGGTCAAGATAGCTATCATCGAATCCTCGAATCGTCACAGAAGCACCCGGAGTACCGCCTTGGACATCGTCTTCATCCAGGGTCTCGCCATCGAGACCACCATCGGCATTCACGACTGGGAGAAGCGGATCCGCCGACCGATCGTCCTGGACCTGGAGATGGCGAGCGACATCGCCCGCGCCGCCGCCTCCGACCGGATCGAGGATGCGCTCGACTACGATGCCGTGACCCGGCGGCTGAGACAGGAGGTGAGCGAGAACGGCGCCGAGCTGGTCGAGACCCTGGCCGAGCGCTGCGCCGCGATCCTGCGCGAGGAGTTCGGGATCCCCTGGGTCAGACTGAGACTCAACAAACCCGGCGCGGTCGGCGAAGGGGTGAACGTGGGGGTCCTCATCGAGCGCGGCGTGCGCCCGGAAGGCAGCCTGCCCGGCTGAGACCGGAGTCCGGCACCGACCACCGGATCTCAGTCGCTGGAACCCAAGCCGATCCGCAGGAGCTGATCGACCAGATCGCCGGTATCTCCGGTCCGTTCTTCCTGCTCGGCCGGCGTCCAGGAATAGTCCGTCTCGAGCCGATAGGAACCGAGAAAGGCATGGGGCGGCGCCCCGCCCCATTCATCCGGCGACAGCATCGAGAAGAAGCTCTTGCCGCTGGCACGACGATAGAGGTGGTAGGTCTTGCCGGGGATCCGCTTGAAGGCGCATTCGGCGCGGTTCAGCACCTGCTCGTCGCGCGCCTCGTCCAGCACCTTGCGGGCCTCCTGCTGCAGCAGGGCGATCTGATCGGCGATGACGCGCAGCTTGGCCCCGGTCCGCGCGCTCAGCATGGACTCCGCCTTGGCAACCTCCGCGGACAATTCGCCCGTATCGAAGGACGGGGCCAGCCGGCTGACCGGATAGGGTGAGGCGTGGGCGTCGCCACGGTGGAGGATTGCCTTGTCTTGCTCGCTCATTGTCCTTCGCTCGTTGTGTTCGGATTCGGAAAACGGCCCGGCACGAACCCCGACCAGCCTACCAACATCCGTCGCTCCACGACATTCTATCCAACCACGATCAGGACCATCGAGACCCACATGCCCCTGCAAGACAGCCACACAGCGAACGAGACCGACACCTTCGAGGAAGAGATCAGCGCCCGTCTCCTGGAGCGCATCCGTGCCGAGATCGCCCGAGCCGGCGGGTCACTGCCATTCGATCGCTTCATGGACCTGGCGCTCTATGCCCCAGGTCTGGGCTATTACGTGGCCGGAAGCGAAAAATTCGGCCCCGGCGGGGACTTCGTCACCGCCCCCGAGATCTCCTCCCTGTTCGGACGCTGCATCGCCAACCAGTGCGCCGAGGTCCTGGAGCGGATTCCCCGGGCCGACATCCTCGAATTCGGTGCCGGCAGCGGCGCACTGGCGGTACAGATCCTGGGCCGCCTCGAAGAGATCGACGCCCTGCCCGATCGCTATCTGATTCTGGAACCGAGTCCCGAGCTGCGCGAACGTCAGCGGGATCGCATCCGCCAGCAACTACCACGGCTGATCGATCGTTGCACATGGCTGGACGGGCTCCCAGAGCGCATCCAGGGCGTGGTGGTCGCCAACGAGGTGCTGGACGCCATGCCGGTGCACCGTTTTCGGCTGGACGACTCGGGCGAACCGCTGGAGATCTGCGTCGGCGAGTCCGACGGCCTCCTCACCGAGAGCGCGGCCCCCATCCGCTCGCCCGGTCTCGCGGACCGCGTCTGGGCGCTTCAGGCCGAGGGTCTCGCCCGGACGCCCGGCTACGCCTCGGAGATCAACCTGCGACTCGGCCCCTGGCTGTCGGCGCTCTCGGAGCGGCTCGAACGCGGACTGGCGCTGCTGATCGATTACGGCTACGACCGCTCCGCCTACTATCAGCCCGACCGCTCCATGGGCACCCTCATGTGCCATTACCGTCACCAGGCGCACGACGATCCCTATCGACACATCGGACTGCAGGACATCACCGCCCATGTCGACTTCACGGCCGTCGTCGAATCCGGCTTGGAGGCCGGATTCGAACTGGCCGGCTTCACCACCCAGGCCCATTTCCTGATCGGATGCGGAATCGACCGGCTCCTGAGCGAATCGCCCGACGCACTGGAACAGACGCTGGCCGCCAAACAGCTGCTGCTGCCCACCGAGATGGGCGAGCGCTTCAAGGTGATGGGTCTCGACAAGGGGATGAGCGAGTCCTGGCGCGGATTCTCGGTCAGGGATCTGAGCGATCGGCTCTGAGCCCTCGGCGAACCGAACGCAACTGGTTCCAGGGCAGGCGAAAGGCGAGCAGAACCAGCAGTATGGCGCCGTAGAGGAGCGGCTCGCGCAGATCGGCCTTCACCAGCCAGAGATAGTGCAGCACGCCGAGCGCCGCGATGACGTAGACGGCGCGATGCAGCTGGGTCCAGCGCCGACCGAGCCGGCGCATCCAGCCCCGGGTCGAGGTCGCCGCCAGGGGAATCAGCAGCAGGAAGGCGAGAAAGCCGACACCGATATAGGGCCGCTCCAGAATGTCCTCGAGGATCGTCGACCAGGCGAGTTCGCGGTCGAGCCACAGATAGACCGTTAGATGCAGGACGGCGTAGAAGAAGGCGAAGAGCCCCAGCATGCGCCGCAGGCGGATCGGCCAGGCCAGCCCCGTCAGGCGTCGCAGCGGCGTCATGGCCAGGGTGACCAGCAAGAGTCTCAGCGCCCAGTCCCCCGTCCCGTGCAGCAGCGTCTCGACCGGATTGGCTCCCAGCGATCCCGCGACCGCCTCACGGACCATGATGCCGAAGGGCGCGAGACAGGCCATGAAGAGCACGACCTTGGCGGCCCTCAGGATCCATTCGCCCCGGCGCCCGGACATTTCAGAAATACCGCCTCAGATCCATGCCGCTGTAGAGACTCGCCACCTGTTCGCCATAGCCGTTGAAGGGCAGCGTCTCATGCTTGCGGGCGAACAGCCCCTCGCCGATGACGCGGTGCCGCTTCTGGCTCCAGCGCGGATGGTCCACCGCCGGATTGACGTTGGCGTAGAAGCCGTATTCGTCGGGCTGCATCCTGTTCCAGGTCGCCGGGGGCTGACGCTCGGTGAAGCGGATGCGGACGATCGACTTGATGCTCTTGAAGCCGTATTTCCAGGGCACGACCAGTCGCAGCGGCGCCCCGTTCTGATTCGGCAGCAGCTCGCCGTAGAGTCCGGTCGCCAGGATGGTCAGCGGATGCATGGCCTCGTCCATCCGCAACCCCTCGCGGTAGGGCCATTCGAGCACCGAGCGGCGCTGACCCGGCATTTGGTCCGGATCCAAGAGCGTCTCGAAGGCGACATAGCGGGCCTTCGAGGTCGGCCTGAACCGCTTCAGCAGATCGCCGAGCGGGAAACCGACCCAGGGCACCACCATGGCCCAGGCCTCGACGCAGCGCAGCCGGTAGACGCGCTCCTCCTGGGTG
This sequence comes from Imhoffiella purpurea, assembly GCF_000585215.1. Taxonomy (GTDB): domain Bacteria; phylum Pseudomonadota; class Gammaproteobacteria; order Chromatiales; family Chromatiaceae; genus Imhoffiella; species Imhoffiella purpurea. The sequence continues at coordinate 26,340 of NZ_AONC01000040.1, read as the reverse complement.
AAACCGGACAGCAGGTCCTCGATCCCGATCTCCCCGGGCGATTCGCAGGCGCCGTCCACCACCAGGGTCCAGGGACGCGTCTCGAGCGTCCCGGCGTTGGCCGCAGGGTCGGTCTTCTCGGTCCCGAACTCGTAGAAATTGTTGTAGTGGGTGACGTCGTCCAGACTGGTCGGCTTCTCGTCGGTGCTGAGAGGGCTGGGCCGCGGATTCGGGATCCGCTCGCCACCGGCGGTCTCCGAGGCAGCCTTGGCAGAACGCATCAGCAGAGATCCGCCCCCCATCATCAGTCCTGCCCCGGCAGCGGCCGCCTTGATGATTTCACGGCGTCGGCGATAGATCGCGGGCGGAGTGATCTGGGACGAAGGAATGTCCGCGGGTCTTTTGATCAGCATGGGCGGTCTCCAGAAGGGACGAGCGAGGTCGTCGTCGAGTCATCGGACATATAGATGCCGACCGAGACACTCGATTCCCAATCCGGAAACCCTTTGAAAAAAGAGGATGCAGCTTGCAGGCGCTCGATGGAACGAGGCCGCGACGCTGCCGGCAAGCCGACCATCGCGCCCCATTCAAGGGTGCGTCGCATCGAGCCATTTCAGCAGTGCCCGAAACAGGGTATCCGGCTGAACGGGCTTGGCGATGAAATCGTTCATCCCGGCGGCCATGCACCGCTCCTTGTCCTCGAGGAAGGCATTGGCCGTGAGCGCGATGACGGAAACCGTCCTGCCCTGAGGAATGGCCCGGATGCGCTTGGTCGCCTCCAGTCCATCCATGTTGGGCATCCTCACATCCATGAGAATGAGGTCGAATGCATTCTGCTCGACCAGCCTCAAGGCCTGGTATCCATCCGAGGCGATGGAGACATGGATCCCGACATCCTCCAGCAGGAGGATCAGTATCTCGCGGTTGATGGGCTCGTCCTCGACCACCAGGACACGACGCCCGCCATGGGATCTGGCGAGGATCCGCTCGACCGAGTCACTGGACGCGACCACCTGAACCGGTTCGGATTCGCTCGGCCTGCCCAACCGGGCCGTGATCCAGAAACGGCTCCCCACGCCGGGAAGGCTTTCGACTCCCGCCTCTCCGCCCATCAGCTCGGCCAGTTTCCTGGTGATGGCGAGCCCCAGCCCGGTACCGCCATAGCGTCGCGTCATCGAGCTGTCCGCCTGCTCGAAGGCCGAGAACAGCCTGGGAACCACCTCGGGCTCGATGCCGATTCCCGTATCCTCCACCTCGAAGCGCACCAAGAGGCTTTCGACACGGCTCTGTTCGATGCCGAGACGCAAGGTGATGCGCCCCGTCTCGGTGAATTTGACGGCATTGGACAAGTAGTTCAGAAGCGCCTGCTTGAGCCGGGTCGGATCCCCGACCAGCTGGGCCGGAACGAGCGGCAACTCGAGACACAGCAGCAGTCCCTTGGCCTCCACGCGCTCGCGAATCAGATCCGCCACGGTCAGGACGAGACCGCGAAGATCGAACCGGGTCTCCTCGAGCAGGAACCGCTCGGCCTCGATCTTCGAGAGATCGAGCACGGTGCTGATGATATCGAGCAGATGCTGACCCGCGCGTCCGATCTGTTCCAGCCGCTTCGACTGCGCGGACGTGAGGGGCGATCGCTTGAGCAGATGGACCATTCCGGTGATGGCGTTGAGCGGCGTACGGATCTCGTGGCTGACGTTCGCGAGAAAGGCGCTCTTCGCCTGCGAGGCCTGTTCGGCCGCCTCCTGGGCGACCCTGAGCGCCTGCTCGGCCTCCTTCCTTCGCGTGATGTCTTCATAGCAGCCCAGGATGCCCATGACCTCGCCGCTACGGACGTCTCTGAGCGGAATCTTGGAGGTCAGCAGCCAGATAGAGCGCCCGTCCGGCGTCGTTTGCCGCTCCTCGTAGCCGAGGAGCGGATTGCCGTCCGCCATGACCTTGCGGTCATCGGCCCGATACAGGCCCGCCTCGTTGCGCCATCCCGCCTCGAAATCGCTGAGCCCGATCATCTGCTCGGGACTCCGATAGCCGGCATCCTCGGCGAAGTGCTTGTTGCAGCCCAGGTACCTCAGATCCCGGTCCTTCCAGAAGACCCGGACGGGAATGGTGTCGAGCACCGTCTGGAGCATGCGGCGGGCGGACTCGCTCTCCTTCTGGGCGAACTGCAGATCGAGGGTGCGCTCCTCGACGAGCCGCTCGAGATGATCGGCATAGGCCGCGACCTCGCCCCTCAGACGCGCGTTCTCGCGCGCGACATGCGCCAGCGGGGACAGATCCGGGCTGATCGCCAGGATGCTGACGCAGGCGTTGTTGTGCAGGCTGATCCCGTCGTCCGAGAGCCCTCCCTCGCCGAAGCTGCAAAAGCCGGCGATGGGCGCGCCGTCCGCCATCGCGATCAGCTGGCCGATCTCCTGCTCCGAGCGCCGCTCGCCCATGAGGCGCGGCCGCAGCGCGCAATAATGACAGAGGACGATCGCAGCCCGGCTGGTATTGGCGCGCATCAACGCCTTGCGCAGCGTATCGCTCGCGCAGGCGAGCGCCGTGTCGGCGGTGGCATCCATCACCACCAGTTCGTCGCCCGACTCGAGCGGCTGAGTCATCTTGATCCCGCCGCGCTCGGTCGGAAAGCTCGCGACATTGATCGAATATTGCCCCATGAGACGCGGAACGCCGAAGGTACGCCCGGTGCTCAGCGTGATATGCCTTTCGCGCAGATCGGCCGGACGATGTCCCAGCACTTCAGCCAGCGCCTCGACCGCGGACCGGTCGTCGAGTCTGAGGATCTCGTGGCCATCGACCTCGTCGACACGCATCCGCGCCGGAACCGCCGTGAACCCGTGGCCGAGGGCCAGCCCGAAGCTCAGGCTGGTTTCGAGCACCGCGAGCAGAAGACCGTCTTCATGGACCGCGCCCCCGAAGAGAACGGCGTTGCCTTCCATGCGCCAATCGTCGGCGCTGCTCCCGGCGAAGATGGGGATGTCGGCGAGCACATGCGACTTGACGGCATTCAGTATCTCGAAGCTGCGCGAGGTCGCATGACGGGTGTTGCCGGGAGAGAAGAGGATCGCGAAGAGACGCTTGCCCTCGCTCAGCCGGCGCTGACTGGAGTCCGGCGTCGGATGGAAGAAAGGCCGCAGCGCGTCCGAATCCACAACGGCCTGCACGGCCGCGCGCCAATCTCGGGAGACATGACCGGCGACGGCCGCGTGCGCGATCAGGAAGGGCGACGCCATGGCCACCACCAGGACGCTTCGATGCCGTATTCCGTCGAGGAACTCGCCGGCCGTGGTACACCCCAATACCGGCACCTCTCCGACGATCTCCCTGATCCCGGACAGGCTCCGGTCGAGATCCTCGCTCGGCGAGACGTAGACGAGAACGACGGACAGCGGGTGACGATGGATGCTCCGCAGCGCCTCCGCGGCCGCATCCTTGCCGGCCCGAAACGTATCCCGGCTCAGAGGACGACGACCGACGCCCACCTCGATGTTGGTATCGTGAAGGAGGCTGGGTGATACAGGCACGGACGCTCCATCGGAACACGATCATGCGCCCTAGCATGCAGCAGGCATCGTGCGTGTGGCAATCTTGATCCAGCCGCACGGCGTCCTACTTCATTCCCGACCCATCAACCCATCAGGAGTCTGAAAGATGTCATCGCATCCCGAACGCATCGCCATCGTCACCGGCGCCACCTCCGGCATCGGCGAGGCCACGGTCAGGACATTCGTCGCCGCCGGCTTCGGCGTCATCGGCAACGGACGCACCGCCGACAAGTTGAACGCACTGGAGGAGGAACTCGGCGAGCGCTTCGTCGGCCTCGCGGGCGACGCCGGCGACGCCGAGGTCACCGCGCGGATGCTGGAGACCGCCGAGACACGCTTCGGCCGGCCGGCCGACATCGTGGTCGTCAACGCCGGACGCGGGCTCGGGGGCGCCGTCACCGCCGCCGACGCGGACGAGTTCGAGGCGGTGATGCGCATCAACCTCGGTGGCGCGCTCCGTCTGATGCAGGCCGCCGCACGCGGCATGGTCGCCGCCCAGGAGAAGGACTATCCCAGCAAGGCCGCCGACATCGTCGTCATCGGCTCGGTGGTCGGACGGCACGTCTCGCCCTTCAGCGCCGTCTACGGCTCGACCAAATTCGCCGTCCATGCACTCGCCGAGGGACTGAGACGCGAGGTCGGACCCAAGGGGGTACGCGTCTCGCTGGTCGAGCCGGGCATCGTGGTCAGCGGATTCCAGGCGGTCGCGGGCTACAGCGACGACCTGCAGCGTCAATTCGACGAGAAGTTCGGCCCCCTGCTCTACGGGGAGGACATCGCCAACGCCATCCACCACATCGTGACCCAGCCGCCTCACGTCCATATCAGCGACATGGTGGTGCGCCCCACCCGCCAGGATTATCCCTGATCCGAGAGATGCCGCCATGACCACCCCGCCAATCCCACATGGTCATCCTGGCGCAACATTCGCCTACTAGGATGCATGCCCCGGGGACACCGTCCCTGGGCAGCGGTCGAGGCCCAGCCGCCAAGCCTGCGCTCACCCCATCAGCGCCTGTACAGCAGGCTCGCGAGGCCCTCATGACTCCGCTCGAAAAGGTCGAAGCCCTCTACGAAGAGCTGGTCGTCTCCTATGGGGACGGCCGGCAGCGCGAGATCCGTGCGGCATCCAAGCTGCTGCTCATCGCGCTGTTCGAGCTCAAGGAGCACGACAACCGGGGCTGGCAGGATCTGGTCGAGGACCATGTCCGGATGCTGAGGGACGAGCCCGAGCGCTACCGGCGCCTGATCGATGCCAATCGCGGCAGAACCAAGGGATTGGGACTCGAGGACGCGGATCTCCAAGACTTCGTCGCCTGACGGATCCAGGATCCAGTGCCCATCCTGTCCACGCCAGGAAGGTCATTGCAACGTCGCAGAACACACAGAAACACCTCGCCGTCTCTGGCGGCGACCGAGTTCGCCCATGTCCATGTCTCTCGATAGGACCACCACCAGCGAGCAAACACGGACTGCCACCCTCACCCAAGCCGCTGCGTCGAGACATCGCGCCACGGCGCTCGACCAGGACGCATTTCTGGCACGGGCCTTCGACGCCCTGAGCTACGCCCTGCAGCCCATCGTCAACGTCCATACCGGCAGCGTCTATGGCTTCGAGGCGCTGTTGCGCGGCGTCGGCGAGCTCGGCTTCCAGGACATCTTCAGCCTCTTCGGGTACGCCTGGGAGCAGGGTCATTCCAGCGCGCTCGACATGAGGCTGCGCGAGCTGGCCCTGGCGCATTTCACCTGCGTCCCGGAGGCCGCGCGCTACAAGCTCTTCTTCAACCTCGACCCTCACCTCATCGAGCAGGAGCGTCCCGAACCCACGCTCGAGCTTCTGACCCGGCACGGTCTCGGTGCGGACAGCATCTGTCTGGAGCTCTCCGAGCGCTCCGACCTGACCGCCAATCCCATCGTCGCCCAGACCATCTCCGCCTACCGTGGACACAGATTCCATTTCGCCATCGACGACTTCGGCAGCGGCTATGCCGGACTGCGTCTGCTCTACGAACACCCGCCGGACCTGCTGAAGATCGACCGCTTCTTCGTCGGCGGCATGGCCGAGGACCATCGCAAGCGGCACTTCGTCGCCAACATGGTCCAGCTCGCGCACGTCATCGGTATCCAGGTGGTCGCGGAAGGGGTCGAGACCGAGGCCGAGCTGCTCGCCTGCCGCGAGGTGGGCTGCGACCTGGTTCAGGGGTATCTGATCGAGCGCCCGCAACTGCGGATCGAATCCCTTCAGACCTGCTACGCCCAGGTAGCCGAGATCCATTCGCGCAATCGCCGCGAGACAACGGGCGACCGGGTGCTGATCGAGCGCTGTCTGGAACGCATCCCGCCCCTGCGCGTCAGCGACAGCATCTCGCGACTCTTCGACGCCTTCCGACTGGACAAAACCCACAACATCCTCCCGGTGCTCGACGCGGCCGACCGGCCGATCGGACTCGTCCACGAGAGCGATCTGAAGGATCTGATCTATTCCAATTACGGCCGCGACCTGATCGTCAACCGGAGCTACGGCCGCTCGCTCCAGGATTTCGTCAGGCCCTGCCCCGCCATCGACATCCACGATTCGCCCAACCGCTTCCTCGAGGCATTCTCGGCCGGAGACAACGCCGCCGGGCTGCTGGTCACGCTCGACGGACGCTATCACGGCTTCATCTCCACGACCGCCCTCCTCCAGCTGATCGACGAGAAGAATCTGGCCGCGGCCCGCGACCAGAATCCGCTGACCAAGCTCCCGGGAAACAACTCGATCCACGAATATCTCTCGCACGCGCTCTCCCAGCACGGATCGACCTCGCATCTGGTCTATCTGGACTTCGACAGCTTCAAGTCCTTCAACGACCATTACGGCTTCAGGCGCGGCGACCGGGTCATCCAGATGTTCTCCGAGCTCATGCGTCAATATCTGAGCTCGGGCGGCTGGTTCATCGGCCATATCGGCGGGGACGATTTCTTCGCCGGGATCGGCGACAGGGATCTCGACTCCGTGATCGACCAGGTGCAAGGGATGCTGTCCAAGTTCCGTTCGGACGTCCAGAGTCTCTATGACCCCGAGGATCGCGAGCGCGGTCATCTGAACGCACGCGACCGTTTCGGACAGGAGCGCCAGAACCCGCTGATGCGCTGCAGCGGCGCCATCCTCGAGATCCGCCCCGGAGACGACTACGGCAGCGGCGACGATCTGGGCCGGATCATCGCCGCCATGAAGTGCCAGGCCAAGCGCAGCCCTTCGGGGCTGGCGCTGCAGCAGGGTCCGAAGGGACCGATCCGCACCCTGCCCCCGACGCCCCGGGACGAGAACGCCTGGTCCCCGGCCGCTCAGGCGACCAGCCGGCCGGCCTCGTAATCGGCGACCGCCTCCAGGATCTCGCGGCGGCTGTTCATCACGAAGGGGCCATAGTGGGCAATGGGCTCGTTCAGTGGCCGGGCCGCGAGCAGCAGCAGACGCGCCCCGTCCGGTCCGGCGGATAACGCGACGCCATCGCCCTCGGTCCCGAGCACGGCCATCCGGCGCCGATCGATGGAGGCGCCGCAGACCTCGGCTCCACCCTCGATCGCATAGACGAGCGCCCGATACCCGGCGTGGACCGGGACATCCAGCCTCTCCCCGGCCGGCAGTTCGAGGTCCAGATAGAGCGGATCGGTCGCGATGCCCCGCGCCGGCCCGCGGAGTCGCCGGTCGTCATGCACGAATTCTCCGGCGACCACCTTGACCCGGCTGCCGTTCGCCAGTGTCGCCTCGGGAATGTCCTCGGCGGGCAGATGGCGATAGGCCGGATCCCGCATCTTGTCCGCCGCTGGCAGATTGATCCAGAGCTGGAGTCCGCGCATGCGGCCAGACTCCTGCTGCGGCATCTCGGAGTGGACGACCCCGCGGCCGGCGGTCATCCACTGCACGCCCCCGGAGGAGAGCAGCCCCCGGTTGCCCAGATGATCCTCGTGCAGCATCCGTCCTTCCAGCATGTAGGTGACCGTCTCGAAGCCACGGTGCGGATGCGGGGGGAAGCCGGCGATATAGTCCTCCGCGCTCTCGGAACCGAAGTCGTCGAGCATCAGGAACGGATCCAGGCCGCGCATCCCGTCCGGCCCGAGGATGCGATACAGCTTGACCCCGCCACCGTCCGAGGCGGGCGTCGCGGTCAGCACGCGATCGAGCGATTTGAGCCTCATGATTCACCTCCTCAGGCGGCCAGAAGCCGCTCGATGTCCTTCTTGGCGGAGTCCAGCGCCGACGCGCGCGCCTCCTCGCCCAGATTCAGCCCCTCGGCATAGACGAACTCGACGTCCGTGATGCCGACGAACCCCAGTATGGTGGTCAGATAGCCGGTTTGAGTATCGGTCGGCTGCCCCCGATGCAGGCCTCCACGACTGGTCACGATCACCGCCCGCTTGCCCTCGAGCAGCCCCTCGGGTCCCTCGGCGGTATAGCGGAAGGTGACGCCGGCACGCGCCACATGGTCGAACCAGGACTTGAGCACGCTGGGGATACCGAAGTTGTACATGGGCACCCCCACCACCAGCAGATCCGCCTCCTGGATCTCGCGGATCATGGCCTCCGCCTCCTCGGCGATCCGAGCCTGCTCCGGCGTGCGCCCCGCCTCGGGCGTCGAGATCGCACCCAGCCGGATCGCGTCCAGATGCGGAACGGGGTCGCGCCCCAGGTCGCGATGGACCACCCGCAGCTCCGGATCCCGCTCCATCAAACCCGCGACATAGTCGCCGGCCAGGGTAGACGAGACGCCCTTATCGGAGAAAAGGCTGCTGTCGATGTGCAGAATCTGTTTCATGACGATTTCCTCGAATAGTGTTGGATTCGAGTAAAAGGATGGCATCGAAGGATCGGATTATTTATCCTCATTTTCGGGGCAACCCATCGAATATTCGGATCTATCCATGTCGACCCGGACACCCAAGACCACGCTGGAGCAATGGGCGACGCTGCAGGCGGTGGTGGATCACGACGGCTTCGAGGCCGCCGCCGATGCCTTGCGCCGCAGCCAGTCCTCGGTGAGCTACAGCCTCAAGCGTCTGCAGGAGCAGCTGCCCCTGCCGCTGATGGCCGCCCAGGGACGGCGGACGCGACTGACCGAATCCGGGGCGGTGCTGCTGCAGCGGGCGCGCCTCATCCTCGACGAGACGCACCGTCTGGAGCGCCTGGCCGAGACCCTGGCCCAGGGATGGGAGGCGGAGGTGCGTCTGGCGATCGATATCGTCATGCCGCCCGACCCGCTACTGCGCGCCCTGGCCGCCTTCGGCGACCAGGCCCCGCAGACCCGGATCCAACTGATGGAGACCGTGCTCTCCGGAACCAACGAGGCGCTCATCCAGCGTCAGGTGGACCTCGCCGTCACCGGACAGGTCCCGCCCGGATTCCTTGGCGACCCGCTGATCCAGGTGACCTTCGTCGCGGTCGCCCATCCGGACCATCCGTTGCACGCGACTGACCGCCCGCTCACGCTCGAGGATCTGCGCTCGCACCGTCAGCTGGTGATCCGCGATACCGGACGCTTCCGCCAGATCGACAGCGGCTGGCTGGAGGCCGAAGAGCGCTGGACCGTCTCGCACATGCTCACCGCCATCGCCATGCTCAGACGCGGACTGGGGTTCGCCTGGATCCCGCGGCCCCATATCCAGGCCGAACTGGAGCGCGGCGAGCTCAGACCCTTGAACCTGACCCAGGGCACCGAGCACCGGGAAACGCTCTATCTGGTCTACGCGGACCCGGAAGGCGCCGGCCCCGCCACCCGCTCGCTGGGCGAGAGACTGATCCACGAGGCCGGCCGTCCGGCGCGACCGGAACGCCCGATACCGTGAACCTGACCCAAGCCGCACACCAGAGACTCCGCGGACATCTTCGACCCGGCGACCGGGCGCTCGACGCCACCGCCGGCAAGGGTCACGACACCCGCTTTCTGGCCGAATCGGTCGGAACGCACGCCGCGCCTGTTTCTGGCTCGCCGATGAGCCTGCCGCATCCCCGCATGGAACGTCCGCATGCCCGAGGGCTCGGCCGGCATCTAGCCTGGGTCTTCGGACCGATCGTCGGGAGAGAATCGGAACCAGATGGTCGCCCCCCGGCCGACGGCCCCCTCGGCGCGGACATGGCCGCCGTGCATGTTGACGATGCGCTGGACGATGGCCAAACCGATTCCTGAGCCCGGATACTCGTCCGAGGTATGCAACCGATGGAAGGGCGCGAAGAGCCGTTTGGCATAGGCCATCTCGAAGCCCACGCCATTGTCGCGAACGAACAGCTCGCGCCCCTCTTCTGCGAATTCGACAACAGGATTCGGGATCGCGCGCGTGAACTTCCAGGCGTTGTCGAAGAGCTGCATCAGCAGGATGTGGGCGAGCTTCGCGTCGGCCCGGACCTGCAGTCCGGCCTGGATCCGCACCTCAACCCTGTCATCGGGATAGGCGGCGCGCAAGGCTGCCACGACCTTGTCGGCCAGACCGCTGATGTCCAGCGTTTCGGGACTGAAACCGCTCCGCGAGACCTGGGCGAGCGCCACCATGTCATCGATGATCCGCCCCATGTGCTGTGCCGCTGCGCGAACCCGCTGCAGATACTCGCCGTGCGCCTCATTCAAGGTGTCGCTTTCGCGCAGCAGCAGGCTGCTGAAACCGTCGATGGCGCGCAGCGGGGTGCGCAGGTCGTGCGAGGCCAGATAGGAGAAGTCGGCCAGTTCGTGCAAGGCGGTCTCGAGATGGGCGGTGCGCTCTTCGACCTTGCGCTCGAGCTCGGCGTTGAGTGCGCGGATCCGCCGCTCCGCCGCGATCTGGACGCTGACGTCGCGGATGGTCTTGGCGATTCCGACGACCCGGCCATCCGCGTCACGGATCTGCGAGGCGGTGATCGAGACGTCCAAGTCGCCGCCGTCCGCACGGTGGCGCCGGGTCATCAGCTGGGAAACCGGTGTGCCCGAGAGGACTGACTCGTTGAGGTGCCGCTCTTCGGTCTCCAGCCCCGCGGGAACGATGAGATCGATCGCCGCTCGACCCATGGCCTCCTGTTCCGAATAACCGAAGATGGTCTCGGCCGCCGGGTTCCAGTCGGTGACCATGCCCTCCAGATTCTCGCCGACGATGGCCTCGCTGGCGTCGCTGACGATGGCGGCCAGCCGGGCCTGCACCCGCTGCGTCTCGCGTGTGCGCGCCCGCGCCACCAGATAGCCGTAGAGCAGGGCGGCAAGCAGCAGCCCGCTGGCAGCGATCTCGAACGCGACCTGACGCGGCGAGGTCTGATTCAGCTGACGCAGGAACGGAGGCAAGGCGCGGATCTCGGCCAGCCATTCGCGGCCGAACAGATGCAGCTGCCGATGCTCGATCAGGTCTGTCGCGTCGCTGTCGGCATCGCGCGACGCGTAGAAGCGGTCGAGCCGGCCGGAGTCGTCGAGATCGTAGAGCGCCAGTGACAGCTCGCCGCTCCGAGCCTCGTACCCGGCCAGGATCTCGTCGATGACCAGGGGCGTATAGGCGAGACCGTAGGCGGCCTCCTCACGCGCCTCGGGCGTGCTCGGTTCGGCCGCAGGGTAGGTGGCGATCATCAGCAGGAAGCCGCGATTGACCTTGCCGCTGGCCTGGACCAGGGTGATGGGATGGGTGAGCGTGGCCCGCCCGGTGCGCATCGCCTTGAACGCGGCGTCGCGCCGATTCCTCTCGGAGCCGATGTCGAGCCCCACCGCCTGTCGGTTGTTGGCTTCCGGCTCGATGTACTGGATGACCAGACGCTCGTCATCGTGCGGGGTGAGCGTCCTGATCGAGAAATCGGGCTTGCCGTCGCGTCGCGCCCGTTCCAGGAAGGCCGCTTCCTCGGCCCTCGGCACGCGGCGGATGAAACCGAACCCGCGCGAGCCGGGAAATTCGCGCTCCAGCTCCCGGGTGCGGCTATAGGCGATCACCTTGGCGCGCGTGAGCCGATCCGGCCACAGGGAGACGATCACCCCACGCATGCCCCGCAGGCCATGCTCGTAGGAGCCGATCCGCTCGGCCAGATACTCCACCACCTGGTCCGCCTTCACCGCGAAGCGCGCGACGGCCTCTGCGCGCTGGCGCTCAACCAGCCGAGTCTCGATCAGGCCCGCCGCGAGAACTCCGACCAGGCTGACCAATAGCGGTAAGATCAGCGTGCGGAACAGCGGATTCATGACGACAAGATGGGCTGACATGTCCGTTTCATCCCCGACCCCTCGGCTCGATTCGGCAATTCCCGCGATTGCGGTCTGCTGCACGCCCGCTACCGATTCCAGCCGCTATATCCCTATCCAGGCCAACGGCAATCCGCACCGGGCACCCGCCCTCCATTCGCAGCGTCTCGCTCAGATGCCTCAAATGGGCATCCACGATGCGGGCATCAAGGACAGCGAAAATCTCACGCCTCCGGCAAAGACGGCAGCGACAGAAGCGTATCAAGTCCCGCAAGGCCCCGTCCCCATATAGACAACCAAACATCCAACCCCATGTCCTGAAATAGAATTCAAAAATAATCGCAACGGCCTTTTTTGGAGAAAGGGGCGCCCCTAGCTTGCATCTTTATGACGAGATGCAAGACTGAATGCGTGTACCAGGGTGGAGAGACTGAATGGACCAGCTCGACGAATCCCGATCCTCTGGAAAATGGCGCCAAACCCTCTTGTTCGCCACCCTGATCTGGATCCCTCTCATCGCCGTGCTGACGCTCCTCATGGCGACCTTTCACGCCAAGGACATGGAGCATCTGCGCAGGCTCGTCGGCACGGAACAGCACGCCGTCATCACCGAGGCGGCCCTGGTGCTCACGAACAATCTCGACTGGGTCCATCGGGACCTCGAATATCTGAGCAGGCGGCCCGATCTGGATCGCTTCTTGACGAGCGGCGGGGAGAACCGGCATCGCGAGCTGACACGGGATCTTGCGAGCTTCATGGAAACGCGTCACGGCATCTACGATCAGCTGCGCTATCTGGACGCGAGCGGACTGGAGGTCGTGCGGGTGGACAACGGAAGCGGCAAGACCAGGATCGCGACCGAGGCCGAACTGCAGGACAAAAGCGACCGTTACTATTTCCACGACGCCTGGGCCTCTCCCCTGGGAACCATTTATCTGTCGCCATTCGATCTGAATGTCGAGCACGGCGTGATCGAGATCCCCTACAAGCCCATGCTGCGCTGCGCAACAAAGGTCGGCGATCGCACCGGCGTCGCCAAGGCGGTGCTCATCCTGAACTATCTCGGGCAGCCATTGATCGGCCGCCTACAGGCCCTGGCCAAGGACAGCGACATCTCCCTCTGGCTGCTGAACCAGGACAGCTATTGGCTCTTGGGAGATCGGCCTGAACAGGCATGGGGCTTCATGTTTCCCGATGGCCGGGATAGAACCCTGGCGAAGCGCGATCCCGCACTCTGGAGAACCATCGAGGCCGGAACCCGCGATGGGCATCCCCTGCACGCACGGTTCGACGAAGGGCTTCTGAGCGCGGCCCGATTCGAACCCACCCGCAAGCTCTCCGACAGGAATCCAGCGACAGCGAACCATGTCCTCCAGTCGCCATCCTATTGGATCCTCGTCTCCTGGGTACCAAAGGAAGACCTGGCGCTCCAGGCGCGCCCCCTCACCCAGCGCCACGTCATCATCTGGATCACGCTGGGAATACTGCTCGCCATGCTCAGCGTGGGCATCGCCCATCTCAGCGTCAAGCGGCGTCAATCCATCGAGACGATGGACAAGGCCCTCCAGCGTCTCGCGGTGGCGAATCACGGCCTCAACTCGGCCAACCGGGAGTTGGAATCCTTCTCCTATTCCGTCTCGCACGATCTTCGCGCGCCGCTGCGCACACTCGACGGATTCTCCAACATGCTGCTCAAGGGGTATGCGGACAAGCTCGACGATAAAGGGCAGGACTATCTCCAGCGCATGCGCACCGCCGCGCAAAGGATGAGCCGGCTGATCGACGACATGCTGGCCCTCTCGCGGATCACCCGGGCCGAATTGAAGCGCGAGCCCCTGGATCTGGGCGCCATGGCCGAGGAAATCCTCGACGAACTCGCGGAGAGCGATCCCGAGCGGCACCTGGAGGTCCGGATTCAGCCCGAATTGCACACCTCGGGCGACCGCCGGCTGGTCCACATCGCCATGCAGAATCTGCTCGCCAACGCCTGGAAATTCACCTCCAGGACCGGGGCACCGCGCATCGAGGTCGGCCGCGATGACACCGACCGTCCCCCCTCCTTCTTCGTCCGCGACAACGGCGCCGGTTTCGACATGGCCTATGCGGACAAGCTCTTCGGTGCCTTTCAGCGCCTGCATCATGCCAGCGACTTCCCGGGAACGGGAATCGGGCTGGCCACCGTGCAGCGCGTCGTGCACAAACACGGCGGACGGATCTGGGGCCAAGGGGCGATCGATCAGGGCGCCGTCTTCCATTTCACCCTGAGTCCACAAGCGATTCATGAATCATGAGCAACCAAGAAATCCTGCTGGCCGAAGACGACCCAAACGATGAAATCCTCACGCTCCATGCGCTCGAGGAAACGAATATCTGCAATCGCGTCGTGGTCGCGCACGACGGCGTCGAGGCACTGGATTACCTATTCGGCCGGGGAATCTTCGCCGGGAGAGAGCCGATGGATCTACCGGCCGTGGTGCTGCTCGACCTCAACATGCCGCGTCTGAACGGATTGGACGTGCTCCGCGAGATTCGCGCCGACCCGCTCACCCGGCGGCTGCCCGTGGTCATGCTGACGACATCCAAGGATGAGCAGGACATGCTCACGAGCTACGACCTGGGCGTCAACAGCTACGTGCGCAAGCCCGTCGATTTCGACCAATTCACCGAGGCCGTGCGCGGTCTCGGGATGTACTGGCTGCTGCTGAACGAGCGCGCCCCGGACTGATCGAGAACCATGATGAAGGAGTCGACGCCGCTTCGCCTGCTGCTGGTGGAGGACTCGGAAGACGACGCCATCCTGCTCCTGAACGCGCTCGAGGAGGCAGGATACGCCGTGGATCACACACGTGTGGAGTCGGCCGAGGCACTGATCAGCGCGCTGCCCAGCGCGGCCTGGCAGACGGTGATCTCGGACTACCGGCTGCCCGGCTTCGACGGGCTGCGCGCGCTCGAGATCGTCCGCCGCTATACCTCCGATCTGCCCTTCATCTTCGTATCGGGCACCGTCCAGGACAGGATCGGCGTCAAGGCCATGCAGGGCGGCGCCAACGACTACATCCTCAAGGACAACCTGACCCGCCTGGGACCGGTCATCAGGCGCGAACTCAAACAGGCGGAGCGGCGTCGCGAGATGCTGGCCACCAAGGTCCAATATCGCGCCATCCTCGACAGCGTCCAGGACGCCATCATCGTGACCACCAGATCTGGCCTGATCCACGTCTTCAACAAGAGTGCCGAGGCCATCTTCGGCTATTCGGCGCGGGAGATACTGGGTCTCGGCATCGGTCTGATCCTGCCGGATCAGGATTACGAGCGTCTCGTGACCCTGAGCAGCCGCCTGCTCTGCGACCCCAACTCCACCCAGGTCTGGAAGCCCGACCATCAGATCGTCCGGGGCCGGCGCAAGGACGGAACCCCGATCAGCCTGGAGGCCAGCGCCGCGGTCGCCCGGCTCGAGGATCAGTCCGGCCATACCCTCGTCCTGCGGGACATCTCGGACCGCCTGCGGGCGGAGCGTGAACTGCGCGAAAGCCAGGAGCGTCTGCAGACGCTCCTGCAGACCATTCCCGATCCGGTGTGGCTCAAGGACACCCAGGGCCGATTCCTCGCCTGCAACCGTCGTTTCGAGGCACTCTACGGTGCCTCCGAGGCCGACATCGTCGGCAAGACCGACGACGACTTCACCGACCGCGCATCCGCCGATTTCTTCCGCGCCCACGATCTGGCGACGATGGCCGCCGGCCGGGCCAGAACGAACGAGGAGGAGATCCTCTTCGCCAGCGACGGCCATCGCGAGCTGATGCAGACCATCAAGACCCCCGTCCTGGACGGCCGCGGCGAGATCATGGGCGTGCTCGGAATCGCCCGCGACATCACCGAGTTGAAGCGCGCCGAACACGAACTGGAGCAGCATCGCAACCATCTTCAGGAACTCGTCGACGAACGCACCGCCGAACTGCGCGCGACGCGCGAGCAGGCCATTCGACTGGCCAACTCCAAGAGCCAGTTCCTGGCCAACATGAGTCACGAGATCCGCACCCCCATGAACGCCGTGCTGGGGCTCGCCCATCTGCTCGAACGCCAGGATCTGCCGGTGGTGGCTCGGGACCTGGCGCGCAAGATCCACCGGTCGGGCCAGAGTCTGCTGGGGATCATCAACGACATCCTCGACTTCTCGAAGATCGAATCGGGCAAGATCGACATCGAGCACATCCCTTTCCGATTGACCCAGGTGCTGGACAACCTAGCGACGATCATGACCGCCACCGCCGAGCGCAAGGCCATCGAGCTGGTCATGGTTCCGCCGATCTGCAGCGACTGGCCATTGTGCGGCGATCCGCTGAGACTGGGTCAGATCCTGATCAATCTCACCAACAACGCCATCAAATTCACCGATTCGGGCATGGTCGAGGTCCGCATCGAGCCCGTCGAGCGCAGCCATGACAGCGTCCTGATGCGGTTCGCGGTACGGGACACGGGAATCGGCATCGAGCCGGAGGCGCAGAAGCGGCTATTCCAGCCCTTCACCCAGGCCGACGTGTCGACCACCAGACGGTTCGGCGGCTCCGGACTCGGGCTGGCGATCACGCGCCGGCTGGTCGACCTCATGGATGGACGCATGGGCCTCGAGAGCGTTCCGGGACAGGGCAGCACCTTCTGGTTCGAGATTCCCCTGTCGCGTCTGAAGCAGGAGTCCGCGGCCACGCGATTGACACTGGGAATGAAGGTTCTGGTCGTCGGAGACAATCCCGTCGTGCTCGACGGCCTGATGGCGACCGTCGCCAGCCTGGGATGGTCGGCCAACCGAGCGGCATCCTGGCAGGAGGCCATGGATCGCGTGCTGCACGACGAGGAGCTGCAAGGCCCGGACGCGGCCGTGCTGCTGGATTGGCATCTCCCGGGACAGGAGGGCTCGTCAACCCTGTCGGGGATTCGCGAGGCCCTGCCCGAGCCGCGCCGCCCCTTGCTGTTCCTGCTCACCGCCCACCCGCTCGAAGAGGTGATGGCCAGCCTGAACGAGACATCGGTCGAGGCCGTACTCGACAAGCCGTTGTCGCCATCACCTCTCTACGATGCCGTCGTCAGGGCGCGCGGGCGCCGCCTCGGTCAGACCGTCATGCCGCCGCATCCACGGGCACAGGATCGGCAGCGCCTTGACGGTCTTCGCCTGCTGGTCGTGGACGACAACGACATCAACCGAGAGGTCGCCCAACAGATCTTCGCCGACGAGGGGGCGCGGGTCAGTCTAGCGGGCGACGGTCAGGAGGCGCTCGACTGGCTCACGTCCCACCCGGACCAGGTCGACATCGTCCTGATGGATGTCCAGATGCCGGTCATGGACGGCCACGAGGCCACGCGCCGCATTCGCCAAAACGAGCGGCATTCGAGGCTGCCCGTGGTCGCATTGACGGCCGGTGCCATGCAGTCTCAGGAGCTCTCGGCCAAAGAGGCTGGGATGGATGCCTTTCTGTCCAAGCCGCTGGATGTGGAGGAGGCCGTCTCTCTCATCCGGGACCTCGTCCACGGCCGGAAGGAACGTCCCGCTTCGGAGGATTCGGCAGCCCTTGCCCCGGTACTGACGCGCGACGAGGAATCCGCGATGACCGCGTCGTCCGTCCCATCGCCCGCCCCGCCATATGACGCGAGCGACCGAAACCTTCCGGGACTGACGATCGAGCGCGGTCTGGCGATCTGGAAGGATGCAGAGGTCTATCGGCGCTATCTGCGCAGAATCGCCCCTCAGCTCCAGGAAGCGGCCCGGCAGATCGCCTCGGCCACCCCGGAAACGGCCAGACCTCTGGCTCACAAGCTCAAGGGCACGGCGGGAAACCTGGGACTCATGGAGGTTGCGGAGCGGGCCGGCGATCTCGAGCGTGTCATTGCAGCCGAAGAGCCGAGCGAGCGAGTCCGGACCTCAACCATGAGACTCGAGGCCGCGATCGAAACGGCCTTGGCCTCCATCGCCCGTTATGCCCCCGAGCCAGCCCCTCCCCCGCCAACCGAACCATCCTCGGCCACCGCACCCCAAGCGCGCGATCCCGACACGATCGCGCCGCTCCTGTGCGGCGCGCTCAGGGCCTTCCAGGACTTCGACCCCATCGCTGCCGAGCCATTCATCTCCGAATTGTCGGAATCCATGCCGGGCGAGCGGATGGCGGCCATGCGCGCCGCACTCGAGAGCCTGGATTCCACCGCGGGCGAGCGCGCGGTGCGCGAACTGGCCAGCGGGCTCGGCATTCCACTCGAGGAGCAGACATGACCCAGGGCCCCATACTCATCGTCGACGATCAGCCGGAAAATCTGCATGCCATGCGCCACATACTGGGCGGCGACTATCGGCTGCTGTTCGCCGCCAATGGAGCCGAGGCCCTGAAGGCGACCCGCAAACGCCACCCCAGCCTCATCCTGCTCGATATCGAGATGCCCGACATGGACGGCTATAGCGTATGCCGGGCGCTCAAGGCGGACTCGGCCACCGAGGAGATCCCGGTGATCTTCGTGACGGGGCTCGCCGATGCGGGGAACGAGGCGTCGGGATTCGAGGCCGGCGCCGTCGACTACATCGTCAAGCCGCTGTCGCCACCGATCGTGCGGGCACGCGTCAGGACCCATCTATCGCTGGTCAATGCATCGCAACTGGATCGGAGCCATCGCGACGCCCTCTCGATGCTCGGCGTGGCCGGTCACTTCAACGACACGGACACCGGCGTGCATATCTGGCGCATGGCGCACTATGCGAGAGAGCTGGCGACGGCCGCTGGCTGGGAGCCGGCCGCGTGCGAACGTATCGAACAGGCCGCCTCCATGCATGACACGGGCAAGATCGGCATCCCCAGCGAGATACTCCGCAAGCCGGGCAAACTGAACGGCGAAGAGTGGGCGGTGATGAAGACCCACCCGAGAATCGGTCATGAAATCCTGCGCATGAGTCACGCCCCCATGTTCCAGCTGGCGGCCGAGATCGCGCTCTATCATCATGAACACTGGGACGGCAGAGGCTATCCCGAAGGGCTGGCCGGCGAATCCATACCCGAGTCGGCACGTATCGTGGCCGTGGCCGATGTCTTCGACGCACTCACCATGAAACGCCCCTACAAGGACCCCTGGTCCATCGACAAGGCGATGGGGACGCTCCGCGAGGGCAGCGGCAGTCACTTCGAGCCGCGCCTCGTCGACCTGTTTCAGGACATCCTGCCGCGCATCCTGAAGATCAAGGCGGACTGGGACGCAAAAGAACGGAATTAGCCCCGCCGCCGGCTCGTCAGGCCGCTCGGCCCCGGTCCCTCGGACGGACCGACGGACGGCGCTCGAAGACGCACGAGATCAATCCGGCTGCCGAAGCTCATCTTCGAGATCCTGGAGCAGCATCAGGGGATCGACGACGATTCCGGTTCCATCGGGTGCCGGAAAGACCGAGACCTGACGGTCGTCCCGGGCCATCCCGGTGAGCCAGCGCTCCATGAAGACCCCGAGCTCGAGCGGTTCCGCCCGGCAGTCCGACCAGTCCTCGTCGGCCGATGCCTCGGCGAGTTCGGGCGCCGGCCAGAATGGAAAGCAGTCGTGTCCCTCCTCGTCGCAGAAGGCGACGAACCCGCCCTGGCCGCAGAGCGTCCAGACCCGCCCGCGCTGGGCCGCCTCGGTCAGGAAATGGGTGTAGCGCTCGGAGGGCGAAAGGTGGAAGAGCGTGGCGATATCGGATCGGGACAGGGGTGCGTTCATGGGTCTGGTAGGCCTTGCATGGGTGTGGCATGAAACCCGGATCGAGCAGCCGACCGGGCTCGCCACTCTAGCAGCCCGACCCGATGCGAGAAACCCCGATGACGCGCGAAGAGAAAGCCCGCGATCGAGGAAAAAGCCACATGGATCACTTGTCGATCCCACCAATGCGGAACACAATAGCAGCCGCTCGGATCGCAACGAGAGAGGTGACGTCGTGAAGTGGTACGGAATCCTGTTGGGCGCCATACTCGGCACCATCGTCGGGACCATCATCGGTTATCTCCTCGTTCCAGGCATGCTCAAGTGAGCCAGGACTGACTCTGCGTTGCCAGCGCCGTCATCGGATGGCGGCCAGCATGCTCGTCGGTGACCGGTTGCCGTTCATCGGAAACCGGCGCGATAGAGACGTGGCACCACGAAGGGATGTCTTCCCGCCGAACAGGACGGAGCGGCGGGAAATCGCGGCGCCAGGTCGTTGAGAACCCGCAGGAGATGGTCCAATGAGATCACCGAGATTCCGTGTCAGACCCGGAAGCTGGGATACGGCTGGCGCGACCGTCTTGAACGGCGGGGTGAATTTTTGCGTCTTCTCGCGCCATGCCGAACGGATGTCGCTGCTGCTGTTCGAGCGCGACACCCACAAGGAGCCCTACGAGGTCATCCATCTCGATCCGCGCATCAATCGCACCTTCTTCTTCTGGCACATCTTCATCGAGAACCTGCCCGACGGGGTCTTCTACAACTGGCGCGCCGAGGGTCGCTGCGACAGCATCGAGACCAGCGAGACCGGCTGTCGCCTCGACGCCGACAAGGCGCTGCTGGACCCCTGGGCGACCACCGTCAGCGACCGGCTCTGGGACCGCACCGCCGCGAGCCGCCCGGGCGACAACGTCGCCAAGGCCATCCGCGCTCAGGTCGTACGCGACGATTACGACTGGGAAGAGGATCAGCCGCTCCATATCCCGCTCAACGACTCCGTCATCTACGAGATGCATGTCGGCGGATTCACCCGCCATCCCTCCTCCGGCGTCGTCCACCCGGGCACATTCAATGGGGTCATCGAAAAGATCCCCTACCTCAAGGATCTGGGGATCACCCATGTCGAGCTGATGCCGGTAATGGCCTTCGATCCCCAGGACGTGCCGCCGCAGACCGCGAGGATGGGTATGGAGAACTACTGGGGCTACAGCACCCACAGTTTCTTCGCCCCGCACCCCGGATTTGCCGTGACCGCCGTCCATGCCCGCGACGAATTCCGCGACATGGTCAAGGCATTCCACCGCGCCGGAATCGGCGTCATCCTCGACGTCGTCTTCAACCATACCGCCGAGGGCGGCGAAACGGGCCCGGTCATCAGCTTCAAGGCCTTCGGCAACGAGATCTTCTATCACCTCGATTTCGAGGACCGCCGACACTACCGGGACTACACCGGCTGCGGCAACACCATGAACTGCAACCATCCCATGGTGACCCGCTTCCTCATCGACGCCCTGCTCTACTGGGTGCGCCACATGCATGTGGATGGCTTCCGCTTCGATCTGGCGAGCGCGCTGGCGCGCGGCGAGGACGGGCATCCGCAGCACCATGCGCCCGTGCTCTGGGCGATCGAGCTCTCACCCTCGCTCAACCGAGCCCACATCATCGCCGAGGCATGGGATGCCGCCGGCCTCTATCAGGTGGGCGATTTTCCCGGCTATCGCTGGGCCGAGTGGAACGGGCGCTACCGCGACGTGATCCGCGGCTTCGTGCGCGGGGACCCGGGCATGGTGCCCGAGGTCGCGACCCGCATGTCAGGCTCGAGCGACATGTACGAGGGACGCGGACGCCTGCCGATGAACTCCATCAATTTCATCACCTGTCACGACGGCTTCACCCTCTGCGATCTAGTCAGCTACAACCGCAAGCACAACGAGGCCAACGGCGAGGACAACCGCGACGGCCACGATCACAACCTGAGCTGGAACTGCGGCGTCGAGGGACCGACCGAGGATCCCGAGATCATGGCCCTGCGCCGCCGTCAGGCGCGCAACTTCATCAGCATCCTCATGTTCAGCCAGGGCGTGCCCATGCTGTTCTCCGGCGACGAGGTATTCCGCTCCAAACAGGGCAACAACAACACCTATTGTCAGAACAACGAGCTGTCCTGGTCGGACTGGGGACTGGTCGAGCAGAATCGCGAGATGCTGGAATTCGTCCGCTCCATGATCGCGCTGCGCCGACGCCACCCAACCCTGACCCGCGACCGCTTCCTCACCGGCAAGCCGGACTACGGCCACACGCGCCCGGACATCATCTGGCACGGCGTCGAGCTGAATGCACCCGGCTGGGACGATCCGGACAGCCACCAGCTGGCCTTCACCCTCGAAAGCAAGGTCGACGACGAGCCGCTGTTGCACGTGATGCTGAACATGGCCGCGCACCCCATCGAGTTCAGCGTCCCCCGGATCAAGGGGTTGGAGTGGAGCCTGGCGCTCGACACCAGCCGCGAGCAGCCCGCCGTCGCGCCCGAGGTACAGCACCCGATCGCGGGCGAGCGGATCCAGCTCGGCCCCTACAGCGTCGTGGCCCTGGAGGGCCGGCCCAACTGGGTCTGGAACCCGCCCACCGACTGAGCAAGCCCTCGCCCACCACGACGCCTCGATGGGGAAGCCCGCCCGTCGGCGATCATCCCCGGCGAGCGGATCTCGCGGATTGCCGGCTCGCCCCCCATCTCCCTGCAATCAGGAACCGATCAGCGTGTCACCGACCCCCTCCCCAGCGCTCGTCCTCGCCTCCACCTCGCGCTATCGTCGCGCATTGCTCGAGCAGCTCGGGCTGAGCTTCCGAACCGACTCGCCCGAGGTCGACGAAACCCCTCGGCCGAACGAGCCGCCGCAGGTCCTGGTGATGCGCCTGGCCGAGGCCAAGGCGCGCGCCGTCGCCGAGAGGCATCCGGACGCGCTCATCATCGGCTCCGATCAGGTCGCCTGTCTCGATGGCGATATCCTCGGCAAGCCCGGAACGCGCGACCGGGCGATCGCCCAGTTGGAGCGCGCATCCGGGCGCAGCGTCCTGTTCCAGACAGGGCTCTGTCTGCTGGATGCGCGCAGCGGGCGGGCACAGACGCTGGTCGAGCCCTTCCGGGTTCATTTCCGTTCCTTGTCTCGCGCCCGGATCGAGGGCTATCTGGATCGCGAGCAGCCCTACGACTGCGCCGGGAGCTTCAAATCGGAGGGGCTTGGAATCGCCTTGTTCGAGCGTCTCGAGGGCGAGGATCCGAACGCGCTCATCGGTCTTCCGCTGATTCGGCTCATCCCTCTGCTGGAGACATCGGGCATTTTCCCGCTGGGTATCTGAGAAATCCGAAGCTTAGGGGATTTTGCCCATTGAAAGACCCCACGGCCTAGGCCAAACTTCATGCTATACGCGAGAGACCTCGCATAGGGTCTCGTTTTTCAGGGGGATTTCCGAGTCATGCGCACCGTCAACTACTACCTTCGCACATCGGGGCTGACGCTCGCCCTGCTCGCCATGTCGTTTCTGGCCGGATGCGCTGGTAGCGGCGGCGAGCGCGAGGTCGGTCAGAGCCACGTCGATTACGGCGATTCGGGTACCTTCCCCGTGCCGGACGCGCTGCAGGACAACGTGGATTTCTGGCGCCATGTCTACGGTATGTGGAGCCGCGGGGAGGTCGCCATACACGACAGCGACCATCTCGGGGTGGTCTACGAGGTCGCGACCCTGCCCGGCCCCATTCAGGCGAGCTACACCAGCGCGCAACGGGCCTATCTGGAGGCCCGCACCCACTATCACGCGGATCGTCTGCGCGCTCTGGAGCAGCGTCTGCGCTCGGGCCAGACGCCGACCGCGGCCGACCGCGATCTGGTCGCCAAGTTCGAGCGGGCCGGCGGAATCGGCACCCTCTACGGTGCATCGGAGCGTATCCGCCTGCAGCGCGGACTGCGCGAGCGTTTCAGGCGCGGGGTCGAGATCAGCGGTCGTTACGACAAGATCTTCCGCGAGATCATGCGCAGCCACGGCGTCCCGGAGGATCTCGCCTATCTGCCGCACGTGGAGTCGTCCTTCCAGACCAATGCCAGATCCTCGGTCGGTGCCGGAGGGGTCTGGCAGTTCATGCCCGCGACCGGGCGTATCTACATGACCGTCAACGACAGCGTCGACGAGCGCTACGATCCCATTCTCGCCGCGGACGGCGCGGCACGCTATCTCGCCCAGGCCTACGGCAAGCTCGGCAGCTGGCCGCTCGCCATCACCTCCTACAACCACGGCCAGGGCGGCATGGCCAAGGCCAAGGCGCAATACGGCACGGACATCGGCCGTATCGTCTCCAATTACGACGGGCCCTATTTCGGATTCGCCTCACGCAACTTCTATGCTGAATTCGTCGCCGCACGCGAGGTGGCGAGTCACCCCAGCCGCTATTTCCCCGAGGGCGTCCGCTACGAATCGCCCTGGCCGCACGACCGGCTGATCCTGGCATCCAGCATGCCAGCGGATCATATCGCCCGACACTACGGCACATCGAGCCGCGTGCTCGCGGATCTGAACATGCATTGGCGCAATTCGCTGCGGAATGGGGCAAGACACATCCCGGTCGGAACGACCGTGTGGCTGCCTCATGGCTCGAAGCAGCGTGCCGGTTCTCCCCCGCCGCCGATCTCGACCATGATCGCCCGTACGGAGCCGAGACAGAAGCCATCCACCGTATCGCGCAAGGCGGTCGCCAGGGTCGAGAAGCCAAGGTCGACGGACAGCCAAAAGAGGGTCGCCGCGAAGACCGCGCCCAAGTCCAAGACCAAGGGGAAAACCACCAAGGTGCGCTACCACGTGGTCAAACCGCAGGAAACGCTCTACCGGGTCGCGCTTCAGAATGGCATTTCGGTGGCCGAACTGCGCAAGCTCAACAAGATGAAGCCCAACGACAACCATATTCAGCCGGGACAGAGGCTGAAGGTCGGTATCTGAGCCCGAATCGAGCGCAGCCACACCCTCATCGGACGCACGCAGGGGCGCTCGGCGCCCCCGATCACGCCCCATATCGAGCCGAACGCCGCAGGTTTGCGGTCACTCAGGCGTCCAGATTGTCGAACGCCTTCTGGAAACGGTTGGCGTGTGACCGCTCTGCCTTGGCCAGGGTCTCGAACCAGTCGGCGATCTCGTCGAAACCCTCATCGCGCGCCGTTTTGGCCATACCGGGATACATATCGGTGTATTCGTGCGTTTCGCCAGCGATCGCCGCCTTGAGGTTGTCCCCGGTCGCACCGATCGGAAGGCCCGTGGCCGGATCGCCCACCTCCTCCAGATACTCCAGATGGCCATGGGCATGGCCTGTTTCGCCCTCTGCCGTGGAGCGGAACACCGCGGCGACGTCGTTGTAGCCTTCGACGTCGGCCTTGGCCGCGAAATAGAGATAGCGGCGATTGGCCTGCGACTCGCCCGCAAATGCCTCTTTCAAGCTCTGCTCGGTCTTGCTGCCCTTGAGTTCCATGGTCTATTCCTCGTGGTGGACGACAGTTGGATGACTGGATTCGATCTGTGACTGGATTCGATCCATGAGTTGCCTTCCTTCCGCGGATCGAACATATTCCGTGGATGAAACATATAGAGCAGGGCCGATCGACTGAAATTGTTTCTACCAATGGCCTCGATAGGCCATCGGGTCAGTATCCGGCACCCTGCGCCCGGAGCTGGACCGCGTGCGCTGATGTTGGAGCCGGTCGGGAAAATTCAAGCCCCGGCAGTCCCCGATAGGCTGTGAACTGGTTCGCAAAGACGATTCTAGGGTGAAGGACGCTGCGGATGATCGTGAACGGGTTCCGGACGAACGCGATGGCGCACTGATACAAGGGATGCCAATCGATCTCACTCCTTGAAATCCCGGTGCAGACCGAAAACAGTGGATTCATCGATGTCGGCAAACAAGCCCCTCCTCCATTACCCCAATCACAACCTGCGCTTGCATCAGCCTCGAACTGGCGATGCGGGAGAACCTTTGCGGATCATCCAACTGACCGACCTGCACCTCTTCGCAGACCCACAAGGCAGCCTACTCGGCATCACCACCCGGAACAGCTTCGAGGCGGTTCTGGAGATGGCGCTGGAACAGTCGCCGGATGCGCGAGCCATGGTGATCACCGGAGATCTGGTACACGACGATTCGCCCGCCAGCTACCGCTATCTGCGCGACACCCTGAGGCAAACCGGACTGCCCTGCTTCTGCACGGCCGGCAATCATGACCCTCAGAACTTGATGGACGAGCATCTGGGCGGATACGGTGTCGGACCCTTCGCGCTGCGCCGGCTCGACGGCTGGAACCTCATCTTCCTCGATTCGAACGTCAACGGCAGCGATGGCGGCCATCTCGCGCCTGAACATATCGCACAGCTGGAGAATCTGCTCGACGACGACGGGGCCCCGACCCTGCTCTTCATGCACCATCATCCGATTCCGGTCGGAAGCGTCTGGATGGATACCATGGGCATCGACAACGGCGATCGGCTGATAGCCCTCTGCAACGGACATCCACAGATCAAGGGCATCCTGTTCGGGCACATCCACCAGTGCTTCGAGCGCGACCTCGGCGGCTATCAGGTCCTGGGGTCGCCCTCGACCTGCATCCAGTTCCTGCCGCACAGCCTGGATTTCGCGCTCGACAACAAGCCACCAGGCTACCGCGAACTCGACCTGCATCCGGATGGAAGACTCACAAGCCGCGTCATGAGACTGGACCATTACGCGGAACGACCCATTCATCAGGTCGGGGGGTATTGAGCGGCCTCCAGCCTCCAGCCTCCAGCCTCCAGCCTCCAGCCTCCAGCCTCCAGCCTCCAGCCTCCAGCACTATAATCTCGCTGGTCGCTGGTCGCTGGTCGCTGGTCGCTGGTCGCTGGTCGCTGGTCGCTGGTCGCTGGTCGCTGGTCGCTGGTCGCTGGTCGCTGGT
>NZ_AONC01000039.1 GCF_000585215.1 Imhoffiella purpurea | reverse complement strand
TTCGTTCACAACGCTCGCGTACGCGGCAAAGGGCTGCTACCTGCTCTCCTGGGAACGTTGGTGGCGTAACTGTCCGGAATGCAGATTGAGCCATTGGCTTTACAGTGATCGGTCGCTCACCAGTCGATAGACAGGGAAAGCCATATCCGCTGTTGCATATGGCGCTATAAAATTTAACAAAGCTAGGCACGGCGAAGTATTTTTCGTTGCGGCTTCGTCTTCACTATAAGGTCGCGCGTGCTGGCGGCGTTAGCGTAATCAAGGAAAGAGAATGCAGATAGTCAAGCTAGAGAATTTGTATTCGGATTTTCGATTGCGTTGTTTTGACCTGACAAACAATGTTCAATGGGCAATTGATAGACTCGAGCGGGGTGAGGATCTTGGGGATTATGAGATAGCGGTTTTGGCAAGCGCTACTGAGGATGGCGAAATTATTAATTTGACCCGCAGATTAATAGTAAGGTACGGAGACTTGAGAAAGCTGGAACCAGATAAGGGTGAATTGGTAAGCCGCATATATCAGTGCTTTCCTGTGAATCCTATTCCACAAGCTATCACCGAGTATTTTGATAATGACCCTAGAGACTATGATGGGGAGGGCCAATCAGTAACGGACTTCTTTTTAAGCAAAGCATGGCCTGAAGTAAAACTCGACAATATCGGCGGCTATGTTCTCACGTATATGCGTGAAGGAGCATTGCTGTATTACTTGCCGTCATTCTTGATGTACGTTGTGACAGTTGATAAAGTATACAAGGATTTATTCGGGCGTATCTATTCGTTGTTTGGTCACGCAACAGATTGGGAAGCCCGAAAAGCGAGTAAGGTCGTTGATATGTTAGATTCTGAGAAGATATGCATTGTACGTCAGTCGTTAGAATACGGATCTGTAAAACAGGGCAATATCCCTAAATCAGAGCTGTGCCGTATAGCAAGTACTTTAATGTGCTAACAGGCGGCTCAAGGTGAGCGTATACTGCGTCGTTGAGTGCGTGAGTTAATTAAGTTAAGTCAGTGCTAAGCCTGAGCCTTCACGTTAGGTATAATCTGAAGTGGAGGAATTAATGGAAGTCAAGTGCATAGCCGGTTTTGCGTCAATCACCAAAGACCCGGAGGCAAGTGCATCGCTGTACCAGAAAATGCTGGGTCTGCCACTGGAGAAAATGGACGATTACCGCTTCATGGATAACTTTCCTGGGGCGAATCATTTTGGTGTATGGCCTCTTGCAATGGCAGCTCAGTCTTGTTTTGGGCGGGATGAATGGCCCGAGAATGTTCCAGAGCCGACAGCTACGATCGAGTTCGAGCTAGCGGATGCCGCTGCTGTCGAGGCGGCGGTGCAAGAAATGAAAGAGAGTGGACAGGAGTTCGTCCACGAAGCCCGTGTCGAACCATGGGGACAGACAGTGGCAAGGTTCATGAGCCCCGAGGGTGTATTGGTGGGACTGAGTTATGCGCCATGGCTCCATGACTGACCACCCAAACATGGCGTCAACGTGGACCGGCTTTTCGCTGGCGCTACAGAGAAAAGGGGATGTCTTTATTTCCCAGTAGCCGTTGCTAATCGAAACGGTGGCATTCAGCCAAGTGGATGCGGGTGATCCGCATACAACTTGGCGGAATATCGCGAGCGACAAACCTCAGGGCTGGGTCAGATAGATATCCACACGGCGATTCCGCGCGCGTCCCTCTTCGGTCTCGTTGGTGGCGATGGGGACGCCTTCGCCCAATCCCTCGGCCCGGATGCGGGTCTCCTCGATCCCGGATGCGGCCAGGAGCGTCTTGACCGCGAGGGCGCGCCGCTCGGAGAGTTCCAGGTTGCCTGTTGCACTGCCCTGGCTGTCGGTGTGGCCGCGCAGCAGGATCCGCACATCCGGGCGCTCGGAGAGCAGCTCGGCCACCTTGGCCAGGGTCGCCGGACGGCCGTCGGGCAGATCGGCCGAGCCCGGGGCGAAGCGCAGCTCGGACTCGGCGAGCGAGATCCGCAGTCCATCGGGCGTCTGGCGGGGCTCGAGCATGGCCAGCTCCTCTTCCAGGGACGCTGCGGGTGCGCTCTCTTCCTGGGCCTCGGGTCCCTCCTCGGTGGCCGGCCGACTGGCACGGACGAGATCGGCCAGTTCGGCCGCGAGACGTCGATGCGCGTTCTCGAAGGCGGCGGCCTGATCCCGTTCGAGCGAGACCAGTGACTCCTCGAGCCTGTCCATGCGCTGCCGGGTCGTCGCCATCTCCTGCTCCAGCTGCTCCTGGGCGCGCGCGAGCTCCGCTTCGGGGGCCGGTTCGGCGGTTGGCGAGACGGCCGCGTCGGTGGCGGGTGCTGTCTCGGCGGCCTTGGGTGTCGACGGCGCGGGCGATTCGGCCGTCTCGTCGTTCGGGATGTAGGCACCGACCGAATAGACGAACAGCAGACCGGCCGCGAAGCTCAGGGCCAGATAGCCGATGGCGAGACCCGATTTGGGGGACTGTTTGGGTTGGTTTTCGGACATGGCAGTCTCTCGGAATGAATGGGGCGACGGCAGGGGCGGGCGGCGTCTGGCCCTCGGCTCAATGATCGGGCGAGCAGATCCGGCGATTGCTTACCGCTTTCAGCGTGTTCGCGAGCAGGACCAGGATGATTCCGGTGAGCATGGTCAGCATGCCGACCCCGAGATAGCGGTAGAAGTCGCCACCGGTGCGCTCGAACATCAGCATGCTGGCGATGCTGAAGGCGGCCAGCGGGAAGGAATAGGCCCACCAGGAGAGGAAAAAACCGAGCTTGAGGAAACGCTGCACCTGGGTGAAGAGCAGCAGGGTCAGGAAGAAGGCGCTGTAGTAGAGCACGCGGGCGAAGGTGTCCAGCTCCTCCACCAGCCGCAGATAGGCGATGAAGCCGACCGCCGGCGGTGCGATGAGGATGAAGAGGGTCGGCATCAGGCGTTCCTCGATCGGCTGATGGAAGAGCACCCGGTTGAAGATGATGGTCATGAGGACCAGCCAGAACAGCATGCCGACGCTGAAGAAGAACCAGGACACCTCGGGATGGCCGAGCGGCACGCCGGCCACCGGCACCAGGACGTTACCGACCGCCGGGATGAACCAGGCCGGGTTCATATGGTGGACCTGGAAGTGATCGTGATGGATCCAGACGCTCACGACATAGAGGGTGAATATCAGGTGCAACGTGGCGCCGGCGGTCCAGAGCGCGGCACTCACCTGCTGCGCGAGCGGCAGGAAGGCGATGGCCAGCAGCAGCAGGCTGATCGAGATGGTCGGAAAGAAGTTGAGCTTGACCGGGTGCCTGAGCTCCTTGACGACGAACGCGCGGTACAGCGCCAGCTTGGTGGCGTAGAGGAACGCCAGGACCAGGAACAGGGTCGAGCTGAGTCCGACCAGCCAGGGGCTGATGCCCAGGTCGAGGTGCAGGATATGCTGGGCCTTCTCCCAGCCGATGGTCAGGCCGGTCAGGCCCATGACCATGGCGAAGAAGGAGATCGGAAAGTGTTGGATGCGCGAATGGGATTCTGTCGTCGTGGTCATGGGATCTCCAGGCGTGGATCGCCCGCGTGTCGGTCTTCGAGATGGGCCAGCGGCCTGGGGATGCGTCTGAAATCTCCGCGTCCGAGCGATTCGGTCCGCACGGCGTCCCCTGGAGTTGCCGCTTCGGTAGGGTCCGCTGTGCGGACCGGACCTTCGGCGTCAGGTTATCAGACGGTCCTTGAACGAGGGAGACTCGGCCGTCCCTGGCCGAGTCTGTTGCGTCCCTCCTCGGGGAGGGACCATGCTGCCAATGGCGCTGGCGATCCGGAGCGAAAGATTACTTTTTAGTGTTGAGACCGAGCGGCGTGTAGGCCGGGCACCAGCCGATCAGGCCGGTGGCGAGCGGGATCAGGCCGATGGCACCGAGCCAGTTCTGGGCGAAGAGGCCCCAGGCGGCGATGAGGATGCCGGCGACGATACGGATATTGCGGTCGAGCTTGCCGATGTTCTGGGTCATGGGTGAGTCTCCTGAGTTGCGCTGGCCCCTGGGGGCCGTTTCGTATGACGGTGGTAGGAGACTATCCAGCTCGGTTTTTCGGCTCAGTGACTTTGTCACTCAGGTTTGAATTTTTCCTCAGCCCTCGCGCGCGCGCCGCTCCAGCTCGGGAATGTCCAGCAGCTCGATGTGACCGCGGGTGATGCGCAGCAGGCCCTGTCCCTCCAGTCCCTTGAGGACGCGGCTGATGACCTCGCGCGAGGATCCGAGCTCTGCGGCCAGTGCCTGATGGGTCATGCGGATGTCGCGCCCGGGCGCGGCCTTGCGCATGCCCAGCAGCAGGGCGACGAGGCGTTGATCCAGACGCTGGAAGAGTACCGCGTCGAGAACGCCGAAGACCTCCTGGAGCCGTCCGGCGATCAGACCGAAGACGTATTCGCGCCAGGGCGTGGAGGTCCCCATCCATTGACGCACCTCGCTCGGCCGCACGACCAGTGCCTCGACCTGGGTCTCGCACTCGGCGATGGCGGGGAAGGGGCGTCCGCTGAGGATGCAGGAGGCCGTGACCACGCAGCTCTGGCCCGGCTCGACCCGGTAGAGCGTGATCTCGCGGCCGTTCTCGCCGAGCTTGTAGACGCGGCCGATACCCGAGAGCACCAGCGGCAGCGCGGCGCACTCGGATCCGTCCTGGCAGATGAGATGGCCCGCCGGCAGCCGCATCAGGGTTCCGCTGTCCAGGAGCGTGTCGCGGAAATCGGCCGATGCCGCGCGCAGGAAGGGGAAGGTGTCCAGGATGCGCCCGCGTTGAGTGGGATCGGTGATCATGGAGTCCGGTCCTGTCGTAAAGAGCCGCCAGCCGTCGCTTGCGTCAGTAGCGGTGGCCGCGGCGGTCGTTGCGCATCGCCCGGTCGGCCTCGAGGATCTGTCCGTCGCGGCAGCTCGGATGCGCGCCGGTGCGGCGGTCCGAGTGGTCGTAATGGACGACGCACCGGTCCTCGAACACGACCTCGGTTCCGCCGTGGCGTCCCGGCAGGATCTGCGGCGGCAGCTCGCGCTCGCGTCTGTGCGCGCGCAGATAGTCGGCGATCGTGTCGTCGGCATGTCGCATCTCGCGGGGGCCGCAGTCGCGATCGCGCCGGACGAGGTCTCCCCGGTCGTCATAGATGGCTCGGCAGCCGACGGGGACGCGCACCTCGATATCGCCCGAGGCGAGCCGTCTCACCCTGACCGAGTCGTCGCCGGGCCGTTGCGGGCGAGGTCCACGGTAGCGGAGGTCCACCACCTTGCGGTCGTCGACCTCGCAGTGCCAGGGATATTGCCTGTCGTCGACCTCGGTCTTGCCCTGGACCCTGTAATGCTTGTCGCCCGGTATCTGCACCGCATGGGCGTCGCGCAGATCCCTCAGGCCGTATTCGCTGCGCAACCGGCTCTCGCAGGCGCGAATGGCATCCTTGGTGTCGTAGGCCATGGCGGTCCCAGGGCCGGCGAGCGCCGCGGTGGTGAGGAGCAGAGTCGTCAGGCGTCGGATGAATGGGCGGCTGGTCATGGATTCGGTCACCCCTGTCTGTGGAGGAACATCCTGTTTAGTCGTCATCGCCGCCGAGGGCAAGTCCTGGATCTCCAGACTTTCGATCGGCAGCGATCCGGAATTCGGGCCGCTCGTCTCGGATGCGGCGTCATTGCCCGCCTGGTCACGATCTGACATCATCCAGCCGGACTCATTTCTTGGTGCGGTAATGGGTTTTTTCCCGCCAGGCCGGGCTGCCCGAATCCGCCGACGCAACCAGGGTAGCCGCAGATGTCTCTACTCAAGCTCAAACTCCACTGGCAGATCCTGATCGCCCTGGGTCTCGCCGTGCTGGTCGGACTGCTGGTCGGGCGTGACGCCGGACTCTTCGGGGTCAGCTTCTACGCGATCTTCGATTTCATCGGGAAGCTCTTCCTCAACGCGCTCAAGATGCTGATCGTCCCCCTGATCGTCTCCTCGATCATCGTCGGCGTGTCCGGTCTCGGGAGCTCGGACAGCCTCGGCCGTCTGGGCGGCAAGACCATCGGCTATTACGCCATGACCAGTTTCTTCGCCATCCTGGTCGGTCTCGTCATGGTGAACCTGATCCAGCCGGGCGTGGTGGACGGGGATCCCAAGGAAGTCTTCGGCTTCGATGCCGACGTCCAGGCGCTGGAGGACACGGTTGGGGGCAAGGACGGCGGCGACGTGGTCGAGGTCTTCCTGCGCATGATCCCCACCAATGTGGTGGCCGCCGCCGCGGCCGGTCAGATGCTGGGGCTCATCTTCTTCAGCCTGCTCTACGGCTACTTCATCACCCGTATCGCCGAGCATCACGCCAGGGCGCAGACGCAGTTCTTCGAGGGCATGTTCGAGGTCATGATGCGCATCACCGATCTCATCATGCGCTTCGCGCCCATCGGCGTCTTCGCCCTGGTCGCCAAGACGGTCGCCGATACCGGGCTCGAGGCCTTCGGACCGCTGGCGCTCTTCTTCTTTACCGTGGTGCTCGCCCTAGCCACCCATTTCCTGGTGGTCCTGCCGCTGCTGCTCTATTTCATCGGCGGGGTGAACCCGCTGCGTCACTACGCGGCCATGGGCTCGGCGCTGCTGACGGCCTTCTCGACCGCCTCCTCCTCGGCCACCCTGCCGATCACCATGGAATGCCTGGAGAAGAACGCCGGGGTCTCCAATCGCACGACCAGCTTCGTGCTGCCGCTCGGCGCGACGGTCAACATGGACGGCACCGCGCTCTACGAGTGCGTCGCCGCGCTCTTCATCGCCCAGGCCTACGGGCTGGATCTCACCTTCGGCACCCAGTTCATCGTGGTGATGCTGGCGCTGCTGACCTCGATCGGGGTCGCCGGCATCCCGGCCGCGAGTCTGGTCGCCATCTCCATCATCCTCGGCGCCATCGGACTGCCTCTGGAGGGCATCGGGCTCATCCTGGCCGTCGACCGCATCCTCGACATGATGCGCACCGCCGTGAACGTCTTCAGCGACTCCTGCGGGACCGTCATCATCGCCCGCAGCGAGGGCGAGACGCAGGTGCTGCAGTCGCCGCAGCCGCAGCCCGTTTGAACCGGACGTCGATCCCCGGCCGGAACGACCGGGGATCGGCGCGGCGGCAGGCGCCGTCGACTCGTCAGGGCGCGACTCAGTCGTACTCGAGATAGGCGTAGCGTGGGTCCTCGGGCGTGCCGTCCAGCGCGCTTTCGGCACCGGGTCGCCACATGAGGGTCTCTTCGATCCTGCCCGCCAGCTCGAAATCCTTGTCGGTGATTCCGTTGGCCGAATGGGTCGTCAGCGTCACGGTGACGGAGGCGTAGGATACCGCCAGATCGGGATGATGCCAGGCGGCCTCGGCCAGATGGCCCACCGCATTCACGACCATGAGGCTGGCCTTCCAGCCGCTGGTGCGGTACTCCCGGCACAGGCGCCCGTCCGCATGACGCCAGCGTGGCAGCTCGGTTTGCAGCCGTTTCTGAATCTCGGTCTCCGAATGGATGGTTTCGTCCGACATGCTGGGCTCCTCCTCGGGGGCGGTTGGATTGGCCTTCCGGTCAGATGGTGTATTCGCTGCCGCCCGCCTTCAATGCACGCTCGATCAGGCCGCGGGTCAGATGCGGTGCGAAGCGTTCGATGAAGTCGTAGGTATAGCCGCGCAGCCAGGCGTTGCGGCGCAGGCCCAGATGGGTGACGCTGGAGTCGAACAGATGTCCCGCGTCCACCATCCCCAGCCCGACGTCGAGACTCGCGTCGTAGGCCATGCGGGCGACGATCCCGATCCCCAACTCCATGCGCACATAGGTCTTGATGACGTCGGCGTCGAGCGCGGTGAGCACGACGCGGGGCTCCAGCCCATGGCTCTTAAAGGCGCGGTTGATCTGGTTGCGTCCCGTGAAGGCTGAGTCGTAGGTGACGATGGGCCAGCGCGCGACGGCCTCCAGGCCCAGCGGTGAAGCGGCGAGGATGGGGTGGCCGAGTGGCGCGATGATGCAGTGGTTCCATTCGTAGCAGGGCAGGCTCAGAAGCTTGGGGTAATCCCTGACCGATTCGGTGGCGATCACCAGGTCGGCCTGTCCCGAGACGACCAGATCGCAGACCTGCGAAGGGTTTCCCTGCTGCAGGCAGAGCGCAACCTGGGGATAGCGTTCGATGAAGGCCCGGATCACAGTCGGCAGCACGTAGCAGGCCTGGGTGTGGGTGGTGGCGATGCAGAGCCGGCCGCTCGACTCCTGGCTGAACTCGGCCCCGACCTGGCGCAGATTGTCCAGATCGCCCAGCATGCGCGCGGCGATCGCCAGCACCTCCCGTCCGGGTTCGGTGATGGCGACCAGACGCTTGCCCTGGCGGGTGAAGATGTCGACGCCCAATTCCTCTTCGAGCTGCCGGATCTGTTTGGAGATGCCCGGCTGCGAGGTGAAGAGGGCCTCGGCCGCCGCCGAGACGTTGAGCCCCTGGCGCGCGACCTCGTGGATGTATCTGAGCTGCTGCAGGTTCATGGCTGTCTCGATTGGCGGTGCCGGCGAGAGCGGCATATGCATCAATAGGTTGGAAGCTGGCGCCACTGAGCTGAGGGTCGGCTGCCTTTGAATATTCACCCCTCATCCTCAATATCGGTCCCCATGATTCAATCCACTACCCTTTCGGAGCGAGACGCGTCCGCCGACGAAGATGTGTCGCTCCGGGCGTTCGATTCACTGCTGGAGCCGGGACGCAACTGCTGGCGCCTGGAGCGTGCCGAGCGGCTGTCGGTGCTGGTCGACGGCGAGGCCTATTTCGACGTCGTGCGTCAGGCCATGATCCAGGCCCGTCGGCGCATCGCCATCGCCGGTTGGGACCTGCATAGCCAGGTGCGCCTGATTCGCGACGGGACCGACGACGGCCATCCGGTCCGTCTCGGCGAGCTGCTGTGCCATTTGCTGGACCGCAACCCGGATCTGGAGGTCTGCGTCCTGCTCTGGGACTATGCGCCCATCTATGCGCTGGAGCGCGAATCCCTCCTTCTCGGGGATCATCCCTGGGGCGAGCATCCGCGGATGCGGTTCGTCAAGGATGCCAGCCATCCGCCCCTCGCCAGCCAGCATCAGAAGCTCGTCGCCATCGACGGCCGCATCGCCTTCTGCGGCGGCTTCGATCTGAGCCAGTGGCGCTGGGACACCAATGCCCATCCGCCCGCGGACGCGCGCCGGGTCGATCCGGACGGCGAGCCCTATCAGCCGTTCCACGACCTGCAGATGCTGGTCGACGGGCCGGCGGCGACCGCCATCATGGATCTCTTCCAGGATCGGTGGCGCTGGGCGACCGGGGAGGTATTGGAGGCCGTGGCGCCATCTCCGGAGGAGCCGGATCCCTGGCCGCGCGACGTCGCGCCCATGCTCACGGATACGCGGGTCGGGATCGCCCGCACGCTGCCCGCCTACGAGGACCGCCCCGAATCGCGCGAGGTCGAGCGGCTCTATCTGGATATGATCGATCGGGCGCGGGATTTCATCTATATCGAGAACCAGTACCTCACCTCACGGTCGCTGGTCAGGGCGCTGTGCCGCTCGCTCCAGCGCCGGAAGGGGCCGCAGCTGGTCGTGATCCTGCCCCAGCGGACCGGTGCCTGGATCGAGCAGCACACCATGGACGTGCTGCGGGCGCGCATGCTGGAACGGATGCGCAGGGCCGACCGGCATGACCGGCTCGCCGTCTACTATCCCGACGTCCAGGGGCTGGACGACGGCTGTCTCATGGTTCACGCCAAGCTCATGATCGCGGACGATGCCGTGCTGAGGATCGGATCCTCCAATCTGAGCAACAGGTCCATGGGGCTCGACAGCGAATGCGATCTCTGTGTCGTCGCCGAGGATCCCGAGGAGGTCGGCGTCATTCGCGCCTTGCGTCAGCGTCTGCTCGGTATCTTCCTCTCGGTCGAGCCGGAGCGTCTCGATCGGGCCGAGCGCCAGGCGCGCGAGCGGGGCGAGGGGCTCCTCCAGGCGATCGAGCGGCTCCGGGAGCAGCCGTCGGCGCCGGATGCGGAGCCTCCGATCAGGCTCTCCAAGCTCGACGGCGAGGTGGATCCCGAATGGAACCGCCAGTTGCCGGACGAGCGCATCCTGGATCCCGACCGGCCGATCGACGGCGATCTGGTCACCCAGGTCGTGGTCGGCGGCGAGGCGCAGGCGCGGCATGCGCGCTGGCGTCTGGTGTTCGGTACCCTCCTGGTGACCCTCTTCGTCGCATTGGCGGCCGCCTGGCGCTGGACCGGGCTGGGGGACTGGCTGACCCCCGAATCCCTGGCGAGCCTGGTCCAGGGCCTGAGTCATGCCTATTGGGGTCCGCCGGTCGCCGTCGCGGCCTTCGTTCTGGCCGCCGTGCTCGCCGTTCCCGTGACCCTGCTGATTCTGGCATCGGTCCTGGTCTTCGGCTCTGTGACCGGGGCCGTGGTCGCACTGGCCGGCGCTACCCTCTCGGCCTATGTCAGCTATGGGATCGGCAGCTATCTCGGTCGCCCGGCGGTGGAGCGCATGTCCGGCGGCGGGCTGGGCCGGCTGAGTCGGCGCCTGGCCCGCTATGGGGTCCTGACCGTCGTGACCGTACGCATCGTCCCCGTGGCCCCCTTCGTCGTCATCAATCTCTTCGCCGGCGCCTCGCATCTGCGGCTGCGCGATTTCATGATCGGCACCGCGATCGGCATGACACCGGCCATTCTGGCCATGGCGATCTTCGCCGAGGGACTCATGTCGCTGATCGGAAAGGCCGATCTGCGCGCCGTGGCGCTGGTCTTCGTCGGCGTGCTGGCGATCGCCGGATTGACCTGGTACGGGAGGCGGATGCTCGCGGATGACCGATAGGGACGTGACCCTGAGTGTCGCGACCTACAACATCCATCGTTCGATGGGCGTGGACCGGCGTATCGACGATGGACGCATCCTGGACGTGATCCTGGGGCTGGATGCGGATCTGGTCGCCCTGCAGGAGGTCGAGACCCCGCTGAAGCCGGAGCCGGAATTCGTGTCGCTGATGCAGCGTCTGAGGCACCAGGGCTATCGGCCGGTGCCTGGGCCGACGGTTTCCTTCGAGCGCGCGACCTACGGCAACGTGCTCCTGAGCCGTCTGCCGATCCAGGGACGGCGCCATGTGGATCTGAGCTATCCGGGGCGCGAGCCGCGCGCTCTCATCGACGTATCGGTGGAGATGAAGGGCGCGGACATGAAGGAACCCCCGGCGGACTCGGTGGGATGCCCTCTGCGCTGTTTCGCGACCCATCTCGGCTTGAGCGCGGCCGAACGGCGCTGTCAGCTCGCCCGGATCTCGGAGCGGCTCTCGCGGCTCGAGCGGCGGGCGGAGGGCATGCATCCAACCATCCTGCTCGGCGATTTCAACGAATGGCGCCGGCATCCTCGACGTCTTGCGGTCATCGATGCATGGCTGCGTCCGGCGCCGATCCCTTCCACCTTTCCCGGTTGCCTCCCACTGCTCCCGCTCGACCGCATCTGGTACGGGGGCGGCCTGAGGCTGGAGCGCATCGAGGTGATCCGGACCAAGCTCACCCGAGTCGCCTCCGATCATCTGCCGTTGAAGGCGAGCCTCGTCTACCGGGGAGGATCCTCGCTATAGCCTGCTCAGATACTTTTTGGCGATGTTGGCGATGGTCTCCGCCTTGTCGGTCACGTTGATGCAGCGTCGCGCATTGATGAAATCGGTCCGGTCGCGGTCGATATAGTCCGAGATCTTACGGCCCGTGAAGGTCCCGGTCTTGAACCCGTGGACCAGGACGAAGAGGGCGATATTGGGGCGCATGGCGATATCCGGGTCGGCCACCAGATCGAGGCCGAGGATGCGCGAATATTTTTCGTAATTGGTCTTCCAGGTCAGCTGCACGAAGCCCCTGCCGTAGTAGGGGTAGTAGTGGAAGTGTGTCCTCCGCCATTCCTCGCTGCGCCAGAATGACTCGCGCACGGGCTCGAAGGTCTGAGCGGTTTCCCATTGGGTCGTCGCCAGGACATAGGCCACCTGGGTGTCGAGACCGATTCCCTGTGTCTTGCACTCCCATTTGATGGCCTCGATCGTTCCCGGTTTGCTGGTGAAGTCGTGGGTGCCGGTCTCCGCGAGCTTCGCCAGCTGGTCCGCCAGCATGCCGATGGATTCGAGGCCGATCAGCTCCGGATTGCCCGGAAAGACGTCGGTCTTGTACTCGGCCCAGGCATTGCGGGTCCTGGGGCCGATCAGACCGTCGATATCGCCCACCGGATAGCCCAGCAGGGCCAGACCGGTCTGCAGTTCCATCAACTGCGCCTCGGTCAGATCGGATAAAGGAACGGGACCGGAGACGGACAGGAGCTCTTTGAGTTTCATGGTGAGTTCCTCACATGATTTGCAGCAAGCGTTCCTAGGGACCGGCCTTGGCGGCTGGCGGAGAGAACAAATTGTGGACGATTGACCCCTCAGGGTCGTTGACCCAGCGCATGCACGCATCGATATGTTGCCGATTGGCGTGCTCGGCCTCTCATCGCGCAACGGCTGGAATCGTACGCAAACAACCATCGTCCTCGATGCCGGAACGCTTGCGAATCACGGCGCGCGAGGGAGGGGCTGCTTGGTCAGCAGCGCCCTGCTGATCGTCGCCTTCAGCGCACCTCTCGCACACGTCCGCTGGCGCAGCCCACCTCGTGCGTCGACCGAGAGATTGGCGGTGCGGCCTGGATCAGACTGCCGAGATCGGCCGGGGTATCGATGTCGCCCTTGAGGTTGATCCAGAGTTCGGAGACGAGGTTCTCGCCGTCGACCCTGGTGCAGCGGATCAGAACGCGTTGCCCGGCCCCTTGGCCGAAGGCGGCATCGAAGGCGGCCAGGATCCGATCCCGGGTGAGGATCTCGCCCAGGCTGTCGGCGAAGAGCCGGCGCACGCCGGAGCCGTTGAGCGCGTCCAGGACCGCCATGGACTCGGTGAAATATTCGTCCGGGTCGGCGCCCGCATCCGGCCCGCTCTTGTCGTCCTCGTAGCAGCTACCGTGCTTGGACCATTCGTGCAGGTGCAGATCGGATCGCATGCCGGGCATGGCGATCTCCAGCCGGCTCTCGACCTCGGGCGAGATCGCGATCCTGGCATCAGGGCCCTGTTTGCCTCTGCAACCGATGGGGCCGCCCCGATCGCAATAGCAGGGGAAGATGGCGAAATCGTCGAGGTCGTCCGGCCAGAGACCGTGGAGCGAGAAATGGGTGGCATCGAAGCGGTCGGGCGTCTGCGAGCGGCATTCGGGCTTGGAGGCTCCTCTCGCCGAGGCGCAGAAGGCCGGTTGCCAGCTGGCGGCGAGGACGAATTCGATGCTGTCCGGGGCGAGCCCGATGGGTGCCGGATCCGGTCCCGCAGCTGGCAGCGATGGGGTCAGCGTCGCGTCGCGATCCATGTCGGAGACGTAGGTTCCGCAGCTCATTCGGACCCAGCGATCCTCCGTGACCGGAGCACCCGGCACCCTGATCCGATAGTGGGTGCCCGGGGTGGCGTTGCGTCCGATCATGGCGTAGGTCGTTCCGGCCTCAAGTCGGATGTTTCCCGGGTTGTCGGCGTCCTTCTTCTTGGTCGCCTCGCAGCTCGCAAGGGCGGTGAAGCGGCCGTGCAGCCGAACCTCTTGGGCGATGGCCGAGGGGCTCATCGCCAGTGTCAGCAGAGCGATGGCGAACATGGATGCGCTCATCATTGCATTCCGTCCAGATGTACATCGAGTCGGTGGGGGAGGTCGATCGCCGGTTTCCGGTGGCCCGGACCGACTTGAGCATACTTCCGACCGTCAGGCGCTGCCCCTCTGTGTGGTCTCTTTATTCCATTCGATTATGAATAAATCGAAATATATTCTTTCTCAGGCCGGATCGAGCCTTCTATTGTCGAGTCCAGGCCGGTTCGCCGTTCGAATCGGATCTCTAGACGCCAATACAACCCGGAGCGAACGCCATGCCTCACTCGACCAAGCTCGCCGAGCTACCGCCGCATTCAACCCTCATCATCCCCGGCTATCAGGGCAGCGGTCCGGGGCACTGGCAGACCTGGCTGGAGCGCCAATTGCCGAACGCTCGGCGGGTCTCGGGGATCGATTGGAATAACCCCCACCTGACCGACTGGGCCGACTCGGTGCGTTCGGCCATCCGGAGCGCGTCGGGCCGGATCTGGCTGGTCGCGCACAGCTTCGGCTGCCTCGCGGCCGTGGTCGCGGGCAATGATCTGGCCGCGCGGATCGCTGGCGCCATGCTGGTGGCCCCGGGCGATCCGGAGCGTTTCTCCCCCCAGGGGCTGCGGGAGTCCTCCGGCCAGGGGGCGGGCATCGCGCGGGCCCTGCCGCAGGAGCTGCTGGGATTTCCGAGTCTGATCGTTGCGAGCGGCGACGATCCCTGGATGCGTCCGGCGCGGGTCGCCTATTGGGCGGACCGCTGGGGCAGCACCATCGTGCACGCAGGAAGGGTCGGGCATCTGAACGAGGCGTCCGGGTTCGGACCCTGGCCAGAGGGCCTGGCCCTGTTGAAATCCTTTCAGGAGTCACAGGCGCAGGGCCGGGGCGTTCCGGCCCGGATCCGGCATGCCGCCGCATCCCCCGCGGGCGCCGGGCTCGCCGAGCGGCGGATCGCCTGACCTCAGCCGCTGTCTGGATGCCAGCGCCCAGCGACTGGCTGGGCGCGGTTGCCGCCGAAGGGGGCGCTCGTCGGATCGGTCTCGTCGAGCCGGCGATCTCCGTTCAGATCCAGTCTGAAGCGGCGATCGGCCGGACGGTAGACCCCGATCTCGTCGCGTCCGTCGCCGTTCCAGTCGCCCGCGAGCGCTCGGTCCCCCGGTTGGCCGAGCCGGAAGGTGGCATCCGTTTCAGGCGTCCAGCGCCGATCTCCATCCAGATCCAGATAGGCCCTGGCCTCGCCGGGGCGCCAGACCCCTAGATCGTCGTCACCGTCGCCGTCCCAGTCGCCGACCAGCGGTTGAGCGTCTGGCAGACCGAAGGGGATGCCTTGGGTTTCGGCCGAGGATGGGCCGAGGTCGGCGTCCAGATCCAGCACGAAACGGCCCGAGGCCGGGAGAAAGAGCCCGATCTCGTCGCGTCCATCACCGTTCCAGTCACCTGCGACGGGCAGTGCCGATCCTCCGGGGCCGTACGGCTCGCTGATGCGGTTGGAGGCGCTCCAGCGACCGTTGCCGTCGGCGTCCAGATAGAAGCGGCGCTCGGCCGAACGATAGAGTCCGGTCTCGTCGATGCCGTCGCCGTTCCAGTCGCCGGCCAGCGCCACGTCCAGCGGCAGGCCGAACGGACCCGGGCGGAGGTCGGCGTCGCTCGGGCTCAGGTCGGCGTCCGTATCCAGCAGGAAGCGGCGCTGGCCGGGCAGGCGCACCCCGATGCCCGCGGCCGGCACGCGCTCCGGATCCCGGGGTTCCGGGTCGATGCGGTCGGCGAAACCGTCGCCGTCGTCGTCCGGATCGCGCAGATCGTCCAGTCCGTCGCCATCGGTATCGGCGAGCCGGGGGCAGTCGGCGAGTCTTGGATCGAGCGTCTGGGGGCCGAGCCCGGCATTCTCGACGCGTTCGACCCGGCCGATCCGCATCTCTGTCAGCAGGATCGCGGCGGGCGTCTCGGCGAAGCCGTCCAGTCGCAGCCCGATCCGATGCCCGCCCGGCGGGAGCTGGCCCAGATGGAGGCGTTGCGGGACCGGCGAGCGTTCCGGCAGCGTGCGCCGATCGAGCATCCCAACCAGCCGCTCGTCGGCGAAGATGCGCAGCAGGCTCTCTCCATCCCCGATGAACCGCCAATCGAACTGCAGGCTGCTGACCGCTTCTCGGGTGGTGAAGAGGAGCTCGACGGCTGAGGGTGAGCCCGGGCGAGACTCCAGCTCGATGCGTTCCGGAAGGCCGTCTCCGATCCCCGGAGATACCTGGCTCGAGCCCAGGTGTGCGTCGACAGCCAGATCGTCCGCGGTCGCCGTGACGAAGCGCCAGGCGCCTGGCGGGCGGTGCTCCTGCACGCATTCCATAACATCGATCCGACAGCCCTGTCCGGGCGGAAACTCGACGCGCAGTCGCTCCAGGGGTACTCCGGCCTCGACCGACAGCGGGTAGCCGAGGCCGAGCGTGTCCAGGATCGGGTCGGCCTCGGTCTCGCCGAGCTCGGTCTCGAGGGCGGGATCGACCGAGAATCCGTAAAACCGATAGGGTCTGCTATGCCGGCAGATCGCGCTGTAGGGAAAGAGGATATCGCAGCCTTCCGCCGCGGGCGTGACCTCGACCGAGAAGGCGTAATCGGGCGTCAGCTTGGTGAAGTCCATCGCCTCGGTGACGACCGTGCGGGCGTCGAAATAGCTGTCGGTCCAATCGGCGCAGGCGCCGTAGGGAGTGGTTTCCCGGTGCGGGTCGTAGGGGTCCAGCAGGGTTTCGTGAATCTCCGGGCCGGGCTGGTCCGACAGCCGCGCCCAATGCCGCAGCCAGAGGGTCAGCTCGTCGATCAGCGCGGCCCCGGCGCTGAATCCGATCAGGTGCAGCTGGCGATATCCCAGATCGCGCAGCGGACTGGCCAGGGACGGGGCGACGGCGATGCCGCCGACATAGGCGCCGAAGGGATTGGTGAGACCCGTCCGCGACCAGCTGCGCCAGTCGATGGCCCACAGATCCCAGTCCCCGGCCTGGCACATGAGGGTCGCACTGTCGGCCTCCGGGGAACTCTCGATTTCCTTGGCGCCCAGGTCCCTGCAGAT
The DNA here is from genome assembly GCF_000585215.1 of Imhoffiella purpurea. Taxonomy (GTDB): domain Bacteria; phylum Pseudomonadota; class Gammaproteobacteria; order Chromatiales; family Chromatiaceae; genus Imhoffiella; species Imhoffiella purpurea. The sequence goes on along the minus strand of NZ_AONC01000039.1, from coordinate 26,552 downwards.
GGCTTTTGCCATGTCCTTGGCCCAGTCGGTGGCGTCGCTGTTGGCGCCATGGGTGATGAGGATGGCCGCCGTGCCTGGCGTCGCGGGACGTCCCGCGATGTCCAGCCATGGACGCTTCGGTGCGGCCGGGTCTGTCAGCCGGCTTTCGAGAGCCGTGTCGGCCCATGAGGCTCCAGACGGGATGGCTAGGAGCGCCAATGCGATCGCGGCTACCAGATGTCTCTCTGGCCGCTTGGCGCCCGGTGCGTTCGGGAGACGGGCGTTAGGAAGAGCGGTGTTCATGTCGGGATCCGCATCTGTGTCGGCGACCGGTCTCTTTACGGCTCGGCGGGTCCTGACGGGAAGCCCCCGTTCATGAACCCGAGTCAGCCTTCGTTTTCCTGCTTCTCCACGACCATGCGGTCGACCATCTCCATGACCTGAAGACTCGCGGCCTCCGTTTGCCGCATCGACTCCAGGATGGCCTCCTGAACCTCCAGGTCGCTTTCCCAGCCCTGGTCGAGCTGATCCAGCATCTGGTGCACCTGGGTATGCACCTGGGCATGCGGACGTTCCAGCGCCTGATAGCTGCGGGTCGCGCCGAAGGATTCGCGTCCGGTCGACTCGTACCATTTTCCGAGACGGCAATTGTGGTGGTCGACCTTGACCGCCTCGCGGTAGCTGCCGTCTTCATCGCCGACGTGAATGGCCATGTAGGCGCGCTGCTTGTAGATCACGTGATCGACCTTGACCAGGGAGCCGAAGCCCATGTCGCGGGCGCGGGTGGCGCGCTGCCGGGTCTCCCGGGCGGAGTCGGCGAAATGGGCGAAGCGGCCTTCCATGTCGCCGATCACCTCGCTGGAGGTGCTGGCCATCTCGCGCATGGCGTCCGAGTCCTCCTGCATCCCTCGGGTGGCGGTCGCGAAGCTGCCCATGATCTGTCCGATGGATTCGGAGGCGCTCTTGGTGTTCTCGGACAGCGTGCGGACCTCGTCGGCGACCACCGCGAAACCGCGTCCCGCCTCGCCGGCCCGGGCGGCCTCGATGGCGGCATTGAGGGCGAGCAGATCGGTCTGGTTGGCGATGGCCGTGATCAGCTGCACGGCCTTGGTGATCTCCTGGCTGCGGTCGTTGAGTTCGGCGACACCGTTGGCCACGTACTGAATGCGCTGGCTGATGTCGTTGAGATAGACGACCACCTGGCTCACCGTGTTCTGGCTGTCTTCGGCGTCGGCCGCCGTGGCGGTCGCAAGCTCGAGGACGGCCTGCATCTCGGTGTTGACCTTCATGAGGTCGTCCTGATTGGAGGCCAGGTTGGTGAGCAGGTTGCTGCTGTTGAGCTGCTGGATCCGGGTGATGAGGAGGTTGCGCATCTTCTCGCGCTGTACCTCGGCGATGTTGTCGAGCAATTGGTTGTGGCTCTCCAGACCCTTGCGGAAACCGCCATGCAGCCCGTTCGGGAATGCCTTGCGATAGAAGTGGCCCGACAGATGCTCGCGGAAGGCCGTGGTCTCGTCGCGGAAGAATGCCTCCAGCTGATCGAGCATGTCGTTGACGTTCCAGCAGAGCCGGCCGATCTCGTCCTCGTGGCGGATGTCGGTGATGCGGTTCTCGAAGCGGCCCGCGACGACCTCCGAGGTGAGTCGATTCAGACGGGCGATGGGTTCCAGCCAAGCGCGGATCCGATTCTGAGCGAAGAGGGTCAAGCCGACCGCCAGGACGAGGATGGTCGCCAGGATCCAGTCGGTTCCCGATTGCCACAGCGCATAGAGGACGCCGACGAGGGTCAGGGCGCTGAGCGACCAGAGCAGGGCGAAGAGCCTAGATTGCAAGGACCAGTTCGTCATAGCTCATACCCTTTTCGGTCAGCAGGTCATCGAGGATCTTGGTGGAGGCGTCCATCGCCGCTTTGGGGCCGGCCCTCCGCTCGGCTTCGAGCATGGTGCGATAGAGTTCGCTCAGGGTCGCGACGGCCTGCGCCTCGGGTTTGCGGCGCACCGAGAAATATCCGCTGTCTTGCCCCGATGATCGAGGGTCGGCGTGATGTTGGCGAATGCCCAGTAGAAGCTGCCGTCCTTGGCCATGTTCTTGACACCGGACAGGCGATCCTGGCGATGCCCTCAGAGCCATCGTGGATGGCCTGGGATCTCGAAATGGCACGAAAATATATTTACCATTCCAAATGTCGGAATTCGGCATGCTACGCTGCGCCCCCACGGGAGACAAGTCGAGGGGGGGCGGCATGCGTTTTATCATGGCGTTCCTTCCTCGGCGGTGTTTCCGTCCGCCGATTGTGACCATCATCGCAGTCGGGAACTCTGGGAGACGGGAGTGTCCGCTTTCGCTCCATCCCCCGGTTCCCCCTCCTGTCCCTTCCGGAAACCAGCGCTCGACCTCCGCGTATTGCAGATGATGTCCGCCCCATTGATTCGAGACCTTCCCTATCGCGCCGACAGCAGCCTCCTGTTCGGACCGCTCGTTACACGCCAATGGCCAGTCTTTCTCGACAGTGGTCGGCCTGGATGCGACCAGGGCCGCTTCGATATCCTGAGTGCCGACCCCAGGGTCCGGATCCTCACCCGTGGTCTCGAGACCGAGATTCACTCCGATGCGGGGCGCCGGCTGTCGACGGCCGACCCTTTCGATCTTCTGGCCGAGACGCTCGAGCCGCTGCGTTCGGCACCGGCTGCTCTGCCCTTCCTCGGCGGTGCCATCGGCTATTTCGGCTATGACCTGAGCCGGCGCCTGGAGTCTCTGCCGAGCCTCGCGCAGGATGCGGAGAACATCCCCGACATGGCCGTGGGCATCTACGATTGGGCACTGGTCGTCGATCACTGGAAGCGTCGCAGCCATCTGGTCGGGGTCGATGGGAGGAGGCTCGAGCGCTACGCCGGACTCTTCGCAGGGGTCCTCGCCGGACGTCCCGCCGATGCCGGACAGCGCCCATTCAGGGTTGTGGGCGAGGTCCGCTCCAACATGAGCCGCGACCGCTATCTGAGCGCGCTCGCCCGCATAGAGCGGTATCTGCGCGCGGGCGATTGCTATCAGATCAACCTCGCCCAGCGGTTCGCCGCTCCTGCAGAGGGGGATCCATGGCAGGCCTACAAGCTGCTCCGCAGGCTCAATCCGGCACCCTTCGGGGCCTATCTGGATATCGGCGAGTGTCAGGTGCTGTCCTCCTCGCCGGAGCGTTTTCTGCGGGTCGGCGAGGAGGGGGTCGAGACCAGGCCGATCAAGGGGACCCTTCGGCGCGGGGCCGATCCGGCCGAAGATCGGCGTCTGGCCGAGACACTGCGGAAGAGCCCCAAGGATCGGGCGGAAAATCTCATGATCGTCGATCTGCTGCGCAACGATCTGGGCAAGGTCTGCGAGATCGGCAGCGTGCATGTGCCCAGTCTGTTCGCGATCGAGAGCTTCGCCCGCGTGCACCATCTGGTCAGCACGGTCAGCGGCCGTCTGGCGCAGGGGCGCGGCGCGCTCGATCTGTTGCGCGCCTGCTTCCCGGGCGGATCCATCACCGGGGCGCCCAAGCGCCGCGCCATGGAGATCATCGAGGAGCTGGAGCCGCATCGGCGCGGTCTCTATTGCGGAGCGATCGGGTATATCGGCTTCGATGGGGCCATGGATACGAACATCGCCATCCGTACTCTGGTCAACTCCGCCGGTCTGGCGCGCTTCTGGGCCGGAGGCGGCATCGTGATCGACTCGGACCCCGAGTCCGAGTACCGCGAGACCTATGACAAGGCCGCCGCCTTGCTGGATCTCCTCGAGCGATTGCGCTCGGGTCCCCTGGAGGGATGACCGCACGCAAGGAGGGCGTGTCCCTTATGATCGGTCACCTCTTGTGCTTCGCGAGTTCTTGACTAACCTAGTCGGTGAAGACGCTCGGTGGAGGTGGATGCCGGGTTCTCTGGGCTGGGACCGCCAATCCCAGCGCAGGGGCGGACGCTCTTCTCATCCGCGTGCTTCGATTCGGCTCGAGGCCGTTCCCGGAGCGGCCATTCTGGGGGAGGCAATGATGCACCGCCTCTTCGAACGCCAACGACAGCAGGTGACCCCCCATGTATGCACAGACACGCGACCTCATCAGCATTGCCGCCATCGTCCTGACCCTGCTTCTCATCGCCGGTTTGGAAACGCTGTATTGACGAACTTTTCGGATTCCTTTCAGTCATATACGTAGGCTGATATCTCATCGCAGGTGCGTCGCAATCGCCCGTTTCCGGGCCTTTGCGGCTCGGGATGGTGCCCTGGAGGGCGATGAATCCGTCGACGTTGTGATGAAGATGTCAGAAAATTTCCGTAAATTGAGTATCCTTAAGTGAAAAGGACAATGCGCGATGGGAGCCGGCCTGAGCAATCGGCGCCATCGATCGCGTGAAAGTCGGCGAGGTTCCGACCCTCCTGTCGGTAGGTCGGAGCCGGAGCGGCAATATGAGGATCCAGGGCATCGTTCAACATGGAGAGCGGGTATTCCCTGAATCCGGGTCAAGGTAAACACGATGATCGCCTCTTCCATTTCCTCGTCTGCGCTGCCTGCTGCCGTATATGCCACCAATCGCTATTCCAGCGACACGGACCCGGCGTTGGCCGAGGCGCGCCAATCCGTGGCTCCGCCTCCCCAAACCGCCGACGAGCCGGAAACCCAGCGTCCGGTCGAAGAGGTTACCGCCGCGCAGCCCGATAGGCTTGCGGCCACGACCGAGGATGCATTGCGCTCGCGCTATCAGACGCAAGGGATCGATGGCGCGGCCCAGCTCAATGGCGGCGGCCTGATTCCGGAGGCCGCGGATTCCGTGGCCGCCTCAGCGGCGAGCGACTCCGAGACCCCAGCCCAAGGCGTTCAGGGTACCCGTGGGGATGAGATTCAGGCCCAACCCGCTACCTGGGCGCGAAATACCCCCTACTCGGGAGCCGTAGCCGGACAGGGTCAGACCTCGGCGGAAGGTGGCTTACCGATCAATCTGGTCGCCTGAACCAATTCTCCCCCGCTCGATTCCGGTCCTGCTCTCGTGTCGCCATGGATGGCGATGAAGGGCGGATTGGTCATGTGGGCTTCGTACCGCACGTAGCTCCTTTCTTTCGCGCGCCGATCCCTCGCTAGCTCGGATCATTCTGGCGTACGAATATCTCGATCCTCTCCGCGGCCCTGTCCAGGGCCTGCTGCAATGCCTCCGGATCCGGTGATGGATCTTCCGTTTCTTCCTTGAGCGCGCGCTCGAACGCTGCGGCGATGCGGTTGACCTCGGCCAGTCCCAGCGACCCGGACGCCCCTTTGACCTTGTGGGCCTGCTCGCGGGCCTCGGCGCGTGCGTTATGCCGGAGCATCTCGGCGATCTCGTCCCCAGACGTTCGGTAGGACTCGACGAAGCGGTTCAGCAGACGGCAGAGCAGGGTGTCGTCGCTGATGATGCGGTGCGCCTGGTTCAGATCCAGTGTCTCGGGAGCCGTTTCTTGCGCAGACTCCGGCTCGGGGCTGGTGGGGGGCCGAATTTCCGTTCGCGAGAGCCAGCTCTGCAGGGTGGAATAGAGCGCGTCCGGATCGACGGGCTTGGCGATGAAATCGTTCATGCCCGCCGCCATGCATTGTTCGCGATTCTCGGCGAAGGCGTTGGCGGTCATGGCCAGGATGGGGAGTCCCTCGGCTGTCGGCAGGGCGCGAATGGCGCGCGTCGCCGCCAGACCGTCCAGGTTGGGCATCTGCATGTCCATGAAAATGAGGGCGTATCGGGTTCGCCGAGCCATCTCGAGCGCCTCCGCCCCGTCGTTGGCGATATCGACCTCCAGCCCGACTGCGTTCAGCAGCCCCTTGCTGACCTCCTGGTTGATGGGGTCGTCCTCGGCCAGAAGCACCCGGGTGCCCTGATAGTCGAGCGACAGACTTCGCTCCGCGTCGGTTGTGTGGACATCGAGCCCGGTCGATTCCAGGTCGGATCCGGACAGGACCCGGTTCAAGGCGTCGTGGATGACCGAGGGGGTGATGGGTTTGATCACTAGGCCGGCGAATCCGGCATCTCTGGCCATCCCCTGCAGCTCTGGAGCGTCGTAGGCCGTCACCATGAGCAGCCGGATGGACTGCTGCGCCGGATGGGTGTGGGCGAGGCGACGTGCCGTCTCGATTCCGTCCATCCCCGGCATGCTCCAGTCGAGCAGCAGCAGATCGAAGGGGGACGCGTCCTCCTGGAGCCTTTCCAGGGCCGTCTCTCCGGAATCGAGCGTCAGTGTCTCGATGCCCCAGTTTTCCAGGATGCCGCTCAGAACCTCGCGAGCCTCGGATTGATCGTCCACCACCAACGCCCGGCGGCCCTGGAGCACGGGTATCCGGGGCCGTTGGCGAGCGGGCGAGGGCGTCTTGCCCAGACGGGCGGTGAACCAGAAGGTGCTGCCTGCGCCGGGTCGGCTTTCGACGCCGACCTCGCCATGCATGAGTTCGGCGAGACGGCGGTTGATGGCGAGTCCGAGGCCCGTGCCCCCGTAGCGGCGCGTGGTGGAGCTGTCGGCCTGCTCGAACGACTGGAAGAGCCGTCGCAGATTTTCCGCAGCGATCCCGATGCCGGTATCCTGGATCTCGAACCGATAAAGCAGGTGCTGCGGATGCGCCTCCGCCACCCGCACGCGCAGACGGATCGATCCCTGTTCGGTGAACTTGATGGCATTGCCGAGGAAATTCAGCAGGATCTGGGTCAGGCGGGTGGGGTCGCCGAACAGCGTCTGCTCGTCGCTCATGCACGGATCGATGTCCACCACCAGCTCCAGCCCCTTTTCGTAGGCCTTCTCGCCGACCAGGGTGCAGACGTTCTGCAAGACCTCCGGCAGATGGATTCCGGTGGTCTCCAAGGTCAGTTTGTGCTCTTCGATCTTGGCCAGATCCAGAATGTCGTTGATGAGTTGGAGCAGATGACGGGAGGCGTTGGTGATCTTCCCCAGCTTTTCCTGGCGCGAGGCATCCGGCTCATCCTGCTGCAGGAGATGGGTCATGCCCAGGATCGCATTCATGGGCGTGCGGATCTCATGGCTCATGTTGGCCAGGAAATGCGACTTGGCGCGGTTGGCCTGCTCGGCGGCATCCTTGGCGGCGGCCAGCTCGGCCTCGGCGCGGCGGCGCATGACGATGCGCCAGAGATCGTCGCCGATCAGCTGCAGCTCGTGCTCGTCGGACGCATCGTAGTCGGTTGGCTTGTTGCCCACGCCGAGCAAGGCGCGCACCTTGTCCCCCTCGACGACCGGTACGCCCAAATGGCGGATCAGATGGGCGTGTCCGGGGTGCTGGCCGCGTCCGTGGGACTGGCTCTGATAGTCGTTGTGAACGACCGGGCGTCTCAGGCGTGCGGTATCGGCCCAGATGCCGGCGTCTCCGATCGGACAATGGCCGTCATGGATCGCGTCGCATTCCACACGGGTGCCGCTCGAACCGGTATAGAGCTGGATGCTGTCCTGATCGTCGTTGACGAAATGCAGATAGCCGACCTGGCTTCCGGTGAGCCGTACCGCCTCGTCGATGCCCCGTTGCAGCAGCTCGCGCTCGTCCATGGTCTCGGCCAGCTGGCTCATCTCGAACATGGCCTTGAGCCGAAGATCGCTGATCATCAGCTGGCGGTTGGCGGCCTCCAGGTCCACCGTGCGCTCGGCCACCAGCTCCTCCAAATGGTGGCGGTGCTGCTCCAACTCGGCCTCGACCCGCTTGCTGTCTGTGATGTCGTACCAGATGGACGCAAGGAAGCGTTTGCCGCGAATCGTGACGACGCGATTGGAGGTGCGCACGATGCGGGTCTCGCCGTCCTGATGGCGATGGGCGACATCGAAGATACCCCCGCCCTGCTCCAGCAGCTGCCACAATTGCTCCCTGACCTTGTCCGGTCCCCAGACGGCCTGAATGTCCAGGAGCGTGAGTCGGGCGAATGCCTCGCGGCCGCAGCCCAGGCTCTGACAGGCGGCGTCGTTGAATTCGCTGAAGCGCAACGTCTCCACGTCGATCAGCACGATGCCGTCGGACGCCTGATTGATGATGGCGCTGTAGATCTCCTCGCGCTCGCGCAGGGCCTCCCGCACCCGTTTCTGTTCGGTGATGTCGCTCCAGACCGAGAGGATCCGATCCTTGTTCAGGGTTCTGATCTGGCGCAGATGGAGGAGCGAGTCGACCAGGCTGCCATCCTTGCGCCGATGCTGCATCTCCACGCTGAACTGCTCGCCGGTGGCGAGTTTGGCCAAGGTCTCGTGGAAGATGGGGGCGAAGTCCTCGGGCGGCATGGACTGGATTTCGGGCAGCCGCAGCTCGGCGAATTCGGACGCGCTATAGCCGAGCAGGACATGGGATGCCCGGTTGAACTGAACGAAACGCAGGGTCTCGACGTCCACGAGCTGGATGCCGACGCCGACCTGACTGAAGATGGCCCCGAGCAGCATCTCGCGTTCCTCCAGCGCGCGCTGCTGGGCCTTGCGGTCGCTGATGTTGCGGGTGGTCGAGACGAAGATGCTGCGTCCACCGATGCGGGCGCCTCGGACGCTCACCTCGACATCGAACAGGCTGCCGTCCTTGCGCCGATGACGCGTTTCCAGAGTGGTGTTGACCGCCAAGGGATCGGCGAATCTGGAGCGGACCTCATCCTTGACCATGGTGGCGTCCAGATCCCAGGCATGCAGACCGAGCAGCTCCTCGCGGGAGTAGCCCAGCATCTCGGCGAAACGCGGGTTGTGGTCGATGACACGATGGTCCTGGCTGAAGATGGCGATGCCGTCTCGCGAATGCTCGAACAGTGCGCGCCGCCACTCGGCCTCGTTCTCCAGCGCCATCCGTGCGGCCTTGTCCTTGCCGATATCTCTCCAGATGGCCAGAAAATAGGGCTTGTCGTGCAGTCGGATGGTCTGGACGTTGACCTGGACGTCCAGGACTGCGCCATCCTTGCGGCGGTAGCGGTTCTCGAATACCGCGCTCCCGTCGTCAATCAGCCGCTTCGCCCTGGCGTGGATCCGCCCGGAATCGGCATCGGCCTCGGTATCCAGAAGTGTGAGTTCGAGCATCTCGTCCCGGCCGTATCCCAGCATGCGGCAGGCCGCGTCGTTGACCTCGACGAAACGCAGCGTCTCGGCATCCAGGAGCTCGATGCCGTCTCCCGCCTGGTTGAAGATGGCGCTGTAGATCTCTTCGCGCTCGCGCAGACGTTCTCTGATCGTTTGGGCCGTCGTGATGTCGCGCGCGATCCCCAGCACGCCGACCAGGGCGCCGTCGGCATCGAACATGGGGGTCTGCAAGGTCTCGAGATAGATCCGCCGGCCGTCCAAGTCGATCCATGCCTCGTTGGCGCACGGGACGCCCGCCGCGACAGTGGCCTTGTCCTGGTCTTGAAACATTTCGGCCAGTTCGGGCGTGACGAGATCGAAATCGGTCTTGCCGACGACATCGGCCTCGCGCTTGCCGAAACGCCGCTCGAAGGCGGGGTTGCAGTTGAGATAGACACCCGTCGGATCCTTCAGCCACACCAGATCCGGAATGTTTCCGATCAGTGCCTCCAGATGTCTCTGAACGTCCTCCAATCGGCGCTTGGCCTCCGTCTGATCGCTGATGTCGAGTCCGATGCCCACCACATAGGGCTCGCCCTCGATGAGCGTTCTGCGGCTGGAGAACTGATAGGGTGCCTCTTGGCCATGGTGCCGGAGAATGCGAGCCTGGATCGAAGAGCCCCCCTGCTCCAGGGTCTGGCGAATGGACTCGGCAATGCGGGGCTTTTCCTCGTCGGGAAAAAAGTCCGCTGCACCCATGGCGGCGATCTGCTCGTCGCTATACCCGGTGATGCGTGAGAGGTTGGTCCAACGGATCAGGCGGCCAGTTTTGTCGAGCAGGTAGAAGAGTCCGGGCAGGCTCTGGATCAGATCCTCCGAAAAACGTCTCTCATCACGCAGGGCCTCCTGCTGGCGGATCTGCTCCGTGATGTCGCGCAAGACCCCCATGATGGCGGGTTGGCCGTTCCATCGACACGAGGTGGCGCGGATATCCACCAGCATGCGTCCGCCGTCGGCCCGGAGCAGCGGCAACTGGAACTGTGCTTGCTCGATATCGAGTATCTTGCTCAACAGACGCTCGATCTCGGCCTCGTACTCGGGTGGATGAATTACCCAGATGGGCTGGCCCAGCAAGCCGTCTGCGTAACCCAGGTCGGTCTCCACGACCGGGTTGTAATGCAGAATGCGGCCTTGGGTGTCGAGCACGAAGACATAGTCGCTGATCGCCTCGAAGAGACCGAGCAGATTCTGACGCTGGCTCTCGGCATCCATTCGAGCCTGCGAGCCCGCGAGCGCTTGGGTGAACTGCCTGGTCAGGGTGTCCAGGGCGGTCAGGGTCGAGGGTCCGATCGCTCCCGGCCGCTTGCTGGCCAGGTTGAGACAGGCCACAGGTTCGCCGTCGACATGGATCGGCAAGACCACCAGGGAATGGATGCCCTCCTCGATCAGCGGTGGCTGGAGAACCAGGGCGGGATCGGTGCAATGATGGTGGGGAGGTGTGCAGCTGAACTGCATCTGGCCGCCGCGAACGACTTCGGCTTGCGACGAGTCCTCCGAAAGATGCTCGACCTGAGCGAAGAAGGCCTCGGAGAGTCCTCGCTTGACCGTCAGCCGATAGCCGCCGTCCGGCTCGCGCCAGTAGAGTCCGCCGCCATCGAGTTCCGGCAGGCGCAAGGCGCTGTCCAAGATCGCCGCGAGCAGATGCTCCCGGTCCAGTTCCGAGCCGAGCGTCGCGGAGAATTCGTGCACCACGTCCAGGCGCATTTGCGATCCTGGAAGCGGCGCACCGCCTACGCCCGCATCGGCGTCTTTCGCTCGCTCGGTATCGTTCGGAGCACTCATAAGGGATCTCTTTCTCGAGACAGAATTTCTGCGGCGCACCCCGTATGCCACAGATCTCAAGCCTGATAAGCGCTGAACACAGTAAGGACTTGGGGCGCACACGGACAGATGATCGAATGCTGCTATGGTCGGTCACGGAAAGCAATTTCAGTGGGCAAACGGACATATTCCATTGTCGCTATAAGCCATCTGATGACCGAGAGCAGCCGCAGTGCGCTGCACTTCACGCACTTCACCAAGGAGTGGGGATCGAGGCCATCTTTTAGGGTTTTTCGCTGATCTGGCGGCTGATCTCCGCGGGCGCGGGGAACGGGGCGAGGTCATCAATTCGCATCAGGCCCAAGTCGGTTCATCCCCGCAGGCGCGGGGAACGGTACATCTCCTACAACAAGGACATGACCGCCACCGGTTCATCCCCGCAGGCGCGGGGAACGGGACCAGGGCCGGCGGCATGTGTTCGGGCAGGACGGTTCATCCCCGCAGGCGCGGGGAACGGTTACTTCTCCGGTATCGTGTCAATGGAAGATACGGTTCATCCCCGCAGGCGCGGGGAACGGCATAATTGCGCGACCCCGGAAGTCCTGATGTACGGTTCATCCCCGCAGGCGCGGGGAACGGTGATCGGCGAGTTCGAGCGCGTCGATCAGGGCCGGTTCATCCCCGCAGGCGCGGGGAACGGTGATCGGCGAGTTCGAGCGCGTCGATCAGGGCCGGTTCATCCCCGCAGGCGCGGGGAACGGTCCGGCAGCGTCATGTCCGACTCGGGCCTCTGCGGTTCATCCCCGCAGGCGCGGGGAACGGAGCGCCCCGGCCGGCGAATACCAATTCAATTGGCGGTTCATCCCCGCAGGCGCGGGGAACGGGGTACGAGTTCTCGGACGAGGACCATCGTCGGCGGTTCATCCCCGCAGGCGCGGGGAACGGGACCCTTTACGAGTGGTCCGGCTATTCCAATCCGGTTCATCCCCGCAGGCGCGGGGAACGGGTTCCTCGTGCAATCATGCGGCACTCTCGTCCCGGTTCATCCCCGCAGGCGCGGGGAACGGATGCCGTAGATCTCGGCGAACGCCAGCCAGTCCGGTTCATCCCCGCAGGCGCGGGGAACGGCTGTATCACGAAAAGCGGTGTTTATCGCTGGGCGGTTCATCCCCGCAGGCGCGGGGAACGGCGCCGATCTGGGCTTCGTCTTTGTGGTCATCACGGTTCATCCCCGCAGGCGCGGGGAACGGTGCACACCGGGCGGAATCAGCACCGTGCCGCGCGGTTCATCCCCGCAGGCGCGGGGAACGGAGCGCGTCGGTGACGGCCGCCGAGGGCAGGATCGGTTCATCCCCGCAGGCGCGGGGAACGGGCTCTGGAGAAGCATCGGCATAAGGGCCTCGACGGTTCATCCCCGCAGGCGCGGGGAACGGTGGCGAGTGACGAGGTCCGGATGGCGTTCGATCGGTTCATCCCCGCAGGCGCGGGGAACGGTCCGTCGCCGCTTTCTCGCCCTCTTCTGTCAGCGGTTCATCCCCGCAGGCGCGGGGAACGGCCGTTGCAGTGGCGCACATCGAGGCCGCGGTCCGGTTCATCCCCGCAGGCGCGGGGAACGGCCATTGACCCGCGCCGGCGAGGTTCACGAGGACGGTTCATCCCCGCAGGCGCGGGGAACGGCGCATGTTCCATATCCAGATTGTCGGTCGCGTCGGTTCATCCCCGCAGGCGCGGGGAACGGCACACCCGAACTCGATACAGCGCATACAACGCCGGTTCATCCCCGCAGGCGCGGGGAACGGCAGAGCGTTCGGATCGATCCCGGCCTGCCAACCGGTTCATCCCCGCAGGCGCGGGGAACGGTTCATCTGCGGTCGCAATGGTCTGGCCGGACCCGGTTCATCCCCGCAGGCGCGGGGAACGGTCATGGCTGTCTATGCCGCCGGCAACTGACTACGGTTCATCCCCGCAGGCGCGGGGAACGGGTCAGCCAGACCAGCATGGAGAACGACGACGTCGGTTCATCCCCGCAGGCGCGGGGAACGGGCCGGAGCTGTTGCCGGCAGGACGTCGTAGACCGGTTCATCCCCGCAGGCGCGGGGAACGGCGGCGCGATCGGCTCCTCAACCGAGTGGACAACGGTTCATCCCCGCAGGCGCGGGGAACGGGGCGGCAAGGTCGTCCACAGCGAAGCCAAGACCGGTTCATCCCCGCAGGCGCGGGGAACGGTCCCCGAGTTCATTGAGTCGCTCAAGCCGCGCCGGTTCATCCCCGCAGGCGCGGGGAACGGTCGTATAGGACAATAGTGGCTAATCCAGGGTCCGGTTCATCCCCGCAGGCGCGGGGAACGGTCGCCGGCTCGGTGGTTGTTGTGGTGCTCATGCGGTTCATCCCCGCAGGCGCGGGGAACGGCAAAGCCGACGTCAAGCAGGTCGAGGTCTCCGCGGTTCATCCCCGCAGGCGCGGGGAACGGGCGTTACGCATCGCCGTCACGACTTGGTCACACGGTTCATCCCCGCAGGCGCGGGGAACGGGCCATCACGGGTTACGACTGAGACGGTTTCATCGGTTCATCCCCGCAGGCGCGGGGAACGGCAGATCGACCTGGCCGGATGTAGCCGTCGTGACGGTTCATCCCCGCAGGCGCGGGGAACGGATCATCAAAGGTGCGCTCGCTGGCGATCATACCGGTTCATCCCCGCAGGCGCGGGGAACGGGCGGGCCGTTCGCCAACGTGCTCGGGCACTCGCGGTTCATCCCCGCAGGCGCGGGGAACGGTGAGGGCACTGGTGAAGGTGATGTTCAAATACCGGTTCATCCCCGCAGGCGCGGGGAACGGGGCCCCGATGAGGATCGGCTGCTGCCCTACAACGGTTCATCCCCGCAGGCGCGGGGAACGGACTCCTTCGGTGTTCACGGCCGTTTTCCCGGTCGGTTCATCCCCGCAGGCGCGGGGAACGGCGCATCGGGGACATCGTCCCGGGAGAGCCGGTCGGTTCATCCCCGCAGGCGCGGGGAACGGCGGACGCCGCGCAGGCATTGGATCAGTTGGACCGGTTCATCCCCGCAGGCGCGGGGAACGGCTGTCCAGATGGTGAAACGGAGCACAATAATCCGGTTCATCCCCGCAGGCGCGGGGAACGGTTCCATTCATCGCCGTTGAGCCAGGAATGAACCGGTTCATCCCCGCAGGCGCGGGGAACGGGCCGTGAGCCAGGCCAGAGAAGAGCCAGGCGACCGGTTCATCCCCGCAGGCGCGGGGAACGGTTCTGTCTTGCCTTCACTCCAGAGGCCCAGGACGGTTCATCCCCGCAGGCGCGGGGAACGGCTGATGGACATCCTCCAGGGCATCATCGATTTCGGTTCATCCCCGCAGGCGCGGGGAACGGCCCTTTGGGGCGAATCCCTCTCACTCAGCTGGCGGTTCATCCCCGCAGGCGCGGGGAACGGTCAACGGACAACCGCCATAGGTGCACTCATGGCGGTTCATCCCCGCAGGCGCGGGGAACGGGTCATTCTGTTGATTCTGAGCCTACCCCTGACCGGTTCATCCCCGCAGGCGCGGGGAACGGGCCTCGGCCCAGGTAATGCCGGTCCGGCGGCCCGGTTCATCCCCGCAGGCGCGGGGAACGGGGGTGCACGACCTACCGAAGGCTCTGGGGGCACGGTTCATCCCCGCAGGCGCGGGGAACGGACACTGCTCGCACAGCGCATCCGGCAACCTGACGGTTCATCCCCGCAGGCGCGGGGAACGGTCTGCAGACAGGACCCCGTGCAACCGCGAAATCGGTTCATCCCCGCAGGCGCGGGGAACGGATTCCTCTAAAAAATCAGATTCAGTCATACTACGGTTCATCCCCGCAGGCGCGGGGAACGGGCAAGCTTCGACATCCCCGCGGGCCTGGCCTACGGTTCATCCCCGCAGGCGCGGGGAACGGCTGAAGAAGGTCCAAGAGCCAGGCGAAGAGGTCGGTTCATCCCCGCAGGCGCGGGGAACGGCACATACCTCAGAGCGCTGAGGCCGCATATGGAGGTTCATCCCCGCAGGCGCGGGGAACGGACGCCGAATACGAGGCAGGCTGAATAGGCGATCGGTTCATCCCCGCAGGCGCGGGGAACGGCTAACCAAAGAAGACGGTGATCTACTCAGAATCGGTTCATCCCCGCAGGCGCGGGGAACGGTACTACGGCCAAGATTTTTGAAACGCTGCCGTCGGTTCATCCCCGCAGGCGCGGGGAACGGGTCACGCACAAGCCTCGACGAGCACAACATACGGTTCATCCCCGCAGGCGCGGGGAACGGGATCGACTCGATATAGGCGGCATATGCCTGGACGGTTCATCCCCGCAGGCGCGGGGAACGGTCGTCAAACGCATACAGCTCTCTAGTCTCCAGCGGTTCATCCCCGCAGGCGCGGGGAACGGCAAATCACCGGCGTCGCGCGTCCTGCATGCACCGGTTCATCCCCGCAGGCGCGGGGAACGGAATCCAGGTTCAACCATGTATTCGAGGATGAACGGTTCATCCCCGCAGGCGCGGGGAACGGGCGATCCCGGACAAAACGGATTCGGGTATTGCAGGTTCATCCCCGCAGGCGCGGGGAACGGATCTGGATGCAGCAAAACAGCGAGAGTCGGATCGGTTCATCCCCGCAGGCGCGGGGAACGGGACTCGATGGCCGTTTTGCATTGCTTCGATGGCGGTTCATCCCCGCAGGCGCGGGGAACGGCGAGCTGTTCGCCAGCGTGCTCGGGCGCTCGCCGGTTCATCCCCGCAGGCGCGGGGAACGGTGCCGATGCATTGAAATGAATTCGATCTGATCCGGTTCATCCCCGCAGGCGCGGGGAACGGTTGATAGCGCGGATAGGCGCGGATCACGGAATCGGTTCATCCCCGCAGGCGCGGGGAACGGGTGATCGGCGATCGCGTCGAGGTCAAGCGCCTGCGGTTCATCCCCGCAGGCGCGGGGAACGGGATTGACAGCGAGAGCAGCGAGACAAGCGCACCGGTTCATCCCCGCAGGCGCGGGGAACGGACTTCCCGTATTTATCTGATTTTCATGTGGAAATCAGACGAGAAGAAATCTACCAAAAAAATCCCCCTTTTCAAAGGGGATGGTTCTCGATTGTCAAAGATCGTTCTGTGGCTCATTGGGCGGCAGGAAACTGACCAGGCGGAGGCCGTCGAAATCGACCGGGATGCGTCGGTTCGGGCCGACGGTGAGGAAATCGTAGCCGGATTCGGTGTTGGTGCTCCAGGCCATCACGGCGTTGCCTTCTTCCACACCTTCCTGCACCTGAGCCCAGATGAATTCGCGCAGCCGCTTGGACGGGGTGCCGATATAGACGCCGGCGCGGATCTCCAGCAGCCAGACGGCGAGCCGGCCGCGCAGTCGGGGCGGGACGTTCTCAGTGACGATGACCAGCATCGCCCAGGGGCTTCCCGTCGTCGATGGCCGGGGCGACCGCCTCCGGTGCCGGTTCGGGTGGAGCGATCTCTCCGGCGGCCAGCACCTCCTCGATCATGGGGATGATCTTGCCGAGCAGCTTGCTCTGGCGGAAGACATCGCGGCAGGCCAGTCTCACCCGGCGCTCGGCCTCCGACTTGGGCGGATCCTGGGCCGCGATCTTGAACGCCACCGGTACCACGGTCTCGAATTTGACGATGTCGGCCATGTCGTAGACGAACGATTGCGGCTTGCCGGTGTGGATGAAGCCGACCGCCGGGGCATAGCCGGCTGCGAGGATGGCGGCCTCGGTGATGCCGTAGAGACAGGCGGTCGCCGAGGACAGGCAGGTGTTGGGCAGGTCGCTGCTGTCCCATTCGGAAGGATCGTAGCGACGACCTTTCCAGGTGACGCCGTACCTCTTGGCCAGGTTCTCGTAGGTCTTCTTGACCCGCGCCCCCTCGATCCCGCGCAACTGCTCGACGCTGCGCCGCTCCGGCGGCTTCTCGCCGAAACGCAGCTCGTACATCTTGCGCACCACCTTGAGTCTGGCCTGGTCGTCGAGCGCCAGCTTGGCCTGATAGAGCAGCCGGTCCGAGCGCGCCCCGCCCGGCTGACCGGAGGCATAGAGACGGACGCCCGCCTCGCCGACCCACACCAGCAGGGTGCCGACCCGTGCCGCGAGCGCCGCCGCCTTGTGCGAGACGCGCGTGCCCGGCTCCAGCATGATGCAGGCGACGCTGCCGATCGGAATGTGGGTGCGCACGCCGGTCTTGTCGATCACCACGAAGGCGCCGTCGAGCACGTCGATCTCGCCGTACTCGATGAAGATCATCGAGATGCGTTCCTTCATGGCGATGGGCTTGAGTGGGGGGAGCATAGAGGAGTCAGTGCAATTCCTTGTTGAGCCGGCCAGTGCTCAAGCGCTATGAGCAGTGGCTGGCTCCGATCAGATGGTTTCCGCGAGCAAGGGGTTCATGATCGTCAGCCTGTGGTCGACGACCTGTCCGTGCTGCATATCCTCCGAATAGAGCCGACGACAGTTGGCCTCCAGCGCTGCTGCAACGATCAGGCTATCCCAGAAACTGAAGCTATGTTCGCTCCTCAATCGACTGGCTGTGCGATGACATTCCAGATCGGTTTGGACCACTTGGCAACGCCGATAGAGCCCCTCGATGACGGCCAGCAGAGATTTTTCCTCCATGCCGGCCTTCTTCAGCAGGTTTGCCGCGACCTCGGAGATCACCTGCGTACTGATGACGTAGCGGGTCGTTGTCTCCACCAGTGCCAGGGCGCGAGCATGCTTGGCTTCCTCGCCTGGTCTCAGAACAAAGGCGTAGAGCCAGAGATTGGAGTCGACAAACGGGCTATCGTGCATGGGCCTCGTCCCGCGAGAGGGGAACGAAGTCGGAGATCACAAGCGGATTGCGTGCGAGCCTGATTAGCGCGTCGTCGTCCGCCGCAGGCTGATCCACCTTGGTGGCCGAGTCGAACATCACCACGACTCGCACACGCTGCCCGGTCGAGAGGGTCGTGGACTCTGGTAGCGGGATGGATTGGTCTTGCACGAGGGTTTCGAACTCGATGGCTTGCATCTGCGTCACTCCAATGAATCATGCGGTGACCTCGATCTGATCGACCTGGCCAGTTGGTGTGGGCAAGGAAAACGAGGTATCGCCCTCCAGTCATTCCAAGATATCCGAGACTTCTATAGCTAAGGCGTGATCCGGCGCACCAGTAGTAGACCACAGCCGAGCGACTTGGCAGGACCAAGGCCGTTCTCCAGTCGCGCGACGAGCGCCTTCGGATCGAGGACCGTCAAGAGCCCCTCGAAGGTCGCACAGAGAACCTTTCCGCCTCGGTTGGCCTTGCGGAAGTAAAGGGGCGGATGCGGTGTAACGGAGACGACCTCGACTTCGGCGACATCCTTGAGTCTCTGTATCAGCCAGGATCTTTGGGTTTCCTCGGTGATCAGCGGAACACGGCAGGTATCGCGAGTCTTTCCTGGCTTGCTGTCTATCTGTCGATCCTTGATGGTCTTGATCGGGTTCGCCGTCAGAATGAAGGCGAGCCGTTGGCCTTGCGATGGTTGCGGATCGATCTCTCGGCTACCGATGAGATTCATGGATGCCTCGGGTTGTGGCATGCGTCTGGATTGAATTAAAACCTGGGCCGATCGGCCGGCTCGATGCTGCTCCACCCGGAACAGGAATCCCTGACGCGGCTGATCCTGCGTTCGGCGTGATTCCGCCGCTTCGCCGGGAAAGAGCCGCCAGATGGCACGGTGCATATCATAGGGGTTGCGCGTCTCGGACCAGGGGATTTCGGCGCGGCTCAGGATCATGAGGATTCCTCCTCGCGATGCAGATAGATGCGGCGGTTCGCGAACTGGCGATGACGGCCGTACTGGGGAACGTCGCGGATCGAGGTCGGGCGGTCGGAGACGAGCTCGCCCTCGGAATAGATGAGCCCCTCTGCGGGAGGAATTCGAGCCAACGCCTCGATGGCGTTCGCGGCATCGATGCAGTCCGGGCGTTCGAGCAAGGGGCGGCCGAGCGGGCAGGAGCGTCTTCCGAGAACCGGAGTGAAGTAGGGCCGCCGCAGCGATTCGGCGATGCGGTCCAGGCCGAATCGGGCGCCGGATCTGGATCCGATGGCGACGGTGAAGGCGGCGTCGTAGAGATATTCACGCTGTGACTGGATGGGATATCTGTTCGTGGATCCGTCGACCTTTCGGGCATCCAGAACGGTGTGGTAGTCGGACAGCTTGGTGCCGCGCTTGGAGGCGAGTTTGTCGATTCCGGGACGCGGGGCGCCGGTATCGAGTCGAACCGTGAATTCGACGCTTTCTGCAAGCGCCTCGAGGCCCTGGATATCGGCTCGGTCCAGCCCGAGGCAGGCACCCAGGAGACCGAGCAGCCCGCTACGGGTCGGAAAGAGATTGCTGGGGCGATAGTCCTCGAAGGTGTGCGTTCCCCATGCCTGCATAGGGCCGTCGAGTCTGAGAATCAGATAGCTCGGCATGATGGCTCGCCTCAGGCTCGGCCGTCTTCGGCAAGCCAGTTTTCGAGATCGGCGATCGAGGTCATGGCCTCTTGGCCGCCCAGCTGGACACCGTTCCGTAGCGCGAAGGCCCGTGCCTGCTCGTCGAGTCCATAGGCGGCGTTGACGCGCGTCCAGTAGTCGGCGAGGGCGCCGATGGAGGGTTTGAGAAAACCGCCGAGCTTCCAGTCCCGCTCGATGGGCTCCTCGAAGGCGTTGGCCAGCGAGACGGGCTGGTCGGCGAGGCTGACGATCACGAAATCGGCCAGGTTGTGCGCGGCGAACGACTGCTGTTTGGCGGAAGGCACCACGGTGGCGATCAGATGCAGGACATGGCGTGCGACCTCGAGCGCGCGGGCGCGCGATTGCGCCGTCTCCTCGGCGTCGATGCGCGACAGCAGCCCCAGGTTGACCTGAAGCTGGCGCAGATTGAGGCTGGCATAGCGATAGAAGACGCCCGCCGAGAACTGCTGGGTGTTGAGGTGTCCGGCGCCGGTTTCGCCGGCATCCTGGGTCAGGTCGTCGACGGCGGTGAACCAGTCGATGTCCTGGGGCTCCACCGTGTGGGTCGTGATGGCGTGGGCGACGGCCAGCGCTCCATCCACGGGATAGACGAGATCCGAGTTGGCCATGCGTCCGGAGAGGGCGACGTCCAGGTCGATATGGGCGCGCTGCTCGCGCTCCAGACGCTGGATCTCGGTCTTCAGGTAGTCGATGCGTCCCTTTTCGGACTTGGCGGCGGCCTCGGTCAGAAGTTGGCGGATGCCCTCGATCTCGGCCTTGCTGAATGGAATGATCTGGGTCTCGATGTGGCCGCTCTTGGCTCGCTCGTATTTCTTGATCTCGTCCGGTTTCGTTTTGCCCTCGAAGATGGCGGCTGCGAACAATGCGCATTGCTCCAGCGCGTCCCCCTGCTCGGCGGATTCGGCCGCCTCGCGCAGCTCAGCCGCCATCGCGTCGAGTAGGCGCCGCGTCCGCACCGACCGGTTGAACTGCTCGGCGTAGTAGGGACTGAACCGAAAGGCGCGCTTGAGCGACTGGCTGGAGATGCGCACCCGCGTCTTGCCGCCGAAGATGGCGGTCTTCTGCATGTTCATGTCGTCCCGGTTGAGACAGGAGGGGCTGTGCGAGATGAGGACGTGGAAATTGACGAAATTCCTGGCGGTCATTCATTTGTCTCCCTGATCGAGCTTGTGGAGGGCGATGTAATAGCCTTCGATGAAGCGGCGCTTGGTCGGTCCTTTCTTCTTCCTGCCCCAATACCAGGCGAGCGGGGCCAGATCCAGCCAGCCGACGTCGGGATGCAGTTGCATCACGAGGCGTCTCAAGGCGACGAGGTCGTCCGGCGGGTTGGCGCGGGCGATCTGGATGATTCGCTCTTCCGAGATGCGATCGGCGCACAACGCCATGAATCTGGTGCCGGTGGCGAGTTTGGGGCACCAGGGCAGGAAGAAGGCGGCCTGCACTTCCTGGTCCGATGGTCTTCCACCTGGAAACAGGCGGTAGAGTCCAGGCGTATCCCTCAAGTCGTCCGGCTCCGCGACGCGTCGCAGGTCTGCCTGCGCGCCTTTGGGCAGACGCTTGAAACGGGCGTGGTATGCGGCAAAATCCGTCTCTTCGGTGCTCATTTGCCCTCCTTGAGTTTCTTGAGATCGGCGTTGAGGCTGCGGCGCGCCCAGGCGATGATCGGGATCAGCTCGGGCTTCATGGTATAGGGGTCGGTCAGCTCATCGAAGATGCCGCGGCAGTCGGCGGCGAGCCTGTCGACATAGATCGAGCGCCGATCCCGCCAGTCGTCGAATGTGGCCCGGTTGGAGAAGGTCGCCAGGATCTTGCTCTCGGTTCTGGCGTAGAAAAGCCGCTCTCCCGTTTCGTGGAGCGGA
The DNA here is from genome assembly GCF_000585215.1 of Imhoffiella purpurea. GTDB lineage: Bacteria > Pseudomonadota > Gammaproteobacteria > Chromatiales > Chromatiaceae > Imhoffiella > Imhoffiella purpurea. The sequence continues at coordinate 5,386 of NZ_AONC01000039.1, read as the reverse complement.
ACGCCGATGCCCGGCAGGTCCTTGTCCTTATAGCCCTGGCAGGCGAAGTAGAGCTTGCCGCGAAGGGTCTTCTTGGCCGACAGGCCTAACTCGACCAGATCCTTCAGTCGCCCTTCATCGTCATCCCAGCCCGCAGCCAAGGTGATGAGTTCATGGCGGCGTTCCAGAACCGAGGCTTGCTTGTTGCGGTAGCCGCCGACGATCAGGTGAAGCGGTCGTCTTTCGCTATCCGTTGCCGCCAGCGTTTTGGCTTGGGCGATGGGTGCGGCCGGCCGGCTGCCTTCACCTTTGGCGCCATCGATACGAATGACCATTTCGGTGAGTCGCGTCCAGGCAGGTGCCTGCGTGGTGAAGGAGGCGAATTTCATCTCCAGCGCCTTCTTTTTGAGGTTCATGTGGAGCACGCCATGCGGATGGGGCCAGGTGTTCGTCAGCGTGAAGTTGAACTTCTCCTTGCGAAAGCCCGTGTAGAGCGGACCGGCCTCGATGCCGAGCAGATCGCAGACGCCGGATTCGCCGGCGGGCACCAGCTCGACATGGGCCGGCTGCCAGAAGAGTCCACGAGCGAGACCGATCTGGCTGGCGTGGATGGTTTCCTTTTCGCGAATCGGGTCGATCCAGGTGGGGCGATCCCGGGTCGGGTCGTGGGTCCAATCCGGGAAGTCCTTGCGAATGAATTCCGGGATCAACACGTTGCGCCAGACCCGCTCGCGCAGGTTTCTGCCATCGACGAGCGTGGTGATGGGCGCACCGCCGCGCAGGCTGCCCTTGAAGCCGCCGCCGAAGCTGGGGCAGTTGGTCGCCTGGTGGAAGAGTGCGATGGCGGCGATCGGTGCAGAGATCGCTCCGACCTCTCCGGGGGCGTTGAAGAAGGCGTGATTGGTCCCTTCCGGCAGCCCGATCAGGAGCTTCTGGATGGGGGTGACGTCCTTGGCGACGACCCCGCGGGTCTGCATGAAGGGCTGAGTCGGATGATCGAGATCGAACCAGTCCCGGCAGGGTGAGATGCCTGCTTCGAACTCCTCTGGCGTGAGCGGCGTATCGAGGCGTTCCAGTAGGGCATCGTCATCGGTGGGGAGGAACATGATTTGTGTCATGCAGATCAGGAGCTGCAGACAGGCCAGTTCCAGGTCGTCCCGAGACAGGCTGATCTGCCAGTCTTCGTCCGTGCAGAGCAGTTCCCGGTAGGTGAGCAATCGGAAGGCGCCGCTTCCGTTGTTGGCTCGTACCGGGATCCAGGGTGCTTCCAACAGGTCCATGTTCGTTTCCTTAATCGACGCGAATGCTGAGAATTCGGCAGGAGTCTCGGAAGGCTAAAGCAGTAGATAAAGGGTTGTTGGCAATATGGAAAATATAAAAATCAGCAGAACAAGTCTGGTCATCAATCTAAGTGCGACGATCCCGTCAGGGCCCATTCGGCCAAGTTCGACTGCCAACTCTCTTAGGGCCTTGACCAGCTCAAGCATGATGACGATCACCAAGCGGTAGTACACGTTGAGGTGAAGTGTAGCCAGATTTGAAAATATAGCAAGAGTTGAGATGTTCGTAAAAAACGACGCTAGGCTATACTCTCTTCGGTTCCCTCGCTTGCGTTTAGCGAGGGATGATCCGAGTTGTGATGTCCGAGTGGCATTGGTGCTTGGGTTGTTCCCCGCTTCAGCGGGGTGTCTCTGACGGCGGATCCATGAGGTCCGCCGTTTCTCCCTTCGCCAGGCCAAGCTCGGTGGTGTAGCAGAGTCCCCCGTCGAGACTCTTCCAGCGCTCTTCTCCATCCTTCTGCAGCGTCAGCCGAATTCGGCCATCCTCATCGCGATCATGGCCTGCGAGCTGCTTATCGTTCCAACTGCTGGGCGCGGGAAGGCTGTTCAGCATCATGGCCTCGGCTCTGGCGCGATCGTCCATCTGGCCCGGGTCTTCACCGTCCAACAGGCAACCGTCTTCTCTGAGTGGCAGAACGGAGAGACTCATCTCTCCGTCGCGGGTGAGCGAGGTGGCACGCTCGTCGTCGTCTCGAAACTGAGTCAGGTTCATGGTCGTGAGGCGCTGTGCTTTCTTTTCTGCCTCGGTCTGATCGTCTCGCCACGCCAGATGTTTGCCGTAGACCTGCTCGGGCTCCTCGTCCCAGGGATCCTCTTCGTAGACGGGCTCGATCCATTCCCGATACGCCTCCGGAAAAGATATCCGTTGGTGTTGTGACAACATGGACTCGGTCCGCCACAGGAGTCGTGCATCGCCGTAGATCAGTTCCTGCAGCTCGTAGTCCTCGGCTTGAACGGACAGGATCGTGCAAGCCGGCTCCTCGAAGCCGGGTGGCCGCCAGTCGCGCAGATGTCTGTGCAGTCGTCCGATCCGCTGGAAGAGGAGGTCGACCGGACAGATCTGGGTGATGAGCCAGTCGAAATCCAGGTCGAGACTCTGCTCGATGACCTGGGTGGCGACCAGGATGTGTCCAGACCCACGTTCAGCCATGCGCCCGTAGCGCTCGATCACGGTCTCTTCGATCCGCTGCCGGTCCTTGAGTCGGAAGCGGGCGTGGAAGAGGTCGACTGGCGTCTGGATCTTCCGGGCCTCCTGGCGAAGCCGAATCCACAGCCGCTGGGCGTCGTCGACCGTATTCATGACGATGCCGACCAAGGCGCCGGATTGGGCCGCTTGGAGGATGCGCTGGATCAGTGCCTCGTCGGGCCGAGCGCCCGGCAGTTTGGAAAGCGTGATCGAAATGGTGCGTTGGGATGGGCGCTCCGAATCGGGCAAGAGCAGCGGGGCGTCGGATTCGGCCAGCGCGGTCGTATTCCAGATGGCCGGATAGGCGGCCTGCTCCGCGATCGTTTCGGTACCCCAGGCGCTCAGCAGCTTGGATCGGATTCTAGCGGGCAGTGTCGCCGACAGCAGGATGACGCTTCCTCCAACCGCCTTTTGGCGCTTGAGCACCTCGACCAGCAGGCCGTTCATGTAGGCATCGTAGGCATGGACCTCGTCGACGATGAGCACCGAGCGGTGTAGTCCGAATGCCCGGACGAAGTTGTGCCGGACCGGGAGCACGGAGAGCAGGACCTGATCGACCGTGCAGACGCCGATCTGACCCAGAAAGACCCGCTTGCGGCTGCTTGCGAGCCAGGCGGCACATTGGGCGCTGGCCTCGGGCTCCTGTTCCGTCGCTGCCCTTGAGCCGGTATCGACGAGCCGCTGGAATTCCCGGTTGAGTCGGCTGTGACCATGGGCCAGAACCAGATTCGCTCGCCCGAACGCGGTCTCGGCGAATGTCTCGCAGCGCCCGAGCATGGCATTCGCGGTCGCCTGGGTGGGCAGGGCGAAGACGATCGACTCGGCGAGTCCGGCTTCGAGCAGGCGCCAGGCATAGGCCAAGGCCGCCTCGGTCTTGCCGCTGCCCGTGGGCGCCTCGACGATCGTCAGTCCCGCATCGAGCGGGAGACGGTCGATCATGACCTGGACTCCGCGCGGGTGCTCGTTTCCTTTGAGTAGCGCCGACAGTCCTCGATAGGGCTGCGCAGGGGCGATCAGGCCGAAGCGTTGGAGGATGTCTTCCCTGGCGATCTGCTCGAGCCGCGATTCCAGATACTCCGCTGGAGAAGGCCCCGGGGCCGAATACTGGAAGACGTCCGCGTTGGAGCCGATCCAGTCGCACAGGCTGCAGAATCCCGCGATCAGGTTTCTCGCCTCGGCGTTGCATGCCGGGGGCGGGTCTTCGAGTGTCAGCTCGGCGCTTCGCAGGAAGAGTTCGGTCGAAGTCTCGACCCAGGCTTGGCGGGCATTGGCATCATGGGCTTTGATCGCCGTATCGGCATAATCGGTTGGAAGTAGGTCGTCATTCTCCGGGATCTCCCCGTGATGTCCGGTCACGGGGGCGAGCCATGAGACCCAGGCTTTCTTGGCCCGGCGGCTTCTCGGTGTGAACCAGCTGTGGAGTTCTTCGATCGACAGACGAAACCCTTCCCTGCCGTGGTCGTAGTGCCCCAGCGCTGTGTCGATCAATCTGGAGGAGGAGAGCTCGGGCCAGGTCAGGGGCAGGATGTCAGGCGACTTGACCTGAAAGAGCGCATGCAGCTTGCCGATGTCGTGGAGCGAGACGAAGAAGAGGACCCAGGGGAGGAGCTGAGGCGATGATTCCTCGGTATCGAGCGCGACGGCGAAGGTGCGTCTGACGGCGGGGGATCGGCTCCAGAATGCGGAGGCGACGGCGGCGACATCGAGCGAGTGGTAGGCGAAGGGGTGCCATTTCACGGGGCCTTCGATTTCTTGGTCCGCCTTGCCCCAATAACACCAGTAGCTTGCTGTTGCCTCCATGATTTCCGACCTCCTTGCGACTTGTATGGAGCTGAGCATAACCGCGAGCAGAAGCCTCTGCATTGCTTTGAGTTTCTGTGGTTTGTTCGGGTCGATCCAAGATTCGATAAAATGTTGGAAACTTTCATTCGATGAAAGTATCTTGCATTTTATGGAGACGTTGACCGAATCGATCATTGCCGCGGGCTGGGCTGAACGCATCCTCACCGAGGGGCAGTTGGCGCGCCTGCTCGATGGCACTGCGCAGCGGCGTTACAACCTGGTCAACCGGGCCTTGCATCGCGGCGAGCTGATGCGGCTGCGGCGGGGGCGCTATCGTTTGGCCGCCTCGGTGTCCGGAAAGCTGGCGCATCCCTTCGTGGTGGCTCAGGCGTTGCGGCCGGGCTGCTATGTGTCTCTGGAGTCGGCCTTGAGCTTTCACGGCTGGATTCCGGAGGCGGTTCCCATGACGCTCGGCATCCTTCCGGGCCGTCGGCGCGAGGAATACGAGATTCCTCGACTCGGAACCTTTCGGTTCTGGCCGCTGGCGGTGAATCCGGGGTTCTTTCTCGAGGCGGTCGAGCGGGTCGTGATCGATGGGCAGACGGCGCTGGTGGCTCGGCCGTTGCGGGCCTTGCTGGACCGGTTCTGTTTGCTCAAACGGGATTGGCCGGGAGCCAAGGAGCTCGCGCACGACATGCGCATCGATCCGGATCTGATGGCGTCGCTGGGCCGCGATGAGCTGGATGCCTTGCGTCCGCTGTACCGGCATCGCCGGATGCGGGCGGCGATCGATGCCATGGAGCGGGAGCTGGTGTCATGATCGATCTGCTGCGCCGTCGACTCGAGGACTATGCGGCGACCGATGCCTGGCGCGAGGAGCAGGTCCTGAGGGAAATTCTTCAGGAGGTGGTCCTGTACGCGCTATGGCGCGCCGATTTTTTCGCGGTCACGGCCTTTCAGGGGGGCACCAGCCTGCGGCTGATGCACGGCTTGCGCCGTTTCTCGGAGGGGGTGCGGCCTCGAAATGATGTCGTTTCGAGGGTATGCTTTGAGCTTCTGTAACAACGAGAGAAGGCTTCGTCGTGGCGAAAGTGGTCAG